>CAWFKD010000001.1:0-1042043 GCA_963816235.1 uncultured Alphaproteobacteria bacterium | reverse complement strand
TCCGGCTTCCAACTAGGATGTCGCCTCCGTATGGCGCTGGCGCGACTCCAATCCCTCGTTTGCGAGACTGATCATCATCGCCGATAGCTTGGTGACTTCCGCCAGATATCCCGCTGTTGCCTTTTCGGCGAAGCGCCGTTGGCATTCGAAAGCGTCCTGGGGATTGCTGCAGCTGGCGAGTGCCGACCAAGCTGCCATGTCTTCCTGTAGACGACTTTGTGTGAACTGCGCGATTTCCTGCGACAGCCCATTCATCCCATTGAGCCAGCGTGCAAAGGCCCGCTGGTTGGTCTCCATCAGGAAATCGTAGCCTGGTGTCCAGCCGCTTGTTGGCGTCGTTTCCTTTGCCGGCTGCGTGTGCTTGGCATTGCGTGTCATGTCTGCCCCTCCATCTTGCGCGTGAGCCATCTAGTTTCCGAGGTCAAGTGGACCGATCTGACTGCCTCTTGCGGCGGTCAGTTCGAGCGGGGACGTGCGCTATGCTGCATCGCCTGGTAAATGAACCGAGCGCCATCCCAGATTTCCATCGCGGGATACTGGGAATCGGCAAGCAGCTCGTCGGCACGTGTCCGTGCCATACTGTCCGTCTCGCACTCGACGAAACGATCTGCCGCAACGTGATTGTTCACATCGAGGAAATAGCAGCGATAGCTGGACATGGCCGCTCCATCGGGCGCGGCGTGCCCCCTGACAGGCGGCCCAGCTTTTCGCAATGTGATTCGAGAATATTTTCACACAAGGCGCTCTTATTGACCGCAAGTCGAGACAATTCGACATGCGCCCCTCCGATATCACTCGTTGGAGGCATTCGGCCCCTGCCACGGGCGCCGCGCGACTTATCCGCGCGCTATGCCACCGCATTACCGCCGATCGGCGCGGGCGCGACGGCGCCGCCGCCTGTCGAGAAATCGCATTGCGGGGGTCGAGGCAATGCCATGCAAGACGATCGATCCCACGACGCAAAGGCTGACGATCGCCCATAACAGGTTATGGCTCTCGAAATTTGCGTGATTCAGGGCGTAAGCAAGATAGTAGAAGGAGCCGATGCCGCGGATTCCAAAGAAGGCGATTGCGGCCCGCTCCTCGAGGGGACCGGGTGAGCCGTAGAGACTGACAAGACCGGCCGCCGGCCGGACAACCAGAAGGAACAGAATCCACGACAGGGCGGCGGTCCAGGTGAGCGATTCCAGCAGGCCCCCGGCAATAGCCCCACCGAACATGACCAGGATCATTGTCATCAGCAGGCGCTCGGTCTGCTCGGCGAAGTCGTGCAGCCGTTCATGGTACTCATGGCGCCGCTCGATCTCGCGCAACGTGACGCCGGCGATGAAGACCGCGAGAAAGCCGTAACCATGAATGAGCTCCGCGGCGCCATAGGCAAGAAACACGATGCCGAGCGCGACGAAGCCGTCCCGGGCCCCGGCCAGGTTCTTCGACTTCGGCAATCGAAACATCAGCTGACCGAGGAGAAAGCCGGTCAACAACCCGACGCCGATGCCAGCGGCGATCTTCCACAGCACGTCGATCCCCAGCCACTCGAGCGTCCAGACTCCGGGCGCCGATCCATAGACGGCCAAGGCGATGGCAAGATTGACAAAGGGAAATGCCAGCCCGTCATTCAGCCCGGCTTCGGAGGTCAGGCTGAACCTCACCTCATCCTCTCCGCCGGACCCGGGCGGCCCCACTTGCACGTCGGAAGCGAGCACCGGATCGGTCGGCGCCAGAACAGCGCCGAGCAGCAGCGCGGCGGCGGCTGAGAGCCCTATAAGCCACCATCCAAGAAAAGCGATGCCGAGGATCGACAGCGGCATGGCAACGGCCAGGAGCCGCCAGGTCGTTGCCCAGCGCCGCCGGCCTACCCTGCGGTCGATCTTCAGCCCGGCGCCCAGTAGCGCGATGATGACGACCAGTTCGCTGACCCGCTCGGTAATGACCGGCTGGTCCAGCGGGTTTAGCGCATCGCGGACGCCAGGAAGACTGAACACCAGGAAGCCGAACAAGACGCATAGAATTGGCAGAGACAGCGGCAATTCCCTGAGGAGCAACGGCAACCAGGAGACCGCCAGGATGATCAGTCCGAGACAGGCCAGAAAGACGACATAAGGATCCATGACTCCTCGGGAGCTCCGCGGTCGCAGGCTTCACCCGGCGCGGGCTGCGTTACTGGCCCGCTCGCCGGCCGGCGGGCCTGAGAGGCCTATTCTGGATTGAGGTTAGGGGGTAAAGCGGTTCCTTGCCACGGGGACAGGCTCCGCCGCCCGGCTGAGGTGCCTGTCCCCCATTCATTCCAGCAACGCGGCGTCGTGACCAAGACTGGCATGACCGAATATGTCGTGCAGCTTCAAGTCAGGGATGCCCAAACCGGTGAAGTCGTCTCCAAATTCTCGACCGGCCTGCGCATGGGCGCCAACTACTCCTGGTCCCGCGGCGTCCGCTCCCTGATGAAGAACGCAATGCTGGTGGCGGAGTGACCGGCTGAGACCTTGGTCAAGGCGCCAGCTGATCAATGTGATCGGCGAGATAGGCAGCGTCCCGGCCGACGAACGGAAGAATGGCCGAACGGAACGTGTGCATCCAGTGCAGTCCGAGGAAATAGACCCCGGGACAGGCGGTAACGCCGCGCTGCTGGACCGGCGCGCCCTTGGCATCGACAATTGGCAGCTTCACCCAGTCGAAGCTGAAGCCATATCCGCCCGCCCAGAGGATGGTGCCGACGTTCTCTTCGCGAAGATCCAGCCTGCGGATGTCGTCGACACGGAGCGGAGGAAGCGGCGCTGGCACTTCTGTTTGGCCGATTTCGGAACGCATTGCCGGCGTGGCGGCCAGCTTGTCCGCCGCCTCAATGAAGTCCGCGTATCTTTGCTCGGCGGCCGCGAGCAGTTTTTCGGTGTCGCCGGCAAGCGCTAGGGTTCCATCGTTTATGCCCAGCACGTGCCCCAGCAAACTGACGCCCGCACTGCCCAGGCGATGGGGGTCGAGATCGTAGCCGCCATCCACGCCCGTCATGATTATCGTCGGCGGGTACTTTCTATCCGGAAAGCTGTCGATGTTCACATCGAAGCGGCCAAGAGCGTCGTACCACCAGATGATGTCCTTGCCGCGGTAGCGCCGGGGCACGCGGCCGTGTCGGCCGATTGCGAGAAATACGCGCCGTCCGCTGCGCAGCAGTTCATCGGCAATCTGGCAGCCTGAATTGCCGCTGCCGACCACCAGCACGGCGCCTGGCGGCAATTCCGCCGGGTTGCGGTAATGTGTGGCGTCCGTCTGATAAACGCTGGATGGAACGGACCGGCTGTAGTCCGGGACTATCGAACGCTGGAACGGACCGGTGGCGATGACAACATGCCGCGCGAGGATTTGGCCATCTGTGGTTTCCAGCGCGTAGCCGCCACTGCCCTCGTTGGGACTGAGGCTTGTTACTTCAACGCCCGTGCGGACCGGGGCCGCAATCTCCGCCGCATAGTCGAGGATGAAGCGCAGGACATCAGGATGATGCGTAAACCCGTCCGGGTCGGTCCCCGCATAGGACTTCCCAGGCAATGCAAGCCAGGTGTTTGGCAACTGGAAGCGCAGCGAATCCCAGCGCTCCGTGCGCCAGCGCTCGGCCACCCGACGCCGCTCGAGAATGACGTGCTCGCGTCCGCGCTGGCGCAGGTGATAGCTCATGGCCAATCCCGCTTGGCCACCGCCAACGATCACCGTATCGAACTTCTCCCGCAAGCTGCTGCCCCTGGGAAGTGCAATTGGTGCGCGTGGGAATGATACTCGCTTGGCGCCGAAAGCGTATGAGGAATCAGAACTCTGATCCCGAATTCTTTCTTCTTTCTGCTACAGCCATCGGATCGGCCGAGGCCTGTATCGTTTTCGTCTTGGGGACCAAGGGTACCAGGGCCGCGGCGAAAGGATTGCTTGTGGCACAGAGGACCGGCGTACGATCACCGGGAAAATGCCTTTGACCGGCTCGCCCTTGGTCATGGCTTCTATGAAGTTCTTTCGATAAACCGGCATCAAGACGGCCACACCTTTGGGACTTCGTGGCTTCAAGACCCATAGGACCGGAGCCCGAAAGCCTGCGTCATCGAATTCTCCGAAATCAAAATAAACTCGCACGCGGCTGTTAGCCCACTTCTGAAGAAGCAGGCACTTTTTCACTGGAACAAGCCAAATCAGGGGAGTGACCCTAAACCGCACTCCGCGGAGCAATGCCTCGTAGAACCGCGGTCGGTCTCCTTCCAGTCTTAGGCCATTCACTACCCAACACATCCGTCGATAGAACTCTTCGCGAGAGCGACGTTCCGCTTCGGAAATAGACGAACACTGGAATTCGATCACCCGTTCATGTTTGGTCTTGACGTCCGCGATATGCCTTTCTCCGGTACTGGCCCGGTGAATAGTCTCTTGCCATTCGTCGGGAAAACACTCCTTCCATTTTCGGTGCCATTCAGTTTCAGGTTCCTTCCACCGATGGTCGATGCTGCCTGGCAGATGCGCCCAGTGCCACACTCTGAATCTTCCACATTTCGATATCACGATGGCTTCGCATTCGCGGCATACTCCCCGAAGTCCGGGCGAAGCCTCACGGCGCTGGCCATCAATCATCGCGTACTTCATGGTCAAACTCCCATCTTGCCGCCAGCACACTTTTGCAGGCTGCCAGCGGACGTTGTCCGTGCATTGATTCCGATGGGAGGCGGCTTGCAAGCCGCTTATTGATTCTTCTTAGGACCTGCTAAATCAGGCTTCGTATTGCTTTTGGCCCATCGGGGCAAAGGTGATTGCATACCGATTCGCTTTGGCACGTCAATGGTGTTCTAGCGCGAGGGGATCAACGTGCAGGCACACTCGAAGAACGCCAACCGCTCTCTAATGGTAGACTAGCAAGTGCATTGCAACAGTCGAAGTAAAGAAAGGGAATAAGATGGCCGATATGCCTATCAAAGACGAATGGATCAAAGCTATGACGGATGGTGAGAAGGCTTTACTTACCGCTATGGGCAATCACCAGAGGTATGTCGTTACTCTGCTGCACGTGCTTGTGCTGCTAGTTGCATCCCTGGGCGGGATGGTCTTCTGGATGGCACGGCACCTCGGCGTTTCGCCGTTCCCTTGGTGAGAGAGGAGTTTGTCCGCTCGTCGGCCGCTTCTACCATTCAAAAAACACTCTGCCGCCACCGTGGGACGCTATCTTTTGTAGGTCCTCCGTCTGTAGGCGGTCGGCGTCCTTTACAACCAACCTTGCACCCGAGGACTTCGCATACGATGCAACGCGTTGTAGCTGCTCTGCATTGTATTGGTCGCCGAAAGAGACATCCCTCCGCCGTAGGATACTATCCGCACCAAATCATCAAACGGACGCGCCATCCTTGTCCTCCCCGATCTTCCTCTACACCGAAGATAGTACGCGATTCGTCTAGACTTGCGACTGCAGAATTCAGCTACAATACAACTGGACGCTGAGTCGGCAAATCAAAGTCGAAGTAGGGAAGGGTAGATGAAAGGCTACTTGTGTTACCTCTGGCGTGTGATCCGTCGCGCATTCACCCAAGCGCCGGGTATTGTTGATCTTTGGACTGGTGCTCTCAGTGCCGCTTTAGGCGTGGTTGACCACTATGTGCCCAACCTGTCGCTGTTGACCACATACGAATGGCAAATATCCCTATGGCTGATAGCAGGCGTGGTCCTAGCCCGTCTGCTACTCGCTCCTTATTGGATTGCATCTGAGAGTGGCGCAGAGATCGCCAAGCTAGAGGCACTGACGCAGCCGCGTCTGCAATTGACTGTGGAGCGGGAGGGTGGGCAAATCACTGCGGACTATGCGGCTGTCGCAGCTTCCATGGCTGGCACATACCGCAAATACATTTACCAACAGTTTGAGTACATCCGTGTCCTGTGTACCAATACGTCGATTGTCCCAGTAACAAACTGTGCTGCCTATCTAACTTCGGTTAAGCGCGTTACTGAAAATGGCGTGGTCGAAGCAACCGGCTTTACCGACCACTTGCCTCTCACTTGGTCTATCGCCGGCGACGAAGACACGGTCCCGCAAGCGGTGCATCCCGGCATCAAGCACTACATAAACGTCCTGAGGCGAGCAGGTTTGCCAGCGCAGCACGGCGGACCTCCGGTGATTACCTCGCCCAAGATTTCTAACAAGTACGTGTTCCTGTTTCAGGATGGAGGTGTCTACGAGCTAACCGTTCATGTGTCCGGTGACAGCATAATGCCGGCGCAGGCATCACTTAGAGTCCACTTTGATCCCAATAGAAACAGCTTGGAGATCGTCGACGCGATCAAAGCGGCCTAACTACGGGTATCGACTTTTTGGAGAGCGATTTTACTTCTGTTGTGGGCCTTCGCCCAGGGAGCAAATCTCACAGAAGCCATCTTACGGTTAGAGCCTGATTGTGTGCACACGGGAGTCCATCTATGGCGCTTGCAAGTCGTACTGTGAATCCCCTCCACTTTGAGGACTTGGAGCCTCATCAATTCGAGGATCTTGCTCGCCAACTTGTTTATGACTTCAAAGATTGGCGGCAACTCGAAGCAACGGGCCGTGCAGGCTCTGATGACGGATTCGATGTCCGTGGTTGGGAGATTGCGGCAGAAGCTTCCGACGATCGAGATTCAACCGAAGACGAGTCATTGGAGGAACTCCGACCTGTGCAGAACGATCGGCTTTGGCTTGTTCAGTGCAAGCGTGAGAAGGTGATCACTCCCAAGAAATGCGCTGAATATCTGGACCAGATACCCGAAGCTGAGAGAAAAAATCTGTTCGGGATTATCTTTATTGCGACAGCTGACTTTTCCAAGAAGTCCCGGGACGTATTTAGGGCAAAGTGTTCCGAGTTTGGGCTGTCGGAGTATCACATATGGGGCAAGGCCGAACTGGAGGATTTTCTGTTTCAGCCGAAATATGATCACCTGTTGTTCGCATACTTCGGAATCTCGCTTGTTGTACGACGGCGATCGATCAAAACCCAATTGCGAGCAAGGCTGGCGATGAAACGCAAAGCGTATCGTGTCTTTGGGCAGCATGGTGAAAGGCATCATGTCGCCCTTGTACGCGATCCGGAGGAACAACGGTTTCCGTACAGAGACGAAATTCCGGACTTCGACATGAAGCCGCGTTGGCGAGTATACCAGGTTACCGGTCAACGGTTTGATGGCATGACATTTCTTGTACGGGATTTCTTTGCATACGTTGCTGACGACGGCGTGCATTGGGACATGGTGGACAAGATCGATGATTCACGCCCGCACTTTATGGAGGACCCATGGTGTGACCGGAAAAAGAACGAACAAGAACGTGATTTGCGTGATCGTATTTGGCATTTCTGGCAGGACATCCCTGATCGAAATAGAGCGCACTATCGTGTTGCGGTTGTGCTGCCTTATGAAAGAATTCTCGATATTGATGAGATTGGTGATTCTATCTTTGAGCATCCCCACGTGTTTGCATCGTGGGACGACGTGAAAATGGGCCCATTTGCTAAATACAATCTCATCACAGTGGAGACGTCCGGTTTGGACCACCAGTCGATCGATCCTCAGGACGAGAATAGAATTAAGTTCTTTCCGGAAACTTTTCCGGACCTCGAGAGCACTACCGAGACTTTTCCCGATGATTAGGTTATCGGGAAATTTGGGTCAGAGGCATTTGGTTGCCAGTGTTGGGCTACTAAGGGCTCATCCGACGATCCTCACGCCACCGCCGCCCTTCGCCATCGGCCTGAACGTTAACGCTATCAAGAACGCACCGATGCCGATGCCCCAGGCGCCGACATAATGCCACATGTAGCTGCCGAAGCTGTCGTAGATGAGGCCGCCGGCCAACGGATCGATCGCCATGCCCAGGCTGCCGGCCATGGCGGTGCCGCCGATGACCGTGGCCATCATCCGCAGCGGGAAGTTCTCGCGCGCGATCGCGGCATAGAGTGGTATCGTGCCGGCGTGGATGAAGCCGAGCACCGCCGCCACGGCGTCGATCGCGCCGAGTATCGCGCACGAACGCGTGGGCGAACTTGTCGACGCGAATGCCTGCGCCTGAGTCCGAAAACCACACTGCACTCCTCAACCGTGCATGCTGGCACTAGCACAATGTTCACTAATTGTTCTATAATGGAGGTTTGCGGCCCATGGCCTCGGGCCGCTGGTAGAGTATTGGCATGCCGGCAGACCGGATTCGTTTTCAGCCTCAGCGACGTAGGGCGAACACCGGCAATTCCCTTGCATGGCATCGTTCCGCAAAATCAGGGTCCCCTGGCGAAAAATCTGGATTTCCGGATTTCTCCCTGAGAGATCAATTGGTTATCAGGAAAAATTCATACGCTGAATGCCGCTCAAGCCCTTGGAAAGAAAGGAATTCGATGCCTGGAAAATGCGCGCAAATAGCGTTGCCCGACGCCGAACGGTCGGGTGCAACTGCGGCGCGCCTAGCAGCCCGTCACGCCTCTCCGCGGCTTCGCGCCTTCGCGTGCAGCCGGCCGCCAGCGCCTGGCCCGCCGCCATCTTGCTTGCCCTGGTTGCGGCTGGTATCTCGAACGCCCGTTTCGCCGGAGCGCGAATCAATTCCAGCCACCCCGCCAGCCGCAGCCCAACACCCGCTCAAGGGAGCATGACCTAATGGCCTCCAAGTCCTCTTCCGCCGCCAAGCCCGCAGCCGCGAAATCCGGCTCCCCCGCCGTAGCTTCAGCGAAGGCGGGCGCCGGCAAGACCGCGCCCGCTGCCCACAAGATCAGCGCGGCCGACTACCGGGTCGCCGATATCGCCCTCGCCGATTGGGGCCGCAAGGAAATGGCCATCGCCGAAACCGAGATGCCCGGCCTGATGGCGCTGCGGGCCGAATTCGGCAAGCAGAAGCCGCTGAAGGGCGCCCGCGTCGCCGGCTCCCTGCATATGACCATCCAGACGGCGGTGCTGATCGAGACGCTGAAGGCCCTGGGCGCCGATGTGCGCTGGGCCTCCTGCAACATCTTCTCGACCCAGGACCACGCCGCCGCGGCGATCGCCGAGGCCGGCACGCCGGTCTTCGCCTACAAGGGCGAGTCGCTGGAGGAATACTGGGACTTCACCCACCGCATCTTCGAATGGCATGACGGCGGCACGCCCAACATGATCCTGGATGACGGCGGCGACGCCACGCTGCTGCTCCATCTCGGCCGCCGCGCCGCCAAGGACGCGTCGCTGATTTCCAAGCCGACGAACGAAGAGGAAGAGGTTCTCTACGCCGCCATCAAGACGCGGCTGAAGAGCCATCCCGGCTGGTACGAGAAGGTCGGCAACGCCATCAAGGGCGTGACCGAGGAAACCACCACGGGCGTGCACCGCCTCTATGAAATGGCCCAGAAAGGCACGCTGCTGTTCCCGGCCATCAACGTGAACGACTCCGTCACCAAGTCGAAGTTCGACAATTTCTACGGCTGCCGCGAAAGCCTGGTGGACGGCATCAAGCGCGCCACCGACACCATGATGGCCGGCAAGGTGGCCGTGGTCGCCGGCTTCGGCGATGTGGGCAAGGGCTCGGCGGAGTCGCTGCGCAGCCAGGGCGCGCGGGTCATGGTCACGGAGATCGATCCCATCTGCGCGCTGCAGGCGGCGATGGAAGGCTACCAGGTGGTGACCATGGAGGAGGCGGCGCCGCAGGGCGACATCTTCGTCACCGCCACGGGCAATGTGGACGTCATCACCATCGAGCATATGCGCGCCATGAAGGACCGCGCCATCGTCTGCAACATCGGCCACTTCGACAGCGAGATCCAGATCGGCGCGCTGCAGAACTACAAGTGGGAAGAGGTGAAGCCCCAGGTGGACGAGGTGATCTTCCCCGGCGGCAAGCGGCTGATCGTGCTGGCCAAGGGCCGGCTGGTGAATCTCGGCTGCGCCACCGGCCATCCCAGCTTCGTCATGAGCGCCTCCTTCACCAACCAGGTGCTGGCGCAGATGGAGCTGTGGAACCACAACAACAAATACGAGAAGAAGGTCTACGTCCTGCCCAAGCATCTGGACGAGAAGGTGGCGGCGCTGCACCTGGCCAAGGTCGGCGCCCATCTGACCAAGCTGTCGCCCAAGCAGGCGAAGTATCTGGGGATCGAAAGCACCGGCCCGTTCAAGCCGGACCACTATAGGTATTAGAGGGGGGACGGCGCAGGCGGGGCGCGGCCCGTTGGCTTGCTGATCTCAGCCGAAACCCGGTAAGGTCTGCGGCCACCTATGCACCGCCCCGCCTTACCTCTGACGGCCGCTGCGATTGCCGGATTCTGGCCCGGGCTTGCCCTGGCCCAGACCACGGAGCCGGCTATGGCCACCGGCCTGCCGCCGGACCAGGCCCTGGCCACGGCCGGCATCGTCGTCGCCGTGGCCGGCGCCCTGCTGCTGGCGGCCCTGGCGGTGATCCTCTGGCTGCGGCGGCGGCTGCACGATGCCCGCCGCCATGCCGACGTCCTGGCCCAGAGCCAGCGGCGCATGGCCCAGGCCCTGGACGGCCCGAAGTCGGGCATCCTGCTCTGGACCCCGGGCGCCAAGGCGGTGACCCTGCTGCCCCAGATCGCCCGGCTGCTGGGCCTGCCGGCCGGCGAGACCCTGGCGCTGGACCGGCTGACCTTCGCCGTCTCCACCCCCGACCGGGCCATGCTCGGCACCGGGCTGGACCGGCTGGACCAGGATGGCGCCGGCTTCGACATGGCCTGCCGCCTGGCCGATGGCGTGCGCACCGTGGCCTGCCGCGGCGACCGCCTGCCGGCCGACGGCGCCGACGGCCCGATGAACCGGCTGACCATCACCGAGGTGTCCCAGGTCGCCGCCGCCGCCACCGTGATCGCCAATGAGAAAGACCGGCTGCAGGCGGCCCTGGACGTCATGCCCATGCCCGTCTGGCTGCGCCGCAACGACCTGTCGCTCGAATACTGCAACAAGGCCTATGCCGACGGCGTCGAGGCGATGCGGCCGCAGGTGGTGGAGAAGGGCATTGAACTCATGGGCGGCACCGGCAGCCGCGACATGGCGCGGAAGGCGCTGGAGGAGAACAAGCCGCAGAGCGACGACAAGCACGTGGTCTTGCGCGGCGACCGGCGCCTGATGACGGTGACGGAGATGCCGCTGGTCGGCGGCGGCGTCATCGGCTACGCCGCCGACAAGACCGCGATCGACGAGGCCCAGGGCGAGCTGAAGCGCCATGTGCGCGCCCATGCCGACGTGCTGGAAAGCCTGTCCACCGCCGTCGCCATCTTCAACGCCGACGGCAAGTTGCGCTTCCACAACAGCGAATACTCCAAGCAGTTCGGCCTGGAAGAGGAATTCCTCACCAGCGAGCCGACGCTGAACGAGGTGCTTGAAGCGCTGCGCGAGCGCCGCCGTATCCCCGAATATGCCGACTTCCCGAAATACAAGCGCGAGCTGATGCGCGAGCTGTTCGCCCTGCTGCATCCGATGGAGGAGCTGCTGCATCTGCCCGACGGTTCGACGCTGCGCATGGTGGCCGCCCCCCATCCGCTCGGCGGCGTCACCATCAGCTATGAGGATGTGACCGACACGCTGCGTCTCGAGCGTTCCTACAACACCTTGATTCAAGTTCAACGTGAAACTCTCGACCATCTCTATGAAGGCATCGCCGTGTTCGGCAGCGACGGCCGGCTCAAGCTCAGCAATCCCGCCTTCGCGCGCATCTGGGGCCTGGAGCCGCATCAGCTCGAGAATGAGCCCCATGTCGGCCTCATCGTCGATGCCATCAGGCGCTTCTTCGCCCAAGGCCCGTTCTGGGGCCGGCTGCGCAACCGCATCATCGGCCGCGTCGCCGACCGCGATGCCCGCAGCGGCCGCATCGAACGCACCGACGGTTCCGTGCTGATCTTCAGCTCACTGCCGCTGGCCGACGGCGGCTGCCTCTATACCTATCTCGATGTCACCGACAGCACGCGGGTCGAGCGCGCGCTGCGCGAACGCAATGCCGCGCTGGAAGCCGCCGACCGGCTCAAATCCGAATTCATCGCCAACGTATCATACGAATTGCGCACGCCGCTCAACGCCATCATCGGCTTCGCGGAAATGCTGGATCAGCGCTATTTCGGCGAGCTCAACGAGCGGCAATCGGAATACAGCCGCAACATCCTGGAGGCGTCGAACCGCCTGCTGACGCTGATCAACGATATCCTCGACGTGGCCACCATCGATGCCGGCTATCTGCAGCTCGAATGCGGGCCTGTGGATGTGAAGGAGCTCCTGTCCGGCATCGGCATGCTGGCGAGCGAGCGCGCCCGCTCCCGCGACATCAACTTCTCGATCCAGGCCAACGGCGATCTCGGCACCATCATCGCCGACGAGCGCCGCCTGAAGCAGGCGCTCTACAGCGTCATCAGCAACGGCCTGAAATTCACCCCGCCCAGCGGCTCGATCGTGCTGGGCGCCACCCGCAATGACGGCCATATGGAATTCCGCGTCACCGACACCGGCATCGGCATTGACCCCGAATATCACGCGGCTGTCTTCGAGAAATTCGCCCGGGTCAGCAGCCAGGGTCGCAGCTTCGGCATGGGGCTGGGCCTGGCGCTGGTGAAGAAGCTGATTGAACTCCATGGCGGCCGGGTCGAGCTGGATTCCGAGCCCGGCCAGGGCACGACGATCACCTGCTTCGTGCCCGTTGATGCGACGCGGACCGCGAAGGCCGCCTAGCCGCCGGCGGGCACGCCCGACGTCGTCGAATATTCGAAATGCAGCACCTGCCCGGGGAATACGAGGGGATGGATGCCATGGGCCGCCGCCGCCGCCTCGGCAAAGCCGGAGAGGATCAGCTTCAGCTTGCCGGGATAGGACGCGATGTCGCCAATGGCATAGACGCCGGGCTGGCTGGTCTCGCAGGTCGCCGGCGCCACGGTGACGTGATGCTTGTCCAGGTTCAGACCCCATTGCGCGATCGGGCCGAGATTCATCGCCAGGCCGAAGAACGGCAGCAGCACATCGGCGTCCAACCGGCGCTCCTGCCCGTCCAGCGTGCTGACGATGACGGCGTCCAGCTTGCCGCCGCCGCCCTCCAGCCGCGCCAGTTGATAGGGCACGACGATTTCCACCTTGTCGCCCTTGGCCAGCGCTTCCAGCCGCGCGACGCTTTCCGGCGCGCCACGGAATTTCGGCCGGCGATGGATGACATAAATGCGCGATGCGATGTCGGCCAGGGCCAGCGTCCAGTCCAGCGCCGAATCGCCGCCGCCGGCGATGACGATGCGCTTGCCGCGGAAATCCTCGCGCTGCTTCACATAGTAGAAGACGCTCTTGCCTTCATAGGCTTCGATGCCGCTGAGCGGCGGCCGGTTGGGGCCGAACGCGCCGACGCCGGCGGCGATGATGACGGCCTTGGCGGCGATACGCGTGCCGGCCGAGGTCTCCACCTCCCATCCCTCGCCGGACTTGGTAAGCTTGTTGACCTGTTGGTTGAGATGGAACACCGGCTTGAACGGCGCAATCTGCTCCTCCAGCTTGCGGATCAAATCCGCCGCCTCGATTCGCGGATAGCCGGGGATGTCATAGATCGGCTTCTCCGGATAGAGCGCGGCGCATTGCCCGCCGGTGCTGTCCAGCGCATCGATGACATGGCAGCGCATCTTCAGCATGCCGCACTCGAACACGGCGAACAGGCCGACCGGACCGGCGCCTATGATCGCAACATCGGTGCTGTGGGTCGCTGAGGTCATGGCTTTCCGGATGAGATTTCGGGGTTCTGGGACAGGTAAAATGCGGGGCCGGACGGGCCGGCGCAAGGGGCCGTTGGCGCTCTACTTTTCGTTGTCGCCCGCGACCCCGGCGGCTACAAGACTCCTGAAAATTCGCAGCAGATGAACAGCATCTCCAAGGCCGTCTATCAGCACGACATGGATCTCCCGTCCGAAGCCGCCACCGTTTCCATCGCACGGCGCCTCGCCGCCGTGGCGCGCAGCGGCGACGTGATTGCGCTGAACGGCGACCTGGGCGCGGGCAAGACCAGCTTTGCCCGCGGCTTCATCGCCGCCCTGACCGGCCAGGCGGAGGAAGCGCCCAGCCCCACCTTCACCCTGGTGCAGACCTATGACAGCGCGCAGGGCACGATCTGGCATTTCGATCTCTATCGCCTGGCGCGTCCGGATGATGCACTGGAGCTTGGTCTAGAGGACGCGCTGGCCGAAGGGATCACGCTGATCGAATGGCCGGAGCGAATCGCGGGGATGTTGCCGAAGGAGCGTCTGGACCTGACGCTGTCTTTCACTCCCGGCAACGACAATACGCGCCATCTGCATCTGGAAGGCCATGGCGATTGGGCTTCCCGGTTGCAAGCGGTCGTCAGCCATGGCTGAGACCGCGCGCGTCATCTCAGGCACACCGGACCGCGCCAAGGCGATCGGCGCTTTCCTGGCGCAGCATAGCTGGGGCCGTTGCGACCGGCGGCCGCTGGCCGGCGATGCATCTTTCCGCCACTACGACCGCCTGGCCATGGACGGCAAGAAAGCGGTGCTGATGGATGCGCCGCCGCCGCAGGACGATGTGCGGCCCTTCGTCCGCATCGCCGAGCTGTTGCACAATCTCGGCTACAGCGCGCCGAAGATCTATGCCGCCGATGTCTCCCAGGGCTTTCTCCTGCTGGAGGATCTGGGCGACGATACCTATACGCGCCTGTTGCGCGCCGGCCATGACGAGCGTGCGCTCTATACCCTGGCGATCGACCTGCTGATCGATCTGCACAAGAAGTTCGTACCCGCGCGCTATGCCGGCCTGCCGCCCTTCGACGACGCCCGGGCGCTGCGTGAGGTGTCGCTGCTGCTCGACTGGTATTGGCCGGCAACGCAGGAGGAGCGGCTGACGCCGGCGCTGCGCGAGAGCTATCTCTCCGCCTGGCGCGAGGTCCTGCCGAAGCGCCGAAGTGCGCCGGACACGCTGGTGCTGTTCGATTTCCATGTGGACAATCTGATGCTGCTGCCCGACCGCAGCGGCATCACCGCCTGCGGCTTGCTGGATTTCCAGGATGCGGTGATTGGTCCGCGCGCCTTCGATCTGGTGTCGCTGCTGCAGGACGTGCGCCGCGACGTATCTCCCGATCTCATCAAGGATCTGCGGCGGCGCTATCTCGACGCGCTGCCCGACCTGACCGCCGAGGCGTTCGACATCTCCTATGCGGTGATCGGCGCCCAGCGCAACACCCGCATCCTCGGCACCTTCACGCGCCTGCTGCTGCGCGACGGAAAGCCGGGTTATCTCGGCTTCATGCCGCGCGCCTGGCGGCTGGTGGAGAGCGATCTGGCCCATCCGGCCCTGGCGCCCGTGCGGGCTTGGTTCGACTCCCACCTGCCACCGGCGTCGCGGCGGCCGCCGGAATTGTCCCAGGAACTGGTGCGGCGCGCGGGTCTGATCGGCGAGATGAAGGGACCGCAGATCGAGCGGCTGATCGCCAATGTGACGCAGCAGGCCGTGGGGGCGGCGGCCTTGGCGCGGGGTGAAGGCAATGTACATGCGACGGCGAATTCCACAGCGCCAACAACTCGCGTGGTGCAGCCCGCCAACGACAAAGTCCCCCGCCACGCCATGGTGCTGGCCGCCGGCTTCGGCACGCGGCTGAAGCCGATCACCGAGACCACGCCGAAGCCCATGGTGATGGTGGCCGGCAAGCCGATGATCGACACTGTCATCGACCGGCTCGTCGCCGTCGGCGTGCAGGATGTGGTGGTCAACACTCATCATCTGGCCGAGATCATCGAGAACCATCTGCAAAAACGCACAGCGCCGCGCATCCAGTTCTCCCGCGAAGAGGATATCCTGGAAACCGGCGGCGGCATCACCAAGGCGCTGCCGCTGCTGGGTGCGGATCCGTTCTATGTCGTCAACGGCAAGATCATCTGGCTGAACGGCAAGACCGATGCCCTGGTGCGGCTGGCGGAGTTCTGGGACGACGGCCGCATGGATGCGCTGCTGCTGCTGCAGCCGACGGCAACGGCGGTGGGCTATGGCGGGCCGGGGGATTTCTTCCTCGATCAGCTCGGCGCCCTCCGGCGGCGGCGCCATTGGGAAGTGGCGCCTTTCGTCTATGCCGGGATTCAGATCCTGCATCCGCGCCTGTTCAAGGACGGCCCCAAAGGCGCGTTTTCGTTGAATGTCCTCTATGACCGCGCCATCGAGGCTGGCCGCCTGTTCGGGCTGCGCCATGACGGCGAGTGGTTCCACGTCTCGACTCCCGAGCAGTTGGCGGAAGTCGAAGCGCGCATCGCCCACGGCATCGAACGCTACATCTGAACCAGGCGCGGGAGGCGCGGCCGCAGCCTTGCCCAACGCATCGCCGACATCTGCGACATCAGGCTCGGTGTTCACGATCGCGCCGGGTGTCTGTTTTGTTGACGCACTTGCGGCGGCGTTGTTGGCCGAGACGTCAGCGGAGCCGCTGGCGCTGACGCGCTACACCATCCTGCTGCCCACCCGCCGCGCCCGGCGTTCGCTCGCCGAGGCGTTCCTGCGCCAGGGCGATGGCCGGCCGCTGCTGCTGCCGCGCATGATGCCGCTCGGCGATCTCGATCCCGACGAGGCGGAACTGTTCGGCGGCGAGGAGGCCTTGCCGCCGGCGGAAGACGGCGCCGAGCTGCCGCCGCCGATCCCGGCGCTGCGGCGGCAATTGCTGCTGATGCGTGCGATCCTCGCCACCGATCCCCGGAACATCACCGCGGACCAGGCGGCGCGCCTGGCCGCCGAGCTCGCGCGCTTTCTCGACCAGATGCAGACCGAGCAAGTGAGCTTCGACAAGCTGAAGGACCTGGTGCCTGAGGAATACGCCGTGCATTGGCAGCGCACGCTGAAGTTTCTTGCCATTCTGACCGAGGCCTGGCCGCAAATCCTGGCGGAGGAAGGCTGCGTCGATCCGGCGCTGCGGCGCAACCAGGTGCTCGCGGCGCAGGCGGAATTCTGGCGCGCGCAACCGCCGGCGGATCCCGTGATCGCCGCCGGTTCCACCGGCAGCATTCCCGCAACGGCCGCCCTGCTGGAAGTGGTGGCGCAACTGCCGAATGGACGGGTCGTGCTGCCGGGTTTGGACCGCGAGGCGGACGAGGATACCTGGACGGCGATCCTGGAGGACGTCACCCATCCGCAGCATGGCATGGCGCGGCTGCTGCAGCGGCTTTCGCTGACTCCGGCCGATGTGCGCGAATGGCCCTGCAGCCTGCGCGCCGCAGCACCGCCCAGCCGGGCGCGGCTGCTCAATGAAGCGCTGCGGCCGGCGGAGACCACCGATCTCTGGCAGACCCTGGCGCGAGAGGTGAAGGCCGACAGCGCCCGGCAGGAGCGCCTGAAACTGGCGCTGAACGGAGTCAGGCGCATCGACTGCGCCAATCCCCAGGAGGAAGCGCAGATCATCGCCTTGCAGATGCGCGGCCTGCTGCAAAGCGAGGGCCGGCGCGCCGCGCTGGTGACGCCCGACCGTGGCCTGGCGCGCCGCGTTGCCGCAGAGCTGACCCGCTGGGGCATCGCCGTCGACGATTCCGCCGGCCAGCCGCTGGGGGAAACCCCGCCGGGAATCTTCCTGCGGCTGTCGCTGGATCTGCTGGCGGAGCAGGTGGCACCGGCGCCGCTGCTGGCGCTGCTGAAGCATCCGCTGGCGGCCGCCGGAATGAACCCCGCGGCATTGCGCCAGGCGGCCCGCGGCTTGGAGGTAACCGCACTGCGCGGCCCACGGCCGGCGGCGGGCTTTGCCGGCCTGCGCGATGCCGTGGCGGCCGGTGACGGCAAGGAGCATCTGCCGCTGGTGGATCGGCTGGCGCAGACGGCGCGGCCGCTGGCGGAATTGCTGCAAGCGGCTCAGGCACCGCTGCCGGCGCTGATCGACGAGCATCTCCGGTTTGCCGAAGCGCTGGCGGCGTCACATGAACTACCGGGCGCGGCGCGGCTGTGGGCCGGCGAGGCGGGCGAAGCGGCGGCGACCTTCTTCGCCGAGTTGCGGGAATCCGCAGCCAATCTCGGCGCCATTCCGGGCCGATTCTATCCTGCGCTGCTGCAAGCGCTGATTGGCGGCGCGGTCTTGCGGCCACGCTATGGCCGTCATCCGCGGCTGGCCATCTGGGGTCCGCTGGAAGCGCGCCTGCAGCAGGCGGACCTGCTGATCCTCGGCGGCCTGAACGAGGGCACCTGGCCGGCGGAACCGGCGGCCGATCCCTGGCTCAGCCGGCCGATGCGGCGCAATCTCGGCCTGCCGGCGCCGGACCGGCGCATCGGCCTCGCCGCCCATGATTTCGCCCAGGCCTGCGGCGCGGCGCAGCTGCTGCTGACCCGCTCGCTGCGGGTGGACGGCACGCCAACCGTGCCGTCCCGCTGGCTGCTGCGGCTCGATGGATTGCTACGCACCATCGGCATCGAGCCGGAAACTATGCTCGATCCGGATTGGCGCGCCTGGCAGGCCATGCTCGACCGGCCCGCTGCGGTGAAAGCAGTGGAGCGGCCGGCGCCCTGTCCGCCGCTGACAGCGCGGCCGCGCAAGCTGTCGGTGACGGAAATCGAGACCTGGCGGCGCGATCCCTATGCCATCTATGCGCGGCGCATCCTCAAGCTCGAAGCGCTGGATCCCCTGGATGCGGAGATCGGCGCCGCCGAACGCGGCACGGTGATCCATCAGGCGCTGGATGAATTCGTGCGCCGCTTTCCCGGGGCGCTGCCCGACGACGCCCTGGCGCAATTGGTTGCCATCGGCGAGCGCTGCTTCGGGCCGCTGCTGTCGCGGCCGTCGCTCTGGGCCTTCTGGTGGCCGCGCTTCCTGCGCATCGCCGAGTGGTTCATTGCCGAGGACGGGCCGCGGCGTGCCGGTCTTCTCGCATCGCACGCCGAGGTCAAAGGCCGCTGGGAGATGACGACGCCCTCGGGCCTCTTCACCCTGAGCGCAAAGGCCGACCGCATCGACCAGCGCCGCGATAGCGCCTGGGAGATCATCGACTATAAGACCGGCGGCGTGCCGCAGAAGAAGGAGATCGACCGCGGCCTGTCGCCGCAATTGCCGCTGGAGGCGGCCATGCTGTCGGCGGGCGCGTTCGAGGGCTTGCCTGCGGGCCAAGCGGCGGCGCTGGCCTATTGGCGATTGAGCGGCGGCGAGGCCGCAGGGACGAACCTGGAGATCAAAGGCGATGTGGCCAAATTGACGCAGGATGCCGCAGATGGCCTGCGCAACCTGATCGAGGCTTTCGCGCAACCCGCCAGCCGCTACCTTTCACTGCCCGATGCGGATGCGGCGCCGCGTTTCAGCGACTACGGACATCTGGCGCGGGTCAGGGAATGGTCGGTCGCCGACGGCGAGGAGACATGAGCAAGGCCGTCTCCGCCGCCACCACCCGCGCCACCACGGCGCAGCGCAGCGCCACCAACCCGGCATCGTCGGCCTGGGTCGCGGCATCGGCGGGCTCGGGCAAGACCAAGGTGCTCACCGACCGCGTGTTGCGGCTGCTGCTGGACGGCACGGCGCCGCAGCACATTCTCTGCCTCACCTTTACCAAGGCGGCGGCGGCGGAGATGTCCGTCCGCATCGCCGAACAGTTGGAGAAGTGGACTTCGCAATCCGACAAGGAGTTGAACAAGAGCCTGCTCGAGCTGATCGGCCGGGGCGCCAGCGACGAGATGCGCCGCCGCGCCCGGCAGCTCTTCGCGCGCGTGCTGGATGCGCCGGGCGGCATGAAGATCCAGACCATCCACGCCTTCTGCCAATCGGTATTGAAGCGCTTTCCCCTGGAGGCCGGCATCGCGCCCCATTTCCAGGTGCTGGACGAGCGCAGCGCCGCCGAGCTGTTCGTCGATGCGCGGGAGGAGATTCTCGGGCGCGCGCGGGGCGACGGCGAAGCGGGACTGGGCGCTGCGCTACGGCAAGTGACGCGCCATGTGAACGAGACGGACTTCGTCGCGCTGATGCAGGATCTGGCAAAGAAGCGCAGCCGCCTGCTGGAATTGACCGGGTCGCCGGAACAATTGGCGGAGACGATCCGGCGGCTGAACCGGCGGCTCGAGGTGGGTGACACGGAGACGGCGGAATCGCTGATCTCGGCGGCATGTCGCGACAATTCCTTCGATGTTGCATTGCTGCGCCGTGCGGCAGACGCGCTGAGCATGGGCGGCAAAGCCGACTCCGCAAAGAGCGATCGAATGGCAAGCTGGCTGGCCGCCGATGAAACGTCGCGCGCGCAGTCCTTGGCCGAATATGCCAAGGCGTATCTGACGGGCGCAAAGCAGCTGTTTGCGACGGCTGCGACGAAGGCCGTTGTTACTGCATGGCCTGAAATCGTGACTGTGCTGCAGGACGAGGGGCGGCGGCTGCAGGCGCTCTTTGTGCGCTGCAACGCCATCACGCTCGCGCGCGCAACAGCCGGCCTGCTGCAAATGGCCGGCGCGATGATTGCGGCCTATGAGCAGCGCAAGATCCTGCGGGCGATGCTCGACTATGAAGACCTGATCATGGGCATGGTCAAGCTGTTGAGCCGGGAGGGGGTGGCGCCCTGGGTGCTCTACAAGCTGGATGGCGGGCTCGATCACATTCTGATCGACGAGGCGCAGGACACCAGCCCCGAACAATGGCAGGTGGTGGCGGCCATCGCGGCGGAGTTCTTCGCGGGCGAGGGCGCCAGCGAGCAGCAGCGCACCATCTTCGCCGTCGGCGATGAGAAGCAATCGATCTTCAGCTTCCAGGGCGCCGATCCCCTGGAGTTCGCGAAGATGCGCCAGCATTTCGATCAGCGCATCCGCGCCGCCAAGCAGGCGCTGCAAACCGTGCCGCTGAACATCTCCTTTCGTTCGGCGCAACCGGTGCTGGAGGCCGTCAACGGGGTGTTTGGTGCCGAAACTGCGCGCTACGGCGTAGTCACCGGCGGCGCCTGGCCGGAGCATGAGACCTCCCGGGACGGACAGGCGGGGCTGGTGGAGCTCTGGCCGCCGGTGGCGCCGGCGGAAGGGGAGGAGCCAGCACCCTGGGAACTGCCGCTGGAGCCGCGCCCCGGCGACTCGCCGCGGCAGCGTCTGGCGCTCTACATCGCTGCTTTCATCGCCGACCTGATCGGGCGCAGCGAGAAGCTGGATTCGCACAATCGAGCCGTGACGGCGGGCGACTTCCTGGTGCTGGTGCGGCGGCGCAATGCCTTCGTCGACGAACTGATCCGCGCCTTGAAGGCGCGCAGCGTGGCCGTCGCCGGCATCGACCGGCTGGTGCTGACGGAGCATATCGCGGTCATGGACCTGATGGCTCTCGGCCAGTTCCTGCTGCTGCCCGGCGACGATCTGACCCTGGCGACGGTGTTGAAGAGTCCGCTGCTGAATTTCACCGAGGAAGCGCTGTTCGATCTCGCCTATGAGCGCGGCGGGCAATCGCTGTGGTCGGTACTGAGCGCGCGCGCCGGCGAGCGCGCCGATTTCGCAGCGGCCCACCGCTATCTCAGCGATCTGCTGGCGCGGGTGGATTTCGCCCGGCCGTTCGATCTCTTTGCCGACCTGCTCAGCCGCGGCGGCGGGCGTAAGGCGCTGCAGGCGCGGCTTGGATTCGAGGCGCTGGATCCCATCGACGAATTCCTCGCCCTGGCGCTGGCCTATGAACGCGAGCATGTGCCGTCGCTGCAAGGGCTTCCTGCATTGGCTGGCGAATGGCGCGGTAGAGGTGAAGCGCGAGCTGGACGAGGGTGCCCGCGACAAGGTGCGCATCATGACCGTGCATGGCGCCAAGGGATTGCAGGCGCCGATCGTCATCCTGCCGGATACCACGCAGCTGCCGCAGGCGCGGCCGAATCTGCTGTGGCTGCGTGACGGCGATGGCGACGAGGCCGGCGACCTGCTGCTCTGGTCGCCGCGCACTAGCCTGGATGAATCGGTGGCGAGCGAGGCGCGCTCGGAACATCGCGCGCGCCAGATGGAGGAGTATCGCCGCCTGCTCTATGTGGCGCTGACGCGGGCGGAGGACCGGCTCTATGTCGGCGGCTGGCAGACCGGGCAGATGAAGAAGGGTGCGCCGGAGGAGAGCTGGTACAGCCTGGTCGCGGCCGGGCTGCGCGAGCGCGCCGCGACGATTGCTTTCGATGCGTCGGCGCTGATCGGCGATGAGGGCTGGCAGGGCGAGGCGCTGCGGCTCGAGTTGCCGCAAGCCGCGGCGCCGGACAAAACCAGGGAGCAGGGCGCCGCCGAAAGAGCGCCACCGCCGGCGCCGCCGCCCTGGTTCACCGAGACGCCGCCTGCGGAGACGCCGGGGGCGCGGCCGC
Organism: uncultured Alphaproteobacteria bacterium; assembly: GCA_963816235.1. Taxonomy (GTDB): domain Bacteria; phylum Pseudomonadota; class Alphaproteobacteria; order Dongiales; family Dongiaceae; genus DATKFM01. Next base: position 1,019,838 of record CAWFKD010000001.1, on the reverse strand, counting down.
TGACACCGTCGCGGCCGGATGGCGAGGAGCCGCCGGTGCGCACGCCCCTGGGCGGTGACGATGGTCTGCGATTCAAGCGCGGACGGATCATCCACCGGCTGCTAGAGCTGCTGCCCGCTGCACCGCCCACGCGGCGGGAGGTCGCGGCCCGCCAATTCCTGAAGCGCGCCGTGCACGATCTCTCCGCCGAAGCTCAGGAGGAGATCGCCCGCGAGGTGTTTCGCGTGCTCGAACATCCGGAGTTCGCGCCGCTGTTCGGTCCGGGCAGCCAGGCCGAGGTGCCGCTGGTGGGTGAGCTCAAGGGCCGCGACGGCCCGTTCATCCTCTCCGGCCAGATCGACCGGCTGGTGGTGTCGCCGGAAAAGATTCTTGTCCTGGACTACAAGACCAACCGGCCGCCGCCGGTGAAAGAGGAAGATGTTCCGGAGATCTATCTGAAGCAGATGGCGGCCTATCGGGCGGCCCTTAACCAGACTTATCCCGGCCGTGCCGTGGAATGCGCGCTGCTTTGGACCGACGGCCCTTCGCTCATGCGGATTTCGCCGGACAGGCTTGACCGGCATGCGCCTTGACGCTGAGGGGGACGGTTCCTAGATTCCAGCCCTGTCCGGACAGATCCGCCGATTCGGCCGTTTCCATCCGGTAACCTTAGGCCTTCAGTGGAGCCCTCATGAGCACCCAGATTTCCGATTCCTCCTTCGAAACCGACGTCCTGAAGTCGAGCAAGCCCGTGCTGGTGGATTTCTGGGCGGAATGGTGCGGCCCCTGCAAGATGCTGGCGCCCCATCTGGAGGAGATCGCGCAGACCATGGGCGACAAGGTCACGGTCGCGAAGCTCAACATCGACGACAATCCGCGCACCACCAAGAACTATGGCGTGAAGGGCATTCCCACGCTGATGCTGTTCAAGAACGGCCAGGTGGCCGGCACCCGCATCGGCAATTTGCCAAAGAGCCAGCTCGTCGCCTGGGTGCAGTCGGTCCTGTAAGTCTCTTCGCCGATTCGTTCGGCATCGAACCCCGCCGCGCAGTCAGCCGGCGGGGTTTTTGATTCGGCCGACTTAGCCGTTGTCCGCCAGCACCGATCCCGCGAGATAGAGCGAGCCGCAGATCAGCACGCGCGCGGGCTTCGTGCTTGACGCAACGATATCGGCGAGCGCGGCGCTGACATCGGCCGCCGGTTTTGCCTTGATGCCCGCCTGCTGCGCCGATTCGGCGACGGATTCAGCCGGCAGGGTTTTGTGATCGCCCGGCACGATCACCGTTCGCACTTCCGCGACATAAGGTGCCAGCGGACGCAGCAGGCCGAGAGGATCGTGAGTGCTGAGCGAGCCGCTGATGAGATAAAGCGGCAGCTTGTCCGATGCCTTGGCCCAATCGGAGGCCATCAGCGCCAGAGCTTCGCCGCCGCTGGCATTGTGCGCGCCGTCGAGCCACAGCTCCCAGCCCGCCGGCAGCGCCGCGGCCAGCGGGCCCTTGGTGAGCCGCTGCAGGCGCGCCGGCCAGTTCACGTCCTGCAGGCCGCGCTTGATTGCCCGATCATCGACGCCGAACTCGCTCAGATATTTGAGACAGGCGATCGCCGTGCCCGCATTGTCGATCTGATGCCGCCCGGCGAGACCCGGCAGCGGATAGCGCCGCTTGCCGGCGGCATCGCGAAAGGTCATCGCATCGCCGGCAGCGTCGACCGACCATTCATGGCCACAGCGATACTGCTCGGCACCAAGCTCCTTCGCCTTGGCATCGAATACGGCGGCTGCTTCCGGCGGCTGCGGTGCTATGACAGCTGGCACGCCGCGCTTCATGATGCCGGCCTTCTCGCCGGCGATGGCGGCCAGGGTATGGCCGAGGAACTGCATGTGATCGAAGGAGATCGGCATCTGCACGGTCAGTAGCGGCCGGTCGATCACATTGGTCGCGTCGAGCCTTCCGCCGAGGCCCACCTCCATCAGCAGGATATCCGCGGGCATGCGCGCGAAGGCGAGGAAGGCCGCGCAGGTGGTGATCTCGAAAAAGGTGATCGGCGTGCCGCCATTGGCGGCCTCGCATTCTTCCAGCAGCTGCAGCAGATCGGATCTCGGAGATCAGCGTGCCGTTGAGCCGGATGCGCTCATGGAACCGCACCAGATGCGGTGAGGTGTAGACATGCACCCGCTTCCCCGCCGCCTCCAGCATGGCGCGCAGATAGGCGATGACCGAGCCCTTGCCGTTGGTGCCCGCCACATGCACCACCGGCGGCAGGCGCCGCTCCGGATGGCCGACCTTCTCCAGCAGGCGCCAGACCCGGTCCAGCGACAGGTCGATGATCTTCGGATGCAGCTTCGTCAGCCGCTCGAGAACGAGATCGGTGCCGGCGGCCATGGAACGGGCGTGGGACGCGGCGCCCGCGGTCAGCGGGCGAGAGCGGGCAGATTGCTGCCCGGCCGCGGCGAGGCGCGCAGCAGGCCGATGACGCGGATGAAGGTGTCGCGCAGATCCTTGCGCGCCACCACCATGTCCACGATGCCGTGCTCGAGCAGATACTCGGCGCGCTGGAATCCCTCGGGCAGCTTTTCCCGGATGGTCTCTTCGATCACCCGCGCGCCGGCAAAGCCGATGATGGCGCCGGGCTCGGCGATGGCGATATCGCCCAGCATGGCGAAGGAGGCGCTGACGCCGCCGGTCGTGGGATCGGTCAGCAGCACGAAATAGGGCAGGCCCGCTTCCTTCACCTCATCGACGGCGATGATGGTGCGGGGCATCTGCATCAGCGACAGGATGCCTTCCTGCATGCGGGCACCGCCGGACGCCGGGATGACGATGAGGGGGCGCGCTGCGACACGGCAAGCCGCGCCGCGGCGATCAGCCCGTCGCCGACCGCCATGCCCATGGAGCCGCCCATGAAGTCGAAATTGAAGGCGGCGATGACCACGGCGTGACCGCCCATCTTGCCGTAGCTGACGACGATGGCATCGGTCTCGCTGGTCTTGCTCTGCGCCTCCTTGAGGCGGTCGGTATAGCGCTTCTGGTCGCGGAACTTCAGGGGATCGATATCGACCTTCGGCAGCGTCAGCCGCTCATACTTGCCCTCGTCGAACAGCAGCTCCAGCCGCTGCTTCCAATTGATGCGCATATGGTGGTTGCAATGGGGGCAGACGCGATTGTTGGATTCCAGCTCGCGGTGGAAGATCATCTGGCCGCAGGCCGAGCATTTGAGCCAGAGATTGTCGGGCGGCTCGGTCTTGCGGGTGAGCGCCTGCAGCTTCGGGCGAACGAAATTGGTCAGCCAGTTGCTCATGTTGCTCCGTTTTCCGGATTAACGCTTTCGCGCGCCGCGCACGCCATCGGCCAATTCACGCACCAGCTTTAGCATGTCGGCGGCAAGACCGGGCTTCGCCTTGCCGACTCCGTCAAGCCCGTCAGCGACGCGGCCGACCAGCGCCGAACCGACGACAGCCGCATCGGCCACCCGCGCCACAGCGGCGGCCTGTTCCGGCGTCCGGATGCCGAAGCCGACGGCCACCGGCAAGTCGGTGTGGCGCTTGAGGCGCTGCACTGCGGCTGTGATGTCTGCGTCGGCAGCCGAGCGCGTGCCGGTGATGCCCATGATGGAGACATAGTAGACGAAGCCGCTGGTGTTGCTCAGCACCTTCGGCAGCCGCTTGTCGTCGGTGGTCGGCGTCGCCAGGCGGATGAAGTTCACGCCCGCCTTCAGCGCCGGCAGGCAGAGCTCGTCATCCTCTTCCGGCGGCAGGTCGACGATGATCAGGCCGTCGCCGCCGGCGGCCTTGAAGTCGGCAAGGAAGCGGTCGACGCCGTACTGATAGATCGGATTGTAGTAGCCCATCATGATCAGCGGCGTTTCCGTTTCGCCGGCGCGGAACCTGCGCGCGAGATCCAGCGTCTTCTTCAGGGTCATGCCGTTGTTCAGCGCCCGCAGGCTGGAGGCCTGGATCGCCGGCCCATCGGCCATGGGATCGCTGAAAGGCATGCCCAGCTCGATCACATCGGCGCCGGCCGCCGGCAGGCCTTTCAGGATTTCCAGCGAGGTATCGAAATCCGGATCGCCGGCGGTGGTGAAGGTGACGAGGCCGCCACGACCTTCCTGCTTCAGCTTGGCAAAGCGCTTGGCGATGCGGCCGGAATCGGTGGCGACGGCGGGAATGGCAGCGGCTGCGGCGGCGGAACTCATGAGTCCAATCTCACAGCTTGGTGCCCAGTTTCTCGGCGACGGAAAAGATATCCTTGTCGCCGCGGCCGCACATGTTCATGACCAGCAGATGATCCTTCGCCAGCTTGCCGGCAATGCGCGAGACATGGGCCAGCGCATGGGACGGCTCGAGTGCAGGAATGATGCCCTCCATGCGCGAGCAAAGCTGGAACGCCGTCAGCGCCTCGCTGTCGGTGGCCGACACATACTGCACGCGCTTCAGGTCATGCAGCCAGGCATGTTCCGGTCCGATGCCCGGATAATCCAGACCGGCGGAAATGCTGTGCGCATCGATGATCTGTCCGTCATCGGTCTGCAGCAGATAGGTGCGGTTGCCGTGGAGCACGCCCGGCTTGCCGCCGTTCAGCGACGCCGCATGCTTGCCGGTCTCGATGCCGAGCCCGCCGGCTTCGACGCCATACATCTGCACCGATGGGTCGTCGAGGAAGGGATGGAACAGTCCCATCGCATTGGAGCCGCCGCCGATGCAAGCCACCAATGAATCCGGCAGCCTGCCTTCGGCCTTCATCATCTGCTCGCGGGTCTCGCGGCCGATGACGGATTGGAAGTCGCGCACCATCGATGGATAGGGATGGGGGCCGGCCACGGTGCCGATGATGTAGAAGGTCGATTCCACATTCGCCACCCAATCGCGCAGCGCCTCGTTCATCGCATCCTTGAGGGTGCGCGAGCCGCTCTTCACCGGAATTACTTCGGCGCCCAGCAGCTTCATGCGGAACACATTCGGTTGCTGCCGCGCGATGTCGGTCTCGCCCATATAGACGACGCAGGGCAAATTGAAGAGCGCGCTGACAGTCGCCGTCGCCACGCCATGCTGACCGGCGCCGGTCTCCGCGATGATGCGTTGCTTGCCCATGCGCTTCGCCAGCAGGATCTGGCCGAGGCAGTTGTTGATCTTGTGGGAGCCCGTGTGATTCAGCTCGTCGCGCTTGAAGTAGATCTTGGCGCCGCCGAAATGCCGGGTCAGCCGCTCGGCAAAATAAAGCGGGCTCGGCCGGCCGGCGTAATGCTCCAGGTAGTAGGCGAGCTCGGCCGCGAAGCCGGGATCCTTCTTGGCCGCCTCGTAGGCGCGCTCAACATCCAGGATCAGCGGCATCAGCGTCTCGGCGACGAAGCGGCCGCCATAGATGCCGAATCGGCCCCTTTCATCGGGGCCTGCGCGATAGGTGTTGGCGAGGGTCAAGACGATCTTCCGCCGACGTTATTGAGGGGCGACGGGGGCATTTCAATCACAGGGCCCTGGAAAGGTCAAAGGCCAGCCGGATGAGGGGGTTAAGGCTGCAATATCCAGTACTTCCGGCCATCGGAATCGGCTGCCTGCAGGCCGAACCGCTGGTCCGGCGCCATGCCGGTCTTCAGCAGGCTGAAGATGTCGGCCAGGATCGCCCGGTTCTCGCCATAGTAGGAATGGCCGACCATATCGGACTCCGCCGCGGTGGCATCGATGGTGTCGACGCCAGGCAGGATCAGCACGCCCTCACTGGAATTGCCGGCGCGCGCCACGTCACTGAGCAATGCGGCGGCCTGCAGCGCCGTGTCGCCCTTGGAGACATAGAGCGTGAAATGCTTCGCGGCCGGGGCCGCCCGGACGATGAGCTGGCTGAATTCGTCCGCCGCCACATCGGGCGCAGCGAGCACGACCTGGTCAAGCAGCGGCACGCCGGTGGCCGAGGTCGAGGCGGCGTTGAGCGCCAGCGCGGCGAGCAGCGGCTCATTGCCCATGCTATGGGCGATCACATGCACCTGCGCCGCGCCGGAATAGACAGCGACAGTCTCGATGAATGCCGCAAGATCCTGCGCCGCCGCCACAGCGCTCTCGCGATCGGTGTCGTAGCTATTGGCATCGTTCGCCGAAGGCCAGCTATAGAGAACCGCCGTGCCTTGCCAATCGAGATCGTAGGCAATCTGCGCGGTCCGCCGCGCCGCTTCGGCAAAGGACACATTGTATCCATGGACAAAAATGAACACGGAATTGTTGCCGGTGTCGCGAATATGCCGTTGCAGGGCGGTGAGGAAAGTCGGCTGCGGCGTCGGCGTCAGGCTTTGCAGAACGACATGGCGATCCGACTGCTCAGAGAATTCGAGATTGATCAGGCTTGGCTCTTCGAGCTGGCCGGTCTGGTGATCGGGCGGAATGCTCACCTGCGCCAGGCCGAATGTCTGCGGCCCACGCTCGGCACTGTAGGTTTCTTCCGGTTCCGCGCCCGGAGTCGCCAGCCGGTCGGTGCCATAGAACAGCGGCACCAGAATTGGCGGTGCCGGCGGCGTTTCCGGTGCTGAACTGCAACCGGCGACCAATATGACCAGACAGGCTGAAAGCCACGCCTTGTTCATGTTTCCCCTGGAGAGCGATTTCGCGAAACCGCCACTCAATTGAGAAAATATGGCGATGTCAGGGCGAAATTGCTGCGGCCGCGGGTTCTTGCGATAGCCCGCTATCCTGTAACGCCGTACTTAACCTACAAACGGCGTGCAAGTTCCAGGAATGCTGCGATCTTTTCCGGACTCTTCAAGCCCGGCCGGTCTTCAACGCCCGAGGAAACATCGACGACGGTTGCACTGGTGACGCGCACGGCCTCCGCGAGATTTCCGGCATTGAGCCCGCCCGACAGCATCCAAGGCCGGTTCCAGCGCCGGTCGGCGAGCAGGCTCCAGTCGAAGCTGACGGCATTGCCGCCGGGCAGTGCGTTGGCCATCTGCGGCGGCGCCTTGGCATCGAACAGCAGCCAGTCGGCGGTGCCGTCGAACGCCGCGGCGCTCTCCACATCGGCCGCGGTAGCGACCTTGATCGCCTTCATGACCGGCTTGCCGAAGCGCCGGCGGATTTCGCCCACTCGCGCCGGCGTTTCCTGGCCGTGAAGCTGCAGCATGTCCAGCGGCACCTGCCGCAGGATGGCATCGATGCTTTCGTTGGACTCGTCGACGATCAGCCCGACACGGCTGATTCCCCGGGGCACGCGCCCGGCCAAGGCAGCGGCGGCTTCGGCATCCAGGGCGCGCGGGCTGCGTGCATAGAACACGAAGCCGACAAAGCGCGCGCCGCCCTTCACCGCCGCGTCCAGCGCCGGCGCGCTGTTGATGCCGCAGATTTTTATATCGATCGCCATGCTAGTGGATCACCCGGTTCATCATCTTCACGTCGTAGACCTCCGCCGTCACGGCCAGCAGCAACGCCCGGAGGGCGAAGTTGGCGACGGCCGCGAGCAGTATCATGGCCAACGGCAGCGTCGTTGCAAACCCGGCGGCATTCACCAGTTCGCCGATGACCGCCAACAGGATCAGCAAGGGCATCGCGGCAAAGGCCGCGCCCCAGAAGAACCGCCAGATGCCTTCCCGGGTCGCCTCCCAGGACCGGCGAAAATCGCAAGTCCCGTCGATCGCCCTGGCGACAACAAACAGCGAGAAGCGGAGGGATAGATAGAAAAGAAGAGGGAGGCAGGCGCTCAGGAAGACCGGCCGCAGATTCTCCGGAAATAACGCCGAGATGACGATCACAGGGACCACAGCGGCCATCAGGAAGAAGCGGACTGCGAGACGCCGTCCGCAGTAGCCGGTGTGGCGGAGGGTCCAGCGAAAGGGCAAGGGCGGATCATCGGCACCGGCGCCCAGAATCCAGCGCAGCCATGCGACATCAAACAGCGTTTCGGGAATGAGAATGAGGGCAAGCGGAAGCAGCAGTGCCGGCAGATCCTGTTCCAGCGGCCGCAGGAACACGAAAATCAAGAAGTACAGGAGTGTCGGAATCACCGCGATGCGGAACAGGTGGTCTTGCTCCGTTTTGAGCCTGCGAAAGGCGTGACGGAACAACTCACCGGGAGCAGGAATTTCACCGCTATGCATCAAGCTGCTGCCGGCAAGCCGGTGTTCAATGCAATTCGGCGGCGACCTGCCGCGCGGCATCGGCGGGATTGCCGGCGCCGGTGATGGGGCGGCCGATGACCAGGTAGCTGGCGCCCGCGCGCATCGCTTCGCCCGGCGTCATGAAGCGCTTCTGGTCGCCGGCCTCGGCCCAACTCGGCCGGATGCCGGGAACCACCAGCAGGAAATCCGCTCCGCAGTCGGAGCGCAGCGCCGCCACTTCATGGGGCGAACAGACCACGCCATCGACGCCGGTTTCCCGCGCCAGCAGCGCCAGGCGGCGCACCTGGTCCAGCATCGGGCCACGCTGGCCGACGTCGTCCAGATCCGAATCGGCCAGGCTGGTCAGCACGGTGACGGCGATGATCTTGGTGCGCGGCTTGCCCAACTTGGTTGCGGTCTCGGCAGCCGCGTCCAGCGCAGCCCGCATCATGGCGCCGCCGCCGCTGGCGTGAATGGTGAGAAGATAGGGCGCCAACGGCACCACCGATCGCACGGCGCCAGCGACGGTGTTGGGGATGTCATGGAGCTTGAGGTCCAGGAACAGCCGCTCGCCGCCATGGGTCACCAGGCGCACGCCCGAGGGCCCGTTGGCGTTGAAGAACTCCAGCCCCAGCTTGATGCCGCCGATCTGGCCGTGCAGGCGTGCCGCCAGCTCCGCGGCTTTGAGCGCGTCCGTCATGTCGAGGGCGGTGAAGAAGGGCGGGTTCATGCTGGCGGCCTTAGGGCGTCTGCGGCGGCGAAGCTATAGCAAAACATTTGGCGTGCTGCATACCGCCTGCATGCAGGGCTGTCATGCAAGTCCGGCGATGACCTTGCCCATGGATGTCGTCATGTCCCCGACAATGTCGTGAGATCGCCCGAGGGCGTGGCCCGCAATTCCCGGGCCTGCGCTGCCGCCTGGTCGCGCCGCAACTCTTCGATCTGGCGGCTCAGGCTATAGCTGTGATCCTGCAAATCGCGGCTGCGCTGGCGCAGATGGCGGTCATGTATCCAGTGCACGAACACACCGCCGGCGAATCCGACGACAAGCGCGAAATAGATCGCGCCGCTCAGCGGCAGACCGAACGGCGACAGGAACGGCCAGAGATTGATCTGCACCGGTCCGGAATTGTTTATGGCGAATAAGCCCGCGGGCAGCAGGACGATCACGGCGATCACCCAGAACAGCCACCGCGGCATGCGGCGGCGGCGGCGGCGCTGGGGTGCGTCTGATGTCGTCAACTAATCTTCGCTCTCGTCGGTGGTCTCTTTGCCGTTCAGCCGGTCGCGCAGCTGCTTGCCGGTCTTGAAGAACGGAATTGTCTTCTGCGATACCGGCACCGGTGCGCCGGTGCGCGGATTGCGGCCGAGGCGCGCGTCGCGCCGCTTCACCGAAAAAGCGCCGAAGCCGCGCAGTTCCACACGATCGCCGCGGGCAAGTGCGGCCGTAATTTCATCGAAGATCGTGCTGACGATACGCTCAACATCGCGGTGGTAAAGATGCGGGTTGAGTTCGCCGATCTTCAGGATCAATTCTGACTTCGTCATATCGCTTAGACCCCCCGATTCCCCATCCCCAGGCCCTTGTTCACCAAGCCTTGAGGCAAAGGGTGCCAAACCCCGCGCGCAGCGTCAAGTTTAAGTATCTCAAAATTCAGTGTTTTTCGCACTTGTCCCCAGCCGGCCACCGGGTTGTGGTGCCGGGGAGCCGTACGCCGCGGGGAATTGCCGCCCAATTGGACCCGATTCCCGCGGTAAACCGCCCCTGGAATCGAAAAGGCCCCGCGGGGCGGGGCCTTTCCTTAGAACACTTCTAGCAAGCGGGGCGGCGAATCAGGCTTCGGCGCCCGTCTCGTCGTCGGCTTTGGCCTTCTTGGCCTTGCCCTTGGGCTTGGCCTCGGCGGCATCGCCGTCATCGGCCTTGCCGCCCTTCTGCGCCTTGGACAGGGCCGCGCCCAGGATATCGCCCAGGCTGGCGCCGGAGTCCGAGGAACCGTACTCGGCCATCGCCTGCTTCTCCTCCTCGACCTCGCGGGCCTTGATGGAGAGCGACAGCTTGCGGCTCTTGGCGTCGATCGCCGTGATCTTGGCGTCGATCTTCTCGCCGACGGCGAAACGGTCGGCGCGCTGATCGCTGCGGTCGCGCGCCAGGTCGGCCTTGCGGATGAAGCCGGTCACGCCCTCGCCGAGCGACACCTCGATGCCGTTGTCCTGCACGGCAGTGATGGTGCAGGTGACGACGTCGCCCTTCTTGTGGACGCTCGCCGCCGCGGCCAGCGGATCATCTGATAGCTGCTTGATGCCAAGGGAGACGCGCTCCTTCTCCACATCGATATCCAGCACCTTCACCTTGACCATGTCGCCCTTCTTGTAGGCGGTAATGGCCTGCTCGCCCGGCTTCTGCCAGTCGAGGTCGGAGAAATGCACCATGCCGTCGATCTCGCCGGGCATGCCGACGAACAGACCGAACTCGGTGATGTTCTTGATCTCGCCTTCCAGAATGGAACCGGCGGGCTGCTTTTCGAGGAACGCCTGCCACGGATTATCCAGGCACTGCTTCAAGCCGAGGCTGATGCGGCGCTTCTGGGAATCGATATCCAGCACCATCACCTCCACCTCCTGGCTGGTGGAGACGATCTTGCCGGGATGCACGTTCTTCTTGGTCCAGCTCATCTCGGACACATGCACCAGGCCCTCGACGCCCGGCTCCAGCTCCACGAAAGCGCCGTAGTCGGTGATGTTGGTGACGCGACCCTTGAACTTGGTGCCGACCGGGTACTTGACCTCAACGCCCTCCCAGGGATCCGCCTCGAGCTGCTTCATGCCGAGAGAGATGCGCTGGGTTTCCGGATTGAACCGGATCACCTGCACCTTCACCGTCTGGCCGATATGCAAGGCCTCGGACGGATGATTGATGCGCTTCCAGGCGATATCCGTGACATGGAGCAGACCGTCGACGCCGCCGAGATCGACGAAAGCGCCGTAGTCGGTCAGGTTCTTCACCACGCCCTGGAGCACCTGGCCTTCCTTCAGGCTGGCGACGAGTTCGGAACGGGCTTCCGCACGGCTCTCCTCGAGCACGGCGCGGCGCGACACCACGATGTTGCCGCGGGCGCGATCCATCTTCAGGATCTGGAACGGCTGCGGCGTGCCCATCAGCGGGCCGACATCGCGCACCGGACGGATGTCCACCTGGCTGCCGGGCAGGAAGGCCACGGCGCCGGAGAGGTCGACGGTGAAGCCGCCCTTGACGCGGCCGAAGATCACGCCGGTGACGCGCTGGTTCTCCTTGAAGTTCCGCTCGAGCTGCGCCCAGGCTTCTTCGCGGCGCGCCTTCTCGCGGCTGAGCACGGCTTCGCCATGCTTGTCTTCCATGCGCTCGAGATAGACCTCGACCAGATCGCCGATCTTGATCTCGGGCTTCTGTCCGGCCGGGGTGAATTCCTTGAGGGCGACCCGCCCTTCCGACTTCAGGCCCACATCGATCAGCACGGAGTCGGCTTCGATCGCGACGACGGTGCCCTTGATCACGGAGCCTTCGAGGCCGCTCGATCCGCCGAAGGATTCCTCCAGCAGCGCGGCAAAATTCTCTTTGGGTTGTTGTACAGCAGTGGCGGCTTTAGCCATTTAGGCAAGTTCCTTTCCGAATTTATTCTGGCCGGCCGGTTGTATCCGGCGGTCTGGCAAAAAACACACGCCCCTGCGCCCCTGCCACGGGCGCATAGACGAAATCCATGCACTTAAGTCCTCTGACGGCGAGTTCCGGAGATGGCCTGCCCGGCGTTATTCGCCGGCATCTTCCTCCCGACGGCCATGGCCTGATTGCGGGGTTAGCCGCGCCATAGCCGGTTGATATGATCTACGGCCACCTGAAAAGCCGCATCCGGCGACAGTGTCGTGGTATCGATCACCAGCGCATCCGGAGCTGCGGCCAAGGGCGCGACAGCCCGGGTGCGATCCCGTTCGTCGCGTTCCTTCATCTCCTCGAGAACGCGCGAATATATACTCGTGCCGTAGCGGCTGAGCAACTCCCGGTGCCGCCGTTCGGCCCGGGCTTCCAGGCTGGCGGTAACGAAAAACTTAACGTTTGCGTCGGGGCAGACCACGGTTCCGATATCCCTGCCGTCCAGGACCACGCCGGCGACCGGCCCTTTGGGCCCGGCGGGCGGGTCGGCGGCGAAATTGCGCTGAAATCCCAGGAGCGCGCTGCGGACGCCGGGGATGGCGGCGACCCGTGACGCCGCCGAGGAGGCATCCTCTTCGCGCAGGCGCGGATCGGATAAATCGCTTGGTTGCAGGGACTTAGCTGCTTTCTCGGCGGCCTCCGGCTGGTCCGGCGACTGGCCGGTCCGGAGCAGGGCGGCGCCGACGCCGCGATAGAGCAGGCCGGTATCCAGGTAGGCCAGATTGAGGCTATTGGCGATCCGCTTGGCCAGCGTACCCTTGCCGGCTGCGGACGGCCCATCGACGGCGATCACCAACAGCCGTCTGCCCTCGCTCTTCCCTGCCATCCCCTGTCCCACAGTTCTGCCTGGGTTCTTGTCGTCAGCTCTTATGGGCGATCCTGGCGCCCAGCCCGTTCATCAGCGTCGCAAACCCCGGAAAGCTGGTCTCGATCGGCGAACCGTCATCCACGGATACCGGCTTTTCCGCCACCATGCCCATGATCAGGAACGCCATGGCGATCCGGTGGTCCAGATTGGCCGCGATCTCAGCCCCGCCGCGCGGCCGGTCCGGGCCGCCATGGACCACCAGATGGTCCGGCCCATCCTCGACCTCGACGCCGCAGGCGCGCAAGCCGTTCGCCACGGCGGCCAGACGGTCGCTTTCCTTGACCCGCAACTCCCCCAGACCGCGCATGACCGTGGTTCCCTTGGCCAAGGCCGCCGCCACCGAGAGGATCGGATACTCATCGATCATCGACGGCGCCCGACCCGCCGGCACCTCGACGCCGGTCAGCCGGCCGCCGCGCACCCGCAGATCGGCGACAGGCTCACCGGCTTCCTCGCGCCGGCCGCCCAAGGTGATATCTGCGCCCATTTCGCGCAAGGTCTCGATCAGTCCGATTCTATGGGGGTTGATCCCCACATCGGTGAGCGTCACGTCCGATCCCGGCAACAGCGCCGCCGCGACGATGGGAAAGGCGGCCGAGGACGGATCGGCCGGCACCTTGATGCGCCGGCCGGTGATTTCCGGCTGGCCGACCACGGTGCTGCGGCGGCCTTCCGGCGTCGCTTCCACCCGCACTGAGACGCCGAAATGCCGGAGCATCAGCTCGGTATGGTCGCGGGTCGGCTCCGGCTCGATGACGGAGGTTTCCCCCGGCGTGTTGAGGCCGGCCAGCAGCACGGCGGATTTCACCTGGGCGGAAGCGACCGGCAGCTTGTAGGCGATCGGCAAAGGCTCCCGGGCGCCGGTGATGGCCAGCGGCAGGCGGCAGCCCTCGCGGCTGACAATTCGGGCCCCCATCTGCATCAGGGGATTGGCCACCCGGGCCATCGGCCGGCCGCGCAGCGAACGGTCGCCGGTCAGGAAGGCGGTGATCGGGTGGCTGGCCAGGAGGCCCAGCAGCAGGCGGGCGCCGGTGCCGGCGTTGCCGAGATCCAGCACCTCCGCCGGTTCGGCCAGGCCGCCGATGCCCCGGCCTTCCACCAGCCAGCTGCCATCGGGCCGGCGTTCGGCCCGGGCGCCGAGGGCGCGCATGGCGCCGGCGGTCATCAGCACATCCTCGCCGTCCAGCAGCCCGTGAATCTCGGTCCGGCCGACCGCCAGGGTGCCCAGCATGAGGGAGCGATGGGAAATCGACTTGTCGCCAGGCACCCGGCAAGTCCCGGAAAGGGCCTCGGCGGGCGCGGAGACCAGGGCATGAGAAGGCAAGACGGAAGCACTCCTCTGGAGCGGTTCGCGGGATCGGCATGGGTGGCCGGCCGCGCTGTCTAGCACAAGAGAAAATGGCCTGTACAAGGCGGATCGACGTTAACGCGCTTGCGGAAATTTGCTTTCCGCCGCGATTTGGCGGCCTCAAATTCTTTTGACAGGGGCAACCCGGCATGGCATTGGGCTGCCCTTCCTTCAGCACCCTTAGCCGAACAGGAGTGGCAAGATTGGCTAGTCCAGCCTGGGGCATGAAGCGCACCTGCCAAAGTTGCGGCACGCGTTTCTATGACCTCAATCACAGCACGATCGCCTGCCCGAAATGCGGCACGGTCTATGATCCGGAGGCGGGCTCGCGCTCGCGCCGTGGCCGTAGCGCTGCCGCCAAGGCCGCCGCCCCGCGTCCGGTTCCGGTCCCCGAGGCGGTGCCTGAAGAGGTTCCCGAGGTCGAGGTCGCCGAAGAGGAACTGGTGGCTGAGGCCGCGGAGGGCGACGAGGAGGAGGAATTGATCGAAGACACCTCCGAACTCGGCGAGGATGAAGACGACATGGCCGAAGTCATCGAAAAAGTCGAAGGCGAAGAAGAGCGGTAAAAGTAAGCCGGCGTTAAGCAACGCCCCCTAGTTTCCGCTTGAACCGGCGCGGCCGAAGTCTTTAAGGTTCGCGCCACCCCCAGACCGGGAAGATTTCTCGGGGCCATAGCTCAGCTGGGAGAGCGCTACAATGGCATTGTAGAGGTCAGCGGTTCGATCCCGCTTGGCTCCACCATCTAAGACAAGGGCCTGGCCGCCAGCGGCCGGGCCCTTGTCGTTAACGGGCTTGCGCGCGACTGCCAGTCCGCGCGACGCTGGCGCCAGAAAATGCGGGGAAGGGGCAGAGCCCGTGCTATCCGGGTTCAAGAGAGTCAACGTTGCCGCGCGGAAACCGGAGCTGGTGCGCGCGCAGTACGATGCCTATTGGTCGGTGGTGCGCGGCTGCGTGGAGCGTGTCCTGGCCCGCCGGCCGCGAACGCTGGCCCATGGGCTGCGCCTGCTGCAGCGGGAACTGGCGGCGGGACCGCCAAGAAAGTCCCGCTTCCTCCGGCTGCGCCCCCTGGGTGCCGTGATGACCGGGCGGCCATTGCCGCCGCTCGCCGAGGCCGACCTTTATCCTGTCATGGCGCGGCAGATGGTGGCCGATATCCTTGCCGAAGCCTGCGGCGACGACACGCGGCGCATTGTCGAGCTGGGCAGCGGCTGGGGCGGGAATTTGTTCCACCTTCGCGCGGGTGGCGCACCGCCTGCCGCCGAATTTCACGCGATGGAGTTCACGGAAACGGGACGGCAAGTGACGCGGATGCTGGCGGCGCTCGATCCCGCGATGAAGCTATCGATCCATGCCTTTGATTATCTGAGTCCAGACTTTGCGCCGCTCGCCGCGGCGCTGCCGACGGTGGTGTTTTCCAATCACTCGATCGAACAGATCACCGAGCTCGGCCGCGGATTCTTCGATGCCCTCCTGGCGGTGCCGGGACTGCAGCGCGTGGTCCATATCGAGCCCGTGGGCTGGCAGCTCGGAGATACGGGAGGGGCTTTTGCGCTGGGTGGCCTCTTGTCCCATGTTCTGCCGCCGACGATTTCCCGGCGCGCCGACTTTCAGCGCCGCGCCCGGCGCCACGCCTACAACATCGACCTGATCCCCCAGCTGCGCGCGCTGGAGCGGGAGCAACGGATCGTGATCGAGCATATCCTGCCCGACCACATTGGCGCTAACCCCTTGAATCCCGGGACCGTAATCGTCTGGCGCCCGCGGGCAGCCTGAGCTTGCCCCAAAGCCGGTTACCTTGAAATACCGCTGGATATGACCAGATATTCTCCAGACGGTGCCCGATGCCGGGCCGTCCGAAAGCGCCGCCGGAGGCTGTGAAGCCTGGGCTTTCTTAGGAAATGACTGCCATGCTCGCTCGCAAGGAGGAGCGCCTTTGATGACCCGACCCTCTCTCTCTGCCAATCCGCTCCTGCTCGGCTTCGATCAGATCGAACGCATGCTTGACCGCATCCACAAGCAGGGCGGCGACAGCTATCCGCCGTTCAATATCGAGCAGATCGGCAATAGCGGCTTTCGCATCGCCATTGCCGTGGCCGGCTTTGCGCCCGAGGACCTGACGGTCGAAATCGAAAATCAGCAGCTGGTGATCCGCGGGCGGCAGACCGAGCAGGCCGAGCGCGTCTTCCTGCATCACGGCATTGCCGCGCGCCAGTTCCGCCGCGCCTTCGTTCTCGCCGACGGGTTGGAGGTGACAAGCGCCGGATTGGACAACGGCATCCTGTCGATTGAACTGCAGCGGCCGGAAACGGTGACGCCAACAAGAACCATCGCGATTCAAACCCGATGACGGTCCGCAGCGTTGTAAGGGTGGAAAAGATGAACACGATCGAAAAATTGCGCAGCATAACGACTAACGACCTGGCCCAGCTGGGCATGCAGTGGGTGGCCTATATCAAGCCGGTCGAAATCGACGGCACCACGGCCTTCGGCATCTTTGCCGCCGACGGCAAGCAGCTGGCGATCGTGCCGACCCGTGACTCGGCCATAGTGACGGCGCGCCAGAACGATCTGGAGCCGGTCAGCGTCCACTAGACTCGAAGTGAATTAGGCGGCGTGGCTGGTGCGCGCTTCCGTCAGCAGCGCATAGATGGCATCGGCGCTGTTGGCGCCGCGCAGCTTCTCGCAGACCGTGCGGTCGCGCAGCAACCGCGACACCCGCGCCAGCGCCTTCAGATGATCGGCGCCGGCGGCTTCCGGCGCTAAAAGCAGAAAAACCAAGTCCACCGGCTGATCGTCGACGGAATCGAAATCGATCGGCGAATCCAAGCGCGCGAACACGCCATGCAGCTTCTGCAATTCCCCCAGCTTGCCGTGGGGAATGGCGATGCCGTTGCCGACGCCCGTGGAGCCCAGGCGCTCGCGCTCCAGCAGCACGTCGAAAATGGCCCGTTCGTGCAGGCCAGTAACATCGGCCGCGCGCTTGGCGAGTTCCTGCAGCGCGTGCTTCTTGCCAGTGGCCCGCAATTTCGGAATCACGCCCGCCGGCGTGATGAGATCTTCGATTTCCATCGATTACCCCGTAAGACAGCGTCCAAGCGGACGCCTAGGAAGGCTTCGTGTTGCCGCGCGGATCGACCCACCCGATGGTGCTGTCGTCCCGCCGGTAGACCATGTTCAATTCGCCGTGGGCCCGGTTGCGAAACATCATCGCCGGCGTGCCCGAGAGATCGAGCCGCATCACGGCCTCGCCGACCGTGAGCGTCGGGATCTCCGTCGCCATTTCGGCAATGACGACGGGCGCGCCACTGGCCCGCTCGGCCTGCGCATCCTCTTCGCCCTCATTGGCCAGGATATATTGCTGCGCCGGCTCATGCACGGTATCGGCGCGGTGATGATCCCGCAGCCGCCGCTTGTGGCGGCCGAGCCGCCGCGACAGATGCTCCACCGCCGAATCGAACGCCCGGTAGGGGGCATCGGCATCCGCCTGGCAATGCAGATCGATGCCGCGCCCGACATGGACGTGAATCTGACTTCGGTAGAGATGCGCATCGCGCGACAGCAGCACATTCGCCTCGATCGGGTTACTAAAAAACTTGGCCAGGACCAAGCGCAGGGAGTCCTCGGCATGGGTGCGCAACGCGTCACCGACGTCGAGCTGTTTTCCTCTGACGGTTATCTGCATCGTTCAGGGCGTCCATTCCTTGTGCGCCGCGGAACATCGCTCCGCTGCTGGGGCCCCCGGCGGAAGGCGGGGAACATATGGAGGGTGCTTCTGAGTGTCAAGCACCCGCCGGCCGCCGAGCAGGGTGTCATCATATCCTATCTAAGACGCCCTAGCGCTGCTGCAAAGACTTCTGTCTCCGGCGCTGGGACGAAGTAGGGATTTTCAATGATTCTCGGTATTTAGCCACGGTCCGCCGGGCAATCTCGATGCCCGATTCACGCAATTTTTGCATGAGGTCATCGTCGGACAGAACGCTTTGCGGCGACTCGGCATCGATCAATTGTTTGATTCGCCGGCGGACCGACTCCGCCGCGTGACTTTCACCCCCGGCGCTTTCGCCGACGGCGTTGCTGAAAAAGTACTTCATCTCATAAAGACCGCGGGGCGTGGTCATGTACTTATTGGCGGTCACCCGGCTGACAGTGCTCTCATGCATGGAGATGGCGTCCGCCACTTCGCGCCGCGTCAGCGGCCGCAGATGGCGGATGCCGCGTTCGAAGAACTCGCTCTGCAGGGCAACGATCTCCGTCGCCACTTTCAGGATGGTGGTCGCGCGCTGCTGCAGCGCCCGTACCAGCCAGTTCGCCGCATCGATGCGATCGCTGATATAGCGGCGGGCCTCGCGATCCCTGGTGTTCGACTTCAGGGTGGCCGCATAAGTGTTGTTGACCAGCACCCGCGGCAGGCTGCCGGGATTGAGCTCCACCAGCCAGCCGCCATCGGCGGCGCGCCTGACGATCACGTCGGGCGTCACCGGCGGTGCCGCATTGTCGGTGAATGATTCGCCGGGCTTCGGACTCAGCGAGCGGATCTCCGCCACCATATCCAGCAGGTCCTCGCTGTCGACATTGCACAGCTTCATCAGCTTGGCCTGTTCGCCGCGCGCCAGCAGGTCGAGATTTTCCAGCAGGCAGGCCATCGCCGGGTCGTGCCGGTCGCGATCCTTCAATTGCAGCGCCAGGCATTCCCGGAGATCGCGGGCGAAAACGCCGGGCGGATCGAAGGCCTGCAGGCGCAGCAAGGTCGCCTCGATCCTTGCGGTGTCGCAGTCCAGCTGTTCGGCAATGCTCTGCAGATCCGTGGTGACATAGCCCGCATCGTCGAGCGCACCGATGAGATGCAGGCCGATCAGCCGGTCCATGGGATCGGCCAGGTCCATGCTCAATTGCGCCAGCAGGTGATCGCGAAGATTGGTCACATCGCGAAGTTCGGTTTCGATCGTGCCTTGCAGCGCGCCGCCGCGCTCGTCGCCGGACATCCGCATATCCAGCCGCAGCGTCATGTCACTGTCGGCCGGCTCGCCGGGCCAGGGCTCGCCTTCGTCATCGCCGGCGCCTTCCTCGCTGAATTTCCCTGAGTCCAGGCCGCGCAACAGATCTTCAGGGGCGGTTTCCGCGGCGGCGGTGCTGTCCGATCCGGTATCCGCTTCCAGGCTGCGCGGCTCGTCGTCGGCGGCCTCGTCGCGCTCCAGAAGCGGATTCTGCTCCAGCTCGGCTTCGATGAAGGCGGTCAGCTCCTGGCTCGACAGCGCCAGCAGCTTGATCGCCTGCTGCAGCTGCGGCGTCAGCGTGAGGGTCTGCGCCTGCCGGAGATCGAGCCGCGTTTTCATCGCCATGGAGCGTGCAGCCTCGCGGCCGCCCTACATGCTGAAACGTTCGCCGAGATAGACCCGGCGCACATCTTCGTCTTCGACGATCTCGGCCGGATGCCCTTCCTTCAGGACCTTGCCTTCATTCAGGATGTAGGCGCGATCGACGATATCCAGCGTCTCCCGGACATTGTGATCGGTGATCAACACGCCGATGCCGCGATCCTTCAGATGGACCGCGACATCGCGGATTTCCGCGACCGCGATGGGATCGATGCCGGCAAAGGGCTCATCCAGCAGGATGAAGCTGGGATCGGAGGCCAGCGCCCGGGCGATCTCGACACGCCGCCGCTCGCCGCCCGACAGGGCGACCGCCGGTGCATCCTTCAGATGCGCGACGGAGAATTCCCTAAGCAATTCGTTCAGGCGCGTCTCCCGGTGCGCCGCATCGCTGTCGACGATCTCCAGCGCCACCCGGATATTCTCGCCGACGCTGAGGCCGCGGAAGATCGACGCTTCCTGCGGCAGGTAACCGATGCCCAGTCTTGCCCGCCGGTACATCGGCATCGACGTGACATCGGTGCCATCCAGCAGGATTTGGCCCTGATCCGCCTTGATCAGGCCGCTGATGATATAGAAGCAAGTCGTCTTGCCGGCGCCGTTGGGTCCCAGCAATCCCACGACCTCGCCGCGCTGCAGGTT
Source organism: uncultured Alphaproteobacteria bacterium (assembly GCA_963816235.1). Lineage (GTDB taxonomy): Bacteria > Pseudomonadota > Alphaproteobacteria > Dongiales > Dongiaceae > DATKFM01. The sequence continues at coordinate 999,874 of CAWFKD010000001.1, read as the reverse complement.
CAGCGAGACATCGCGCAGCACCGGCCGTTTGCGGAACTGCTTGCCGATTCCATGGACGACCAATCCGCCCGCGGACTCCGCGGCCCTGGCGACGCCATTGCCTTTTTGAGCCGGACCTGCCGTTGATCGGTTGGGCGCGTTCATCTGATTACTGGGTGCTGCCGGCGCTGGGCATGATCAGGCTCTTCACCTTGCCGTCGCCGCCGCCCTGCAGCGTGCTGACTCCCGTCGCGACATTGACCTCGGCGCGCTCGCCGTTGAACTGATTCTGCCCGTTGGTGATGCGCACATCGCCGGTCAGCGTCATGATGTCCTGGCCCAGATCGTAGTCGCCCTTCTGGCTGCGGGCGAAAGTGTTCTTGGTCTTGACTGTGATGTTGCCCTCCGCCTCGATGCGCGTGAGGCTGAGCGAACCGTCGGTCAACCGGTCGAAATGGCCGGTCATCAGATCGGCGCCGATGCGGCGCAGACCGCTCTCCACCATCACGTCGCCTTGGGCGATCACGATCCGCTCCCGCTCGCGATATTCGAGCCGGTCGCGGGCCGTCACCGTTTCCTTGGCCGTGACCACCCGCAGATTGCCGCCGGTCAATGTCAGGGTCCGGCTGTCCAGATTGTAGATGGCATGGTTGCCATAGATGGTGCGGCCGGGCTGGGTGAGGACCACGCCGCCATCGGCCTCGATCTGATAGATCTCGTTGTCGCCGCCGGCCTTGTCCCGGTAACGGGCCGTCAGCGCGTCGGCGCGCACCTTCAGGTCGCCGCGGACCGCGGTGGCATCGCCGCGCGCGATATAGGTCTTGTCATTGCGCCGCCACTCGATTCCCTGGGTCGCCTCGATCTGCACCGGCGTACCGGACTGTCCCTTGGCAAGGGGATCCGCGGCGTCCGTCTGCGCCGCGAGCGGCATCGCGCCGCCGGCCAGGCTCAGGACGCCGGCGATCCCGGCCCAGAGCATCGCCGCCGCAATCCGTCCGTTCGCGCGGCGGTGGATCATGGGGTTTCCGCACCGTTGTTCTGCGGATCGTCGCCATTGTCGGCGACAGTGACTGTCAGGGAAGTCTTGCCGGTGAAGATGACGCGATCGCCGTCATCGAGCACACGAAAGCCTTCGGCGGTGATGTCGCCCGACGGTCCGCGCCCGGCGACCGGCGCGTCGCCGCTGGCGGTATGGCGGCCGAGATCGATGCTGGCGCTGTCGGTGTGGAACTCGAAACCCCTGTTGTCCGACAGCGTAACCTCGCCGGCGAGATTCAGCAGCTGGTCGTTGCGCACAAAGATGCCGGAATCCGCATGTATCGCCACCAGCCGGCCGCCGGTCAGATCCAGGTCGGCTTTCGGATGCTTCAGATGGATGATCGTCGAGTCGGAAGTTCTCTGCCGCGCTTCGTCGGCTGTGACAGTAAAGTTGCGGTTGCGGTTGTCGCGGCCGGAGAAGCGCGCATTGGTCATGCTTACGCTGTCGATCTCCTCCGGCACGACTTCGGTGGTGGGGCCGATCAGGACCACATTCTTTCCGACCTCCACCTGCGCCAGGTAGAAGATCGCGACGCCCAATCCGACGGCGATGACCGGCAGAAAGTACTTGCCCCAGCGCATGAGGCGCACTCGCGCGGCATAGCTGTGATGCGCGTGGTTGCGGGGCGCGGCGTGCGGGCTCATCCGGTTCCGTTTCCGGGCCTAGGCCACGCCGGCCCGCAGCAGATCATGCATATGCACGATGCCGACCGGCTTGTCGCCCTCGACCACGAACAGCGTGGTGATGCGCTTTGTGCCCATGTTCATTGCAGCCAAAGCCTCGCCGGCCAGGGCGTCCGACGCGATCGTCTTCGGCTTGCGGGTCATGATCTCGCCGGCCTTCTGCGACCATAGTGTCGCCGACATATGGCGCCTGAGATCGCCGTCGGTGATGATCCCGATCAGGCCGCCATTGCGATCGACGATGCCGACGCAGCCGAAACCTTTTTCGGAAATCACCAGCACCGCATCGGTGACGCTGGTGGTCTCGCCGGTCAGCGGCAGGCGTTCGCCGCCATGCATCAGATCGCTGACCTTGATCAGGCTGCGGCCGAGCTTGCCGCCGGGATGCAGCACGCGGAAATCCGTCGGCGTGAAGCCGCGGCGCTCCAGCAGCGCCACCGCGATGGCATCGCCCAGCGCCAATGTCATGGTGGTCGACGTCGTCGGCGCCAGGCCCATGGGGCAGGCTTCGTCGACCGATGGCAGGATCAGCGCGGCATCGGATGCAGTGGCGAGCGCGCTGCTCTTGCCGCTGGTGATCGCCACCAGCGGTATGCGGAATCGCCTGGTATAGGCGATGATGTCGGCCAGCTCCGGCGTGTCGCCGGAATTGGACAGCGCCAGCACCGCATCGCTTTCGACGATCATGCCGAGATCGCCATGGCTCGCCTCGGCAGGATGCACATACATCGCGGGCGAACCCGTGGAGGCCAGTGTGGCCGCGATCTTGCTGCCGATATGGCCGCTCTTGCCCATGCCGGTGACGACGATGCGGCCTTTCGCGCTGGACAGCAGGTCCAGCGCCTTGCTGAAAGTCTGATCCAGGCTCGCCGCCAAGGCCCGCAGGCCTTCGGACTCGACGCCGAGCACGCGCACCGCCGCCGCAAGATCCCGCGACGAGTCAGGTTGAGCGCTCGCGCGCCCGCTGTTCAGCGTTGGCTTTGGCTGGGCTGTCATTCGCAATGTCTCCCGGTGATCAGCCGGATCGTTGACCGGTTATATGGGATGGCCGCGTCGCAATACACGGCCAGCGCAGCCCCGAACCTTCGCGATTCGTTGTAGCCCTGCGCCCACCCGTCCGGAAGGTATGTCGGGCATGGCCTTCCCGTCAATAAATCGCTGACTCTACAATGATCTGGCGCGCCTGCCGGGCAACGGAAACCGGGCCGCCGGCGGAAACCTTAATGGGCGAAAATGTCCAGTTCCGCCCAGCCTGCCAGGTCCAGTTCGGCCCGGCTGGGAATGAAGCGGAAGCAGGCCTCCGCCACGGCCGTGCGGCCTTCGCGGGCCAGCATGCCGTCCAGATGCGCCTTCAGGGCATGGAGATGCAGCACGTCGGAGGCGGCGTAGCGGAGCTGCTCCTGATGCAACTCGGCGGCGCCCCAGTCCGAGGATTGCTGCTCTTTCTTCAGCTCGACCCCCAGCATCTCCTTGCACAGATCCTTGAGGCCGTGGCGGTCGGTAAAGGTGCGCACCAGCTTCGAGGCGACCTTGGTGCAATAGACCGGCTGCGTCACCACGCCGAGATACTGCCTGAGCACGGCGACATCGAACCTGGCGAAGTGGAACAGCTTGAGGACGCGGGGATTTGCCAGCATGGCCGCGAGATTCGGCGCCGCCAGCCGGCCGCCTTCGGGCAGGCCCATCTTCACCAGATGGGCGTTGCCGTCGCCCGACGACAGTTGCACCAGGCAGAGCCGGTCGCGATGGGGATTGAGACCCATGGTCTCGGTATCCACCGCCACGACGGGGCCGAGATCGAGGCCCGCCGGCAGATCGCCGTGATGCAGTTTGATACCAGTCGGCTCTTTGCTCATGACCGGAACGTCAGGGCCCGCTGCGGCGGCAAATCTGCGGATGCGGATCTAGCGGGGATGCAGCAGGCCGGTTTGAATGGTGCCCGATTGGATGGTGCCCAGGAGAAGACTCGAACTTCCACGACATTTCTGCCACAGGTACCTGAAACCTGCGCGTCTACCAATTCCGCCACCTGGGCTTAGGAGGCCGGGATTGTCCTCAGGGGCCGCCCAAAGTCAACCGGGTTTTCGCTGTTGCGAAGGGCGGCAAGCGCGATATATCTGCCGGTTATCTGTTGCTGCGGCTTGGCATTTTCAACGCTCGGACACCGGCGATCCCGGCCGCGCAGCAGCAGGAAATTCGGAGGCATATGATGGCAGCGGGCGTGGTGACGGTGTTCGGCGGCTCCGGCTTCATCGGCCGCTATGTGGTGCAGCGCCTGGCCCAGCAGGGCTGGATCGTCCGCGCCGCGGTGCGCCGGCCGGACCGTGCGCTGTTCCTGAAGACCATGGGCACCGTCGGCCAGGTCACGCCGCTCGCCGCCGATATCCGCAGCGAACGCGCTGTCGCCGCCGCCGTGGACGGCGCCGACGCGGTCGTGAATTTGGTGGGCATCCTCTATGAAAAGGGCGGCCGCAGTTTCAAGGCCATCCATGCCGAGGGCGCCGAGCGGACCGCTCGGCTGGCGAAGGCGGCCGGCGTGAAGATCTTCGTGCAGATGTCGTCGCTGGGCGCTTCGGCCGATGCGGCGGCGGAATATGCGCGCTCGAAAGCGGCCGGCGAGGTGGCGGTGCGCGCGCATTATCCCGACGCCAGGATCATCCGGCCCTCCATCGTCTTCGGACCGGAGGACGGCTTCTTCAATAAGTTCGCGGCGATGGCGCGGCTGTCGCCGGTGCTGCCGCTGATCGGCGGCGGCAGGATGAAATTCCAGCCGGTCTACGTCGGCGATATCGCGGAGGCGATCCAGCGCTGCGTCGAGGATCCGCATACGGCGGGAAAGACCTATGAGTTGGGTGGTCCGGGCGTGTTCAGTTTCGCCGACCTGCTGCGCCGCACGCTGCGGGAGATCGGGCGGCGCAGGATGCTGGTGCCGCTGCCCTTCGGCGTCGCGCGGATCAAGGCGCTGTTCCTCGAGCTGTTGCCGGTGCCACCTTTGACCCGGGATCAGATCAAGCTGCTGCAGCAGGACAATATTGTCTCGCAGGGAGCCCTCACATTGGCTGATCTCGGTATCCAGGCCCAGGGACTTGATGCGATTCTGCCGACATATCTTGCACGCTATCGGCCGGGCGGCCGCCTCGGCCGCCGCGCCCGCTTGGTCTAGGCGGCCCGTCTAGAGGCCAACATAGACGAGATAGAGCAGGAACCCGCCCAGCAGCAGCCGGTAGATGACGAAGGGCAGGAAGGTGCTGCGCTTCAGCCAGGACATCAGGAAGGCGATGGCGAAGAATCCCGCGATCGCCGACAGGCCGCAGGCCAGGAGTGCGTCATGCAGCATCTCCGCCGAGCCCGTCTCCAGGACCTTGCGGCCCTCCCAGATGCCCGCGGCGGAAATCGCGGGAATCGACAGCAGGAATGAAAACCGCGCCGCCTCCGCCCGCTCATAGCCGAGCAGGCGCGCGGCGACCATGGTGATGCCGGAGCGGCTGGTGCCGGGGATGAAGGCGACGGCCTGAGCCAGGCCGATGACGATCGCATGGCCGGCGGTGATGTGCTCAAGCCGCCGGACGGTGAGGCCGAACTTGTCGGCGGCATAGAGCACGATGGCAAAGCCGGTCATGGTCCAGGCCACCAGCTTCATGCTGCGCAGCGAGTCGCCGGCATACTGGTCCGACCAGAAAGCCGGCGATCAGCGCCGGGACGGTGCCGATCAGCAGATACAGCACCAATTTCGCGCCATCATTGCGCTTGCCGCGCAGAAGCTGCAGCAGGCCCTGGGCCATCCGCAGAATATCGCGCCAGAAATAAATCAGCACCGCGAACAGCGTACCCACATGGGTCGCCACATCGATGGCCAGCCCCTGGTCGGGCCAGCCGGTGAGCAGCGGCACGAGGATGAGATGCCCGGAGGAACTCACGGGCAGGAACTCGGTAAGGCCCTGGACGACGGCCAGGACCAGGATTTGCAGGAACGACAAGCGGTTAATCCCCCAACACGGCCAAGCCCTTATAGCATCGGGATTCCCGGGGTCGCACGGTAGATATTAGTACCATTATGGAACTAATATCTACCAAAATTTGACACGGAAGTCGGAAACAGAATTGCAATCGGAGTGCCACATAGATATTATGTCACGAAAGCTGACTTATATTTCCGATTCTGATCGCGACCAGTCCCTGGTTCATGTAGGCTAGTCGGACAAAGGATCTGAGGGAAGGCAGCAATTTGGCCATAACCCGTTGATCGAAAACGCTTTGGGAGGCGCGCCAGATGGCCGGCAAGATGCTGCAATTTGTCAAGCTGGGGCGTGCCATGCCGCGGAAGCGGGAGGCGTCGGCCCGCCGTTGCCGACTTCCGCGAGATCTTCAACGAGTACAAGCCGGCGGAAGCCGCGGCCCAGTCCAGCCGCTGCTCCCAATGCGGCGTGCCGTTCTGCCAGGTGCATTGCCCGGTCCATAACAATATCCCCGACTGGCTGAAGCTGACGGCCGAGGGCCGCCTGGAGGAGGCCTACGAGATCTCCTCCGCCACCAACAACTTCCCGGAGATTTGTGGCCGCATCTGTCCGCAAGACAGGCTTTGCGAAGGCAATTGCGTGATCGAGCAATCGGGCCACGGCACGGTCACCATCGGTTCGGTGGAGAAATACATCACCGACACGGCCTGGCAGAAAGGCTGGGTCAAGCCGGTGAAGCCGCCGCGCGAACTCAGCGAATCCGTCGGCATCATCGGCGCCGGGCCCGCCGGCTTGGCCGCAGCGGAGCAACTCCGCCGCAAGGGCTACCAGGTGCATGTCTATGACCGCTATGACCGCATTGGCGGCCTGATGATCTATGGCATTCCCAACTTCAAGCTGGAGAAGGAAGTCGTCGAGCGGCGCGCCAAGCTGCTGCGGGACAGCCACGTTCAGTTCCATTTGAACTTCGAGGTGGGCAAGGACGCGACCCTGCCGGAACTGCGGCAAAAGCATGATGCCCTGCTGGTTGCCTGCGGCGTCTATCGCGCGCGCGAGATCCAAGCGCCGGGTGTCGGTCTCGGCAACATCGTACCGGCGCTCGACTATCTCACCGCCAGCAACCGCCACGGCCTGGGCGACAAGGTGCCGGCGTTCACGTCAGGCGCCCTTAATGCCAAGGACAAGAGCGTGGTCGTCATCGGTGGCGGCGACACGGCGATGGATTGCGTGCGCACGGCAGTGCGCCAGGGCGCAATCTCCGTGAAATGCCTCTACCGCCGCGACCGCGCCAACATGCCGGGCTCGCAGCGCGAAGTGGCGCACGCGGAGGAAGAGGGCGTGGAGTTCGTCTGGCTGGCCCTGCCCGAAGCCTTCATCGGCGGCAAGAAGAACGACGTCTCGGCGGTCCGCGCGGCGCGCATCCATCTGGGCGTGCCCGATGCCACCGGGCGGCAGACGCCGCGGGTCATCGACGGCTCCCACTTCAATGTCGAGGCCGATCTCGTGATCAAGGCGCTGGGCTTCGACCCGGAAGAACTGCCGGGGCAGTTCGGTGCGCAGGATCTTGAGGTCACCCGCTGGGGCACGGTGAAGATCAATCACCGCACGAAGATGTCGAACCTGGACGGCATCTTCGCCGCCGGCGACATCGTGCGCGGCGCGTCCCTGGTGGTCTGGGCGATCCGCGACGGCCGCGATGCGGCCGACAGCATCGATGCCTACATCAAGGCAAAGTCCGTCGGCATGGCCGCGGCGGCTGCGGAATAGACGGAGAAGAACAATGCGACAGTTCGTGTTCGGGACGTTCCTGCGTATTGCCATTGCCGCCGTACTATATCTGGCTGTCGCAACAGCCGCGCGCGCGGACGTCGATCCGGCTGGCCTGACAAAAGCGCGGGAGTTGATGGAGGCGTCTGGCGTCGAAGAGTCGTTCCGGCAAGTGTTTCCAATCATCGTGCGCCAGCTCGGCGACCTGTTGCAAAAGGCAAACCCCGATCGCGGCGATGATGTTAGCGAGATCATGGAGACAAAGATGACGCCGAAAGTCTTGGATCGCTCCGGCGAACTGATCGAGCTTGTTGCGCATGTCTATGCCGAGCACTTCACGGTCGAAGAGCTGGATCAGCTGATCGAATTCTATGAGTCGCCGATCGGCCGGAAGCTTGTGGGCGAGCAGACAGAAGTTACGAAGGAATCGATGGCGATTGGGCGTCGTTGGGGCACGGCCGTTGGCGAGGAAGTCATGCGCGAGCTGGCGCCCGAGTTCGAAAAGCGCGGCCTGAAGATGCCCAACATTTGAGATGCGGGATGACGAAGATGCGGACGCAACCTGGACGAAGCGATGACGTGCCGTTGACCAATCATTGGCGCATGAACGCCGCGCACCTGCAGGAGAACGGCCTCTACGATCCCGCCGACGAGCATGATGCCTGTGGCGTCGGGCTGATCGCCGCGATCGACGGCAAGCCGCGCCGGCAGGTCGTCGAGTACGGCATCGCCGCGCTGAAGTCAGTGTGGCACCGGGGCGCCGTCGATGCCGACGGCAAGACCGGCGACGGTGCCGGCATCCATGTGCAGATCCCCCATGATTTCTTCCGCGAGTACGTCCGCGGCACCGGCCAGAAGATCGGCCGCGCCAAGCTCGGCGTCGGCATGGTGTTCCTGCCGCGCACCGACCTTGCCGCGCAGGAACGCTGCCGCGTCATCGTCGAGCGCGAGATCCTCGCCTATGGCTACACCATCTATGGCTGGCGCCAGGTGCCGGTGAATGTGGAAGTGATCGGCGAGAAGGCCAACGCCACGCGGCCGGAGATCGAGCAGATCATGATCGCGAACTCCCTCGGCACGACCGAGGAGCAGTTCGAAATCGATCTCTATGTCATCCGCCGCCGCATCGAGAAGGCGGCGCTCGAGGAATCGATCAAGGACATCTACATCTGCTCCATGTCCTGCCGCTCGGTGATCTACAAGGGCATGTTCCTGGCCGAGCAGCTGACCTCCTTCTATCCCGATCTGCTGGACGAGCGCTTCGTCTCCAACTTCGCCATCTATCACCAGCGCTATTCCACCAACACCTTTCCGACCTGGCATCTGGCGCAGCCCTTCCGCGTCATCGCCCATAACGGCGAGATCAACACGCTGAAGGGCAACATCAACTGGATGCAGGCCCACGAAACCCGCATGGCGACGCCGGTCTATGGCGACTACATGGCCGACATCAAGCCGGTGGTGCAGCCCGGCGGCTCGGACTCCGCCATCCTCGACAACGTGTTCGAAGCCATGGTCGGCGTCGGCCGCACGCTGCCGATGGTGAAGTCGATGCTGATCCCCGATGTCTGGGCCGAGCGCGAGACCATGCCGCGCGCCCACCGGGACCTCTACAGCTATTGCAATTCGGTGATGGAGCCCTGGGACGGTCCGGCCGCGATCTGCGCCTTCGGTGGCAATTGGGTGCTGGCCGGCATGGATCGCAACGGTCTGCGGCCGATGCGATACACCATCACCGATGACGGCCTGCTGGTCGCGGGTTCGGAAACCGGCATGGTGCGCCTGCCGGAGCAGAACGTGGTCGCCAAGGGCCGGGTCGGCCCCGGCCAGATGATTGCCATCGATCTCGGCGCCGGCCGCCTCTACAAGCACCGGGAGATCATGGACCTTCTCTCCGCCGGCGCTGCCTTCAGCGACTGGGTGAAGAACATCACGGTCATCGACACGCTGGTGCGCGCCAAGCCCGGCCAGCCCGCGTCCTTCGAGAAGGAAGAACTGCGCCGGCGCCAGCTCAATGCCGGATTCTCGCAAGAAGATCTGGAGCTGATTCTCCATCCGATGGTGGAGGAGGCGAAGGAAGCCGTCGGCTCCATGGGCGACGATGCGCCGCTGGCGGTGCTGTCAGAGCAGTATCGCGGCCTGCATCACTATTTCCGCCAGAACTTCAGCCAGGTCACCAACCCGCCGATCGACTCCCTGCGGGAACGCCGGGTGATGACGCTGAAGACGCGCCTCGGCAATCTCGGCAATATCCTCGACCAGGATGAAAGCCAGTGCCGCCTGCTGCAGCTTGAGTCGCCGATCCTGCTGACGGCGCAGTTCCAGGCCATGCGCGCCTATATGGGCGCCTCGGCGGTGGAGATCGACTGCACCTACGACATTCCGAAGCCCGGCACCAAGGCCGGCGACAACGCGCTGCGCGACGCCATCGCCCGGGTGCGGCGCGAGGCGGAAGACGCCGTGCGCGGCGGCGCGGTGCATGTCATCCTGACCGACGAGAAGAGCGGCCCGTCCCGCGCCTCGATCCCGATGATCCTCGCGACAGGCGCGGTTCATACCCATCTGCTGCGCCAGCAACTGCGCACCTTCACCTCGCTCAATGTGCGCTCCGGCGAATGCCTGGATGTGCATCATGCCGCCGTGCTGATCGGCGTCGGCGCCACCACGGTGAATGCCTATCTGGCGGAGGCCTCGATCGCCGACCGCCATCGCCGCGGGTTGTTCGGCGATCTCTCCCTCGACGATTGCCTGAAGCGCTTCACCAAGGCGATGGATGAAGGCCTGCTCAAGATCATGTCGAAGATGGGCATCGCCGTGATCAGCTCCTATCGCGGCGGCGCCAACTTCGAATCCGTCGGCCTGTCCCGCACGCTGGTGGCCGAGTATTTCCCCAGCATGCCCTCGCGCATTTCCGGCATCGGCCTGGCGGGCATCCAGCAGAAGGTGTTGCAGCAGCATGCCCGCGCCTGGTCCGAGGATTTCGCGGCGCTGCCCATCGGCGGCTTCTACCGCTACCGCCGCGGCGGCGAGTCCCATGCCTGGGAAGCGAACCTGATCCATATGCTGCAGAGCGCGGTGTCCAGCGAGGCCTACCAGACTTTCAAGCGCTACAGCGAAGCGGTGGCCAAGCTGCCGCCGGTGACGCTGCGGGACCTGCTGGATTTCCGCCAGGGCCGCACGCCGATCTCCATCGACGAGGTCGAGTCGATCACGGAGATCCGCAAGCGCTTTGTGACTCCGGGCATGTCCCTGGGCGCGCTGTCGCCCGAGGCCCATGGCACCCTCAACATCGCCATGAACCGCATGGGCGCCAAGTCGGACTCCGGCGAAGGCGGCGAGGATCCCGAGCGCTATCGCCCGCGGCCGAACGGCGACAACGCCAACTCCGCCATCAAGCAAATCGCCTCCGGCCGCTTCGGCGTCACGGCGGAATATCTCAACCGCTGCCGTGAGATCGAGATCAAGGTGGCCCAGGGCGCCAAGCCCGGCGAGGGCGGTCAGCTGCCGGGCTTCAAGGTCACGGAGATGATCGCCAAGCTCCGGCATTCCACGCCCGGCGTCATGCTGATCTCGCCGCCGCCCCATCACGACATCTATTCGATCGAGGACCTGGCGCAGCTGATCTACGACCTGAAGCAGATCAATCCGGATGCGCGGGTCTGCGTGAAGCTGGTGGCGCGTTCCGGCATCGGCACGATCGCCGCCGGCGTCGCCAAGGCGAAGGCCGATGTGATCCTGATCTCGGGCCATGTGGGCGGCACCGGCGCCAGCCCGCAGACCAGTATCAAATATGCCGGCATCCCCTGGGAAATGGGCCTGTCGGAAACCCAGCAGGTGCTGACCCTCAATCGCCTGCGCCACCGCGTGCGGCTGCGCACCGACGGCGGCATCAAGACCGGCCGCGACGTGGTGATCGCCGCCATGCTGGGCGCCGAGGAGTTCGGCATCGGCACCGCGTCGCTGGTGGCCATGGGCTGCATCATGGTCCGGCAATGCCATTCCAACACCTGCCCCGTGGGCGTTTGCACCCAGGATCCGAAGCTGCGGGAGAGATTCACCGGCTCGCCGGAGAAGGTGGTGAACCTCTTCAGCTTCATCGCCGAGGAAGTGCGCGAGACCCTGGCAGCACTCGGCTTCCGCAATCTGAACGAGGTCATCGGCCGTTCCGACTTGCTGCGCCAGGTCAGCCGCGGCGCGGCCCATCTTGACGATCTCGATCTGAATCCGCTGCTGGCGCAGGCCGACTCCGGCCAGCATGCGCGCTACTGCACGCTGGAAGGCCGCAACGAAGTGCCAGAAACCCTGGACGCGCAGATGATCCAGGATGCGCGCCAGCTGTTCGACGACGGCGAAAAGATGCAGCTGCAATACAATATCCGCAACACGCATCGGGCCATCGGCACCAAGCTCAGCTCCAAGATCACCCGTAAGTTCGGCATGTTCGGCCTGAAGCCCGGCCATATCACCGTGCGCCTGCGCGGTTCGGCCGGACAATCCCTCGGTGCCTTCGCGGTCCAGGGGCTGAAGCTCGAGGTCTTCGGTGACGCCAATGACTATGTGGGCAAGGGGCTTTCCGGCGGCACCATCGTGGTGCGGCCGCTGCCCTCCAGCCCGCTGTCGACCAATGAGAACGTCATCATCGGCAACACCGTTCTCTATGGCGCGACCGCTGGCAAGCTGTTCGCGGCCGGTCAGGTGGGCGAGCGCTTCGCCGTTCGCAACTCCGGCGCCACGGCGGTGGTCGAAGGCTGCGGATCCAATGGCTGCGAATACATGACCGCCGGCACGGCGGTGATCCTCGGCGCGGTTGGCGACAACTTCGCCGCCGGCATGACCGGCGGCATGGCCTTCGTCTATGACGAGACCGGCGCCTTCCCGATGTATGTGAATGGCGAAAGCGTCGTCTGGCAGCGCCTGGACTCCGCCCATTGGGAGCATGTGCTGAAGGACCTGATCGCCGAGCATGCGGACGAGACACAGTCCAAGTTCGCCGCCCGGCTGCTGAACGACTGGGCCCTGGAGCGCGGCCGCTTCTGGCAGGTGGTGCCGAAGGAAATCGTCGGTCATCTCGCCCGGCCGCTCAGCGACAAGCCGGCGGCAAAGCGGGCTTAGAAAAAGCGAGATCCGCCGGCGGATGGAGGCGAGGACGTCGCGGGAACCTCGCAGCTGCCGCCGGCGGATCCGTCTTCCCCCTCTGTTGCGCGAGGGGTCAGATCTGTCGCTTTCGTCTTTACTCACCCCGAGAAAGGCCGCCGGCGGCACCGGGGGGAGCGGAAGCGGCCTCTTATCTGCGAGGCCTCTGCCGCCGGCAGCGGTTCGCTAGAGCATGCGAACGTCTCGGGTGAGATCATCTGTTTTTAAGGCGGCCTGTCTCCCTTGATGCCTCGACGACCTGTCACCCCCTATACCGGCTGACGCGGCGGGTGGATGCAGCAAGGCAGGAGAATTCTTGGCCGGCGCAGGCCGTCAGCGGATGTAGTGAATCCGCTGATAATCCCGGCGGAAGGCGATGACATCGCGCCGGATGCTGTCGGCCGCTTCGCCCTTTATCAGGAACCGGCCGATGAAGCGCGCCACGTCGGCCATGGCGTTTTCCTTCAGGCCGAAGCGGGTCAATTCCTGGCTGCCGATGCGGATGCCGTTCAGATCGCCCGCGACCGGCGGCAATGGCAGACCGATGCCGCAGAGCAGGATGTTTGCCGCCGCCAGCCGCTTGGCCGCCGTCTGCCCGCCGCCGAAGGGTGCGGCATGCATTGCTAGGTGGTGGCTCTCGGTATGGCCGCGGCCTTCGACGCCATGCACCGGCAAGCCTTCAGCCGCCAGCGCCCGGCCCAGGGCCTGGGCATTGCGGATGCACTGATCGGCATAGGCGGCGCCGTGGGCCAGCAGGTCCATGACCGAGATGGCGAGCGCCGCCGTCTTGCCGAGATCGAAATTCGCGGTCATGCCGGGATAGGCGATCTTGTCCAGCCGCGCCGCCAGCTCCGCCTCCGTGGTGACGATGATGCCCGAGGGCGGCCCGCCGAACGCCTTGTAGGTGGACATGGTCATCAGATGGGCGCCTTCGGCCAGCGGCTGCTGGAAGCGCCCGCCGGCGATCATGCCGGACATATGGGCCGCGTCGTACAGCACATAGGCGCCGATCTCATCGGCGATCTGCCGTACCTCCCGCAGCGGGTAGGGGAACAGGCAGAGGCTGCCCGCGACCGTGATCAGCTTCGGCCGCAGGCGCTTGGCTTCGGTCCGCAGCCGGTCGAGATCGATGGTCATGCGCGCGCCGTCATAGGGCACGGGATGGGTCTCGATGCCGTAGAGCCCGGCGGCGCCGGACTTGTGATGAGTCACATGGCCGCCCATCTCGCCGCTGAAAGCCATGATGCGTTCGCCCGGCTTGGCGGTCGCCATGAAGCAGTAGAGGTTGCCGAGCGCGCCGGAGGCCACGCGCAGCTCGGCAAAAGGCGCGCCGAAGAGTTGCTTCACCAAATCTTCGGCGATGACCTCGATCTCCTCGGCATATTCCATGCCCATCTCGTACTTGTCGCCGGGATATCCGAGGCTGGGCCGGTTGCCGAGGGAGCGGGACAAGAGCGCCGCCGCCCGGGGGTTCATCACATTGGTGCCGGCATTGAGGCCGAGGGATTCCCGGTCCATATGCCGCTCGTGATCGTCGATCAGGGCCATGAGCCGCGCCTCGACGGCGTCGAGATCGTTGGGGACCAGCAGCTTCTCGATGTCGGCGATGCGGCTGATGCATTCCGCCGGCAGCCAGGATTTCTTGAAGATGGAAATGGGCTTCGTCATGGGGCGTTTGTTTAATCCGCCCCGCGCCGCAAGACAAGTCACGATCTGTGACGGATTATTGCGCCGGCTTTGCGGCGGCCGCCGTTACGGTTCCTGCACATCCGCCGCCGGCAGGACGGGTCCGACATACAGTATCGGCCCCGTCGCCGTTCCCGTTGGCGAGCCGCCGGCCGGTTCGAGGCTGACCGCCAATGTGCCGCCCTGGCTCAGATCGCTGGCATCGCCTTCCGTCAGTTTCACCAGGGCTTGCATGCCCTTCAGCACGCCCAGGGAGCGCACGGAGGTACCTTGCTGCGGAACCAGCCAGAGCTCCAGATCCTTGTCGGCCGCCACATTGGTCGGCTTGACGGACTTGATCGACAGCTTGCCGTCCTCGGCAGTCAGGCTGGCCACCAGCACCGGCGTCGCCTTGTCGTCGATCAGCACGGCGATGTAGCGGGTTTCCGGCGCCACCGGGCGGCCGATCGCGATGTAGAGCACCAGTGCCGCCGCGAGCGCCGCTGCGCCGAGGGTCGAGGCGCGCCAGAAGCCCAGGCTCTCCCACAGACCGCTCAGCAGGCCCGGCCGTTCATGCTGCGGCCGCGGCACCGGGCCGAGGGCGCGATCGATCGCCTGCCACAATTGCGGCCGCGGCGTCACCGGCTTGACGACGGCGGCCATGTCGTTGAGGCGCATCTCCCATTGCAGCGTCAGGTCGCGCAGCGCCGGATCGCCGGCCATCAGCTTCTGGAAGCGCCGGCGCGCGGCGCCGCGCAGCGTGCCGAGGGCATATTCGGCAGCCAGGCGGTCGCGCAGCTCTGGATTCTCGTACTTCATCGCTCGAGGCATCCCTTGAGCCGGATCAGGCTGCGGCGCACCCAGCTCTTCACCGTGCCGATGGGGGCGGGCAGCCGCTGGGCGATCTCCTCCATCGTCAGGCCCTCGAAATAGGCCAGGTTCAGGCATTGCCGCGCCCGCGCCTCGATCTCGTTCAGGCAATTGTGCAACAGCCGCGCCGACTCGCTGCCGGCCACCAGGTCGGCGGGGCCGGGACTGGGATCTTCGCGGGCCTCGGCGATCTCCGGATCGAGCGAGGTCTCCCGCCGCCGCTTGTCCAGCATGTCGAAGCAGCGGTTGCGCAGGATCCGCGCCATCCATGCCATCGCCGTGCCCCGGTTGATGTCGAAGCTGCCGGCATGTCGCCACACCTGTATGAAAGTCTCCTGCACGGCGTCCTCGGCCAGGTCGCGACGTCTCATAATACTGAGCGCGAGGCCAAAAAGATGCGATGCCGTCGCGGTATATAGACGGTTAAGAGCCGTGCGGTCGCCGGCGGCACAGGCCAGCAACATGGATTCGCGGGAGGCTTCCGCCATGGTCCCTTGACGTCTCCGGATGGAATTTATGGCGGCCCGCGACAGCCACCCCCTGGGGAAAAAACGTCACCGGCGGCCCGCCGTCAAGTCATGATCCGGCGAGCGGCGGCGGCGCGTCCCTGCGCCGTGGCGGGCGTATCGCCGATGGCACCTCTATGTCACTGGCATGGAACGGAAAAACAGTTTCTCTCCCGGCCGGGATCGGCTAACTGAAGGACCATGCGTTGCCTGCACCATTTCGCCTTGCATCCCTGCTCGCGCAAACTCCGCCTCATCCTTAGGGAAAAATCCCTCGATTTCGCGCTGGAGACCGAGAACTACTGGGAGCGCCGCCCGGCCTTCCTGAAATTCAATCCCTCCGGCGAAGTGCCGGTGCTGGTGGAGGATGACGGCGCCATCGTCGCCGACCCCAATGCCATCGAGGAATACATCGAGGAGCGCTATCCCGAGCAGCCGATGATCGGCGCCACCCCGGCCGAGCGGGCGGAGACGCGGCGGCTGTCGGCCTGGTTCGACCAGAAGTTCAATCGCGAGGTGACCGCGAACCTGTTCGACCAGAAGGTGATCCGGCGGCTCAAGGGCAATGGCGGACCGGATTCCCAGGCGATCCGCAGCGGCCTGTCGAACATCCACTATCATCTGGACTATGTCGGCTGGCTGGCCGACCGGCGGAAATGGCTGGCGGGCGATCAGCTCACCATCGCCGATCTCGCCGCGGCGGCGCAGCTCTCGGTGCTCGACTTCATCGGCGACGTGCCCTGGGACGATCATCCGCCGGCGAAGGACTGGTATGCGCGGGTGAAATCGCGGCCCAGTTTCCGCCCGCTGCTGTCGGACGCTCTGCCGGGCTTCACGCCGCCGGCGCATTACGCGAATCTGGATTTCTAGATCGACGCCGCTTACGGGCCTTTTGCGTTCAGTTTTTCCAGATTGGCCTTGGCAGCGTCGCCGGTGGGCGTGCCGCCGGCCAGCGCCACGACCTGCATCCAATCGGCGCGCGCGCCCTCGGGGTCGTTGGTCAGGCGCTTGATGATGCCCCGCTCCAGCAGCGCTTCCGGATTTTCGCGATCGAGTGCCAGCGCCGCGTCGGCATCCGCCAGCGCCTTCACATTGTCCCTCAGGAATCGCCAGGCGCTGGCGCGATAGGCAAGGATGTCCGGTCGCTCCGGCGCCAGTTCATGCGCCCTGTCCAGGTCGGCGACGGCGCTGCGAAAATCTTCCTGGTCGCGATAGCTGAAGGCGCGGTCGACGAGCAGATCCACATTGTCGGGCGCCAGGGCCAGCGCTTCATTCTGCGCATTTAGGGCGCGGGTGTTGTCGTTGGCCATGGTCCAGGCCTGTCCCGCCTGGCCGAAGAGCTCGGCTTTCAATGCCGGTTTTTCTTCCTTTCCCGCGGCGAGCTCCATCATCTGCGCGGCTTCCTTCGGCCTGTTCATGTTGATCAGGGCGAATGCGCCGCATTGCAGCGCCGCTGCGCCGCCGCCCTTTGTCCGACCAGGTCTTGGCGCTGCCGTAAGCCTCGGCCGGCGACCGCTGGGCCAACGTCATGCAGGCTTCGTATTCATTGGCGTTGATGGTGTCGCTGAGGCTGTTGTCCGGCGGCGGCGCCTCCTCCTGCGCGGCAGCAGGGAGCGCCAGCAGCGGCAGCAGGCAGACAAGCTTCAGAGCGGGACGTAGGATCATCGTGGTCGCGCCGTTGTTCGGGGAGGGGCGATCATAGTAAGGCTTGGGCCGGCGCGCCACCATTCTGGGCCTGCCGCATTTCGCCACAGGACATATGGGCAAACCCGGAAAACTCTTCTGTTTCGGCCTCGGTTTCACCGCGCTGCATCTGGCGCGGCGGCTGCAGCGCGAGGGCTGGACGGTCGCCGGCACTTGCCGGTCGGTGGAGAAGCGGCAGGCGCTGCTGGCAGAGGGCATGATCGCGCATCTCTTCGGCCGGCGGCAGGCTTTGAACGATGCCGCAGCAGCATTGCGCGATGTCACCCATATCGTCAGTTCAGTCCCGCCCGACGACATCGGCGATCCCGTTCTCGACCTGCATTTGCGGGAGCTGCAGAATCTCGAGTCGCTCCGTTGGATCGGCTATCTCTCCACCACGGGCGTCTATGGCGACCGCGGCGGTGATTGGGTCGCTGAAAACTCTCCGCGCATTCCGACCCAGGATCGCAGCCGCCGCCGCGCCTTGGCCGAGGATGGCTGGCTGACTTTGTGGGAACGAGATGGGCTGCCAGTGCATATTTTCCGCCTCGCCGGCATCTACGGTCCCGGGCGCAGCGCCATCGACTCTGTGCGGGGTGGCACGGCGAAGCGCGTCGTGAAAGCCGGCCAGGTGTTCAGCCGCATCCATGTCGACGACATCGCTACTGTGCTGCTCGCCTCCATGGCGCGCCCCAATCCCGGCGCGACCTACAATGTCTGCGACGACAACCCCGCGCCGCCGGATGAAGTCATCGCCTATGCGGCGGAACTGCTCGGCGTCGAACCGCCGCCGGCCGTGCCCTACGAGAAAGCAGAGATGTCGGAAATGGCGCGCAGCTTCTACGCCGACAACAAGCGCGTGCGGAACAACCGCATCAAGGACGAGTTGGGCGTGAGTTTGAAGTATCCCGATTATCGCGCCGGATTGCAGGCGATCCTCGCGGAATCAGAGCTAGCTCTGTCGACGCTGCTTTGCTTCCTCCAACTCCTCCAGTGTCCGCGGCCAGTCCGCCTTCAGCAGGCGCGACAGAGCCCGGTCCGCCAGGATCTTGCCGCCGGTCTGGCAGCGCGGGCAGTAGTTGGTTTCGTTGGACTCATAGACGATGCGCTGCACCGGAGCACCGCAGACCGGGCAGGGCTTGCCGAACTTGCCATGCACCGCCATTTCCGGCCGGAAGGCGGTGACCTTCTCAGGAAAGCCGTCGCCGGTCTGCTGCCGCAGCCGGTCGGTCCACAGGCGCAGCACGATCCCTGCCGATTCCAGCAGGCGGTCGCATTCCTCGTCAGTGAGGCTCTGGCTCATTTTCACGGGCGAGAGCTTGGCATGATGCAGGATCTCGTCGGATACCCAATTGCCGATGCCGCTGAAAAGATGGGGATCGGTCAGCGTGCGCTTCAGCGTGTGATTCTCCCGGCGCAGGGCGTCGCGGAACAGTTCGGGCGATGCGGCGAACAGATCCATGCCGCCGGGATCATGGGCGGCCAGGGCCGCCGCTCCGCGCAAGGCATAGAGCGAGGCGCGCTTCTTCGATCCCGCTTCCGTCAGCACCAGCGAGCCGTCGGCGAAATCGAACGCCGCGAGCCCCAGCTTGCGCACCAGCGGCGCACCGGCCGGCCGCCAATGCAGCCGCCCGGCGATCATCAGATGCAGCACCAGATAGAGCTCGCCGTCGAAATGAAAGACGATGCGCTTGCCCAGGCGCGACAGCTTGCGCACCGGCAGGCCTTCGAACGCCTTCAAGGGCGGATCGACCGACCGCAGCAGGAACGGGCTGCCGAGGCGCACGCGCTGCAATACTTGGCCGGTGACGCGCCGGTCCAGCGCCTCGATATAGACCTCGATATCAGGCAGTTCAGGCATCGCCGCACAGCGCAGAGAGCTCGGCCACGGCGTCGCATAGCCGCTGCAGATCCTGCGGCCGCGACAGCCGGTGATCGCCATCCTTGATCAATGTCACCACCGCGTCATTGCCGCGCAGCTTTTCGGCAATGCGCAGCGACTTCGCGGGCGAGACGTCGGGATCGGCCATGCCATGGAGCAACCGCACCGGGCAATCCAGCGCGATCTCACTGTCGAGCAGAAAATGTTGCCGTCCGTCTTCGATCAGCGCCCGCGTGATGACGTAGGGATTGTCGCTGTAAGCAGACGGCCGCGCCACCTCGCCGCGGGTCATCAGCTCATCCTGTTGCAACTTGGATAACCCCTGCCAGATATCCTCGGTGAAATCCGGCGCCGCGGCGATGCCGGCCAGCCCGGCGATCCGTTCGCTTCGCCTGATCGCCAGCAGCAGCATCAGCCAGCCGCCCATGCTGGAGCCCACGAGGATTTGCGGCCCGGCCGTTAATTTGTCGAAGACTTCCAGCGAATCCTGCAGCCAGGCGCCGATCGTGCCGTCGCGGAATTCGCCGCCAGAAGCGCCATGGCCGCGATAGTCGAAGCGCAGATAGGCCTGCCCGCGCTGCCGGCAGAACCGATCCAGGGTCATCGCCTTGATGCCGGTCATATCCGAGGCAAAGCCGCCGAGAAAGATGACGCCCGGCGCCCCTTGCATTTTTTCCCTGTCTGCGGGCAATAGATGATAGGCGATTGCCGGTGCTTGCGGACGGACTAGAAGTCTTCGGCGCGGGCGATGGGTCGGGCATCGTCGACAATTGTTACCAAAAGGGGATCGGATTGACCGTTACGGGGGCCTTCTACGACACGATTACCACCGATACCGGCGGTGCGGAAGCTCGCCATCCCGTGGTTCTCCAGCTGGTTTCGCAGTTGGGCATCAGCCCGTTGACCCGCGATATCGTCGCCACCGCCGGCGCCGTCCATGATGCCGGCGGCACTGGCCTGGTCGTCTCGCCGGCCGGCCCGGGGACGCGCGACCTGGCGCGGGCCGGCGGGCATCATCTGGTGTTGCCGTTGGATCGTACGGGTTACTTCGCGCGGCGGCGGCTGGCCCGCGATCTGGCCAAGCTGATCCGGCAATTCCAGGCCGATGTCGTGCATGCCCAGGATCTCGACAGCGGCCGCGTCGCGCTGGCGGCACTGCGCGCCCTGCGCAAGCAGATGCGGCCGAAATTCATCGTCAGTTTTCGCGAAGCCCTGCCGGCCAAGGCCTGGCGGCAACGCTGGCGCCGCAAGCTGCTGGCGGCGGCCGACTGGCTGGTGGTGGGATCCGAATTTTCCGCCGAAGAAGCGCGGCACATGGCGCCCCATGCCGAACGCATCCAGCTGGTGGCGCCCGGCATCGATACCGTGTTCTTCGATCCCGCCCATGTCGGACCCGAGAGGATCACCACGCTGGCGCGACAGTGGCAACTGCCCGATGGCGTGCCGCTGCTGCTGATGCCCGGCTCCATCCGCCGGCCGCGCGGCCATGAGCTGTTCATCGACGGGCTCGCCCAGGTCAAGGACGTGGATTTCCGCGCCCTGCTGATCGGTGACGATGACTCCGATACCGCCTACGTCCGGGATCTCAAGCAGCGGATCGAGCGCACGGGCCTCGCCGAGCGCGCCTTCATCGTCGATCGCTGCCGCGATCTGCCGGCGGCGATGATGCTGGCCGATGTCGTGGTCAGCACCAGCGAGTCGCCGCTGCATTTCGACCGCGTCTTCGCCCAGGCCCAGGCGATGGGCCGGCCCGTCGTCGCCAGCGAGCATGGCAGCGCTGCGGAGCAGGCGGCGCGCGGCGCCATGGTCTGGCTGACGCCGCCCGGCAATGCCTATTCGGTGGCCCAGGCCATGGAATCCGCCCTGCGCTATCCGGCGGCCGAGCGCCTGCGCCTGGCGCAGCTGGCGCAGACCGGCGCGCGCACTTTCTACTCCCGCAACGCCGCCGCCCAACGGATGGTGCAGTTCTACCGCCAGGCGGTCGACTCCCAGCAGGCCCTCAAACCCGCCTGATCGGGCCTTTCTTGCGCCAGGGTTAACGGCTCCTTGACCAATTCTTGCTATGTCCTTGCGCCATGGCCGGGTCAGGTTCGCAGCGAACCGCTGGCCCATTCTTGGATTTGCGGGAGAGGCAGGAGATGGAAGAGGCAAAGCTGCAGAAGCAGAAGCTCTCGGTCGAGATGGAGATCGATGGCGGCGCCCGGCTGATGGGTCACATGTTCGTGGCGCAGAATCAGCGCTTGCCGGACCTGTTGAACGATAACCGGGATTTCTTGCCTTTCGAGACCACCGAGGGCCTGATCACCATCGTCCGCAAATCCACCATCCGGCGCGTGACGCCGATGAACCAGATCACTTTGCCGGACATCAATGCCGACCCCTATGAAATCCTCGGCGTCGCGCCGTCGATTCCGGACGAAGATCTCAAGGTCATCTACCACCGCAAGGTGCAGGAGTGCCATCCGGACAAGCTGATCGCCATGGGCATGCCGGCCGATTTCGTCCAGCTCGCCAATGAAAAGCTGTCGCGAATCAACGATGCCTACGACCGTATTAATGAGTCCCGGGCCCAGGCCGAAGCGGCCAAGCCGAAATGGGTGATGGGCGGCTAAGGGCCGATTTCTTCACCTTCGCTTTACCATGGTCTTCGTAAACTAGGGCGTCGAAGGGCGTTCCCTCGGGGAGCGGCTGCCCTCATAGCCAATCGGTGCGCGGATGTACGGTGGCAACGACAAGATGGTCTTCAAGAACAAGCTGCTGGTCGAGCTCGAGCTCGACAGCGGCCGGGTCTTGATCGGCTACATGTTCGTCGGCCAGCAGCAGCGTTTGTCCGATCTGATGAATGACGACAGGGCTTTCCTGCCGTTCGAGAATCTCGACAGCTCGATCTACATCTTCCACAAGACCGCTGCCCGCGGCATCAAGCCGGTGGAGAAGAAGAACACCGCGAATGTGGATGCCGACAATCCGTTCCAGGTGCTGGGCGTCGCCGACGACGCCTCCGACGTGGAGATCCGCGAAGCCTATCACCGCTGCGTCCAGGAAAATCATCCCGACCGCCTGCAATCCATGAGCCTGCCGGCGGAATTCATCCGCCTCGCCCATGAGCGCATGACCTCGATCAACGACGCCTACGCCAAGATCAAGCGCATGCGCATCACCAGCAACGGCGCCGCCGCGCAGTAGAAACTTCGGTTTCTCCGCTTTCCGCCGCCGCTCGCCTTGACACCGAACAGCTAGCCGGTAAAGTCCGCGGTCCCGGTTTCCGGCCTGGGCGTTTGCGCCCTAATGCCGTGAAATCGCAAAACATTCCGCGAGTTCCCATGGTCGCCATCACCTTGCCAGACGGCAGTGTCCGCCGCTTCGACTCGTCCATCACGGGCGAGGCGCTGGCGGCTGACATCGGCCCGGGACTGGCCAAGGCGGCGCTGGCGGTGAAGGTCGACGGCGAACTGCGCGACCTCGCACGCCCGATCGACAAGGACGCCAAGGTCGAGATTGTCACCGGCAAGCACAAGGACGCGCTGGAGCTGCTGCGCCATGACTGCGCCCATGTGCTGGCGGAAGCGGTGCAGGAACTCTATCCCGGCACCCAGATCACCTTTGGTCCGGCGATCGAGAACGGCTTCTATTACGACTTCGTGCGCAACGAGCATTTCACGCCCGACGATTTCGCCAAGATCGAAGCCAAGATGAAGGAGATCGTCGACCGCAACGAGACGATCACCCGCGAGGTCTGGACGCGGGACCAGGCGGCGCGCTGGTTCCGCGAGCATGGCGAGCAGTTCAAGGCGGAGTGGGTCGGCGAAATTCCCGACGGCGAGGAGATCACCATCTACCGCCAGGGCAACTGGCTCGACATGTGCACCGGCCCCCATCTGCCGTCGACGGGAAAGCTGGGCAAGGCCTTCAAGCTGATGAAGATCTCCGGCGCCTATTGGCGCGGCGATGCGAAGAACGCGCAGCTGCAACGCATTTATGGCACCTGCTGGCCCGACGAGAAGCAGCTCGCCGCCTATCTCCATCAGCTGGAAGAAGCGGAGAAGCGCGATCACCGCCGCATCGGCAAGGAGATGAACCTTTTCCACCAGCAGGAAGAGGCGGCCGGTCAGGTGTTCTGGCACCCGAAGGGTTGGACGCTGTGGCTCACCCTCGAGAAATTCATTCGCGACCGCCTGGCCGCGGCGGGCTATCTGGAGGTGCGCACGCCGCAACTGATCGACAAGTCCTTGTTCAAGGCGTCCGGCCATTGGGACATGTATGGCGACAACATGTTCAAGGTCGTCATCGACAAGGGCGAGCGCGAATTCGGCATCAAGCCGATGAACTGCCCGGGCCATGTGCAGATCTTCCGCCAGGGGCTGAAGAGCTATCGCGACCTGCCCATCCGGTTCTCCGAGTTCGGCTCCTGCCACCGCAACGAGCCGTCGGGGGCGCTGCATGGCATCATGCGCGTGCGCGCCTTCACCCAGGACGACGGCCATATCTTCTGCACCGAGGATCAGATCACGCCGGAATCGGTGCGCTACTGCGACCTGCAGATGCGCATATTCCGCGAACTCGGCTTCGAGAATGTCATCGTGAAACTGGCGTTGCGGCCGACGCCGCGCGCCGGCTCGGACGAAGTTTGGGATCGCGCGGAAGAAGGTCTGCGCGCTGCCTTGCGTGCGGCCGGCCTGCCGTTCGAGGAACTGCCCGGCGAGGGCGCGTTCTACGGGCCGAAGGTGGAGTTCCACCTGACGGACGCCATCGGCCGCACCTGGCAATGCGGCACGCTGCAGCTCGATTTCGTGCTGCCGGAGCGGCTCGATGCCCACTATATCGGCGAGGATGGCCAGCGGCACCGGCCGGTCATGCTGCACCGGGCGCTGCTGGGATCGATGGAACGGTTCGTCGGCGTGCTGATCGAGCATTATGCAGGGAAGCTGCCGCTCTGGCTGACGCCGGTGCAGGCCGTGGTCGCCACGATCACCAGCGATGCTGATTCCTATGCGGTCGAGGTCAATGCGGCGCTGGCAAAGGCGGGCTTGCGGGCGGAACTCGACCTGCGCAACGAAAAGATCAACTACAAGGTCCGCGAGCACTCCCTGGCCAAGGTGCCGATCATGCTGGTGGTGGGCAAAAAAGAGGCGGCCGATCGCGCCGTTGCGCTGCGCCGCCTCGGCGGCGAAAAGCAGGAAGTGCTTGCGCTGGATGAGGCCATTACTAAACTAAGGCAGGAAGCGGCGGTGCCCGCATCGTAGGGGCGCCGCCATCGCCGGCCGCTTCTTTGGATGGGAGGGCGGCCGGTTGTTTTTAACTATTCAAATGGAGGTGTTTCATCGCTAGGCCACCAATGGAGAGAGAACGCGCGTCCTCGTCGTCCAATGACGGACCGCGGATCAACGCTCAGATTTCCGTGCCTTCCGTCCGGCTCGTCAAAGAGGACGGCACCATGGTCGGAGTAAAACCCACACGCGAAGCGCTGCAGATGGCGGCCGACGCCGGCCTTGATCTGGTCGAGGTGTCGCCCAATGCCGATCCGCCGGTGTGCAAGATTCTCGACTTCGGAAAGTACAAGTACCAGGAACAGAAGAAGAAGAACGAAGCGCGCAAGAAGCAGAAGGTCATCGAGGTCAAGGAGATCAAGCTCCGGCCGACGACCGACGAGCATGACTATGAAGTGAAGATGCGCTCGGTAACGCGCTTCCTGGAAGAAGGCGACAAGGTGAAGGTCACGCTCCGCTTCCGCGGCCGCGAGATGGTGCACCAGGAACTCGGCGCACAAGTGCTGGAGCGGGTGCGCACCGAGTTCGATGCCAAGGCGAAGGTGGAGCAGTTCCCGCGCCTTGAGGGCAAGCAGATGGTCATGATCCTGGCGCCGAAATAGCGCCGGTTTTGGGGTGGCCCGCCGGAATTATGGCGTGGCCACCCAACTACCCTCTTGCCACCTAACTCTCAGAACTTGGCCCTAAATTTCCCCCGCGCCAGCCTCCCGTCCCGCCGCTATAGGAGCGGGGCCATTAACAACTCGGGCTCATTTTCGCCATCATGAATCACGATCCTGCCGGTATGCGCGAACCCGTCATCGACATCGAATCCGCCGCCGCTAAGCGCGAGGCCGCCAGCCCGGGAAGACCGGTGCTGGTACCCATGCTGCGCGCCGACCCCGACCTCAATCTCTCGGCTGAGCCGGAAGATCGCGAAGACCGCCCGGCGCCGGCCGTCCTGCCGAACGAACCGCTGCTGAACCTGACCCCGATGCCGGCCCAACCAGCGGTTCTCCCGGGCAAGTCCTGGCAGCCGCCGGTGCTCGGCAGCCTGGCGGTCATCTTCGGCATCGCCGCCCTGTTCAAGGCGACGCTGCTGCTGGCGCCGCTTGCCCTGGTCTTTGCTCTGCTGGCGGTGCTGTTCCGGCAGTTCTCCTGGGCGGCCATCGGCGGCATCAGCGGTCTGGCGGCCCTGGCCACCTCGCCCTGGTTCTGGGGCATCGTCGGCATGACCTGGCTGGTGGATGCCGTCGCCGGCTATTTCGGCTTCGGCGGCTGGTACAGCAGCTTCTTCTGACCGCCGGGCGTCAGGTCCTAGAGGCCCGCTCGCCTTGCCTTTTCCCGCCCCCCTCTGTATAAGCCCGCCTTCGCCAAGCCGGACGGCCATGGGCTAGTGTTTTTGCACGGGCATGCCCCAACCGCGGCTGACAGCTAACACTCTGTAAGGAAAAGGAAATGCCCAAGCTCAAGACCAAGAGCGGCGCCAAAAAGCGCTTCAAGCTCACCGGTACGGGAAAGGTGCGCATGTACCCCTCCCAGCGCCGCCACCGCCAGATCAACCGTCCCAAAAAGATGAAGCGCCAGCACCGCGGCGCCGAGACGATGGATGTGACCAACCAGCCCGTCGTCAAGAAGATCTGGATGCCCTGGGGCTGAGGCCCTGGAACCAACGGCGCCGAGAGAAGGAACCTAAGACATGGCACGCGTAAAACGGGGCGTCACTTCGCACGCCCGCCACAAGAAAGTGGTCAAGATGGGGTCCGGCTATTTCGGCCGCTCCTCGACCAACTACCGCATCGCGCTGGAGCGCGTCGAAAAGGCGCTGCAGTACAATTACCGCGACCGCCGCAACAAGAAGCGCGACTTCCGCAGCCTGTGGATTCAGCGCATCAACGCCGGCGTGCGCGCCTATGGCATGACCTATTCGCAGTTCATCAACGGCATCAAGAAGGCCGGCATCGTCATCGACCGCAAGGTGATGTCCGATCTCGCGATCAGCGAGCCCGCGGCTTTCGAGTCGATCGTCAAGCAGGCGCAGGCCGCGCTGGCAAAGTAACGGCTGCCGAGTCATTGGCTGATTTTGCGAGCCCCATCCTGCGCCACGCGCGAAGGATGGGGCTTTCGCATTTTGAAGGGAGTCGAAGCTTGCGAATCGCCCCGCGCCTGTTCTTGATCGCTTTCCTAGCGGCGCTGGCCGGCTGCGGCGAGAATTTCGACAAGGACATCGAGATCGTCCGCGCAGCCACCACGCTCACCGACGACAGCAACGATCAGCTCGCCCAGGAACTCGCCGGCGCCCGCGGCAAGGTGGAGTGGACCGGCAGCCGGTTCGAAAAATATGCTGACAACGAATACATCGTTGGCGTCACTGCGCGCATCGAACGCTACACCCGCGCCGGGGCTAAGCGCCTCGTGGAACTTCAATTCATCAACAACCGTCAAACGCAGCAGGTCGCGTTTGAACAATTGCTGATCGACGGACGGCCGCAGGATCTGATCGGCGGCGCGCTCAACCTGCTTCTGTTGCAGTTGGAATAAAGCCGGAACCGTTGGTTGCACCTGCGTTGGCTGCCGCTTGAATTCGGACAGACATCGCCCACATACTGGCCGTCGAATGAATCCGGGGCGCTTCCTTCGCGCATTGCTCTCATTCCCGCTCACCTGGATGGTTCTCCTGGTGACAGCGGTAGCAGAGTGGAGCTTTTTCTCCTGGTTCCAGCCGTCTTTCATCATGTCTGTTGCCGCCGCCGCTCTCGGCGTCGTGCTGCTCTTACTTTGGCCGGTGATCGTCGCCCGCGCGGCGACCTTCTCGAGCGCGTATTATGACACACCGAGCCGTCCCACGCGGGACAGCCCGGCGTCGCTTGCCGAGCTCGCCGATGAACTGAAGCAGCTCGGCGCACCCGAAGGGGCACAGCAAATGCAGAAGCTGGCGCCGCTCTTGGACAATCTGCGCGCCGTGCTAAACCGGCGGCTCTCGGCTGGCGAACTCACCTATGGCCGCTATCTCGGTGCCGCCGAGCAGGTCGCCAACAGCGTGGTGGACAATCTGCGCGATGTGGATGTGACGCTGCGCAGTGTCCGCAGCATCGATGCCGAGGGTATTGCAGCGCGGCTGAAACAGCTGCGCAGCGGCGGCGGTTTTGTCCGCGAGGAACAGCGGCGCGAGATCAAGTCGCTGGAGGAGCGGGCGACCTTGGTGGAAAAACAGAACAAGCGCGTCGCAGAACTTCTGGCGCAAAACGAATCGGCGCTGACGATACTTGTGGACGTGGCGACGGCGGTGGCCAACACCGAAACCGAAGCGGGCAAGACGGGCGCCGACGCCGAAGCGGCGATGGCGGAATTGGAGCGGCTGGCCAAGCGGGCCGGGCGCTATGCCGTGACGCCGGCGGCGTCGAGCGCATGATGGCAGCAGGAAAATGGAGGGGATGGAGACCATGGCGGTGACCGAGACCAAGCTACCGGCCTTGCGGCTGAACCTGGATGTGGAGGCGGTGAAAGGTACGCTGGTGCCCCAGCCCGAGCCCGGCGATGCCGCGGCGCTGGAGAAAAAGGCGCAGGACTATGTGGATGTCCTCGCCAATATCCAGCCCAATGCCGACATGGCGCAGACAGAGGCGAAGGCCGCCGTCGAATCCATGGGCCGCGATCTGCAGGCCGAAGCCGCCCAGCGCAGCAAGATGTTGCGGCAGCCGATCAAGGATCTGTCGGCGCGCGGTACCGAGGGCGGCGCCGTCGCCAACGCGCTGCTCGACCTCAAGATGAAGGTGGAGGAGCTGGATCCGGCAAAGCTCGACCTGTCGCCCGGCGCCTTCACCCGGGTTCTCGGCATGATCCCCGGCATCGGCTCGCCGCTGAAGCGCTACTTCTCCCGCTATGAGAGCGCTCAGACTGTCATCGACGCCATCGTCAATTCCCTGCAGCAGGGCCGCGAGCAGCTCCGCCGCGACAACGTCACCCTAGGCGAGGATCAGGGGCTGATGCGCGGCCTGACCCGCAAGCTCGACCGCCAGATCAAGCTGGGACAACTGATCGACCAGAAGCTGTCGGGCAAGTTGGGCGGCGAAATTCCCGCCGGCGACGTCAGGCACAAATTCGTGCAGGAGGAGCTGCTGTTCCCGCTGCGCCAGCGGATCATGGATTTGCAGCAGCAGTTGGCCGTGAACCAGCAGGGGGTGCTCTCCCTCGGCCTGATCATGCGCAACAACGAAGAGCTGATGCGCGGCGTCAACCGCGCCGTCGATGTCACGGTCAGCGCGCTGCAGGTGGCCGTCACGGCCGCCCTGGCACTGGCCAATCAGAAAATCGTCCTCGACAAGGTCAACGCCCTCAACCAGACCACCAGCGACCTGATATCGGGCACGGCCGAGCGGCTGCGCAATCAGGGGGCCGAGATTCAGAAGCAGGCGGCGAGTTCCATGCTCAGCCTGGAATCCCTGAAATCCGCCTTCGCCAATATCAATGCGGCGATGGACGAGATCGCCCGCTACCGCCAGGAGGCGCTGCCGCGCATGGCCCAGACCATCCTGGAGTTCGACAAGCTGTCGGCCCAGGGCGAGGCGGCGATCCAGCGTTACGAGGCCGGCGAAAAAGCGCGGCCGAAGCTGACGATCGACGCCGCGTGATCTTGCTGCCGATGCATATGCGAGCCCCCGTAAACAGCCGATAGGCCATTCAATGTCCAAGGCACGTCTCATCCTGATCCTGATCGTGATCCTCGTCGCGGCGGGGTTCTACTACGCCTCAAAGCCCGGTGGCCTGGGCTCGCTGGATTTCGGCTTTTCCGGTGAGCTGACTTACGAGAAGGCGGCGTCGCGCCTGCAGACTAAGGTCGCTGACATCGACTGGTCGGAGGAAATCGTCCAGCGTAAGGCCAACGTCCAGCTCGGGCAGAAGGCGGATATCACGGATTCACTGCCGCCGATCAGTCAGTTCCCGATGGCGACCTCACCGCTCGGCGGCTTCAACGACGTAACCGTGGAGATCTTCGCCTCGACGGAGAAGTCCGGCACCGGTACCGACGGCTGGATGGCCGACGTGGCCAAGGAATTCAACGGTGCGAATGTGAAGCTCGCCGATGGCCGCCGCGCCCAGGTGGCGGTACGCAAGATCGCTTCGGGCACCGGTTATGAATTCATCGCCTCGCGGAAATATCTGCCGGACGCCTTCTCGCCCTCGAACCATCTGTGGATCCGCATGGCGCAATCCCATGGCGTCACCATGACGCCGGTGCGGGAGAAGACGGTGGGCAACCTGTCGGGTGTGGTGATGAAAACCGCCCGGGCCGAGAAGCTGAAAACCGCCGGCGGCGCCCTCGACATCAAGGCCTTGATCGACGCCGTGCTCCAGGGCGACATGGCCATGGGCTACACCAATCCCTTCGCCAGCAGCACGGGCATCAATTTCCTGGTTTCCGTGCTTGCCGCATTCGCCGGCGGCGATGAGGCGAAGATGCTGTCGCCGGAAGTGGTCAGCGCCTTCGAGGCCTTCCAGAAGGGCGTGCCCTTCGTCGGCGAGACCACGCTGCAGTTGCGGGAATCCGTGCGCAATGACGGCTCCCTCGATGCCTTCGTCATGGAGTATCAGACCTTCGTGAAGACGGCGGAGCTGCAATCGGGCTATGTGTTCCTGCCCTTCGGCTATCCCCACGACAATCCGCTCTACGCGGTGGGCGAGCTGCCGCCGGAGAAGAAGGAGGTGCTGGAAGCCTTCGCCAAGTTCAGCGAACAGCCGCGCTACCGGGATTTGGGAACGCAGTACGGCTTCAATCCGCCGATGCAGGCCGAGAAATTCTATCCCCTGCCGAGCGGCGGCACCCTGGTGCAGGCGCAGCAGATCTGGAAGACCAAGAAGGATGCCGGCCGCGCCGTGGCCGCGGTGTTCCTCTGCGACGTCAGCGGCTCCATGGTGGGGCCGCGGCTGGAGGGTGTGCGGGAAGCCCTGATCCAGGGCGCGGACTTCATCTCGCCGGAGAACTCCATCGGCCTCGTGGTATTCTCCGACCGCGTGCGCACGCTGCTGCCGATTCGCAAATTCAACATCAATCAGAAGGCGTCCTTCATCGCCGCGGCCGAGGACCTGACCGCCGGCGGCAATACCGCCATGTATGACGGCATTGCCGTGGCGCTGTCGATGTTGGCCAAGGCGAAGGAGGCCGATCCCAGCATCAAGCCGGTGCTGTTCGTGCTGACCGACGGCGAAACCAATAACGGCCTCTATTTCGATGACATGCAGGCGATCATCAAGGGCCTGCGGGTGCCGATATATACCATCGGCTATGAGGCCGATTTCGACGAGCTGAAGCGGGTCAGCGGCCTGGTGGAGGCGGCGACCATCAATGCCGGCGAGGGCGAGATCCGCTACAAGATCGGCTCGCTGCTCAACGCGCAGATGTAGGCCCGGCGATGAAGCCCTTTGTTGTCTGGCTGGTTCTTGCTGTACTTGGCTTCGGCGGGCTGGCCGGCGGCTATCATGGCTATCTGCAGGATAATCCCCGGCGCATTGCCGTGGTGGTCGATACCTCCTACGACATGATTGCGGTCTGGCCGCGGGTCGAGCCGGAACTGACGGAGATCGGCGCGGCCCGCTACAGCGCCTTCAGCCTGGTCACCGACAAGCGGGTAATCCATGGCTGGCAGCCGCGCCTGCGGGCCAGCCTCGCCGAGCCATACGGCCCGCGGGATTTTGCGAAGCTTCGGGAATTGGCATCGGCGCCGGAGATCGTCGAGGCCGAAGCGGTCTATTTCCTCACCAACGCGCCCGCCGCCGAAATCGCGCCCTTTGGCGCTTGGCAAATTATCTCTCTTGCGCGTTAGCGCGGTTTTGCGGTTCTCCTCGAGAATCTGACGCCTCGCCCCACGAAGTGGGGAGAGGCAGCAACATCCGCGTCCAGCGGATGTTGCGGTGAGGGGCCGGCGCTGATGAGGCGGGGGCGCATGCATCGCCGCAAGAAGGTGGTGCCGATTCAGTTTCCTCACCTCATGGATGCTGCGGAATCGGCGGAGCCCGTGCGCCATACCCTCACCCGCAGAACATTCGCTGGACTCGAATGTTCTGCACCCTCTCCCTCATTCGAGGGAGAGGGGTCAGTATGGTGAATCTCCTTTGGACGCGGTAGCCGCCGGCCGGTGTAGAAATTGTCGATGCAGAGGACCTCGTGCCCGTCCTCCAGCAAGCGCTCGCACAAGAAACTGCCGATGAACCCCGCACCACCGGTGACGGCGATGCGCTGCGGCGCGACCTGACCCATATGCCGATCCCCTGACTGCTCCCCGATCCCGCCGGCCAAGATGCCGGTGATTTCCTTGTGCTGGCAAGCCTTTGCGCCCGGGAATGACCTATTTGACCCGCGCCGAGCGCTCCCCCTATACTCCGCGCCGTTTTCAACCCTGGGATCAGAGATCGGGCCGCTGCATGCTTTCTGGGCATGACACATTGCTGGCAACACCGCTCCGGGCGGCTTTCGCTTTTTAGCGCCGGCTCCGAGGCTCCGTCCGTCCTGGGCAACGGGTCGCTTGGCATGCGCTGAGCAGACCTCGACTTCAGGTGGATTGCGGGGCCGCACGGATGTGACGGCCCTTTTTCGTTTTTGGGATATTTCGCGATGCAGAATGTGGAACCGATCAAAGACAAGTGGCTGAAGGCCGTGTCGGCTGCGGCAAGCCTGCCGGAGCTGGAGCAGGCGCGGGTCGATGCCCTCGGCAAGAAGGGCGAGATCAGCGGCCTGATGAAGACTCTCGGTGCGCTCGCACCCGATGAGCGGCGCGAGTTCGGCGCCCGCGTCAACGAGGCGAAGGATGCGATCACGGCGGCCATCGAGGCGCGCCGCGCCGCGCTGGAC
Source organism: uncultured Alphaproteobacteria bacterium (assembly GCA_963816235.1). Lineage (GTDB taxonomy): Bacteria > Pseudomonadota > Alphaproteobacteria > Dongiales > Dongiaceae > DATKFM01. The sequence goes on along the minus strand of CAWFKD010000001.1, from coordinate 967,619 downwards.
GACGCCGCACTGGACGAGCGCCTGAAGACCGAGCGCATCGATGTGACGTTGCCGCCGCGGCCGGAAGGCGAGGGCCGGCTCCATCCCATCAGCCAGACCCTGGACGAGATCGTCGCCATCTTCGGCGAGATGGGCTTCCGCGTTGCCGAGGGGCCGGACATCGAGGACGATTTCCACAACTTCACCGCCCTCAACATCCCGCCCGAGCATCCGGCGCGGCAGATGCACGACACCTTCTATATCGAAGGCCGCGACGGCAGCGGCCCCGGCGGCATGGTGCTGCGCACCCACACCTCGCCGGTGCAGATCCGCGCCATGAAGGCGACCCAGCCGCCGCTGCGGGTGATCGCGCCGGGCCGCACCTATCGCTGCGATTCCGACATGACCCATTCCCCCATGTTCCACCAGGTCGAAGGGCTGGTCGTGGACGAGCATACCCATATGGGCCATCTCAAGGGCTGCCTGATCGAATTCTGCCGCGCCTTCTTCGGCGTCGCCGATCTGCCGGTGCGTTTCCGCCCCAGCTACTTCCCGTTCACGGAACCATCAGCGGAAGTGGATATCGGCTGCTCCCGCGCCGGCGGCGAACTCAAGCTCGGCGCCGGCGGCGATTGGCTGGAGATCCTGGGCTGCGGCATGGTGCATCCGAAGGTGCTGCAGTTGAGCGGCGTCGATCCCGCCCGCTACCAGGGCTTCGCCTTCGGCATGGGCATCGAGCGCATCGCCATGCTGAAATACGGCATCCCCGATCTCCGCACCTTCTACGAAGCCGACCTCCGCTGGCTGCGCCACTACGGGTTCTCCGCCTTCGATGTGCCGAGCATGACCGGAGGGCTGTCGCGATGAAATTCACCCTCTCCTGGCTGAAGAACCACATCGATACCGACGCCGATATCGGCACGATCGGCGCGCGCCTCACCATGCTCGGGCTCGAGGTGGAGGATATCGTCGACCGCGCCAAGGACCTGGCGCCCTTCACCGTCGCCTATGTGAAGGAGGCCAAGCCGCATCCGAACGCCGACAAGCTGCGGATCTGCATCGTTGAGACGGCGCATGGCACGCACCAGGTCGTCTGCGGCGCGCCCAATGCCCGCACCGGCATGAAGGGCGTCTTCGCGCCCGTGGGCAGCCACATCCCCGGCACCAATCTCGACCTCAAGAAAGGCACGATCCGCGGCGTGGATTCCAACGGCATGCTGGTCTCCATGCGCGAGATGGGCCTGTCGGACGAGCATGACGGCATCATCGAACTGGCCGACGACGCGCCCGTCGGCGAACCCTTCGCCCGGCTGCTCGGCCTCGACGATCCCGTGATCGACATCAACGTCACCGCCGACCGGCCCGATTGCCTGGGCGTCCATGGCGTGGCGCGGGACCTGGCCGCCGCCGGCATCGGCAAGCTGCGCGCGCCCGATCTCTCCGCCGTGCCCGGCAGCTTCGACAGCCCGGTCAAGTGGCTGCGCGATCTGCCCGCCGATCAGCAGCATCTCTGCCCCTATGTGGTCGGCCGCTATTTCCGCGGCGTGAAGAACGGCCCCAGCCCGAAATGGCTGCAGGACAAGCTGCTGGCCATCGGCCTGCGCCCGATCTCGGCGCTGGTGGACATCACGAACTACGTCACCTTCGATCTCGGCCGGCCGCTGCATGTGTTCGACGCCAAGAAGCTCAGCGGCGATCTCACAATGCGATTGGCCAAGCCCGGCGAATTCATCCCGGCGCTCGACGGCAAGATCTATGAGCTCGACGACAGCATGGTGGTCATCGCCGACAAGACCGGCCCCCACGGCATCGGCGGCATCATGGGCGGTGCGGCGTCCGGCTGCGAGCTCGACACCACCGAGGTGTTCCTGGAAGTGGCGCTGTTCGATCCCATCCGCACCGCGGCCAGCGGCCGCAAGCTGGGCATCCAGTCCGACGCCCGCTTCCGCTTCGAGCGCGGCGTCGATCCCGAGAGCGCCAACTGGGGCGCTGAGGTGGCGGCGCGGCTGATCGTCGAACTCTGCGGCGGCGAGGCCAGCCGCCCGGTCAGCGCCGGCGCCATGCCGAAATGGCAGCGGCAGATCGCGCTGCGCCCCGATCGCGTGCGTACCCTCGGCGGCGTCGATCTGCCCGCGACTGAATCCGCGCGCATGCTCGCCGCCCTCGGCTTCAAGCCCACGGAAAAGAACGGCCAGATCCAGGCCGACATCCCCTCCTGGCGCGCCGATGTGGAAGGCGAGGCTGACCTTGTGGAAGAGGTCACGCGCATCTACGGCTTCGATCGCATCGCCGCCGTGCCGCTCAAGATCGACGCCGCGCTGCCCGAGCCGGCGATCACGCCAGCGCAGCGCCGGGTGCAGATCAGCAAGCGCCTGCTGGTGTCCCGCGGCCTGATGGAGGCGGTGACGTTTTCCTTCATGGAGAACCGCATCGCCGAACGCTTCACTGCCGGCAACAGGCCGCCGGTGAAGCTGGCCAATCCCATCGCCGCCGACCTCGACGCGATGCGGCCGTCGATCCTGCCCAACCTGCTGCAGGCCGCCGCGCGCAATGCCGCCCGCGGCCTCGGCGATCCCGCTTTGTTCGAAGTCGGCCCGCAATACAGCGACGACACGCCCGACGGCCAGGCGACCGTGGCGGCCGGCCTGCGCAATGGCAACAGCACGCCGCGCCATTGGGCGGTGAAGCCCCGCCCCGCCGACGCCTTCGACGCCAAGGGCGATGCGCTGGCCCTGCTGTCGGCCCTCGGCGCGCCGGTGGAAAATCTGCAGGTTTCCGCCGATGCGCCCGGCTGGTATCACCCCGGCCGCAGCGGCTCGCTCCGCCTCGGGCCCACGGTCATCGCCTGGTTCGGCGAGATCCATCCGCGCATCCTGAAGGAACTGGGCGTGAAGGGTGCGGCCGCCGGCTTCGAGGTCTTCCTCGACCGCGTGCCGCAGCCGAAATCCAAGGGCAAGGGCGCCGGCTCGACGCGGCCGCTCCTCAAGGCCTCGCCCTATCAGCCGGTGGAGCGCGACTTTGCCTTCGCCGTCGCCAGCGATGTGCCGGCGGAGAAGATTCTCCGCGCCGCCAAGGGCGCCGACAAGGCGCTGATCCAGGCGGTAACATTGTTCGATGCCTTCGAAGGCGGCAGCCTGGGCGAGGGCAAGAAATCCATCGCCTTCTCCGTCACCCTGCAGGCGCCGGACCGCACGCTCACCGAAGAGGATATCGCCGCCGCCCAGCAGAAGATCGTCGCCGCCGTCACCAAGGCCACCGGCGGCACGCTCAGGGGCTGAGCCCGCCTCATTCGTGCCGATTTCTAGCAAGGGCCGCCGCGGATTGCGCGGCGCGCCCCGGTCGTGCCAAGCTTCCCCCACGGCTGCGCCGCGCCAGGCGGCGCCAAAACAAAGGACCAGGGAGAATAAGCGATCATGCACATCGAAAAGCTGATACAGGCTCGCCGCGACGGCCTTCTGAGCCGGCGCCAGTTCGCCAAGTACGCCGCCGCCGTTGGCGTCGGCATGGTCGGGATGAAGGGTTTCGCCCGCCCGGCCGCCGCCGCCTCGCCCAGCGATCTCACCTATTACGGCTGGAGCGGCTATGACGATCCGGAATTCCACAAAGCCTTTCAGGAAAAATACGGCGGTTTGGCCACCTTCAATTTCTGGGGCAGCGAGGATGAAGCCCTCACCAAGCTCCGCGGCGGCTATGAAGTCGATGTGATGGGTCCCTGCACCTACGAGATCAAGACGTGGCGCGATGTCGGCCTGCTCAAGCCCTACGACAGCGAGCGCCTCATCCATCTCAAGGACATGTTCCAGTCGGTGCTGGATATCGACGGCATGGTGGTCAACGGCCAGCGCTGGTTCGCGCCGATGGATTGGGGCAATTCCACCGTGGTGTACCGCACCGACCTGGTCGATGAGGAATACATCAAGGAGAATTCCTGGAAGATCCTGTTCGACGACCGCTACAAGGGCAAGCTCGCGGCCTTCGACGACAACGTCAACATCGAGATTGCCGGGCTGCTCCTGGGCTACGACAATATTTTCTCGCTCAATGACGAGCAGCTCGTGGAAGTGAAGAAGCTGCTGCAGAAACAGCGGGAAAATCTGCGTTTCTTCTGGGCCGAGGCGACTTCGATGGAGCAGTCATTGGCCTCCGGCGAAATCGTCGCCGCCTATTCCTGGAACGAGAGCTATGTGAAGCTGAAGCAGCAGGGCGTGCCCGTTGGCTTCATGGTGCCGAAGGAAGGCATCTTCACCTGGTGCTGCGGCTTGACCCTGAACTCGAAGATCAAGAACGAGGACATGGCCTATGACATGATCAACGGCATGACCTCGCCGGAGACCGGCGCCTACGAGATCGCGACCTGGGGCTACGGCCATGCCAACAAGAAGGCGTTCGATATCGTCGGGCCGGAAAAGCTCGCGGAATTGAATCTCTCCACGCCGGAAGCGCTGCTGAACAACGGCATCTTCTTCCAGCCGCTCGAGCTGGATGTCCGCACCAAGTACAACAAGCTCCTCGAAGAGGTGAAGGCCGGTTCGTAATTGCTGTCACCCCTCTCCCCCTTTGGGGGAGAGGGGGCAGGGGGTGAGGGTCTTGCGCGCGGCGGTACACAAACAAGCTTCCGCTGCGGTGTGCCGGTGCGACCGTGTCAGTGGATTTCGCGGCGGCGTATGACACGTCAAACTTTTCGAAGACTCTTCTGCCCGCTCGCGTTCAAGGCCCTCACCCCTACCCCTCTCCCCCAAGGGGAGAGGGGTTTCAGGGTTGGCAAGCGGCTTCAATTCCCATCCCAATCCATCCCGCCGCCGGCTCCGCCGCGATCGCGCCAAACCGGCGGATTTGCTGGGTTTTTCGCTCCCCACCCCCGCCGAAAGCCTGTGAATCCAGGCTTTCTCGCGCCGCCGCTTGCGAATAATCCACAGAAAATCGCGATTCTATCGCGAATATCGCTAGACGTTGTATGCGAACAGGTGTAGGACCCCTACCTGTATGGGTTCGCTAGCCGCATCCGGAAGCCGGCCCGAACCGCCCGCCCTCCGGAATCAGGGGGCCTAAGGGCGGCGGCTCGCACCGGAAGCTAGGGAGGGGGTCTGCAACTCAGGCGCCCGCGCGGCCGGACCGTAACTTGTTGACACCAACCTCGAGGGGATACCCATGGCAGTAGCTAAAAAGCAGAACACCGTCACCATGCGGCAGATCGCCGCCGATCTTGCCGACAAGCATGAGATGACCAAGCGGCAGACCGGCGAAGTGATGGAGTCGCTCATCGCCCAGATCACCAAGCATCTGAAGAAGGGCGACAAGATCCGTCTCCCCGGCCTCGGCATTTTCCAGGTGCGCAAGCGCGACGCCCGCATGGGCCGCAATCCCGCCACCGGCGAACCGATCAAGATCAAGGCGTCGAAGAAGGTCGCCTTCCGCGCTTCCAAGGAACTGAAGACGTCGGTCTGATTCGCCGCGCCGAGCTTTTCCTTGCAGGTTTCAGCAGGGGCGGGAGCAACACCCGCCCCTGTTGCTTTTCCGGCCGGCGCTCCGGCCTGCGCGATACGGCAAAAACCCAGCCCTCAAAGCGGCTTAACACCATCAGGCGATTTCGTTAACCATTTCTTGCCCGCCGCGGCGTAACCTGGATGTCGGCGCCGTCCGCGATAATCGCACCGTCGTCACCTAGAGAAATCAATCTCCGGAAACGCCCATGTCCGACAACGGCCAGCAAGCCCATTCCCGCAGCTACCTGCTTCCGAACCAGGACAGCGAGTTCCTGCTCAATCGCGACGAGTTGCGGCCGATCCGCTTCGCCCTCGAATACAGCAAGGCGGAATTGCTGCTGAAGGATTCCGGCATCCGCTCCACTGTCATCGTCTTCGGCAGCGCTCGGATCCCTTCTGCGGAACAGGCGGAGGCGGCCCTGTCGGCGGCCAAGACCGCTGATGACCGCGAGCGCGCCGAACGGGGCAAGAAGCTCTCGGTCCATTACGAACAGGCCCGCGCCTTCGCCAAGCTCGTCTCCGAGCGCGGCGGCGCCCTGTCCCTGCGGCATGACGGCATGCGCGACAATGTCATCGCCACCGGCGGCGGCCCCGGCATCATGGAAGCGGCGAACCGCGGCGCCCGCGAGGCAGGCGCGCCCTCGATCGGCTTTAATATAACGCTGCCGATGGAGCAGGGGCCGAACAGCTATTCGACGCCGGACCTCACCTTCAACTTCCACTATTTCGCCATGCGCAAAATGCATCTGGCGATGCGCGCCAATGCCCTGGCGGTGTTTCCCGGCGGCTTCGGCACCATGGACGAGCTGTTCGAGCTCTTGACCCTGGTGCAGACCGGCAAGGCGCCCAGCGTACCGATCATCCTGTTCGGCCGCGGCTATTGGACGGAGGTAATCAATTTCGACGCGCTGGTGCGCTACGGCATGGTCAATGCGGACGATTTGAAACTGTTCGATTTCGCCGACGATGCCGAGGAAGCCTGGCACAGTCTGGTCCGCCGCGGCCTGAAAGCACACGCACCCGCACCCATGGTCGCCGGAGAGCCTTCGCTGCCGGTGGAGTAGCTGGAGTAAATGCCGCTCAGGGCGGCGGCGATGAAGGCAGGGTGCGAATCGTTGAATTGATCAGGCGCCTGTCCTTGGCGGTTTGTCTATGCCGCTCCATCTCCTGATTGACGCAATACTCGAAAGCCGGCGTGTTCCGGGCATAGGGGCCGTCGGCGCAATAGCGCTCGGCTTGCATGCGCAGTGAGGCCTCGGTCGGCGGTCCGCCGGCACTGCCGCCGCAAGCCGCCAGCGCCAGCAGCGCCGCACTCGCAATCGCCCGGCTCGCATTCATGATTTCCATCCCACGCGCTTTGTTTGTTTGGTGCTTTTGATGTGTTCGTTACATCGGCTGATTTCAATATAGCATTGGGACTAGCCGATCCGAAATGCCGCACTCCATCCGAGTTCCGCCGCCGCTTTCCGCGCTGGAGATTTCGCCATCCTCCTCGGCGATGTTGTAGATGCCCCGGCCCCGCGTAACCGCGCGCCGGGCGGCGTCGGCGGCGGCATCCACATGCAGCTTGCCGCTCTCCCGCTCGTCCTCGAATCCGGTGCCCGGCCCATAGAACCGGCCATAGCGCAGGATAACGGCCTCGAGCGGCGCCTCCAGCACCTGCCGCTCCAGGCTGATCACGCCGCGCGCGTTCGGATCCAGGGGCGAGTTCTCGCCATAGGGCATGACCCCGGGGGCGTAGGCAAAGGCGATGCTCTGGGCCACGATCCGCCGGGCGCCCGCATTCACGGCCGCTGCCAGCAGATGGCGCGTCCCCACCTCGCGGATGCGCGTATTGCGGATCACGCCTTCCGCCATCTTCAGGGGATCGAGCCCCGGCGGCAGGTCGGTCAGCTGATGGATGACAATCTCCGGCGCCGCATCGGCGACGGCGCGGCGCAGCTTCGCTTCGTCATACACATCGACAATCGCCGGCGTGACTCCCATATCGCGCAACACAGCCGCCTTCTCCGGCGACCGCGTCATGCCCGTCACCTGCCAGCCCTCCTGGACCAGCAGCAGACATAACCGCCGCCCCATGGCTCCGGCGGCGCCGGCAAGGAAGATGCGTTTTTGCATGACAAGGAACGTTTGTCGACACGGGAAAGCAATGTCAATTCGCCAGGATGGATTCCGCGTCTTTGTATATTAGACCCCTCGCCACCACGAAGTGGGGGAGAGGGGCAGGGGTGAGGGGGTATCGACAATGCACACGATGCGGCCAGTAGACTCGCCCTGCACTAGAGCAGGAGGCGCAGCCCCTCACCCTAACCCTCTCCCCGCAAGCGGGGAGAAGGGACAACTTACTACTTCTTGGCACCCTACTCTACGATTTCAACCGCCGCTCGATCATCAATTCATCGATATAGCGCCCGTCGATCCTGCAATGATCCCGCGCCGTGCCGACTACCGTGAATCCTTGCGCGACATAGGTCGCCAGCGCCGCGGGATTGTCCGATCGCACGAAGGTGAAGAATTTCTCGAACCCCGCCTTCGCCGCCGCCTCGAAGCTCGCCGCGAACAGCCGCCGGGCGATGCCCTGCCGCCGGAGGCTCAGATCGACAAAGGTGCCGATGGTCGCCACATGGTCGAACGCGGCGGTGTAGGCGGCGAACGGCTCCAGGATCTGATAGCCGAGCATCCGGCCGTCATCTGGCTGCACCGCCGCCTTCCAGATCCGCCGCGGCGGCGGATCGGCGATGAAGGCGCGTTCCTCCGCCACCGTGTAGGGCCGTTCCAGCGCGGTATAGGTCCGCGCCTCGATGATCGGATTGAGGATGCGCAGCACGGCCTCGGCGTCATCGGGCCCGACGTCGCGGATGGAGAGATCCATACGCCCTAGCCTTTCGCCGGCAAAGCCGCGATCCGGCAGAGCAGCCATTGCAGCCCGGCCAGATGCTGCTGGTCGTGGCTGCAGAGCAGATGGATCAATCCCTGCACGGTGACCGGCGAGCCCTTCGAACATCGCCGGCCGCGCAAGCTGCTCGGCATCGAGGCCGGAGATCATCTCGATCGTCCGCGCCCGCGCCGCGCGAAACGCAGCGAATGCATCGGCCGCATTGGCGTCGCCGTAATTCGCGATCCCTGGCGAACCGATATCCATCGATGGACTCGAGCGTCGGATTGTCCTCTTCAAGCGGCCGCCGGAATCGCAGGTGATATCCCTCGATCTCGATATCCCGCACATGGCAGACCTGCTCGATCGCCGTGAACGTCTCGCTCGGAATGCCCTCCCAGGACGGCGGCGTCCAATGCTTGTAGGCCGCCGGAATGGCTTCGTAGAACGCTTCGAGCTGCTGGGGAAAGGCGGCGAGCGCGTGGAGTGTCGATGAGTTCATGGAACCTTGTGAGGTCAATACCATCAGGTTGCCGGCAGGAAGCGCGTGACCTTTTCCTTGAGAAGGCGAACGAGCGCAGAGTCCATGAAATCAAACTTGTCCGGAATGTCCAGGCAGACGACGCGCGCGTTCTTGAGGTGCCGGCCGAACTTGGCCGAGAGCTTGCTCCTGTGCGCCTTCTCCATCACAAAAATCAGTTCCGCCCATTCGACCAATTCGGGCGTCACCGGATTGTCCGCATCGTTGTTGAGGCCGGCAGAGTCACATTCGACCCCTGGATGCCCGGCAAACACGTGCTCAGCCGTCGGGCTGCGGAGTCTGTTCTGACTGCATATGAAAAGCACGTGCTTCATTGCTCGCTATATCCGCACTCATGTGGGACGACCTGCAGTGCTCGACGGGCGCGCTGCGCCCTCAGAAGCGGCGGAGTTTAGAGAAACGACTCGCGCCGTGCCAGCAGCCGCCGCAGCGCGATGCCCGTCAGCCAGTTGTGCAGGAGCGCGCCGGCCAGCAGGGAGCCGGCGACCGTGGCGATGAACGGGGTCTGCCGCGAGTTCGAACGCGCCCCGATCGCTCATGAAAGCCGCCACGTTCACGCCCAGCCATTGGATGAGAAAGGCCGCGGTGCCGGCGGCCGTCGAAACGGCGATCCAGCGGCGGCGTTCGCGCCAGCCGATCCGCAGGGTGAGCGCCTGAAAGAATCCCAGGATGCCGCCGGCGACAATGCCGCTGACGCCGAACGGCAGGAGGGCGAAGGGATGGGCGAAGTCGTAACCGGCCCGGCTGATCGCGGCGATCCACAGCGACAGGGCGCCGAAGCTGACAAAGCCGCCGATCAGCGCCAGGCCGCCGCCGCCCCAGGTGGCCACCGCCCAGGCCCAAGGCCGCTCGACCAGCGCGCCGAGCAATCGTCCTTGCAACAGCCCGACGAGCGAACCAGTAGAGCGCCGGCATATCCCAGCAAGAAGATGACGAAGGCCGCATCCTCGAGCTGCAGATCGTCCCTGATCAGCGCCGCCGCGATCCCGCCGCAGCCAAGGGCCGGCCACAGCACCGTCAGCGCCCAGTCGCGCAGGAACCTGCGGGGCGTCTTCGTGGCGGCGCCGGCGATTGATTGATCCATGGCCACTCCGCGCCCGGGCAGGCGCTGCTGCTGGATGGATGCCTGCCGAGCATTGCGACTACGCCGGAAATCAAGTCTTGGCCGTCCCCTGGATATTGCATGGGGAAATCCGCGAGAGCGGCGCGCTTCATGATCGATAGACATCCGCGCCGGCCTTCCATTCCCTGGAAATCGTTCCTATATCCGCGGTTCGATGTTGGACATTGTGGATAGGACAGCGCACGGCGGGGACATGGCATCCCGCCGACCGTCATCATGTCTTACGAGCTTGATCCGATAGCCGGCCTCGGCGATTTCTCCCGGAGGGTTGTTTTGCGAAAAATCAAAAATCTGAAAACTTTCCGCGCGGCGATCAACGGTTTGTCGGAGGTGCTCGTGAAAAACAACCCAACGGTTGCCCTTCGAAAAGCTGAAACGCAAAGACCGAAGACGCAGGGCGGGAGTTGGCATTCAAGCCGCCCCGCAAATTCCATCCGCGTCGATCTCGACGCCTGCCGCGCGGACACAGAGTCATGCGCCTCGCATTTGCCTGACCTTCCGCTGGACGAATCCTCGGGTCGTCTGTCCGGATTCCTCGCTTGGCATGGGGTTGATCGCACGGATTCACCCTCGCCGCTGGACGCCGGTCCGCTGGACAGGGGACCGCCGCCGCCCTTGCCGCCGCCTTGCACCCGCGGCATCCGGCACTTATGTTCCGCCCGCGCCACGGAAGTCTGCGATCCCGAAACAGCGGCCGCCAGTCGGGCGGCCGGGGCGGGGGCGTTTGGCAGACATCGGGTAATGACTTGATCTGATTAGTGTTTCTGGACTGACTGATAGCTGACAACCTTAGAACGGCCCCCGACTCCATGGATCTCGCCCATATCCGCAACTTCGCCATCATCGCCCATATCGACCATGGGAAATCCACCCTGGCCGATCGGCTGATCCAGGCCTGCGGCGCGGTTACCGACCGGGAGATGCGCGACCAGATCCTGGATTCCATGGATATCGAGCGGGAGCGGGGCATCACCATCAAGGCCCAGACCGTTCGCCTGACCTACAAGGCCCGCAACGGCGAGACCTACCAGCTCAACCTGATGGATACGCCGGGCCATGTGGACTTCGCCTATGAGGTGAGCCGCAGCCTCGCCGCCTGCGAGGGCTCGCTCCTGGTGGTGGATTCCACCCAGGGCGTGGAGGCCCAGACCTTGGCCAATGTCTACCAGGCGATCGATGCCGGCCACGAAGTCGTGCCCGTGCTGAACAAGATCGACCTGCCGGCCGCCGAGGTGGAGCGGGTGAAGCAGCAGATCGAGGACGTCATCGGCCTGGATGCCTCCGACGCCATCCCGATCTCCGCCAAGACCGGCCTGAATATCGAGGAGGTGCTGGAAGCCATCGTGCACCGCCTGCCGCCGCCCAAGGGCGACGCCGATGCGCCGCTCAAGGCGCTGCTGATCGACAGCTGGTATGACGCTTATCTCGGCGTGGTCGTGCTGGTTCGCGTGAAGCAAGGCGTGCTGAAGCTGGGCCAGCGTGTCCGCCTGATGTCCACCGGCGCCGACCACGATGTGGAGCGTGTCGGCTTCTTCACGCCGAAGCCGGAGCAGAGCAGGGAACTCGGCCCCGGCGAGATCGGCTTCCTGACTTCCGGCATCAAGGATGTGGCGGAAACCAAGATCGGCGACACCATCACCGACGATAAGAAGCCTGCCTCGGAACCGCTGCCGGGCTTCAAGCCGTCGGTGCCCGTGGTGTTCTGCGGCCTGTTTCCGCTGGACGCCGCCGAATATCCGCAATTGCGGGATAGCCTGGCCAAGCTGCGGCTCAACGACGCCAGCTTCCATTTCGAGCCCGAGACCTCGGCCGCGCTGGGCTTCGGCTTCCGCTGCGGCTTCCTTGGCCTCTTGCATCTGGAGATCATCCAGGAGCGGCTGGAGCGGGAATTCAATCTGGAGCTGATCACCACGGCGCCGTCGGTGGTCTACAAGATCCACATGACCAACGGCGACCTCATGGAGATGCACAACCCGGTCGACATGCCCGACCCCATGCGCATCGAACATATGGAGGAGCCGTGGATCCGCGCCACCATCATCGTGCCGGCGGATTATCTCGGGCCGATCCTGAAGCTCTGCGAAGAGCGGCGCGGCACGCAGGTAGAGCTGAACTATGTCGGCACCCGCGCCATGCTGATCTACAATCTGCCGCTGAACGAAGTGGTCTATGATTTCTACGACCGCCTGAAATCGGTCAGCCGCGGCTATGCCAGCTTCGATTATCACCTGGAAGGCTATCAGACCGGCGATCTGGTGAAGCTGTCGATACTCGTGAATGCCGAGCCCGTGGATGCGCTGTCGATGATCGTGCACCGCGCCCATGCCGAGGCCCGCGGCCGCGCCATGTGCGAGCGGCTGAAGGAGCTGATCCCGCGCCAACTCTTCAAGATCGCCATCCAGGCGTCGATCGGCGCCCGGGTCATCGCCCGCGAGACGCTCAGCGCCATGCGCAAGGACGTGCTGGCGAAATGCTATGGCGGCGACATCACCCGCAAGCGCAAGCTTCTGGACAAGCAGAAGAAGGGCAAGAAGAAGATGCGCCAATACGGCAATGTGGAGATTCCGCAGTCGGCCTTCCTCGCCGCCCTCAAGATGGGCGACGAATAGCCGCTAGCGCTTGCGGCGCTTGAGCCAGAGCTGATCCAGCAGCCAGAAGAAGATCGCGGGCGCCAGCGCCACGATCCAGGCCGGCTTGGCCAGCGTCCAGAGGACCGGCGGCCAGAGATCCTTCGAGATATGCTGCTCGATCGCCGGCTGGATCAGCTGCAGGCTGGTCGCATGGAATTCATGCCAGCGATCGCCGAAGAGCGCCGTCTTCCACTCGCCGGTCGCGGAGTAGGCCAGCGCATCCAGCACGAAGAACAGGATCGCCAGGCCGCCGAACAGAGCGACGAAAAGCCAGGCGATGCGTCTGATCATGGGACGTCGATTCTCCTGCGCGGCGCGGGCGCGCGGCGGTTGCTGGGCCGATGCATCTAGCATGAAGACTATGTCGGCGCGATGGCGCCGCAGGGCAAGCCACGAGGCCGTGAGCCGGCCGTGAATATCCCGAGCTGGACTGCGCCCGGGATCAGGCCTTGTCGGTTTCTTCTTCCTGCAGCTTGGACAGCCATTCCTTCAGCCGCTTCATCAGCGGCGCCGGTTTCTCGCCGATGCGTTGCTTCTGAACCTGCCGGTGATCCAGGAGAAGCAGCAGGATGCCGCAAATAGCCAGCACCAGCCAGGCGGGGAAATGCAGGAGGAAATCGAGTGTTCCCCACAATGCGCTCGGCAGATGGTTGCTCAGCCAGATCAGGCTACTGCGCTGCATCTCGTTCCAGAGGTCGAACGCGGACTTGATCTGCCAGTCGCCGCGCCGGTACCAGCCATAGCCTTCGATCATGACGAGCGTCAGCGACATGATGCAGGCGAACCAGCCCAGCATGCGCCAGGTGCGGGCGTTGCTCTTCATGACGAGGTAGATCGCCATCAGGCAGACCGCGAGGATCAGAGCGCCGTTCACCACCTGCGAGATTGCGCTGTTCATTGTCGGCGTGACTCCTGTATCGGCAGCGGGAACTGCGCAGGGCGAGCATAATGCCCACCATGCCTTTCGGGTATTGTCCGGCAATTTGGTTAAGAAATCGTCGTCAGCCGTTAACCCTGGCGGCCGGTGGCACGGCCAGCACCGGCATCCCCGGCTTGTAATCCGTTGTGAGCCATGCTATCGAACTATCAGTTAGTTCCCTTGAGTAACTGATTTCATTTTGTGATTTAAGTTCAGGAGGTTGCCGCCATGCCAATGCCGAAAAGCCCCGCCGGCTGCCCGCTGGATTCACTCCTTCGCCTGCTGATGGGACCTTGGACCACCTATATTCTCTGGGTCCTGATGAGCAACGGCCCGACCCGTTTCGGCGAACTGAAGCGTAAGGTGCCGGGCATTTCCGCCAAGGTGCTGACCGAGCGCCTGCGCATGCTGCAGGACGCCGACGTGATCAACCGGGACTTCCAGCCCACCATTCCGCCGCAGGTGACCTACAGCCTGACCGGCCGCGGCGAGGAGCTGCATGAGGTCCTGTCGGCGCTTAGCGGCATCGCGCAGCGCTGGAAGGCGGTGGATGCCGCGCGGCTGAATGGCCATGGCGCGGCCAATGGCGCTGCGGCCGGCAACGGCGCCACGCCACCGGCGCCCGAACCGGTGCCTGCGGTTGCCTCCCCATCGAGCCTCGGCTAGTTTGCCGCCCCCGTGGCCGGCGCCCTGCCGGCCGCGGTTGCGCCGGAGGGGTGGCCGAGCGGTCGAAGGCGCACGCCTGGAGTGCGTGTATACCTCAAAAGGGTATCGCGGGTTCGAATCCCGCCCCCTCCGCCAACTAGCGGAGAAGCTATTGATTTTCCGCTAGCTTTTTGAGCGCCAAATGCGGCGCTTCATTGAGTACATCAGCGGATGCGACCGCTGCTCGCGTCGCAAAGCTCATTGCCTTCGACCCCACTGCCAAAGACACGCTCGCGCATTACAAGCTCCAAATCTGAGCGGCGTATAAGCAAGTTCTCAGTCTCATCTACGATTGCTCGACGAATTGCTCTGCTGCAAAGACACTGATCAGCAAGATCCTGAGCAAACTCGAGGCCGCTTCGCCAAAAGCAAAGAGAGCGTCTTGGCGGGCGCGATCTCGCCGTTAGTCGTCGCGTTGCGGCATCCTCGTCCTTTTCCACCGGGAGCAACCGAAGGTCCCGAAGAATTTCCCCGAAGAACTCTCTCCGTCCAAGTGCGTTCCGGCGACTGTTCGCCTAGGGTGTACCCGTCTACGCCGACGCCAAGCGACAGTTTGGACCGTGTTTTTGATGACCGATTTCGACCCTCACGACACAGCCTAGAGGACATCTAGAGCCCAATGCTACAGCGCCGCCACCAGATGGTCAGTGTAGGCGATGTTGGCGGGTTGGGCGCTTGCCGTGACGGGTGGATGCCGTTGGCTACCACAGCGGACGGCGCAGAGGGTCAAGTTTGTTGGATAGAGCCGTTGGAATTGCGGAAACTCGGCATAGATATTTTGAGGTTGAAATCAAGAAACGCATTCCATCGGTCAAGAGAGCATCATGGCCGGCGCGGGTACTAGAAACCGCCCATTCAGATCGGAAAGCAACCTCTCATCGGGCCGCCGCCCAATAAGCCCGCTGCCGAGTGGGTGACCAGCCGTTAGCCTACGAATAAGCCAAGCGGGATCACAATCATCGCAATTGAGTTTTTCCACGGCATCGGACGTTTGTTTCTGTTCGATGAATAGCCGCTTTTTGACCTGTTGGTCATCCCGAACCCAACTGCGGCTGTCCCGACGGGGTTGAAAGACTGACTTGGGTCGCTTCTACCGAGTGATCCTAGCCACCACCGCCCCTGAGCACCGGACTTATCGCTGCGTTGGCGGTACAGAACGAAAGACCTCCTCCCTAGATTTCCCTGCGTTCAATTGCTTGATCCGGCCGTCGGCTTCTTCGATCGCCGCTTCTACTGCCACTTTCAAGTCTTTAAGAAGTTTGACCTCTTTCTTAAAAAGCTCGATGTAATCTGCGTCGACGGTCATTCCGTTCCTCCATCAATGAGCCTAGGCAGATCGCCAAGTCACCTTTCCTATATACGTAGATACCAAGAAGATGATGCGGGCGGCGATAAACGGCAATGCGCGAACCTGAGCAATTTCCAGGTTGCTAGCAGTTGGTAGAGTTTTTCCGTCAGACCAAGTCGAATGCGCTAAACCACCAGGTGAAATTGACAGCGCCAGTGGCGTCGTCTTGCGCAATCAGGAACGCGATGCCCGTTGCCGGTCCCTTCTGGAATCCTCCCGGTACCGGTAACGATCCCGGCGGGAACTCGTCTGCGGTCCAGCGCCCCGGTGTTTTGAATACCGTCTGGAAAGTCGCCTGAGTGGCGCCCGTGCTGCTCTGTGAGACCGTGGCTTCGAGCCGTATGGGTGTCACTTTTTCAGGGCCCAGATCACCCTTCGGCCATTCGACCCGTTTCGTGACGGCGTTGAAACTCTGACAAGGATCCCACCTTCCTGGCATGACACATCTCCCATCGCTACCGGCTTGCCCGGGCCATGAACAAAAAGTCATACGGCACGTCAACTATGAGCCATTTCTTCTAGTCCGGCTAGAGTAAATCTTCCATGTGAGAACTCGATGAGCTTGCGATCTGCAATATCCGCACTAGGAGAACTTGTACCGCCACAGCCTGCAAACGGCATTAGCATCATCGTAACTTCCAGAGTGTGTTCGCTTTTTCCCGTCGGTCACTAATTGTTTCGCACTCTTGTGAGTTCGCCTAGGCGCAATCGAGCCGCGGACGCGGCGACCACGTTTCCCTTCAGCTCGTAGAGATGCACCGCTCCGGACGCCGCGGCGACCGCCTCGTCGCATCGGCGGGACTCTTCGAGCACGTACGACAGATCGATCAGTGCGTCCGCCCGTTCATTGACGAAGTCGGTCCTTTCGGCGATCGCCAATGCCTCGCGCGCGAGCGCCTCTCCCGCCTGGACCTCAGCCCGCCGCGCGAGCACCCGTGCGCGCACGCGACGCCAGCGGATCTGCGTCAGGAGGTCGCCGGCAGCACCCAGCCGGGCGCTGACCTCAGCGAGGGCCTCGGCCTCCTCGTCGCGTCCCTGCTCGAGGATCGCCAGGGCGAGGGTCGCCGCCATCGTAGAGCGGAACGCGCGCTCGCCCATCTCCTCGAGCGCGCGATAGGCCGCACGCGCGCTTTTCTCGGCTGCAGCGGGGTTCCCGGCGAGCAGCTCGACGACGGCCTCGTGCTCGGAGGACGCCACGGAGAGCGTGAGGCCGAGGTCGGCGTAGGTGGCGTTGCTCGTCGCGATCAGTTCGCGGGCAAGCGCGAAACGGCCGACAACCGCGTTGAGGCATGCGAGCTCGCGGAGGATCGCCGCCTCGGACTCGCGGCTCTCGCGAACCTCCGCGCGCATCGCCTCGCAGCGGTGGATGCCCTTGCCGGCCGGTGTCGGCCCGAACCAGAGCATGGACGCGATCCACGTGAGAATCTCGTAGTACTCATGCCGATCCCCTGCCCGCTGCGCGTGTACGGCCGCGCGCTCCCATGCCGCGGCGGCCGCCTCGGCGCGGCACTCGTTAAAGAAAGACCACGCCTCGAGCTGCCGTGCGCGGCACAGGCCGAGATCGTCCCCGAAGCGCTCGAAAACGGGGACCGCCATGGCCGCCGCCCGAGCCGCCTTCTCCAGCCCGCCCTCCTCCCCGTGGAGCGACCGGAGGAACTGCCGCTGAATGAGCACATGCGACGTCAGGCGCTCGTCGGTCGCGGCGGCAGCTAGCCGCTCGGCCTCGTCGAGCGCGGGCACAGCTTCGGCCAGCCGGCCGCGTTCGATCAGCGCGACGCCCAGCTCGACGAGCAGCGCGATCCGCCGCGGATCGTCGGTGGGGAGCAGCCGGGAAACCCTCTCGAGCAGGCTGATCGCCGCGGGCAGGTCACTGCGGACGAGCGCCCGCCGTCCTGCAGCCTCGAGCCGGTCGGACGCCCGGGCGGCGAGGAGGGCGGCGCTCGGGTCGAGCGGTCCGATCGCGGCACGGTACTGGAAGGCCTGTTCCAGGTGGTAGCCGACGATTTCCTCGAATTCGCGGAGCCTGTCGCCGGCCGTTCGCTCTAGCCAGGCGGCGTGGCGCTCGTGCAGATCAGCCCGCGCGTTCTTCGGCAGCGAGCGATAGGCGGCGTCGCGGATCAGGCCATGGCGGAAGCGGAAGGCGCTCTCGCCAGCGAAGTCAGCGGTGTCCGGGCGGATCAGATCCCGGCGGACAAGAGCCAGCAGGCCGTCCTCGAGCGGCGCGTCGAGAGTTGGGCAGAGTTCGTCGACGGCGGCTCGGTGAAACACCGATCCCTCGATCGCCGCGTTCATCAGGATCGCGCGCTCGTCTGCCGGGAGGCCTTCAAGACGAGCGGCAAGGAGCGCGTGGATCGTCGAGGGAACGGGCAGCTCGGAAAGGTCCGACGAGGCGACCCAGTGGTCGCCTTCGCGCGTGAGCAGCGCGTCGTCGACGAGCTTCGCCACAAACTCTTCCGCGAAGAGCGGGTTGCCCTCGGCCGCGCCGGTGATCCTTGACTCGACGGCAGGGGGTAGGGGTGCGCGGTCGAGCAGGTTCGTGATCAGCTCGCGGCACTCAGCTTCGCTGAGCGGCTCGAGGATAATGGACGTCGCTTTGAGCTTGTCGCCACCCCAGCCCGGGCGCGTGTCCAGCAACTCCGGCCTAGCGATGCACACGAGCAGGATCGGAAAATCGCGCGAGAATTTGGCGACGTGTTCGATCATGTCGAGGAACGTCGACTCGGCCCAGTGGAGATCATCTATCACGACGACGAGCGGCCTCGCTCGCGCGAGCGCCTCGAACAATCGGCGGACGGCCCAGAAGGTCTCCTCGTTCGTCGCCCCTCCCGCGCCGCCTAGCCCGAGCGCGTTGCCCAAGCGCTCGACGATCAGCTCAGCCTTCTCCTCGCCGGCGAGCCGCGCCGCGATCGCAGATACAGACTGCTCGCCGGGATCCCGCCCCTCAGCGCGTGTGATCTCCCGGACAATTTCGGCCAGCGGCCAATAGGTTATGCCCTCGCCGTAGGGCAGGCAGCGGCCGCGCAAGACCATCACGTCGCCCGCGAAGCCTTTCGCGAACCCTCTCGTGAACTCCCACACGAGTCGCGACTTGCCTACACCGGCACCGCCGAGCACAGTCAGCAGGTGGCAGGTTCTATCGCGGACCACGCTGCTAAGCGCGGTTTCGAGCACGGCACGCTGACGCTCGCGTCCGACGAACGGCGTCTCGAATCGGCGCTGGAAGTTGGTGGTATCGGCAATGACGTTTGCCAAGACAAGGGCAGGGAACTTCTCGCCATGCTTGAGCGTACGCGGGCTGCTCGCCTGTACAACGACAGCGTCGCGTACCAGCTTGTGAGTCTGCTCTCCAATCAGGATTTCGTTAGGTTCCGCGGCCTCCTCGAGACGTTTGGCTACACGCACGGCCTCGCCTGACAAAAATCGATGTCCTTGCCTGTCACTACCAGTAATGACCTCCCCGGTGTTGAGGCCAATCCGTTGTGCCAGCCGAACGCCCCAGCCCGCCTCAAGGTCGCGGTTGAGAAGGACAAGTGTATCGCGCATCTCAACGGCCGCCCGTGCCGCCCGAATGCCGTCATCCTCGCGAGCCTTCAGCAAGCCAAATGTGGCCAAGATCTCGTCGCCGGAATATCTCTCCACTGTTCCACCGTGCCGCTGGATAATGGAGCTCATCTCGCCAAAATAGCGGGCGAGGAGGTTTTGGAGCGCCTCCGCATCGAGGGTGAGGCTCAGGCGTGACGAGTTAACGATGTCGGCGAAGAGAAATGTTACCGTCTTCCGAACCTCTTGTGGCATCTTTCGCTCCGGCACAGGCACGGTCATCGCAATCGTCTTCGGATCCGGTAACGTTTTGGGCTAGGCTGCCTGATCGCTAGGCATTCCTCGAACTTGCACTGCTTCCGTTTCGGGCGGTTTGAAGCTTGCCATGAGCTCCAGCATGCCAACTTCCAAGTGAGTCTTCACTTGGTCTAGTCCCGTTGGTATACTAGCACTCGCTGCTGGTGACCTCCAGCGGCGTAGCTTACGAATTGCGACTATGACGTCCGTCCTACAGGGCGCCATTATTCAGCTTGGCGGCGCTTTCGCCCGGTCAACCACAGCCCGCGAGCCGAAGACGGTGAGGCCGATTTCATCACCCGCATCGAGCGGTGCTCCCGGGCACGGTGAGGGGCGCCATGACCAAGTGCGTCGCCATCTATACCCGGTATCGACCGACGATCAGACCTGCGAGATTCAGCACATGGAGCTTGAGACCTCGGTCGCCTGTCATGGCTGGCCGATCGTCGCTACCTTCACGGACGAAGGCATCAGCGGCGCGAAGGGCAGGGACAAGCGGCCGGGCTTCGATGTGCCATGACGGTGCAAACAGATCGCCGGCCGTACGGTGCTAGTCGGAGTTGCTCGTCGGCATCATTCGGCAAACGACCGTGTGCTGATACCTTGTGTTAGCACACCGAAGGCGTTTTCGTAGACCTGTAATCAATTGGAAACGCGAGCCTTTCGGCGGTGTGGGTGCTTGTCCCGCCCCCTCCGCCAAAACTCTCAAGCAAAATCGCGAGCCTGAGGCATCGGCCTAGCGCGGCGACAAGATGCCGTAGTGCTCGGCGTCGTCAGCGCATCAATCGTTGAGTTCTTCCTGCGCGTCGTCGGCGGTGTCTTCGATCGCATCGCCGCTGTTCTCGATGTCCTTGCCGACGCCTTTGACGATATTGCGGGCGCCGAGGCCGATGGGCGCCAGCACGAGCGCGTAGAAGGCAACGCGATGGATGAACTGTGACATCGGGCTAGTTCCTGGATGATGGCTTCACTGTGCGACTGAATGCCGCCGCTCGCCCACCGGTTCCCCGCGAGAGATTGAGCGACATCAAGGAACTTTCTCTCTGGAGCGCCGTTCATTTCCCCAGACAGTGTGACGGAACTCTCCCGTGGCTGAAGTCCGACGGCAGCCCCGTGGAGCATTTTCCGTCTGCAAATAATTCAAGCAATGCAGCAATCGGCGGAGGAGCAGATCATGAGCAACGGAAAGAGCGCCAGCGAGAAGGACTACGCAGCCCTTGAAGCCGATTTCGACCGACTGCGCGAGGATGTCGTATCGCTGACCGAAACCGTGAAGAAGGTCGCGGCCAACGAAGCCCGTGGCATGGCTGATGCGATGCGCGACGGTATCGATGGCGCCGCCGCGCGGGTGCGCAAGGCCGGCAAGCGCGCGCAGAACAGCGCGCAGGAAGCCGCGGAGTCGCTGCAGGCGAGCGTCGAAGAGCATCCGATCCAGAGCGTGCTGCTGGCGCTGGGGCTGGGTGTGGTCGTCGGCATGCTGCTGCGCCGCTGAGGCGCGGCATGTTTTCCCTGCTTCGCACGCTGCTGGTGACGGCAGCGGTGCAGCAAGGCGCTGCCGACGCCAAGCGCCGGTTCCGGCGCGGATTGATTTAATTGGCTCTGGTCGCCCTCGGCGGCCTGCTGGCCGCTGGGCGGCGCGATCTTCCTGATGGTGGCGCTGCACGATGCCCTTGCCTTCCGTTTCGATCCCCTGACGGCGAAGCTGATCTGCGGCGGCGCGCTGGTCCGTGCTGGCCCTGATCGCCTTGCTGGTCGCGCGGCAACCTTTGACGCCCGGCCGCATTCATAGGGAACGGCCGGCCGCAGCGGCGAGCATCGATATCGCCTCCGCCCTTGGCGAGGACATCGGCGCGGCGCTCGCGCGCAATGCCGGCATGCTGACCATCGGCGCTTTCGTCGCCGGATTACTCATTGCCGCCAGGCGGCGCTAGAAATTCATTCGAGGAGTTTGTCATGACCAAGAGCGAACTGATGCAGCAGAAAGCCGAAGTCACGGATATCTACACCGGCATCAAACGGCAGGATCGGAAGAAGCTGGCGCTCGGACTTTCGCGCGCTCTGGCCGAGACCTATGTGCTCTATGTGAAGACCCAGGGTTTTCACTGGAACGTCGTCGGACCGCTGTTCTATGGCCTGCATAAGCTGACCGAAGAGCAATATGAGAACCTGGCCGACGCCGTCGACGAACTGGCAGAGCGCATCCGCGCCCTGGGATATCCGGCACCGGCGACGCTGGGCGAGTTCATCGCGCTGAGCGCCATCAAGGAGAGCCCGGGCATCGTCAAAGCCGAAGAGGCGATCCGGCAGTTGAACAACGACCATGAGGAGATCTGCCGGACCTTCCGTGAAACAGCTTCGATCGCCGATGAGTTCAAGGACCAGGTGACGGCGGACATGCTGACTGACCGGCTGAAGGCCCATGAGCAGATGGCCTGGATGCTGCGATCCCTGATAGCGACCTGACCGGTCCTCAACGTCGCCGGAACTCGGTCGATGCGGGAGCTGGATATCTGTCGCTGTTTCTGGGCTTCGAACCCGGCAGCTCCAGCCCGCGCCTGCATTTCCAGCGCAAAATTCTCCACAGCAGTAGCTATTAGACATCAGGAGGAGGTGCAGAATGGAAGCAGCTCGTTTCCGCGAGATTCAGAAGGATATCCCCGGCCATTTCGGCAATCCCGACGGCATTGCCGCCGACCGGGATCTCGACTTCGATCAGAAGGCCGCGCTCTTGAAGCAGTGGGAGTTCGATCTCAGGCAGATGATGGTGGCGTCGGAGGAGAACATGACCGACGACACCGCCAAGCAGGGCCAGGTGGCGGAGATGCTGCGCAATGTCAGGCGCATCCTCAGCGCCTTCGAGCGCGTCGATCCCGCACTTCAGAAAGAAGCTGGCGGCGCCGCCAAGGCCGGCGGCCAGATCGCGAAATAGCGCAACCCGATCTCCGGATCGGGAACCTTCTGCCGGCTCCCGCATTGATCCGATACGCCGCTGGTACGACCCCCCGCCGATGCCATGGCCAGTGGCGGTTTCCTGCCGAGAGGCGGCCTGCCCGGCCGCCTCTCATTTTCTTTTCAGCCTGGTCATGCGATCATCGGCCCGCGGAACAGGCGTTCGGCCAGGTTGTTGTGACTCTTATTCCGATGCGCCGGCGGCTGCCCGGCGCCGCTTCTTGAGGTGATATCATGCGCGTTCTTGCGGTTCTCTCGGCGGTTCTGATCCTCGGCGCCTGCTCGTCGCCCGAGCCGGAGCGGGTCGATTCCAGCAATCCGACGGTGACCTACAAGTATTTCGGCGACACCTATGGCAGCCAATTCGATGAAGTCTCCGCCCGCGCGGCCGATTATTGCAACGAGCAGTTCGGCAAGGCATCGCGGCTGAAGGATGTCGAAGATGGCAGCGGCGATGAGAATTTCGCCGTCTTCGAGTGCGTCTAGCGCCCCGCAACCGCGGCAGATCGGCTACACAGTCAAAGAATGGCTGATGGAAAATTAGGCCCGGCGGAATGCCGGGCGGCGGGACGCTTAGATTGCGCCCTTGAGGGGGGCGGGTCTGGTCAGGGATTCGGTTTCCAGGACATGCCCGGCATCGAGGCCGGCGATCGGGGCGGAGTCGGATCTCGCAATCTTCAGCCCATCGCCCGAGAGCAGCTGCACCAGCTCTCCGCGCGCCCGCGATACCCGGCTCTTGATCGTTCCCACGGCACAATCGCAGACCGCCGCCGCCTCTTCGTAGCTGAGGCCGCTGGCGCCGACCAGGATCAGCACTTCGCGATGATCGTCGCTGAGCTGCCAGAAGGCGCGGCGGAAATCGCAGAACTCCAGGGCCGCCTGCTGGGTCGCCGGCACCGATTGCACGATCGCCTCGGCATCGTCCAGCGGCACCACGGGCCGGTTCTTGCGGCCCTCGTTGTAGAATAGGTTGCGCAGGATGGTGAACATCCAGGCCTTGAAATTAGTGCCTGGCTGAAACTGCTCCGCCGCCGACAAGGCGCGGACCACCGCGTCGTTCACCAGATCGTCCGCCTGCTCGCGCCGCCGGGTCAGCGACCGGGCGAAGGCGCGCAGATGGGGCAGCACATCGACCAATGCTGCTTGAAATTCGGGTGTGTCGCTGGCTCTCTGGAGTTGCGCCATCCTCTGACCTTTTTATTGTGAATGTCTCAGATTGCGAATCCGGGCGACGCCGGATTACTGACCTT
Source organism: uncultured Alphaproteobacteria bacterium (assembly GCA_963816235.1). Lineage (GTDB taxonomy): Bacteria > Pseudomonadota > Alphaproteobacteria > Dongiales > Dongiaceae > DATKFM01. The sequence goes on along the minus strand of CAWFKD010000001.1, from coordinate 943,980 downwards.
TGCTCTTCTTCTCGCGGAGCTTGTCGAGAAGCTCGAGAAATTCCTTGGGCAGGGGCTCACTCACAACCTCGGAGTACATCTGCATCAACTGCGAGTCGAACCAATGATCGAGTTGAGTGGGAGTGCCAAAATCCCTGAAGACGCCATTCGTCGGTTCTACCGACTGTGGCTTGGGATCGGACCCAACTGCCGTATTGTCTGAGGTGCCAATCACTTTCTTGCTCTCACTCATTCCCACGATCCCCCGCACCGAAACTTGCCGCATGCATGGGACCCTGATGATCCGATCGCGTGCAAGCTAAACCCCGCGCCGACGGTGCCTGTTCCATGTTTCCTTTGCGATGGCCGATATGCGACTGTCGCGCCGCCGGGCGCACTGTACCGTTGGCGACGGGCCAAACAAATCGCCTACAATTGGGAACCCGTTCTTCCGGCCAGTGTTCCTCCAAAAGGCGAAAAAATATTTCGCCTTGTTCCCTATTTGTTCAAAACAACTGTGATCGGTGGGAGATCTTCATGGCAGACCTGGCTCACGAAGTTGCTGTTCGATTGCCGTATTTGCGGCGCTATGCGCGGGCGCTGAGCGGCTCGCAAGCGCGGGGCGACGAATACATCCGTGTCTGCCTGGAAGTATTGGTCGAGGAGCCGCACCGGATCAGCACGGAATCCGATATCCGCGTTCAGCTCTATCGCCTGTTCCACGATATCTGGCTGCCGATCGCCAAGGTCGAGCCGATTCCCACGGTGCCGTCGGGCCGTTCCATCGTTGCCCGGCTCGAGGCCCTGCCGCCGCGGGAACGGCAGATGCTGCTGCTGACTGCGCTGGAAGGATTTGCGGTCGATGCCGCGGCCAGCGTCATGCGCATCGCGCCGGCCGAAGCGGCCGCCCTCCTGGAGAAAGCCTGGTCCGAGGTCAACCGGCAGCTCGCCACCTCGGTGCTGGTGATCGAGGACGAATCCGTCATCGCCATCGATATCGCCTCGATCGTCCGCGAGCTGGGCCACAGCGTGGTCGGCATCGCCGGCAGCGAACGGGAGGCGGTGGCGTTGGCCAAGGCGAAGAAGCCCGGCCTGGTGCTGGCCGACATCAATCTCGGCGCCGGCGGCTCGGGCATCGATGCCGTCAGCAAAATCCTGCAGGCCATGACCGTGCCCGTGATTTTCGTGACTGCCTTTCCCGAGCGGTTGCTGACCGGCGAGCGGCCGGAGCCGACCTACCTGGTCACCAAGCCGTTCGAGCCCGATACCCTGAAGGCCACGATCTCACAGGCGCTCTCGAATGCCAGCGAGGGAAGTCTGGAGCGGCGCTCCGCCTAGCGGAGATCGAGGGCATAGTGAGGCTGCTCAAGCATCGATTGATGCTGGTCTTCGCGTTGGTTGCGCTACCCCCGACGCTGATGGGCATTGTCGAGGGATTCGAGGCATCGAGCGTCCATGCCGAGCGGCTGCGGGATTCGGTCCGCAGCTTCGCCGCCTTGGCCTCCACCTACCAGCTGGCGCTGATCGAGAACTCGAGCAACCTGCTGCTCGATCTCTCGGTCAGCAAGGACGTATTCGCCGGCGCAGGCACGGTGGATGAAAGCCGCTGCGCGCCGACTCTGGAACAGGCGATCCGCCCCTATCCGGCCTATGCTTCGCTGATCGTGCTCGATCGGCAGGGCCGGGCGGTCTGCGCCAATGATGCCGAACATCGCGGCTTCGATGCCAGCAAGGAGAGCTATTTCCAGCAGGCAGTCGCAGCCAAGAGCAAATATCTGAGCGGCTACGTGATGGGTGCGCAGCCGCCTGTGCCCATGCTGGTGCTGGCGCAGCCGGTGATGTCCGGCGGGGATCAGGTGGCGGCGGTGCTGGCGCTGGCGATCCGCCTCGACAAGCTCGATTCCGGCGAGCAGTTCCTCACCCTGCCGACCGATGGCGTGGTCTATCTGCTGGACCGCAACGGCCTGATGCTGCATGGGGCGACGGTGCCGGCCGGCCTTGGCGACAGCGGATTGCCCCCTGCGGCCGAAATTGCGGCGGCGCGCATCGAGCGATGGCGCGACATTCCAAACGACGGCGAAGGACGGCATCGCCCGCGTCTATGCGGTTTCCGCTCTGGAGAAGGGCAGCCTGTTCGTGCTGGTCGGCGTGCCCAAGACAGGCGGTTCCGGTTGGATCGACCGCGATCTAGCGGCGCAGATCCTGCTGGTGACGGCGATCTGGATATCGGGCGTGCTGGCCGCGTGGCTCGGCACAAGGCTGCTGGTCACGCGCTGGACCAGCCGCCTCTTTGTGACGACATCGGCGCTCAGCAAGGGCAATCTGTCAGCCCGTGCGAACCTCGACGGCGCGCCGGCGGAGATCAAGCAACTCGGCGACACGCTAGCAGAAACGGCGGCCCGGCTCGATGCCCGGCAGAATGAGCTGAAGGCGGCGCTCGAGCAGAAAGAGCACCTGCTGCGGGAGATTCATCACCGGGTGAAGAACAACCTGCAGACCGTCACCAGCCTGCTCAATCTCTATTCCCGCGGCCTGCAGAACGAGCCGGCCAAGCAATCCCTGCAGGAGGTGCGCATCCGCGTGCAGGCACTGGCCCTGGTCCACCGGCATCTTTACGAGAACCCCGAGCATCAGTGGATCAATGCCAAAGCATTGCTGGGCGAGCTGTGCCAGCTCATACAGGTCAGTTCCGGCGTGTCGCGCACGCGCGTCTCCCTGTCGGTGGATGTGGCGTCCGTGGATGTGGGCATCGAGCATGCCGTCCCGCTGGCCTTGCTGGTGACCGAGCTGGTGACAAATTCCCTAAAGCATGCCTTTCCGGAGAACCGGCCTGGCAAGGTGACTGTCCAGCTGAGCGTCGCGGCTGGGGTGGCTGAGTTGGTCGTTTCCGATGACGGCATAGGACTATCGTCGCTGTCCGAGGGCGGCCCGGATATTTTCTCCGCGCAGCCGACTACCCTGGGACTCTCGCTGGTGCGCGGTTTTGCGACCCAGCTGGGCGCAGAGATCAAGACCTTGGGCCGGCCGGGCTCGTCGGTCCTGGTGAGGTTCGCATTGGATTCCACGGGGCCGGAGAAGCCATTGCCTAATGACCGGCAAACAACACAATGACCGCATAATCCGAGAAAAAAGGCGGGGGCCTGAAGTGAAACGGTTTCAAAGAGCGAAGAACTGGTTCTTTGCCGCAGTGGCAGTGGTATTTCTGCTGCTGGCGGCCAGCACCTACTTCACCTTCGCGGCGTTCTCCCAATTGAAGGCAGACCGGGAGCAGGCCCTGAAGGACAGCCTGGTGCTGCAGACGGTCCGCCAACTGTTCTCGGAATTGCAGGATGCCGAAACCGGGCATCGCGGCTATCTGCTGGCGCAAGACCCGGCCTATCTCGAACCCTATCTGGAAAGTCTCGACAAGGTCCCGCCGCTGCTGCTGCAGTTGCAAACACTCGCCGAGGACAAGCCCGGCGTGGCGGGCAATCTTGCCGCACTTCAGGAGTCGATCGACGCCAGGCTGGTCGAAATCCGCAACTCGCTCGAAATCGCCAAGACCCAGGGTTTCGAAGTGGCGCGCCAGCGTCACCTCACCGACTTCGGCAAGCAGGCGATGGACAAGATCCGTGCGCAGATCGACGGCATCGTCGAGCAGATGGATCAGGAAGTCCTGCAAAACCGCGGGATCATCAACAGCAGCGTGGACCGGGCGCGGCTGGCGGCGCTGCTGGCGGCGGCGCTGGGCCTGCTGGTCGCCATCGTCGGCGGCATCGCCCTCGGCCGCAATTTCAATCGCCTGCGGGACGCGCAGGAGGAATTGCGGGAGCAGGCGAGCCTGCTGCAGACCACGCTCGACAATACGCGCGAGGGCGTTGCCGCCTTCGATCCGGTCAAGGGGTTGCTGGCGTGGAATCCGCGCTTCTTCAGCTTTGCCGGCTACCCCGACGATTTTCCCCGATTCGGCCGGCAATTCGGCGAATTCCTGGAGTTCGACCGGGCGCGGGCAGATCGCCTATTCGATCTCGGAGAAGAGGATGCGGGGGTTGCGGGTCCTGCGCAGATGTCCAAGCTCAGGCCGCGGCTGCGCATCGGCGGCCGCGAGTTGGAATGCGCCCATAAGCGCACGCAGACCGGCAGCATCGTCATGACCTGCTCGGATATCACCGAACGGCTGCAGACCGAGCAGGTGGCGCGCCAGGCGCAGAAGATGGAGGCCATCGGTCATCTCACCGGCGGCGTCGCCCACGATTTCAACAATCTGCTGCAGGTAATCGCCAGCAATCTGGATCTCATGGCGCGGCACAAGGACGATCCCAAACAACTGACCGCCAATATCGAGCATGCCAGCATCGCCGCCGGGCGCGGCGCACAGCTGACGCGGCAACTCCTGGCTTTCGCCCGCCGCCAGCCGCTGGAGCCGGTGGTGGTCAATCTCGGCCGCCGCGTCCGCGCCATGGGCGATCTGCTGCACCGGACGCTGGGCGAGACCATCGAAATCGAGACCATCGTCGATGCCGGGCTGTGGAACACCTTCGTCGACGTCAACCAGGTGGAGAACGCGATCCTGAATCTTTCCGTCAATGCGCGGGACGCCATGCCCGGCGGCGGCAAGCTGACCATCGAGCTGGCCAACGCCGTCCTCGACGAGGACTACGCCCGTTGGCATGACGAGGTGACATCAGGTCAGTATGTCATGCTGGCCGTCACCGATACCGGCTCCGGCATGCCAGCGGATGTGGCGGCCCGGGCGTTCGAGCCGTTCTTCACCACCAAGCCGGAGGGCAAGGGGACCGGGCTGGGCCTCAGCATGGTCTACGGCTTCGTCAAGCAATCCAGCGGCCATGCCAAGATCTACAGCGAGGTTGGCCTTGGCACGACGATCAAGATCTACCTCCCGCGCTCCCGCCGGCCGGAGGAGGCTGTGTCGATGTCCGACGATGCGCCGGCAACCGGCGGCAGCGAGCGCATCCTGCTGGTGGAGGATGACGAAGATGTGCGCCGCGCCGTCGCCGAAATGACCCGCAGCCTCGGCTACCAGGTGCTCGAGGCCAAGGACGGCGAGCAGGCCCTGGAGATGCTGCAGAACGGCACCAAGGTGGACCTGCTGTTCACGGACGTGGTGATGTCCGGCGCCATCAGCGGCCGTGTGCTGGCGAACTGCGCCCAGGAGCTCCTTCCGTCCCTCGCGGTGCTGTTCACCTCAGGCTATACCGAGAACGCCATCATCCATCACGGGCGGTTGGACCAAGGCGTGCATCTCCTCAGCAAGCCCTATCGCGAACCGGAGCTGAGCCGGAAGCTCCGCACGGTGCTGGAGGAGAAGCGCAATGCCGAACGCCGGCGCGAGGGTTCGGGCAAGGAGGGATCGAGCGTGAATGGGCTTTCCATCCTTCTGGTCGACGACGATGCGCTGATCCGCATGTCCACCGCCGGCATGCTGCAGGATCTCGGCCATCAGGTGCAGGAAGCAGCGCGCGGCGGAGATGCGCTGGACCTCTTGGCGGAGAATCCGTCGATCAACCTGCTGATCGTCGACATCGCGCTGCCGGACATGAACGGCGTCGCCCTGGTGACGGAGGCGAGCAAGAAACGCACGGATTTGCGAGTGATCTTCGCCTCCGGCCATAGTCCGAAAGCCGTCGATCTCGATCCGCAGAAGGTCAGGTTCGTGTTCCTGTCCAAGCCCTATGACACGCGCCAGCTCGCCGACGCCCTGGCGCGGCTGTCATAGGTCGGGCTATTCGGCGGCGGCCGGAGTCGCGTGCTGCTGCGCGGCGAAATCCCAATTGGCCAGTTTGCCGAGGAAATCCTGCAGGAAGCCTTCGCGGTCGTTCTGGTAGTCGAGATAGTACGCATGCTCCCAGAGGTCGCAGCACAGCAGGGGGCGGTGGCCGTCCACCAGCGGTGACTTGGCATCGTGGGTTGCGACGATCTTGAGGCCGCCGTCATTGGCGGCGCTGAGCCACACCCAGCCGCTGCCGAAATGCTCGACGCCGGTCTTGACGAAGGTCTCGTTGAACTGGTCGAGCGAGCCGAAATCGCTCTCGATCTGCGAGCGCAGATGCTTGTCCGGCTTGCCGCCGCCCGGCGCCATCGAATGCCAGAAGAAATCGTGGTTCCAGACCTGGCCGGCATTGTTGAAGATCTTCTTCGCCGACTTCATCGCCGGCGGATTTCCGGATGATGGCTTCCAGCGTCATATGGGCGTAGGGCGTGTCCTTCACCAGCTTGTTCAGCTTGTCGACATAACCCTTGTGATGCTTGCCGTGATGCAGCTCGACGGCGCGGGCGGAGATCACCGGCCGCAGGGCGGAGCTGTTGTAGGGCAGGGGCATCAATGTGAATTGCTTTGCCATGGGATCACCATTGTCCTGAGTTCGCGCTCTGACACCGCGGCGCCGGGCGATTTGCCGCCCGGCGCCACGGCGCAGATGGTGCGTTACATCGTCTTGTAGGCCGGCAGGCTGTTGAGCTGCTCCTTGCTCAGCGCCGTCGACACCACGACATCATCGGCATTGCCGGCGAAGCTGAGATCGTTCCAGCCCAGCAGGACCGGCTTCTCGCCCAGCCCCAGGAAGCCGCCGACATCGACGACGACGCCGTTGATGCTGCCGTTGGACTGCACGATGACTTCGCTGATCTCGCCGATGCTGGTGCCATCGGGCGAATTCACGCTGGCGCCGAGGATCTCGCTGGCGCGCATCCCCGGAATGCCGGCGGCCGGCTCGATCGCGGCCTCGGGCGGCGTGGTTTCCGGTGCGGCCGCGGCGGTCGAGTCGGCGGCCGGCTCGGTAGTGGAGGCGGCCGGCGGGGCCGGCGTGCGCTCGGCGATGTACGGATTTACCGCCACGTCATCGTCGTAGGAATAAACCATGCCCGGCTTGGCGCTGGCCGGGAACTTGTGCTCCGGTAGCGCCTGCAGCTGCTCCTTGGTCACGTTCGCCATGACCTTGTCGCCGTTCTCGGTGATCGTCAGCTCATCCCAAAGCAGGGCGACATGCTTCTCGCCAAGGCCGAGGAAGCCGCCGACGCCGGCGATGATGTATTTCACGTTGCCGGCGCCGTCGATAACGACGCTTTCCACTTCGCCGACGGTCTCGCCGCTGGCATTCACGATGTTCTGGCCGATCAGCTTCTGCGAGTCGACGGCAGCGGCCTCCGCGGTGGCCGCGGCGGCGTCATGGGGGACGAACAGAAATCGGCGCGGCCAGCAGGCCGAGCGCGAGCACGGCTGCGATCGCAGTGGTCGAAAGATGCTTGTTCATGTTCACTCTCCGGTCCTCGATAAAGTTGAGTTTCCACGGCCCCGTGGATCACCCACGCTGACCTGAAGCTATGAGAGAAACGGTCATGCGGCGCGAGGGTTCCCAAGCCATTGGCGCGTGAGCCGATTTCCGGACGGAACCATTGTGATCTGCGTTCGGGAACAGATGAAGTCCCCAAACGGTTGTTCCACGCCACAATCGAAATGCGGAGACCTACAAATGCGATATCTCATTGCCTGGCTGCTCGGCGTGCCCCTGTCCGTGCTGGTGATCATCTGGCTGATCTGGGGCTAGTCGCCGCACCGCGGAACCATCCTCCCGCGCCGGGCATTTCTTTATCAGGGTCCGATTTGGGCCGGCCCAGCATGCCGGATTAGCCGGCGTAATAATCTGGAGGAGATCGATTATGCAGAACAAGAACCCCGCCAATATCGGCGGCAAGGACAAGGTGCCGGGCTATCCCGAGGACAAGAATCCGGCAGGAACGCCGGATCCGCGCCCCGAGGAATTCCCCGGCAAGGCGCCGGATATCTATGCCGGCAAGAAGTATCGCGATGCCAAGGATGGCGGTTCGGAAAAGCAGCCGCCGGAACGCCGCGATGCCAGCCGTCGAAAACCCCGACGTGAACCAGGCCCGCCGCAAGGACGAGAGCAATCCTGAGCGTGGCAATGTCGAACGGCCGGGCGGTGAAAATCGCAGCCGTGACTCGGCTCGCAACCAGGACCGCCACTAAGCAGCAGCTGAGTTGCGCATTCGAGACGGGAGAGGGCCGAGTGCCTTCTCCCGCTCGCTTCGCTTTGAACAATATCGGAGAGATTCTCATGGCAGAGAAGCAGCGAAATGAGGGCGAGGGCAATCGCACTGCCGCTCGCGTCTACAACAGGGCGACGAAGGAGTTTGCCCGATCCGGCAAAGTCGAGAAACAGGCGGATCTTGCAAAGCAGGCGCTCGATGGTCCGCAGCACGCCGAACTCGAACGTGCGGAGCAAGTCGGCAAGAGCAAGTCGCGCGGCGAGGATCCCGCCGTGCTGCGAAAGAAGGACGCGGTCTGATCGTCGCACACACCGGAACCCTCGCCAAAGCGCCGGGGTTCTTATCGCAGTGCCGTCGCCAACGGCGGGACTCATTGATTGATAACGATAGTACAGATGAGGAGATTGTCATGAATCAGGAACAAGCTTCCGGCAACTGGAAGATCTTCAAGGGCAAGGTGAAGGAGCAGTGGGGCAAGCTCACTGACGATGACTTCAAGGTGCTCGAAGGCAACCGCGACCAGTTGATCGGCAGCGTGCAGAAGCGCTACGGCATCGCCAAGGAGGAAGCGGAGCGCCAGGTCAACGAGTTCCGCAATCGCAACTCGGATATCTTCCGTAACTAACGTCCGCCAACTCTGAGTAAGCGAGAGTTGGAGAGTCGTCCGGCTCCAGAGTTGGCCCGGCTGTCAGGTCCGATCGACGGGCCGGGAGACGGATGAAGCGCGGACCGCCCGGGGACCTGCCCAATGTTCCCGCGGCGGTCCGTGTCTTTTTGCCACGACAGATCGCAGCGTTTCCGTGAGGCTCGGAACCAAATTGCGGGTCCTGCATTGATACGCCAGACCAATGCACGGAGGCGCGACATGCTCGGCACCATTCTTCTGATTATCCTGATCCTTCTGTTGCTCGGGGCGATCCCCGCCTGGCCCTATAGCAGGGGTTGGGGCTATGCGCCCGGCGGCCTGATCTCCGTCGTGCTGATCATTGTCGTCGTGCTGTTGCTGACGGGACGCATATAGATGCGAGCGGGCAAACGCCCGCTCACTCCGCAACCAGCAAGCGATAGCCGACACCCGGCTCGGTGACGATATGCCGGGGCTGCTCCGGGTTGGCCTCGATCTTCTGCCGCAACTGTCTGATAAAAACGCGCAAAGCCTGGACGTCGATATTGTCGGCGCCACGCCATACCTCGTGGATCAGGTGGCGATGAGTCAGCACCTTGCCGGCATGGATCACCATCTGCTGCAGGATGTCGTACTCCTTCGGCGATAGGCGCACATCGCTGCCGCGGGCGGTCACCCGGCGATGCACGAGATCGACGATCAGATCGCCTGATTGGAACAGCGGCTGGCTTCCCTGCTCCTGCAGCCGGTGGCGCAGGGCCGCCCGGATACGCGCCATCAGTTCATTCACGCCAAATGGCTTGGTCACATAGTCGTCGGCGCCGAGATCGAGCGCGGCCACCTTACCGGACTCGTCGCCGCGGCTCGACAGGACGACGATCGGTGTCGGCGATTTCTGCCGCACCGCCTTGATCACCTCTAAACCGTCAATATCCGGCAGCCCGAGATCGAGAATAATCAGATCCGGTTTCTCTCGCCGCAAGGCATCGAGCGCTTCGCGGCCGCTGGCCGCCTCGATCGTACGGAAATTCTGCACTTCCAGCGTATTGCGCAGCAGCCGACGGATCGGCGGCTCATCGTCGACGATCAGGATGTAGGGGTCGTTATGCGCCATGGGCCACCCGGTCCGCTGGCGGGGTTGCGGCCGATTCCTCAATGGGCAGGCGAACGGTGAAGATGGCGCCGCTGCGATCTCCTCGGTTCGACGCGGTGATCCGACCGCCCAGCGCTTCGACGAAGCCACGGCAGATCGCCAGGCCCAGTCCGGTTCCGGCCCGCTGCCGGTCGCCGCTCTGGACGCGATAGAACTTGTCGAAGATTCGTTCCAGGGCGTCGGGCGGAATCCCCGGCCCTTCGTCGCGTACGAGGATCACCGCCTCGCCATCCTCTCGACGCCCGGAGATCTCGATTGCAGATCCCTCCGGCGCGAACTTCGCAGCATTGTCCAAGAGATTGAATAGCACCTGCTCCAGCAGCAGAAAGTCGATCGAAAGCATCGGCAGATCCGGCGGCAGAGTCACGGTTACGCGGTGACCTGCGAGAATCTTGCCGGCGCGCTGCAATGCGGCGCCGACGATGTCGCTGAGGTCGATCATCTCGCGCTTCGGCTCGATCTTGCCGGAATCAAGCCGCGTCATGTCCAGGAGATTGGCGACGAAGCGATTGAGCCGTTCGCCCTCATCCTGCGCCGTCGCCAACATCTCTTCGCGCGTCGTCTCGTCATACAGCTTGCCGAAGCTGCGCAGGCTGGTGATGGTGCCGATGATCGAGGCCAGGGGCGTGCGCAGATCGTGAGAGATCGAGGTCAGGAGGGAGGCGCGCAGCCGCTCCGTTTCCGCTTGCAGGCGTGCTGCATCGATACTTTCCGCCAGCTGTGTGCGCTCAATCGCGACAGCCGCCTGGTCGGCCAGGGCATCGAGCAACCGCCGCTCGTCAGGCGCAAACAGCGGTCCCGGTGTTCCGCGGTTGATGCCGAGCACGCCGACGGCACTCCGCCCCGTCCGCAGGGGCAGGAACAGGCGCTTCGCACCCGGCAGCGTATCCGCGCCGCGCCCGGCCGGCTGATTGTGATCCCAGCTCCAGCGTGCCGCAGCCAGATCCGCATCGTCGAGCCGATCCTCCGGCGGGAAGCCGGCGCGCACCGCGATCCGCTCGCCCTCGGGGATAAGGATTACGACTTCGACTGAAAGCATCGAAGCGATCTGATGGGCCGTGGCCCATAGCAGGTCATCCAGATTGGCGATTCCCGCCAGCTTCTTGCTGAAGCTGTTGAGCTCGGCGCTGACTCTGGCCTGCTTCTTCGCGATCATCGCCTGGGTGCGCATCCGAGCCGTCAGGCTGCTGGTGAGCACGGCGACGATCAGAAAGAAAAACAGGGCAATGACATTCGCCGGATCGGCGATCGTGAAGGTATAGAGCGGCGGGAGAAAGAAGAAGTTGTAGCAAAGCACGCTCACGAGCGAGGCGTAGACTGATGGCCCCACGCCGAATCGTACTGCGCTGGCCAGAACGGCCGCCAGGAAAACGAGCGAGATGTTCTCGAGATCGACGAATCGGTCGATGAGCAGGGCAATGCCGAGCGCTATTGCGACAAGGCCGGTGCTCGCGACATAGGGAAGGGGATCGATGGAGTTGCCGACCCGTGCTGGCTTTGCATGATCGCGGTGGGACAGTTCGCCGGCACCGGGAATTACATGGACGCTGATGTTGCCCGCCTTGCTGAGCAGTTCATGCACGACCGAGCCGTGCAGCATCTCGAACCAGCGCGATCGTGTCGATTTGCCGATGATGATCTGGGTTGCGTTGTTCTCCCGGGCATAGGCCAGCACATCGTCGGCGATGCGCTGGCCCGGCAAAGTGATGGTATCGGCGCCGAGCTTCTCGGCCAGCCGCAGCGCTTCGGCGACGCGATCCCGTTCCGCCTCGCTTAGACGCTGATGCCGCGCTGTCTCGACATAGAGCGCGGTCCACGGCCCGCGAAGACGGTCGGCGACGCGCTTGGCATAGCGCACGAGCTGCAGCGCACTCGGCTGCTCACTGACGCAGACCAGCAGGCGCTCGCCGGCCGCCCAGGGGCCAGCGATGGCATGCTCCTGCATGTAATCCAGCATCTGCTCGTCGACGCGCTCGGCGGCGCGGCGCAAGGCAAGTTCCCGCAGGGCGGTGAGATTTCCGGGAGAGAAGTAGTGCTTGAGCGCGCGCTCCGCCTGATCGGGGACGTAGACCTTGCCCTCGCGCAGCCGCTGGATCAGGTCATCGGGCGTCAGGTCGATGACTTCGACTTCCGCAGCGTTGACGATCCGGTCGGGCACGGTCTCGCGCACCCGCACCCGTGTGATCTGGGCGACGATGTCGTTCAGGCTCTCGAGGTGCTGGATATTGACGGTGGTGTAGACATCGATGCCGGCGGCCAGCAGTTCCTCGACATCCAGATAGCGCTTCGGGTGCCGCGAGCCCGGCGCATTGCTGTGCGCCAGCTCGTCGACGAGGACCAGCGCCGGCCGGCGCGCCAGGATGGCGTCGATATCCATCTCCGTGAGCTCGCGGCCTTCATAGGCGATGCGCTGCCGCGGGACGGCTTCCAGGCCTTCGACCAGCGCCTCGGTCTCCTTGCGGCCGTGGGTCTCGACGACACCGATGACGACATCGACGCCCTCCGCCTTGCGGCGGCGGGCGGACTGGAGCATTTCATAGGTCTTGCCGACGCCGGGCGCCGCCCCGAGAAAGATCCTGAGCTTGCCCCGTTCCGCCCGGTTGGCCGCTGCCAGAAGGGCGTCCGGCGATGGTCTTAAGTCCGTGTTTCCGGGGTCCGATCTTGCCATCCGGGGAATCTAACCGACTTCCTCCAGGCTGGCTATCAGCTGCCAGCCTGATCGAGCGCCAGGTTCAGGAGCAGGACATTGACATGGGGTTCGCCGATGATGCCGAGCGTGCGATCCTCGGTGAACTGAGTCACCAGCTCCCGCACCTTGTCCTCAGGCACGCCGCGCGCCTTGGCCACACGCGGCACCTGGAACTCCGCCGCCGCCGGTGTGATATGGGGATCCAGGCCGCTGCCGGAGGTGGTCACGAGATCGACGGGGATCGGCGCGCTGTTCTGCGACTTCAGCAACTCCGCATCGCCCTTCACCCGGTCGATGAGCTTCTGGCTCGTGGGGCCGAGGTTCGATCCGCTTGAGGCGCCGGCGTCATAGCCATTGCCCGCAGCCGACGGCCGCGGATGGAAGTATTGGTCGCCGGCAAAGCCCTGGGCGATCAATTCGGAGCCGATGACCGTGCCGTTGCGCTCGATCAGGCTGCCGTTGGCCTGACGCGGAAAAGCCACCTGTGCAACGCCGGTGACCGCCAGGGGGTAAATGAGTCCAGTCAGGATCGTAAGCGCAATGATCATGACCAGTGCAGGACGCAGATGTCGCAACATGACAAATCTCCTTAGGCGAGGCCGAGGCCCGAGATGACGAGATCGACGGCCTTGATGCCGACGAACGGAATGATGATTCCACCGACACCGTAAACCAGCAGGTTCCGGCGCAGGATGCTGGCGGCGCCGACGGGCCGGTACTTCACGCCCTTCAGCGCCAACGGGATCAACGCGATGATGATAAGGGCGTTGAAGATGATCGCAGACAGGATCGCGCTCTCCGGCGTTGAAAGCCCCATGACGTTGAGAATGCCGAGCTGCGGATAGAAGGCGGCAAACATCGCGGGAATGATGGCGAAATACTTCGCCACGTCATTGGCGATGGAGAACGTCGTCAGGGAGCCGCGGGTGATCAGCAGCTGCTTGCCGATGGCCACCACCTCGATCAGCTTGGTGGGATCGCTGTCCAGATCCACCATATTGCCGGCTTCGCGCGCCGCCTGGGTACCGGTATGCATGGCAACACCCACATCGGCCTGGGCAAGAGCGGGCGCGTCGTTGGTGCCGTCGCCGCACATGGCCACCAGCTTGCCCTTGGCCTGCTCCTCCCGGATCAGCTTGAGCTTAGCCTCCGGCGTAGCCTGCGCCAGGAAGTCGTCGACACCAGCCTCCGCGGCGATAGCCGCCGCTGTGAGGGGGTTGTCGCCGGTGATCATGACCGTACGCATGCCCATCCGCCGCAACTCGGCAAAGCGCTCGCGGATGCCACCCTTCACGATATCCTTGAGGTGAATGACACCGAGTATCCGGCGATCCTTGGCGACGGCCAGCGGCGTGCCACCGGTCTTGGCGATTCGATCGGAAATGGCGGCCAGTTCCTTGGGAACGGGCTGTGGCCCGGTCCGGCCGGAAACATGCTCAACGATGGCCTCGACGGCGCCCTTGCGGATCGAGCTGCCGGCCAGATCGACGCCGCTCATCCGGGTCTGCGCCGTGAAAGGAACGAATGTCGCGTGCAGCACCGCCATGTCGCGACCGCGCAGGCCGTATTTCTCCTTGGCGAGCACAACAACCGAGCGCCCCTCCGGCGTATCGTCGCTGAGACTGGAGAGTTGCGCCGCATCGACGAGTTCGCGTTCCTCGACTCCGGGAAGCGGGATGAACTCGGCCGCCTGCCGGTTGCCCAGGGTAATGGTGCCGGTCTTGTCCAGCAGCAGCGTATCCACGTCGCCGGCAGCCTCGACCGCGCGGCCCGACATGGCCATCACATTGAAGCGGACGAGGCGGTCCATGCCGGCGATGCCGATGGCCGACAACAGCGCGCCGATGGTCGTCGGGATCAGCGTCACGAACAAGGCGATAAGCACGACGCCGGAAATCGAACCGCCCGCATAGGCCACAAAGCTGGGAATCGTCACGACAGCGAACAGGAAGATGATCGTCATGCCCGCCAGCAGGATGTTGAGCGCGATTTCGTTCGGTGTCTTCTGGCGCTTGGCGCCCTCGACAAGGGCGATCATTCGGTCGAGGAAGCTCGAGCCCGGAATTGCCGTAATGCGCACCTTGATCCAATCCGACAGTACGGTCGTGCCGCCGGTCACCGCCGACCGGTCGCCGCCGCTCTCGCGGATCACAGGCGCGGATTCGCCGGTGATTGCAGACTCGTTGACCGTGGCGACGCCTTCGATGATCTCACCGTCGGCAGGTATCAAGTCGCCGGCCGCCACATAGACGATCTGTCCCGCCTGCAGATCGCTGGCAGGCACCAGCTCATGCAGCTTCGGCTCCAGGTCCGGCAGGATCAGCACCTTGGCCAGGGTATCGGTGCGCATCTTGCGCAAGGTCGCGGCCTGGGCCTTGCCGCGGCCTTCGGCTACAGCTTCGGCAAAATTCGCGAACAGCACCGTGAACCATAGCCAGGCGGTGATCTGACCGGTGAAAGCCGCCTGGCCGGAATCGCCGAGGAGATCGCGAATGAACAGCAGGGTAGACACCGCCGCGACCACCTCGACCGCGAACATCACGGGATTGCGAATCAGGGTTCGCGGATCCAGCTTGCGAAACGCGTCGGCGATTGCCGGAACCGCAATGGAAGGGTCCAGCAAGGGTATTCTCTTGGCTTTGGTCGTCATGTTGCGATCACCTGTTAGAAGAGTGTTCCGGACAGCATCGCCGCGTGTTCGACAATCGGTCCGAGGGCGATGGCGGGGAAATAAGTGAGGCCGCCGACGATCAGGACAACGCCGATGAGCAGGCCGACGAAGAGCCCGCCATGGGTCGGGAATGTCCCTGCGGAGGGCGGCACAGATTTCTTGGCGGCAAGCGATCCGGCAACCGCCAGCATCGGGACGATCATGGCAAACCGGCCGATGAGCATCGCAAAGCCGATGGTCGTATTGTAAAACAGCGTGTTGGCGGATATGCCAGCAAAAGCACTGCCGTTGTTGCCCGTACCTGAGGTGTAGGCATAGAGGATCTCGCTGAAGCCGTGCGGGCCCGCGTTCAGCGGACCGGCCAAGCCGGCCGGTGCGACGGTCGCGATCGCCGTGAAGCCGAGAATCGACAGCGCCAACACAAGGATGGCCAGCATCGTCATCTTGACCTCGCGCGCTTCGATCTTCTTGCCGACATATTCTGGGGTACGGCCGACCATCAGCCCGGCGATGAACACGGCGATGATGGCCATCAGCAGCATCCCGTAGAGCCCCGCGCCGACGCCGCCGATGATGACTTCGCCGAGCAGGATGTTGACCAGCGGCACCATGCCGCCCAGCGGCATGAAGCTGTCATGCATGCTGTTGACCGCGCCGCAGGACGCGTCGGTGGTGACGGTGGCAAACAAGGCGGAATTGGCGATGCCGAAGCGGACTTCCTTGCCCTCCATGTTGCCGCCCGCCTGCAAGGTGCTCGACGCACTGTCGACACCGAAAGCCGCGAAGGCTGGGTTGCCGCCGGCTTCGGCCCAATAGGCGACAGTCACTCCGATAACCACCATCAGGCCCATGGCTGCAAACACCGCCCAGCCCTGGCGCTGGTCGCCAACCATGCGGCCGAACACGTTGGTCAGGCCGGCGCCGGCGAGGAAGATCAGCAGCATTTGCACGAGATTACTGAGCGCCGTCGGATTTTCGTAAGGGTGCGCGGCATTGGCGTTGAAAAAGCCGCCGCCATTGGTGCCGAACATCTTCATGGCGATCTGCGATGCGACCGGCCCCTGGGCGATCGTCTGTTGAGCGCCCTCGACCGTGGTCGCAGTCACATAGGCGTTGAAATTCTGCGGCATCCCCTGCCAGACCAGGAACAGCGCCGCGACAAAGCAGATTGGCAGCAGGATGTAGAGCGTGCAGCGGGTGAGATCGGCCCAAAAGTTGCCGATGCCCTTGGCGGAGCGGCGGGAGAAACCGCGAATCAATGCGACAGCAAGCGCAATGCCGGTGGCGGCTGAGACGAAGTTTTGCACGGTCAGTCCGAGCATCTGCGTGAGATAGCTCATGGTGACTTCGGGTACGTAGGACTGCCAGTTGGTGTTGGTGGTAAAGCTGACGGCCGTATTGAAAGCCGAGTCCGGCGAAATGCCGGCGAGGCCCTGTGGATTCAGCGATGGCACGGGCAAAATGCCCTGCACGCGCTGCAGCAAATAGAGCAGCAGAAAACCTGCGCAGTTGAACATCAGCATGGATATCGCATAGGCGGTCCAATGCTGGTCCTCCTGTTCATTGATTCCGGCAAGTCGGTAAAAGACCCTTTCGACCGGCCGCAGCACTGGCGTCAGCCAGGTACGCTCGCCGGCAAAGACGCGGGTCATGAAGCCGCCGAACGGCTTCGTCAGCGCGACAACGATCGCGCCGAACAACACAATCTGAATCCATCCACTCCAGGTCATGGCCGACTCCTAGAACCGCTCGGGACGAATGAGCGCGTACACCATATAGGCGAACAGCAAGGCGGCGCTGACGCCGCCGAGGACGTAATCGAGAATCATGGCTGCCTCACAAACGCTCGCAGAGCGCGACATAGCCAAACAGCAGGGCAAAACCGCCCACACCCAGAACAAGCATCACGACGTCGAGCATGGATAAACTCCTGGTTGTACTCTTTGGCTTATGCTCGTCTGTCCGTCTTGATGCGTTGATATGCATCAACCCGGCGGCGAACTGCTATAGAAGACGCGATGGAGGCATATGGAATCGAGACGGATAAAGCGCCGTTTGCATTAGAGCGTCATAAGTAGCCGGGCCTGCCGCGCCTTGGACCGCGGCAACGGGTCGGCCCGGCCTTGCGCGTGCTGCGGCCCTCGGGCTTATATTACAGTGTGCGTGGGCGGGCTGAGCCGTGACAGCTCCGCGCCGATTACAACCCCCGGGGGAAAGCAAATGCCGACGATATTCGTGGCCAGCAGCAAGACCGTCCAGGAATGGGCCGGCGATGTCGGCCTGAGCAAGAACATCTTCAAGATCGGCGTCGGCGAGGATACGGCCGAAGCGGCCATCGAGGCGATGAATGCGGAAACCTATGCCGGTGTCGGCGATTGGGTGCTGGTCAAGAAGCAAGCCGCCGGCGATGAGGAAGAGGCTGATCTGATCGCCCGTCTCGCCGCCAAGGAAAAGGAAATCGATCCCAACTACTACCCGAAGATCCGCGGCGCCCGCGGCCTGTTCCGCATCAAGGTGCAGAATGTCGCCTCGGCCAAGCTGGTCCAGCGCGCCCTGGCCGGCGAACCGGATCTGCAGGCTTCGGCCAAGCTCAAGCCGAAGGAGATCGCCGAATACATGATCCGCAACGCCCTGCCGTGATGAATGGCGGCCGCTGCGGCGTTAACCATTTCCCGGCGCGATCCTCAATGAATCATTACGATTCCCTCGCCTTCAGCACAAAATACGGCGATTCCGAAAGCAATAATTAACCCGACTTTAAGCGCCTCGCGCGCATGCTCCTCGCAAAGCTGCTGAAATTCAGGCGGCATCGTTAACCCGTTGACGAGGAGTAACGAAGGTGCGGCTAGGTGACATTCTGATCGCGCGTGGCCTTGTATCGCAAAAGGACGTGCAGCGCGCCGTTGAGTACCAATCGCGCGCCGGCGGGCGCCTGGGCGACATCCTCGTTGCCATGCGGTCCGTTAGCCATGAAACGCTGGAAGCCGTCCTGCACGATGCGCCGGAAGCACCGCGCACGATCGACGGCACGGGCATCGATGGCGTCGAACTCATGAAGCTGATGATCAAGGACATGTATGTCGGCAGCCGCGAGCTGGCGTCGGACATGGCCGAAGATCTCGGGCTTTCTGGCCATGTGATCCGCGAACTGATTCAAATGGCGACCGCCCGCAAGCTCGTCGAAGCGCTTGGAAATGCCGGCAAGGCCGTCATGGAGCTGCGCTACGGCCTGACCGACACGGGCCGCCGCTGGGCCGTGGAGGCGCTGGAGCAGTGCAGCTATTCCGGCGTGGCGCCGATTCCCCTGGCCGAGTTCCAGGACCGCGTGCAGGGTCAGAAGATCACCAACGAGCGTATCGATCGCGATACGCTGTCGCAGAAATTCAGCGATCTCATCGTCAACGACACGTTCCTGCGCCGGATCGGTCCGGCCGTGAACTCCGGCCGCGCCGTTCTGCTCTACGGGCCTCCGGGCAACGGCAAGACCTCGATCGCCGAGCGCGTCAGCGCCATCTACGGCGACATCATCTATGTGCCGCAGGCCATCGAAGTGGACGGCCAGATCATCAAGGTGTTCGATCCCGCGCTGCATAAGCCGGTGCAGACCAATTCGCAGGAAGACGAGTCCAACTCGATCCGCAAGGAATCGCTCGATCGCCGCTACGTCGCCTGCAAGCGGCCGGTGGTGATCACCGGCGGCGAATTGACGCTGGAAATGCTGGATCTGCGCTACGATCCCGTCGCCAAGTACTATGAAGCGCCGCTGCATATCAAGGCGCTGGGCGGCACCTTCCTGATCGACGACTTCGGCCGTCAGCTTGTCAGCCCGGCGCAGCTGCTCAACCGCTGGATCGTGCCGCTGGAAAGCCGCGTCGACTTCATGAAGCTGCATACCGGCAAGACCTTCATGATTCCGTTCGACGAGATCGTCATCTTCTCGACCAACCTCGAGCCGTCGGATCTGATGGATCCCGCCTTCCTCCGCCGTATTCCCTACAAGCTGGAGATCAAGGCGCCGACTCGCGAAGAATATCGCCGCATCTTCCGCCTGATCGCGCAGCAGCGCGGCGTGGAGCTGCCCGATGACGTGCCGTCGATCGTCATCGAAGAGCTGCAGACCAACAACGGCTTCCAGCTCGCCTGCTATCAGCCGCGCTTTGTCGTCGATCAGGTGATCGCGGCCTGCAAATATCTGGGCATTCCCACGACCTTCAGCCCCGAACTGGTGCTCGACGCGCTCGGCAACATGTTCGTCAACGGCAACTGGTCGCAAAAGTCTCAATCGATGGCCGCCTAAATCCGGCAGTTCATCGTTTGTGGGAAATGGGGCGCGACGGCGCCCCATTTTCGTTTGTGGCAATAATTGTCCACAGGGCAATGGTCTCGGGATTTTTCCTTGACGGTCCTCTCCCCGGTCTTTAGGTCTGCAACTCGTTAACCATCGTAAACATAACGCCAGCGCCGTTTCAGGCGCGAAATTCTCGATAGCGTTTACTATCCGTTAAGGTTGCCGCGCTTTCATGTTTGGAATTGCGGCGAGATTTTGTCAGGGGGCCAAGCGAGCGTTTTTCGCAAGTGCCCGCGGATTCAGGAGGGGCCATGAATCAGCGGACGGTCGATAAATCGACCATTGATCGGCGTGCGGCGTTGCGGTTGGGGCTGGGGGCGCTTTGCCTTTTCCTGCCGTCGACGTCCATGGCGGCGACAATCACCGGGGGCAAGCGGTCGATCAGTCTCGCCAATCTGCACACCGGTGAGAATCTGAAATCCACCTACTGGGCCAACGGGCACTACATCCCGGAAGCTCTCGCGGAGATCGATCAGAACCTGCGGGATTTCCGCACCGGCGACGTGCATCCCATCGATCCGCGGCTGGTGGATCTGCTCTACGATCTCAAGCTGAAGATGCGCAGCAAGGCGCCGTTCGAGGTGATTTCGGGCTATCGCTCGCCGGCGACGAATGCCCAACTCGCCGCAGAGAGCCACGGCGTAGCGCGCAAGAGCTTCCATCTGCGCGGCATGGCCATCGATATCCGGCTGCCGGACCGGGATCTCCGGCAATTGCGCAAGGCGGCCCTTTCGCTCCGGCGCGGCGGCGTCGGCTATTATCCGAAGCCCGATTTTGTCCATGTGGATGTCGGGCCGGTGCGGACCTGGTAGAGCCGGCCGCAGGCTAAAAGCGCGGCGCCAACACCTCGCCTCTCGTTTCGACGACCGTTTCCGCGGGCCATACGGCGACGCGATATTCATCCGCGTTGCCCAGGAACAGCGGCCGCTTCGGCAGCCGCAGAATGCCGCCTTGGAAGAATGAAATGACCACCCCCTGGGGATTTGCCTTGGCCCAGGCGAACGCCGCGGCCTGATCCGTCAGCACCGCGGGCGGCCGCGGCAGACGGCCGGCGAAATCGAACGCGCCGTCATAGCCGCCGGCTATCGCCACCGGCACGCCCCGCTCTTCCAACCGGCGAATCTGACCGGCAATGGGCTCCAGATCGAAATAGCTGTGCAGGGTAGTGCTGAATTCCAGATTGACCGCCGCCGACAGCAGCACCGGCAGCAACGCCACCTGCAACAGCCGGGCCTGCAGGCTTTGCAGGGTCAGCAAGGTCAGGACATAGCTGCCGAGCAACAGCAACATGCCCGATCCCAGGCTGATGCCGCCGAGCCAGAGCGGCAGGTCCTCGGCAAAGAGGTCCTGCCAGAGCGCATTGAGATGCGCCACCGGCACGATGTTCAGCAGGAAAAAGAACAGGCAGACGAACAACGCCGTCAGACCGGGAATGGCGGCGTGGAAATCCTTCGCCCGGCCGGCATGGCTTGCCAAAATCCGCGCCGCGAGCACGGCCAGCGGCGGCAGCACGGGCAGGACGCCATAGGATGGCGAGCCGCTGGCGATTCCCACGACGGCGCCGCTGGCGGCGGCGAGCAGGCAAAAGCGGCCCGCAGGATGAATGAACAGGGCTCGCCCCCGCCGGGCCGCGCGCCACAGCACGCGCCACCAGAGCCAGGGATAGAACGCCAGCGGCAGGACGATTGCGTACCAGTAGAACGGCCGCGTCACGCCGACCCGATCGATCGGCGTATAGGCCGGAAGACGCCACAGCCAGCTATTGCGAAAACCGCTATCGCCGCCGCCAACAGCGTAGATGACGGCGACGATGCCAGCGGCGATCGCCAGCGCCAGGGCGCAGCCGGCAAACCACCGGACCCGCTGCGCCGTCCACGGGCTCGGCGCGATCCAGGGCAAAAGAACGGCGATCGGCAATAGCGTCACCAGCGCGACCGGGCCGGCTGCCGCAATGCCCAGCCCGGTGGCGCCGCCGGCGGCGATCCAGCCGCGCCGCTTCCCCTCGCGCCAGGCCTGCGCCAGGCCGCAGAGCGCCAGCACATGGAACGGTAGGAAACAAAGCTCGGGCAGCGTCATGACGGCATAGGCCGCGATGCCGCCGCTGCCGGCGAGAATGAACGGCGCATATCGGGGAACATCCCCGTCATCGCCCCAGATCAGCCGCGCCAGCGGCCGCGTCATCCAGATGGCCGCGAGCAGAAACAGTCCCGGCAGCAGGCGGGCCCAGAAATCCTCGACGCCGAACAAGCGCCAGGCCGTCAGCACCAGGGTCGTGAACAGCGGCGGCAGTTCCCCACGCGCCGCCGGCAGATAGGAGACGCTCTCCTGATTCTGCCAGAGCCACCACAGCGCCGCGTGCATCGGCGACTCCACGGAGACCAGCGGCGGCCGCGCCAGAAGCGCCGGCACGGCCATCGCCAGCCAAAGCAGCGTCGGCCAGATCAGTTGCCGAATGCCGGCGGCACGGCGGTTTGCGTGGCGCGCCGCATCCCCATCCGCCGCGATGCCGCCGATGTCACTTGTTGACATCGTAGACGATCGTCCAGGGCTCGGCCTTGGCGGCGGCAATCCATGATTGCATGGCCGGCAGGGCGGTGACGGCCTCGACATAGCCGGCGCAGACAGCATCCAGCGGCACGCCATAGGTGATGAAACGCGTAGTGACCGGCGCGAACATCGCATCGGCGATGGTGAAGCCGCCGAACAGGAACGGTCCCGGCCCGTTGGCGCCTGGCACGCCATATTTTTCCCGGCAGTCGCGCCAGATCTGGGTCACGCGCGCGATGTCATCGGCGGCCTTCTCGGTGCGGCCCGGGATCTTGAGGCGGCTGCGGATATCCATAGGCAGCCAGGTGCGCAGGGTGGCGAAACCCGCATGCATTTCATTGGCCACCGAGCGCGCCACCGCGCGGAGATCCCGATCCTGCGGCCATAGCCGGGCCACCGGAAATAATTCCGCGGCGTATTCGCAGATCGACAGCGATTCCCACAAGGTGAATTCGCTGTTCGTCAAAGTCGGCACCCGGCGCGCGGGCGTATGGCGTTGCAGCAGATCCATCGTCTCCGGCCGATCCAGCGGTATCAGCACTTCCTTGAATGCGGCGCCGGCCTGTTTCAAAGCCAACCATGGCCGCAACGACCAGGAAGAGTAGTTCTTGTTTCCGATATAGAGCGTCGACTCGCTCATGATGTTCCCTGTTCGAAATTTCTGCGATGCGCCGAGTCAACCAAGCTAGCAGAGACCGTGGCAGGGTGGCTACGCCGCCTCCCGCTTTGCACTTTGCTTTCTGTCATTTTCCGGTCATGCTGCCAACAAGGGGAAACACGGATCATCGGCCGCTAGAATTTCCGGCGCGTGCGCCGACCGGGACGCGGCCGGCGGCAAAAAGGGGAGTGCGCGGGAGCGTGCGTGTTCATTTCGTCGATCGCGGCGGCCCGGCGGCCGTCCGCGTGTACCCCGTGACCGCGAAGGATTTGCCGCGATTCCTGACGAAGAATCCGGCGCGGATCGGCGCGGCCGCAAAGAAATGGCTGGCGCTCGGCGATTTCCGCGGCAAGCCGGGATCGGTGATCTGGCTGCCGGACAAGAGCGGCAAGCCCAGCGTTGTTCTCCTGGGGATCGAGGGCGAGCGCGATATCTGGTCCTATGCCGCGCTGCGCCAGGCGTTGCCGGAAGGCGTCTATCGCATCGATGCCGAACTCTCGCCCGATGCCGCGACGCGCGCGGCCCTGGGCTGGGCGCTCGCCGGCTACAGCTTCACCCGCTACAAGAAATCGACCCGCAAGCGCCCGCATCTGGTCTGGCCGAAAGCGGCCGACCGCGACGCCGTGGCCCGCGCCGCCGACGGAATATTCCTGGTGCGCGATCTCATCAACACGCCGGCCGGCGATATGGGGCCGGAGGAGCTGGCGGATGCGGCCAAGACGGTCGCCCGTGCCGGCGGTGCCAAGTTCAGCACCATCGTCGGCGATCAATTGCTGCGGCAGAACTATCCGTCGGTTCATGCCGTCGGCCGCGCCAGCAGCCGGCCGCCGCGGCTGATCGACATCGCCTGGGGCAGCAGCGGCCCGCTGATCGCGCTGATCGGCAAGGGCGTCTGCTTCGACAGCGGCGGCCTCGATCTGAAGCCTGCCAACGGCATGCTGCTGATGAAGAAAGACATGGGCGGCGGCGCCCATGTGCTGGCGCTGGCGCAGATGATCATGGCGGCGCGTCTGCCGCTGCGCCTGCGGGTGCTGGTGCCGGCGGTGGAGAACAGCGTCTCCGGCAATGCGTTCCGGCCGCTGGATGTGCTGCAGACGCGCAAGGGCCTCACCGTCGAAGTGGGGAACACCGATGCCGAAGGCCGGTTGATCCTGAGCGATGCGCTGGCCGAAGCCTCGACGGAGAAGCCTGCCCTGATGATCGATTTCGCGACCCTGACGGGTGCGGCGCGGGTTGCGTTGGGCACCGACCTGCCGGCGATGTTCAGCAATGACGATGCGACGGCCGACGCGCTGCTGCGGCACGGCCTGGCGCAAGACGATCCGCTCTGGCGGATGCCCCTGCACAAAGGCTACCGCAGCCAGCTCGACAGCCCGGTCGCCGACATCAACAACATCTCCGAGGGCGGCTATGGCGGCGCGATCACGGCCGCCCTGTTCCTGCAGGAATTCGTTGAACCCGGCATTCCCTGGGTCCATATCGATCTCATGGCCTGGAACCTGGCGAATCGCCCCGGCCGGCCGAAGGGCGGCGAAGCGATGGGCCT
The DNA here is from genome assembly GCA_963816235.1 of uncultured Alphaproteobacteria bacterium. GTDB lineage: Bacteria > Pseudomonadota > Alphaproteobacteria > Dongiales > Dongiaceae > DATKFM01. Next base: position 919,760 of record CAWFKD010000001.1, on the reverse strand, counting down.
CAGGGCCGTCTACGCCCTGATTGCCGAGAAAGCGGCATCCGGCGCGGCAGCGAAGGGGAAGAGCCGATGACAAATGTGTGGCAAGAGCTCCTGGCGGCAAGACGCGAAGCCAGTGGCCGCTGGCTGTTCTTCCGCCGCGCTCTGGCCCATCCCCTGCAACTCGCTTCGCCCATGCCGTCATCGGCCTCGCTCGGCCGGCTGGTCGCGCGCCACATCCCGGATATCGCTCGTGCCCGTGTCGTGGAGATCGGCGGCGGCACCGGCGCCATCACCCAGGCGCTGCTGGATGCGGGCTTGCCGCCGGACCGGCTGCTGGTGGTCGAGATCGATGAGCAGCTGGCGGATTACCTGCGGCGCCGGTTCCCGGATGTGCGGGTGATCAGCGACGATGCCGGGCGTCTGGCGGATCTGCTGCCGCGGTCCTGGCGCGGCGCCGTGGACACGGTGATCTCGGGCATCCCCATGACCGTGCTGACCTCGGCGGCGCAGCGGCAGCTGACCGGCGCGTTCCTCAGCGCGCTCGGCGCCGGCGGACGCTATCTGCAATACACCTATTCGCTATTCTCACCCCTGCCGGCGCGTCGGCATGGCCTGGAAGGCCGCCGTCTTGGCATCACCTTCGGCAATTTCCCGCCGGCGTCGCTATGGACTTATCAGCCGCGGCCGGGTGCTCAATAGCCCTTCGCCAGATCCACAAGATTCTTCGGCGGCTTTCCCGCTGAAATCGACTGCATCCCCTCGAGGATTCCGGCGGCGGCGGTTTCGGCGAAGGTCTGCCCGGCCACGTGGGGCGTCACCCGCACCTTCGGATGCACCCAGTAGGGATGATCCGCCGGCAGCGGCTCTTCATGGAAGACGTCGAGCGTGGCGCCGGCGATGTGACCGGAGTCCAGGGCCGCGATCAGGTCGGCATCGACCACATGGCCGCCGCGGGCGGCATTGATGACGAACGCGCCCTTGGGCAGTGCCGCCAACGCGCGCGCATCGATGATGCCGGTGGTTTCCGGCGTCAGCGGCAGGATGCAGACCAGGATCTCCGTCCGCTTCAGGAAGGGCAGGAAGCCGCTCTCGCCATGGAAGCTCTGCACGCCTGATAGCGATTTCGGCGAGCGGGTCCAGGACGCCACATCGAAGCCGAAGATCAGCAGCTTCTCGGCCGCATCGCTGCCCAGCACGCCCAGGCCCAGCAGCCCGACCTTGCGATGACGCGCCAGGGGATAGACCAGCTGGTTCCACTCCCGCTGCCGCTGCAGCGCATCGAACTCATCCTGGCGGCGGTGATAATGCAGGACATGCTGCACCACATACTCGGTCATGCTGCGGGTCAGGCCGTCATCCACCAGCCGCACGATCGGAATCTGCTGCGGCAAATCGGGGTCCTTCACCAGGTGATCGACGCCGGCGCCGAGCCAGAAGATCGCCTTGGCGTTGGGATAGCGCTTGAGATCGCCCGGCTTGTGTTTCCAGGCGAGGATGAACTCGATCTCCTCCGGACGGCCGATATCGGGCCAGACGCGGAAATCGATATCAGGCACCAGCCGCGTCAGCAGCGCACGCCATTGTGGCGCGTCCTCCGACATCATGCCCGGGCAGTTATAGAGGACGATCACGGCGCGCGTCGATCTCTAGGTCTTGACCACGCCGGTCTCGACCGCTTCCAGATTGAAGGCGGCGGCCATCAGCGCCTGGGTATAGGCGTGTTGCGGCCGGTTGAAGATCTGTTCGGCCGATCCATGCTCCATAACCTTGCCGCCTTGCAGCACAATGACCTCGTCGGCTAGCGCCCGCACCACGCGTAGATCGTGGCTGATGAACATGTAGGCGAGGCGATTCTTCACCTGGAGATCGCGCAGGAGATCGACGATCTGCGCCTGCACCGACATATCCAACGCCGAGGTGGGCTCGTCCAGCACCACGAAGCGAGGCTTCAGGATCATGGCCCGAGCGATGGCGATGCGCTGCCGCTGGCCGCCGGAGAATTCATGGGGATAGCGGTCGCGGGTCTCCGGGTCGAGTCCGACTTCCTTCAGCGCGCCGACGATCAGGTCTTCCCGTTCCTCCTCGGTGCCGCCGAGATTATGCACCTTCAGTCCTTCGGCGACGATTTGTCCCACGGACAGCCGCGGCGAAAGGGAGCCATAGGGATCCTGGAACACGATCTGCATCTGCCGCCGCAGCGGCCGCATCTCGCCCGAGCGCAGCCTGTCGATCGGCTTGCCGTCGAAGGCGATGGCGCCCTTGCTTTCGATGAGGCGCAGCAGCGCCAGCCCCAGCGTCGTCTTGCCCGAGCCGCTCTCGCCGACGACGCCGACCGTATGTCCCTCGCGCACATTGATCGAGACGCCGTCCACCGCCTTCACGTGATCGACGGTGTGGCGCAGCACGCCGGCCTTGATCGGGAACCAGACTTTGACGTCGTCACCGGTCATGACCATTGGCGCATCGGCCGCCGCAGCCGCGGGCCGGCCCTTGGGCTCGGCGGCTAGCAGCTTGCGGGTATATTCATGCTGCGGCCGGCTGAACACCTCGGCTACAGGGCCTTGCTCGACGATCTTGCCATCGGTCATCACGCAGACGCGCTGGGCCTGCTTGCGCACGATGTTGAGGTCGTGGCTGATCAGCAGCACCGCCATGCCCAGCTTGGCCTGCAGCTCCCGCAGCAATTTCAGGATCTGCGCCTGGATGGTGACGTCCAGCGCCGTCGTCGGCTCGTCGGCGATCAGCAGGTCGGGATCGTTGGCCAGCGCCATGGCGATCATCACCCGCTGCCGCTGCCCGCCCGACAGTTCGTGGGGATAGGCCGACAGGCGCTTTTCCGCATCGGCGATGCCCACCAGCTTCAGCAGCTCCAGGGTGCGCGCCCGCGCTTCGCCGCGGTTCATGCCCTTGTGCAGGATCAGCACCTCGTTGACCTGCTTCTCGATGGTGTGGAGCGGATTGAGCGAGGTCATCGGCTCCTGGAACACCATGGCGATGTCGTTGCCGCGGATCTTGCGCATGGCATCTTCGCTGGCGCCGACCAGTTCCTGGCCGCGGAAGCGGATGCTGCCGCCGGGATGATGGGCGAGCGGGTAGGGCAGGAGCTGCATGATCGCCAGCGCCGTCACCGACTTGCCCGAGCCGCTCTCGCCGACCACGGCCACGGTCTCGCCCTTGACGATCTCGAAGGAGATGCCGCGCACGGCCTTGACCTCGTTGGCGCCGCGGCCGAACGAAACCTGAAGGCCGCGGACTTCGAGGAGGGGATCGGTCATGCCCGGATCATTCATTTGGCAAACGTCTTCCGCGGATCGAACGCATCACGAACCGCTTCGCCGATGAAGATGAGGAGAACGAGCATGAGGCCGGTGACGATGAAACCGCTGATTCCGAGCCATGGCGCCTGCAAATTATTCTTTCCCTGCAGCAACAGGTCACCCAAAGACGGCGATCCCGCAGGCAAACCCAAGCCCAGAAAATCAAGGCTAGTCAGGGTTGTCACGGAACCGGCCAGCGTGAAAGGCAGAAAGGTTAGAGTTGAAACCATGGCATTTGGCAAGAGGTGGCGCACCATGATGGCGGCATCCTTCACGCCCAGCGCCTTGGCCGCGCGGACATATTCCAGATTTCGCGCGCGCAGAAATTCCGCGCGGACCAGTCCGATCGGCCACATCCAGGCAAAGAGGAGGAGGATGGCCAGCAAGTTCCAAAAGCTTGGCGTGATGATGCTCGCCAGTATGATCAGCACATAGAGAACAGGCATCGAGCCCCAGATTTCCAGGAAACGCTGAAACAGCAGGTCGAGCCAACCGCCGAAATAACCCTGCAGGCCGCCGGAAATGATGCCGATGACCGTGCCGATCGCCGTCAGTGCAAAGCCAAAGGCAATGGAGATGCGGAAACCATAGATAAGCCGCGCCACGACATCCCGTGCCTGATCATCGGCGCCAAGCCAATTTGCGGCTGAAGGCGGCGAGGGCGCCGGCCCGGGCAGATTGGTAATGATCGTCTTATAGCTAAAGGGAATCGGCGGCCAGATGATCGAGCCCTTCTCGTTGATCTTGTCGACGACGAAGGGGTCTTGATAGTCCGCTTCGGTCTCGAAATCTCCGCCGAAGGTGGTCTCCGGATATTCGCGCAGGATCGGGAAATACCAGGAACCATCATATGTCACGAGCAATGGACGGTCATTGGCGATGAACTCGGCGGGCAAGGTGACAAAGAAAAGGATGCCGAAGAGTATTGCCGACCAATAGCCGCGGCTGTTGGCGCGGAACTGGCGCCAGCGCCGGCGCGTCATCGGCGTGATGCGCAGGCCGAGAATTCGTGTTTCGGCGGCGACGCTCATGTCTCCCGTCTCTCGAAGTCGATCCGCGGATCCACCAGCGTGTAGGTCAGGTCGCTGACCAGCCCGATCAGCAAGCCGATGATCGACAGCAAGAAGAGCGTGCCGAACATGATGGGATAATCCCGGCCGATGGCGGCCTCATAGCCGAGCAATCCCAAGCCATCGAGGGAGAAGATGGTTTCGATGAGAATCGATGACCCGAGAAAGATGCTGATAACCGCACCAGGCATTCCCGCAACGACAATCAGCATCGCGTTGCGAAAGACGTGGCCATAGAGAACCTGCCTCTGCGTCAAACCTTTCGCCCGCGCCGTCGAGACGTACAAAAGGTTCATCTGATCCAGAAACGAGTTCTTGACCAGCAGGGTGGACGCGGCAAAACCCCCGATCGTCATGGCGATCAGGGGCAGCGTCATGTGCCAGAAGTAATCGCGGATTCTGTCAGGCCAGCTCAGATCCCACCAATTGTCCGAGACGAGGCCCCGCAGGGGAAACCAATGGAAGTAACTGCCGCCGGCGAAGACCACGATGAGAAGCACGGCGAAAAGAAACGCCGGGATGGCGCTTGCGGCAGAAATAATGGCAGTGGTCGAGGAATCGAAGTTGGAACCGTCGCGTCGCGCCTTGGCGATGCCCAGGGGAATTGAAACCAGGTAGCCGATCAGCGTGGTCCACAATCCGATTGAAATCGACACCGGCATTTTCTCGAGAATGAGATCGATGACAGGCCGGCCCTTGAAGAAGCTGTTGCCGAAATCGAAGACAGCATAGGAGCGAAGCATATCCCAAAACCGTTCATAGGCCGGCTTGTCGAAGCCGTACATCTTTTGGATTTGCTCGATGAATCGCGGGTCCAGGCCGCGCCGTCCGCGATAGCTCCCTTGCTGCTCGGATCCGCTTCCCTGCGACTGGCTGCCGCTGATCTCCGAACCGGAACCGGTGATGCGCGTCGTGCCTGTCGTGTCCCGCCCTTCGAGCTTCGATATCATCTGCTCGACGGGCCCGCCCGGCGCCGCCTGGATGATGAAGAAATTGAGGATCATGATTCCGAGGAAAGTCGGAATCATCAGCAATATTCGCCGAACGATGTAAGCGAGCATATCCGGGCTAATTCGTCTTCTTGGCGGCCAGGGCCGAGGCCTTTTCGGAATCGATCCACCAGGTGTTGAAGCCGACGCTGTATTTCGGCTTTACGGCAGGGCGCGAGAATTTGTCCCAATAGACGATACGGTCCGCGGGCAAGTGCCACTGCGGAATGACGAAATGATGCCAGAGCAGAACGCGGTCCAGGGCATGGGTGCGCGCGATAAGGCTTTCGCGGCTCTCCGCGGCGATGACAAGCTCGATCAGCTCATCGATGACGGGATCCTTGATGCCAATGGTGTTACGGCTCGCCTTCACATCCGCGCTTGCCGAGCCCCAGAATTCGCGCTGTTCGTTGCCTGGCGATTCCGATTGCCCGAATCCGCTTCTGGGTTACGTCGAAATCGAATTCCTGAATCCGGTTCTGATACTGGGCCACATCCACGGTCCGCACCTTGGCTTTGACACCCAGCCGCTCCAGATTCTGGATGATCGGCTGGGAGATCCGCTCGAACAGCGGATCTGCAAGGAGGATTTCGAATTCGAGAGCCTTTCCGGTCTCGGCATTTTTCAGCACGCCTTCTTTGACCTCCCAGCCCGCAGATTTCAGCATCTGTGCGGCGGTACGAAGATTGGCCCGGTTGTTGCCGGACCCGTCCGTCGTTGGCGGGTTGTATTCCGTGGTAAAGACTTCTTCCGGTACTTTGCCGCGATAACGCTCGAGAATTTCCAGCTCCTCGCCTTGCGGCAGGCCCTTTGACGCCAGTTCGCCGCCGGCCCAATAACTCTTGGTCCGCGTGTATTGATCGTAGAACAGTGTCTTGTTGGTCCATTCGAAGTCGAACGCAAAATTGAGCGCATACCGCACGACGGGATCTTTGAAGATCTCGCGCCGGGTGTTGAAGACGAAACATTGCATGCCCTGGGTCGATTCGTCGGGCAGCTTTTCCTTGATGATAAGCCCGTTGGCGACCTGCGGAATGTCATAGCCGGTGGCCCAGAGCTTGGCGCTGTTCTCGGAGCGAAAATCGAACTCGCCGGCCTTGAATGCCTCGAAGGCAATCAGCGGGTCGCGATAATATTCATAGCGAATCTTGTCGGGATTCGATTGGCCGATATTGACCGGCAGGTTTGCGCCCCAATAGTCGGCAACGCGATCATAGGTGACGCGCCGCCCGGCCTCGAACGAACCTACTCTGTAGGGGCCGCTGCCGAGCGGCACAACCAGATCCGGCGTTTCAAAATCGCGTCCTTCCCACGCATGTTTCGGCAATACAGCAAGCTGGCCCATGATCAGCGGCAATTCGCGGTTCATCTTGCCGTCGAATGTGAACTTCACCTGGTTGTCGCCGGTCTTCTCTGCCTTGAGAACGCTTTGATAGTAGACCCGGTAGAACGGATCGCCCTTCGCCTTAAGGGTGTCGAAGGAAAAGATTGCATCATCGACGGTGACCGGCTGTCCATCGTGCCAACGCGCCTCGGGCCGCAGGTTGAACGCAATCCAGCTTCGGTCCTCCGGCATTTCCATCGACTCCGCCAGCAAGCCGTAGCTGCTGAATGCTTCGTCCAGGGAACCGGTTGTGAGCGTCTCGTAGACCGAGCCGATTCCTGCCGCTGGCGTTCCTTTGATGATGAATCCGTTGAACGTGTCAAAAGTGCCAATAGCCGCAAGGGCGAGTTCGCCACCCTTGGGGGCGTCCGGGTTCACATACTCGAAATGGGTAAAGTCAGGGCCGTACTTCGGGTCGCCATGCATCGCCAGCGCATGCACCGGCGCTGCCGCTCCCTGCGCCCGCTATATGCCGCGGCAGCAGGCCCGTGAGCGCGCCGGCGGCGAGGGAGGATTTGAGCAGCAGGCGGCGGGTCAGCATGGGAACTCCCTTGGTCGTTGCGGTCTCGGCGGGGCTGCGGGCACAGGCGGATCTCCAGGGCGGGCGAATCACATATTAGATCATACGGATAGAGCCGTCAGCCGGTTGCGCCCAGGCGGTGGGCCGTCCCGTCTCCTGGCAAGGCTGTCCAGGCCGCTGTGGCGTCCTCAGGGAACGTTGTCCTCATGCTTGCCGGCCCCGGTCTGGTCCTGCCTGCCCTCGCACTGCCACCATTTGGCGAGGATTTACCCGCGCATCAAGGCAAAGCTGGGGCAAGCCCCGGCGGCGCTGGCTCCGAGCCATCCGCAGCCCGCCATGAGCCGCGGGCATGCCGGCCTTGCGGGCCGCGCCGTTGCGGGGGTCCGGACCCCTTGCTAGGGTCGTTTTGGCGCCATTGGGGCCCATGGCCCGCCGATCCCATCCCCCTCCCAACCCTGTTTGAGGACCATCTTGGCCAAGATCAGAGCCATCACCTTCGACCTATGGGATACCATCGTCCATGACGATTCCGACGAGCCCAAGCGCAAGGCCCAGGGCTTGCGGTCCAAGAAGGCGGAACGCCGTCACCTGCTGTGGGAGGCGCTGAACCGCCAGGCGCCGATCGCCGAGGCCGAGGTCACCCTGGCCTATAACGTGGGCGACGCCGCCTTCAACCATGTCTGGCACGACCAGCATGTCACCTGGACCATCCGGGAACGGCTGCAGGTGATCCTCAAGGGCCTGGGCCGCACCCTGCCCGAGGCCGAATTCACCGGCGTGGTGACCGCCCATGAGGAGATGGAGATCCAGATCCGCCCGGACCTCATTCCCGGCATCGCTGAGGCGCTGGCCGCCCTCCATGGCCGCTACAAGACCTGCATCGTCTCCGATGCCATCGTCTCGCCGGGCCGCTGCCTGAAGCAGCTGCTGGAGAGCTATGGCCTGGCCCGCCATTTCGACGGTTTCGTTTTCTCCGACATCATCGGCCATTCCAAGCCCCACCGCTCCATGTTCGAGGATGCCGCGCGGCAGATGGGCGTCACCCTGCCGGAGATCGTCCATATCGGCGACCGCGACCATAACGACGTGAAGGGACCCCAGGCCCTGGGCATGAAGGCGATCCTCTTCACCGCCACCCGCGCGGCCGACAAGAGCAATACGTCCGCCAACGCCATCTGCGAGCGCCATGCCGACCTGCCGGCCATCATCGACCGGCTGGCGGGCTGACCACGCCAGCTAAGGAAATTCCATGGCTGGCCTGAGCCTGGCCGCGCTCCGTCACCGGGATTTTGCCTTCTATGTGGCGTCCAGCTTCCTCTGGACGATCGCCATGCAGGTGCAGGCCACGGCCCTGGCCTGGCTGGTCTACGAACTCACCGGCAGCACGCTCAAGCTGGGCATGGTCTATTTCGTCGAGTTCCTGCCGACGGTCCTGCTGGCGCTGCCCTCCGGCCACTGGGCGGACCGCTATGACCGGCGGCGCATCATCCTCCTGGGTGTGACCTTCGAACTGGCGGCGGCGGTCGCACTGGTCCTGTTTTCCGTGCTGGACATGATGTCTGTAACGGCGATCCTCGTTATCGCCTTCATCTTCGGCCTCGCCCGCGCCGTCGCCAATCCGGCGGGCCGCGCCATCATGCCGAGCCTGGTGCCCCAGGACGACCTGCCCAGCGGCGTCGCCTGGTCCTCGGCCACCTGGCAGACCGCGGTTGTCATCGGCCCTGGCCTCGGCGGGCTGCTCTATGCGATTGGCGCCGGCTATGCCTTCGGCACCACTTCAGTCCTGCTGGTCGCCGCGCTGGCGGCCACTTTCCTGATGCGCGGACGCATCGTCGAGCCATCAGCCCACAGCAATTCTTCCGGCGGCGATCTGGCAGCTGTCCTGGCCGGCCTCTCGCTGATCCTCCGCAACAAACTGCTGCTCGGCGCGATCTCCCTGGATCTTTTCGCCGTGCTGTTCTCCGGTGCCACGGCGCTGATCCCGGTTTTCGCCAAGGACATCCTTCATGTGGAGTCGGACTGGGGCGGCCTGCTTCGCACCTTCCAGGCAGTGGGCGGCGTGGCGTCGGCGGCGGTGCTGACGCAATTGCCGCTTCGCCGCAAAGTGGGCCGGCACCTATTCACGGCCGTGGGAATCTTCGGCATTGCCGCCATTATCTTCGGTGTCTCCCAAGACTATTGGCTCTCCGCATTCGCGGTCTTTGTCATGGGCGCCGCCGACATGGTGAGCGTGTATGTGCGGGGCACGCTGGTGCCTCTGGCGACCCCCGATGCGCTCCGGGGGCGAGTTGTCGCCGTGGAAGCGGTCTTCATCAGTGGCTCGAATGAGCTTGGCGGCACGGTGGCCGGCAGTGCCGCTGCTGTCCTGGGGCCGGTGGCTGCCGTGGTGGCCGGCGGCAGCCTGACGCTCGCCGTGACTCTGCTCTGGACGCGGATGTTTCCGGTCCTGCGCAACGTGGACCGGTTTGAAGACGTGCATGTGAAATGACCGGCGCAACCGCCACGGAACCGGGTCCACGCAGCGGGTTTGCCGCCTTCGGCCACCGGGAATTCACCATCTACTGGTTCGCCCAGCTCTGCCAGCTGGTGCCGGTGCAGATGATGGCCGTGGCGGTCGGCTGGCAGGTGTACGAAATCAGCGGCAATCCGCTGGATCTCGGCCTGATCGGCCTGGCGGAATTCCTGCCGGTGCCGCTGCTGGTGCTGCTGGCGGGCCATGCCGCCGACCGCTTCCAGCGCCGGCGGGTGATCCAGATCAGCGATGGCGCGCGGGCGCTGATGGCGCTGGCGCTGCTGAAGATCACCTTCGACGGCGCCACCGAAGTCTGGCCGTTCTACCTGCTGGCGCTGGCCATGGGTGTGACCCGGGCCTTCGGCGCACCGGCCGGCCGCGCCATGCTGCCGGACCTGGTGCCGGTCAAGGATCTGGCCAACGCCGTGGCCTGGCGGTCCTCGGGCTTTCAAGCGTCGTTCGTGGTCGGGCCGGCCCTCGGCGGCCTGCTCTATGCGCTATTGCCGGTGTCGGTCTATGGAGTCTCGGCCCTGCTGCTGGCGGCCTCGGTGCTGCTGATGTTCGCGCTGAAGCCGCGGCCCGTGGCGGCACCGGCGGAAACACCCAACTGGACCAGCCTGGTGGCGGGCATCCTCTTGATCCGGCGCAAGCCGCTGCTGCTCGGCGCCATCAGCCTGGACCTGTTCGCCGTGCTGCTGGGCGGTGTCACCGCGCTCCTTCCCATCTTCGCCAAGGATATCCTGGAGGTGGGAGTCATCGGCCTCGGTGCGCTGCGCCTGGCGCCGGCGGTCGGCGCCATCGTCATGGCCGTCACGCTCGCCCACTTTCCCCTGCAGCGCGGTGTTGGCCGCACATTGTATCTTTCGGTCGCCATCTTCGGCCTGGCGACGATCGTCTTTGCCGTGTCGACAAGCTTCGCTCTCTCCCTCGCCGCGCTGGCGATTCTCGGCGCCGCCGATCTGGTCAGCGTCTTCGTGCGCAGCACCGTAGTACCGCTGGCGACGCCCGATCACATGCGTGGCCGCGTCACCGCCGTCGAGATGGTGTTCATCGGCGCCTCCAACGAATTGGGCATGTTCGAATCCGGCTTCCTCGCCTGGCTGATCGGCACGGTGCCGGCGGCATTGCTGGGCGGCGTCGGTACGCTGCTGGTGGTGCTGCTGTGGATCAGGCTGTTCCCGGATCTCTACAAGGTGGATCGCCTGGATCACCGGCTCGGCGAGTGATTTTTCCGGAATGTATCGGCCGCTAGCCGGAACAACAGCAAGCTCTTGCCATAGGCGTAATGCCGCCCCGCCGCTTCAAAGCCGAGCTTGCTCAGAACGCGTTGGGACGGCGCGTTTTCGGGATAGGCGAGGGCAATAATTTCGCTGAGCCTGAGAGTTTCGAATCCGTACTGCAAGCAGACCACACTCGCTTCGGTGGCGATTCCGCGCCCCCAGGCGGAGCGGCGGAACCGGTAGGCGAGTTCGATTTTCTCAAGCTCTTCCTCCAGGCTTAGGAACATGCAGCCCAACAGGTCGGCTGGACGATCGCGCTCGAACACGCTCCACACCCACAACCCGTCAGCATTGCCGGCAATAATACGCTGCTTGATACGCTCGGCATGGGTTGCGAGGTCGGGCACAGTTCCATCGCCGATATAGCGCATCACCTCGGCATCGGCATCCATCTCCAGATAGCCGGGGATATCGTCGAGGCTTCGCTGGCGCAGCAGCAGCCGTTCGGTGGTTAATGTGGGCAGAGTCATGTCCGGTCCCGGCTTTGCCGATTATCGATCCAGCCGCTAGATTAGCCGCCGTTTTCGCATCCGGGGAGTTCGATTGTCATGGCTGGCGGCCCGCGTTTTCTGGTGGTGGATGGCTACAATAAGGAGGCCCGCCTGGAGCTGCAGGCGGGCGGCGCCTCGGCGGCCGGTGACCTCTACGTCGCTATGCTGAAGAAATGCTGTCCGGGTGCGGTCTGCGACGTAATCCATCCGGCCGACCCCGGCGTCACCCTGCCCAAGGGCGCGGCGCTGGCGCAGTATGACGGCATCGCCTGGACTGGCTGCAGCCTGACCATCTACGAGGACGATCCCCGCGTCGGTCCGCAGATCGAGCTGGCCCAGGCGGCCTTCGAGTCGCGCGTGCCCAGCTTCGGCAGCTGTTGGGCGGCGCAGATCGCGGTGGCGGCCGCGGGCGGCATCGTCCGCGCCAATCCCCGCGGCCGCGAGATGGGCATCGCCCGCAAGATCCAGCTCACCCCCGACGGCCGCGGCCATCCGCTCTATTTCGGCAAGACCGGCGTGTTCGACGCCTTCATCAGCCATGTCGACGAGATCACCCATCTGCCGCCTGGATCCACTCATCTGGCGGCCAACGCCTTCACCCATATCCAGGCGGTGGCGGTCACCCACAAGGGCGGCGTGTTCTGGGGTCTGCAATACCATCCGGAATATAATCTGCACGAGATGGCGCGGCTTACCTGGTGCCGCATCGACAAGCTGATCAAGCTCGGCTTCTTCCGCGACCGTCCGGCCGCCGAGAGTTTCGTGAATCAGCTGGAGGCGCTGCACCAGGATCCCAGCCGCAAGGACATTGCCTGGCTGCTGGGCATCGACGAGGACGTGATGAGCGAGGATATTCGCCATTGCGAAGTGCGGAACTGGATCGATCGCCTGGTGTTACCCACCATGCAGGCCCGGCGTTAACAATTTGGCGGGCGGTAAACGCCACAAAGTCGCCATAAACCGCTCCAAAATGCCTCCGGGGCGCTGATTGAAATGCTGGCGCGGCAGTGCCATCTGCAGCGGTGGCTGTTTCAGCGGATGAAAGGAATATCCATGGAAAAGCACTTTCATAAACGGCCCAAGCGCCTGGCATTTGGCGTGCTGGCTCTGTCGCTTGGATTCCTTGTCGCGGCCAGCCAAGTTCAGGCCCATGGCGGCGGCTGGGTAACTCAGACAGTCGATAGTACCGGTAATGCCGTGAGCCAGACTGCGAGTACGGTCGGCACGACTGTTTCCAATGCGGGCCACGCAACAGGCAATGCCGTCGAGAATGCGGCCGATGCCACGGGCACCGCTGTGGATCACGCGGCTGAAGCCACCGGCAGTGCCGTCGAAACCGCGGCTAAGACGACCGGCTCCGCGCTTGAGACCGCGGCGGATGCCACCGGCCGCGCCGCGAACAGCGCGATCAACTGGACCAAGCGGGTGATCGACTCGATCTTCTAGATTCCGCAGAAGCTCTGTATCTGCTTCCACGGGAGAACGCGCCCTGCTTGGGCGCGTTCGGCTATCAGGCGTTGAGGATGCCCATCACCAGTTCATGCAGCCGTGGATCGCCGGCGGCCAGCACACGGTCGCCGGATTTCAGTGTCATCGGCTGACCCTTCCAGTCGGTCATCACGCCGCCGGCGCCTTCGATCACCGGCACCGCCGCCAGAAAGTCATAGATCGACATCTTCGCATCCACCATCAGGTCGGCGAAGCCGCTGGCAATCAGGCCATAGGCATAGCAGTCACTGCTGAACAGGATTTGCCGTGCCTTGGTCCGCACGCGCTCGAAGGGCGGCCCTGCATCCGCGTGATAGTAGTAGGGCGAGCTGGCGAACATCGCCGCCAGCGAAAGATCGCCGCAGCTTCGCGTCCGCACCACTTTGCCGTCGTGAGTCGTGGGATGGCCGGCGCCGCCGACCCAGCGCTCGCCCACGGCGGGATGATCGATGATTCCCGCCGCCGGCCGCCCCTCGCGCATCAGCGCGATCAGCGTGCCGAACAGCGGCCGCCCGGTAATGAAGGACTTCGTGCCGTCGATGGGATCGAGCACCCAGACGAACTCGGCATCCGGCTTGTCGGCGCCATATTCCTCGCCGATCACGCCGTGGGCCGGATAGTGCTCACCGATCAGGCGGCGGATTTCCGCTTCGGCGGCGCGGTCTGCCGTGCTCACCGGGCTGGCGTCCGCCTTCAGCTCGACATCGAATTTCTGCCGGAAGTATTTCTTGATGATGGCGCCGCTGGCATCCGCCAGCTGGCTGGCAAAGCGCAGCAGTTTTTCGTCGATCGGTTTTGCAGTCGCGGTCATCGTAAGGAACCCTTGAAAAGATTCAGGCCCTCACCGGAACATGAAATCCGGGTGAGGGCCTGACGAAACATGACGGCCTACGGCAGCGGCTTCGGGCTGTCGCTCAGGCTGCGCAAATAGGTGATGACGGCGGCCCGGTCTTCCGGCTTCTTGATACCGGGGAAGGTCATCTTGGTGCCCGGCGCATAGGCCTTCGGCGCGGTCAGGAAGGCGTCGAGCTCCGCATAGCTCCATTCCTTGTCGGCCATGCCCTTGATGGCGTCGGAATAGCTGTAGTCGCCCTTGTGGGCGTGCTTGGCGCCGACGATGTCCCAGAGATTGGGCCCGACCTTGTTGGGGCCGCCCTTCTCGAAATTGTGGCAGGCGGCGCATTTCTTGGCGACCGTTTGGCCCTGTGCCGGATCCGCCGCCGCCAGCAAGGCCGCGAGATCGCCGCCGCCGGCCGGTGCTGCCGCAGTCTCGGTTGCAGCGGGTGCGGGCTCCGCAGCGGCCGGTTCGGCGGTGGCTGCGGCCGCATCGGTCGCCGGCGCCGCCGCCGCTGCTTCGGCCGTGGCCGGCGCTGCCGCTGCTGCCGCCGCGGTGGCGGCATCGATCGCCGCCTGGTCGGGGAGCGGCACCGGCGTATCCGCCATCGTGCGCAGATAGGCGATGACTGACGCGCGGTCCTCCACCTTCTTCAGGCCGGGGAAGGTCATCTTGGTGCCCGGGATATGGGTCTTGGGCGAGGCCAGGAATGCGTTCAGTTCCTCATAGGTCCATTCCTTGTCCGCCATGGCCTTTATGGCGTCGGAATAGGCATAGCCCTCCATATGGCCATGCTTGTTGCCGACGATGCCCCAGAGATTCGGGCCGACCTTGGCTTCCCCGCCCTTATCCGCGGTATGGCAGGCGCCGCACTTCTTGAAGAGCTCAGCGCCCTTCGCCGGATCGGCTGCCGCCAGCAGGCCGCTGACCGGCTCCACCACCGCGGGGCCCGCGGGTTCGGCGGTGCCGCCGGTCTCGCCCTCGGGCATGGTCACCGCGGCGGCGTGGATCGCATGGGGCTCCACCAGCTTGTCGGCCACGATATGGGTGACGAGCAGGGCCATGCCGGCAACCAGCACGGCGCCGACGATCTTGTTGGTCTCGAGTGACGACATCCGCAACCCCCTTGGGCGCCATAGATTCACGCCATCAGGCGCACTGCGAACAAGCCGCCCATCGGCGGGCGCGGAATGTAATGACTCGGCTGCGCGCTGTCCAATGGCCCCCGCCGCCGATTGGCGGTTTTCCCTTATGCCAGCGCAGGCTAAGTTGCGGTTGCCCGATTTCGCGCGGCATTATGTCGCAACCCTCTGATTCGAAAGATCGATTTGCCGTGCCACCGCTGTTGCCGAGGACTGAAATCAAGTGACTTCCGCCCCTGCCAAAGCGGCCGATGCCGGTCCTTCGCGCCGGCCTGTCGCGAACCCGATCGTGATCATCCCGTCGCGACTCGCCTCGGTGCGGCTGCCGCGCAAGCCGCTGGCCAATATCGGCGGCCAGCCGATGATCGTCCAGGTCTGGCGCCGGGCCGCGGAGGCCGATATCGGCCCGGTCCTGGTGGCCTGTGCCGAGCCGGAGATCGCCGATGCCGTCCGCGCCGCCGGCGGCACCGCCATCCTGACCCGGCCGGAGCATCCTTCCGGTTCCGACCGCATCGCCGAGGCGCTGCAGGCGGCCGATCCGCAGGGGCGGCACGATGCGGTGGTCAACATGCAGGGCGACCTTCCGACCATGGCGCCCGCCGCCCTCCGCGCGGCGCTGGCGGCGCTGGCCGATCCGGCGGTCGATATCGGCACCGTGGTCACTCGCATCACTAGCGATGCCGAGCGCGACAATCCCAATGTGGTGAAGGCGGCGGTGGCGTTCGACGATCAGATGATGGCGCGCAATCCCCCGGTCGGCCGCGCGCTTTACTTCAGCCGCCTGCCCGTGCCGTCGGGCGACGGACCGCATTACCATCATATCGGTATTTATGCCTATCGGCGGGCGGCGCTGGAACGGTTCATCGCCTTGCCGCCGGCGCCGCTGGAAAAGCGCGAGCGGCTGGAGCAGCTGCGCGCACTCGATGCGGGCATGCGCATCGACGCCGCGCTCGTTGACTTGGTTCCGCTCGGTGTCGATACTCCCGCCGATCTTGAGCGCGCCCGCGCCATCCTGGCGGGCAACAACCCGACATCGAACTGACAGCACCAGCCGCAATACGGAAAGCCATGGCCGTCGCGTCCGCCGCCACCGATCCCGCAAACTGCATCGCCTTCCAGGGCGCCTCTGGCGCCTATGGCGATCTCGCCTGCCGCACGGCCTATCCCGACATGGCGACGCTGCCCTGCGACACGTTCGAAGAGACGTTCAACGCCGCCCGCGACGGCCGCGCCGCGCTGGCGATGATCGCGATCGACAATTCTCTGGCCGGCCGCGTCGCCGATGTGCACCATCTGATGCCGGAATCCGGCCTGCACATCATCGGCGAGCATTTCCAGCGTGTCGTGCATCATCTGCTGGCACCCAAGGGCGCCACGCTGCAGACGATCAAGACCGTGCACAGCCATGTGCATGCCCTGCCGCAATGCCGGAAGATCATCAACGAGCTCGGCCTGAAGGCGATCGTCCATGCCGATACCGCCGGCGCGGCCGCAGACGTGGCGAAGGCGGGCGACGTGACCCAGGCCGCCATCGCCTCGGAACTGGCGGGTCAGATCTATGGCCTGGTGTCGCTGCGCGGCGACATCGCCGACGGCAAGCACAACACCACGCGCTTCGTGATCATGCGCCGGGAGCCGCTTGATCCCGATCCATCTTCCGGCCAGATCATCACCAGCTTCGTCTTCCGCGTGCGCAGCGTGCCGGCGGCGCTCTACAAGGCGCTCGGCGGCTTCGCCACCAACGGCGTCAATATCGTGAAGCTGGAAAGCTACATTCTGGACGAGCGCTTCACCGTGGCGCAGTTCTATGCCGACATTGAGGGCCATCCCGATCAGCGCTCCGTGCGCCTGGCGCTGGAGGAGCTCAGCTTCTTCTCCCGCGAGGTGAAGATCCTCGGCGTCTATCCCGCGCATCCCTTCAGAAGCGGGAAGTAGCGGCCGCAGCGTCGGCTTTGCAGGACGGTCATAGCCGATAGATCGCGGCCGAGTCATCGGTCATGACTAAAGACTGCTAGCACGGTACTCCGCGATGCTCGGCAACTGGCTCCGAACTGATCAGGTGACTCTCTGCAATACGGCGGATGCGAATTACCTTGGAGCCGCGCAATGCTGGGCGCGTTATAGTGCGCGATATCGGCAAAGACTCCGGTAGACGGTTTCCGGCTAGTATTCATCGACAGTACGATTGACCTGCGACAGTTGTTCGAACGTGGCTCGGCAGTTGCCAGAGATCGAAATGTAGCGCACAGCGCCACTGCGATGCCAGGCATCTGTCGGCGTATGTGCAAACTTGGGTGGAACGCGCCTCCGGTCGCCTCGCGGATAAGACGCCAGATCAAATTGGCGCGCGGCCGGAATCGAATGGAGGAGGGCGCCCATGGCTGATCAAGACACGAATATTGCCGGATCAGGCTACGGCAACGTCTATATCGATTCGCTGATCTGGGGCGCCCGCTGGTCGGGCACGCCGATCACAGTACTATTTCGGCTCCGGTCAGATTCCCGACGATACCAGGCGCCTCCGGCTATGACTGGTTCGGCTACGAGCAAGACGCCTTCCGCCAGGCGACGCAGCTTTTCGAGAATGTCTGCAATATCGACTTTCAGGAAGTCGGCAGCTTCGCCGAGGCAGACATCGCCTGGTGGCTGGTCTCGAACAGCTATGCGGGGGGTTCTCTCGGCGCACACGATGTTCCCGATGGCACCTGGCATGTCGCCTATGGCTGCTTCAATGCGCGGCATCCAAGTTGGACTCAAAGCGGCCTGCAGCAGGGCGGCTACGGCTTTGTCACCATCTTCATGAGCTGGGCCACGGACTTGGGCTGGCGCATCCCTATCGATGGCGGCTACCGAATCCGACGCGACGCTCGTTTCCGGGTGTCGGTGATCCGTTCGATACTCGGCGACTTCGGACAGAATCAGGGCATCTGGACGATGATGAGCTACAATGACGGCTGGCGAACCGTGCCGTCGAACTTCGCGAGCCTATGGCTGGGAAGGCACGCCGATGGCCTTCGACATCGCGGCGCTGCAGGCGATCTACGGTGCCAACATGACCTATCGCACCGGCGACAATTCCTACGCGCTGCCCGGCGTCAATGCATCCGGCACGTTCTGGTCCTGCATCTGGGACGCGGGCGGAGAAGACACGATCAGCGCGGACGGCCTTGCGCGGCAATCGCCTTCATCAACTTGAACGATGCGCCTCTGACCGGCGCCAATGCCGGCGGCTACGTGTCCTGGATGGCAGGAATCCGCGGCGGCGTTCACGATCGCCAATGGCGTGGTCATCGAGAATGCGACCGGCGGCAACGGCAATGACAGGATCGTCGGCAATGAAGTTCGCCAACGAATTGATCGGCGGGCTTGGCAACGACACGATGGTCGGCGGCGAAGGCGCCGACACCGTGACGGGCGGCGCGCGGCAACGACCTCTATGTCGTCGATGATCTCGTCGATTCCCTCATCGAGAGGGAAGCGGCAAGCTCGGCGGCATTCGATCTCGTGCAGAGCAGCGTCGACTTCGCGCTCGGCCAGAACTTCGAGAATCTCACGCTCACCGGCATCGGGAGCATCGAGGGTATCGGTAACGAGCTTGTCAACATTCTGGTCGGCAACGCCGGCAATAATACCCTCGATGGCGGGTTGGCAGGCGACAAGATGGACTGGCGGCGCCGGCGACGATCTCTACCGCGTCGATGACACGGCCGACATCGTGATCGAGAGCCTGTCGGGTAGCACCGGCGGCGTCGACACAATCGAAAGCAAGATCAGCGCTGACCCTCGGCGCAAATGTCGAGAACCTTATACTGACAGGCAGGACGATATCGCGGGCAACGGCAATGGCCTGTTCAACGAGATTCTCGGCAATGACGGCGGCAACAATCTTTTCGGCTTTGCCGGCGACGACACACTCCTCGGCGGCGCGGGCAGTGATACCGTGGATGGCGGAGTCGGTGCCGACGATACTCACGGGCGGCGACGGCGACGATCTCTATATGCAGGACAGCGCGCTCGATATCATCGCCGAGTCCGGCGCGACGCTGAATGACGAACTGCGCACCAATCCAGTCGCTCTCCGGCGATTCGCGGGCATCGAGCATTACAATTTCCTCGGCGGCAAGGCTGTGGACTTTACGGCCGATGGCCAGAACAACCGGATCTCCGGCACGAAGCTCGCGGACACGCTCACCGGGCTCGGCGGCGACGACACGCTCAATGGTGGCGCCGGCGCCGACAGCCTGTCGGGCGGCGAGGGCGACGATGTCTACGTCAGTCGACAACAAGCTCGACCAGATCAGCGATACCGGCGGCGTCGACCGCGTGGAAAGCGTCATCGCCTATACACTGGGCGTCGGAACTCGAGAACCTGACGCTGATCGGCAAGGCGACAACCGGCACTGGCAACGACATCGGCAATGAGATCGTCGGCAATGCTCTTGCCAATAAGCTGGATGGCGCTGGCGGCAATGACAGCCTGACCGGCGGCTTCGGCAATGACGTCTACTATATCGATTCCGATGGCGACGATGTCATCGAGACAGACAAGACGGCGAAAGGCGGCATCGACGCCATCGTCAGCAAGGTTGATTATGCGCTCGGCGATTTCGAAGATAACCTGACGCTGGATGCAACAGGCGGCGGGAAGCTGGCAACCGGCAACGAACTCAACAATGTCCTGATCGGCAACGGCCTGGCCAACCGGCTGGACGGCGGCGACGGCAAGGACAAGATGGCCGGCCTTGGCGGCGACGATACCTATGTGGTCGACAGCACGGGCGACATCGTGATGGAGACGCTCAAGGGCGATGCCGGCGGTACCGACACCGTCGAGAGCGAGATCAGCTATGTGCTCGGCGCCAATCTGGAGAATCTGACTTTGATTGGCATTGGGGATATCTCGGGCACCGGTAATGGGACTGACAATATCCTCATCGGCAATGACGGCGACAATACGCTGAATGGCGGCGCCGGCGCCGACAAGATGAGCGGCGGCAAGGGCGACGACCTCTATCTCCAGGACAACAAGAATGACGAAATTACGGAGTCGGGCGGTGACGCCAATGACGAGCTGCGCACCAATCAAGCGCTAGTTGCGCTCTTGCCGGCATCGAGCACTACACCTTCCTCGGCGCTGCCGCGGTCGCCTTCACCGCCGATGGCGCCGCCAACCGGATCAGCGGCACCAAGGCCGGCGACAAGATCGACGGCGATGCCGGCAATGACAGCCTCAATGGCAACGGCGGCAACGACACGCTCACCGGCGGGATCGATGATGACAGCCTGAACGGCGGAGCCGGCGCCGACAGCCTGATCGGCGGCGACGGCAACGACACCTATGTCGTGGACAGCGCCGGCGACAAGATCGCTGACAGCAACGGCGGCGCCGATACCGTGCAGAGCCTGATCGGCTTCAAGCTGATCGACGGTCTGGAAAACCTGCAATTGCTGGGCGCGGCGGCGATCGGCGGCACCGGCAATGGCGGGGCAAACATCATCACCGGCAACAACGGGGCCAACAAGCTTTACGGCGCCGACGGTGCCGATTCTCTCGTTGGCGACGGCGGCAACGACTCGCTCTATGGCGACGCTGGCGCGGACAGCCTCGATGGCGGACCGGGCAACGACGTTATCTTCGGCGGCGCCGGCGCCGACAGCATCGAAGCCGGCAACGGCAATGATCGCGTCTTCTACAGCAATGTCCTCGACGGGAATGACAAGATCACCGGCTTTGACGGAAACCCCACCGGCGGCCAGGACCAGATCAGTCTCGATTTGCTGTTCGACTCCATCGGCGTCGCCGCCAAGGATCGCGCGGCACGGGTCGAGATCGCGCCAGGCGGCGGCGGCGTCGAAGTGCGGGTCGATACCGATGTCAATACCCCCGGCTTCGAGATGGTCATTACTCTCGCCACCGCTGACCCGATAACCTCTCGGCGCCGACGTCATCCTCGGCACCTAATCCCGTCAGCCGGCCGCCAGCCAGTCATCCACAAGCCGCCGCGCGATGGAATCCCGGCGCGACAGGCGGAAGGTCTCATTCTCCGGCGAGTTGCGCAGCTCCTCGCGGCTATACCAGCGGGCGCTCTCGATCTCGTCGGGCGACAAATGAATTTCCGTGCTGAGCGCCCGCGCCGTGAAGCCCAGCATGATCGAGGCGGGGAATGGCCAGGGCTGCGACGAGTGATAGCGCACATCGGCGACAGGGATGCCCACTTCCTCCATCACCTCCCGCGCCACCGCCTCCTCCAGGCTCTCGCCCGGTTCGACAAAACCGGCGAGCACGGAGTGCATGCCTGGGGGCCATTGCGCCTGGCGTCCCAGGATGATGCGGTCGCCGTCATGGATCAGCATGATCACGGCCGGATCGGTGCGCGGAAAATGCACGGCGCCGCAATCCGGATTGCCGCAGCGCCGCTGATGCCCGGCCTGCTCGCTGACGGTGCCGTGGCCGCAGACGCCGCAGAAGCGGTGCCGCGAATGCCAGTGGATCAGGCCGCGGGCATAGGCCAGGAGAGCGCCGTCGTCCCGCGGGATGACGGCGCCGACGCTACGAAGATCAGTGAAGCCCGCGGCCGCCATCGCCGCCGCCGGCGCCGGATCCTCGAGATGCGACAGCTCCAGCGCAAAATGCGCGATGTCGCCGGCAATGCCGAGAAAGATCGCGTCGGATCCGCCGATCCAGGCCTCGGCCTGGGCCATGGACAGCCAGGCCGCGCGCGGCGCTTCGCCGATTCCGGCCACCAGGTTCTGCGCCCGCCAGACCGGCAGGATGCGGGTGGCGTTGTCCCGCAGCAGCCGGTCGATCCAGGCCTGGTCGCCCCGCTGCTGCGCCCGCCGGTCCAGCGGCAGGGCAGCATAATAGTTGGGGCGCTGTTCGGGCGGCAGGCTCATGGGGCATCCTTGTCGCGGCAGGACCGCGTTAATAATTCCTATACCAGCCCAGCGCTATAGGAATATCTGGCGCGGCCGTTTGCACCGTTCCCGGCCCCTGGGCCCAATTCAGCGCCGGAATTTCGAAAATCCGGTACACGGCGGCGGCAAACGCCATGGCACAGGTTCTCTTATTCATACGGAGAGTTGTCGATGAAGAAGATCAATCTCGGCGCCATCGTCGCGCTGCTTGCTCTGTCGCTGGTGCTCGGCGCCTGTGCGGCCGAGCGCTATGCTTATCATGACGGCCACGGCAACCTTCGCGGTGGCGAGGTCGAACTCTGATTTCTGCCGCGCGCCCGTTCAAGCGAACGGGCGCGCCTCCTCAAACCTGCCGGCTCTGGCAGCAACTCCCTCATTTCGGGGGTGATGATGCTTTGTCGCCTGACTCCGCATAAGCCTGGCGCAGATGCACCGGCTTGGCGCGGCGGCGCTGCGCCATGTTGAGCGCCTCGACGAAAACCGAAAAGCCCATGGCGGCGTAGATATATCCCTTCGGCACATGCACCCCGAAGCTGTCGGCGATCAGCGTCGTGCCGATCAGGATCAGGAACGACAGCGCCAGCATCTTCACCGTGGGATGCCGCTCGACGAAACCGGACACCGGGCCGGCGGCCGCCAGCATGACGATCATGGAGATAATGATCGCCGCGGCCATGACCGGGATCTCGTTGGCCATGCCGATGGCGGTCACCACGGAGTTGATCGAGAACACCAGATTGAGCAGCGCGATCTGCGTCACCACGGCGGCCATGCTGGCCATCACTTTGGCCGAGGAATGGCCCTCGTCGCCCTCCAGGCTGTCATGGATTTCATGGGTCGCCTTGTAGAGCAGGAACAACCCGCCGGCGCACAGCACCATGTCCTTGCCGGAGAAGCCGGTGCCGTAAAGCGTGATCAACGGTTCGGTCAAGCCGATGATCCAGGCAATCGCCAGGATCAGCACCAGCCGCGGGATCAGCGCCAAGATGATGCCGAGCCGCTGCGCGGACTGGCGCTGCTCCTTCGGCAGCTTGCCCACCAGCACGGCGATGAACACCAGATTGTCGATGCCAAGGACGATTTCCAGCGCCGTCAGGGTCAGCAGGCTCAGCCAGATGTCGGGATTCAAAATCCAATCCATCGTCGCGTCGTACCTTCCTATGGGTTGTTCGGAGAGATGAATGCCGGATGAATGAAATGGCGTTTTAGGGGCTCACAGGCGCAAGATGCCCAATATATGGCGGGCCAGCAAGCAGGGCTGCCCTATTGAAACTCTTGCTATATTCCCCAGATTCATTATCTCTAGGAAGGTCCTTTTGGGGCGCGCGGACCGGCAGATCGAGAGCTGGGAGTGGCATCATGCGCATCATCGTTTTACTTGCGGCCATCCTGAGTTTCGCGGCGTCATCGGCGCTGGCGCAGTCGGCCTCGACGACGGCCACGCCGACAACGGCGCCCGCGGAACCCCGCGTCGAGCTCGCGGCATTTCCTCAGCCGGGGAAACTGACCTATGCGGTCATGCGCGATGGCAACAAGATCGGCAGCCAGGTCGTCGAGTTCCAGCGCAACGGAGATCAGCTCCTGGTCCTGACCTCGGTGAAGATCGAAGTGTCGCTGCTGGGCATCACCATCTACCGCTTCGTCCATCGCAGCGAGGAGGAGTGGAAGGGCGGCGAATTGGCGCGCCTGACCTCCAATACCGACGATGACGGCGACAAGCGCGTCGTCGATCTCAAGCTCGTCGATGGCAAGCTGAAGGGCCAGTACAATGGCCAGGCCAAGGAATTCCCCCACGGGCATGATCCCCGCCACCTTCTGGCATCCGGCCTCGATGAAGCAGACCATGCTGCTGGATCAGGTCAAAGCCCGCAACCGCCAGATCACCGTCAAGGATCTCGGAATCGAGACGATCACCGCTCGGGGCAAGAAAATCGAGGCCCATCATTATTCGGTCGTCCGGCCAGATCAAGCGCGAGATCTGGTACGGACCCGACGGCCGGCTGCAAAAACTGCAATTCGAAGGTAAAGACGGCTCCGATGTCATCATGGTCCTGAGCTGACCCCAGGCGATTCGCGGCCCGCTTACAGGGGTTGCCCTGGGCGAGGCGAGGGCTGATATAGTGCCTTCGGGAGGTTGGCGGCGGACGGGCGCCTCGCCAACCCGGTCAGGTCCGGAAGGAAGCAGCCGTAACGAGTTTCCGCCCGGGTCGTTTGCCAGCCTCCCACCTCCGACTCCCTGAGACGGATAAAATTTCTGCGATAGCGGGCCGCGCCCGCTATCGCTGTTAGGCAAGTCCCTGTTATCGGGCGATCTGCGCATCCGGCGATGCGCGACTGGAAAAGTTGAGGAGACGCCTGCCCGCCATGCCGGCCGCCGCCGACCCCGCCGCTCCCTATCGCGTTCTCGCGCGCAAATACCGGCCGCGGGATTTCACCGATGTCATCGGCCAGGAAGCGATGGTGCGCACCCTGACCAATGCCATGGCCGCCGGCCGCCTGGCGCACGCTTTCATGCTCACGGGTGTGCGCGGCGTCGGCAAGACGACGACGGCGCGGATCATCGCCCGCGCCTTGAACTGCGTCGGTCCCGACGGCAAGGGCGGCCCGACGGCGCAACCCTGCGGCCAATGCGACAACTGCATCGCGATTGCCGAGGACCGCCATCTCGACGTCATCGAAATGGACGCGGCGAGCCGCTCCAAGGTCGAGGAGATGCGCGAGCTGCTTGATGGCGTCCGCTACCGCCCGGCCAGCGCGCGCTACAAGGTCTACATCATCGACGAAGTGCATATGCTCTCCACCAGCGCCTTCAACGCGCTGTTGAAAACGCTGGAGGAGCCGCCGGAGCATGTGAAGTTCATCTTCGCGACGACGGAGATCCGCAAGGTGCCGGTCACCGTGCTGTCGCGCTGCCAGCGCTTCGATCTGCGCCGCGTCGATACCGAAACGCTGTCCCGCCACTTCCTGAAGATCGCCGCGGCCGAGGGCGTGACGATCGCAGCGGGCGCGGTCGGGCTGATCGCCCGCGCCGCCGACGGGTCGGTGCGCGACGGGCTGTCGCTGCTGGATCAGGCGATCGCCCGCGCCACCGGCGAGATCGCCGAAGCCGATGTGCGGGACATGCTCGGCCTCGCCGACCGGGTGCAGATCTTCGATCTCTTCGACAGCCTGATGCGGGGCGATGCCAAGGCCGCGCTCGATCTCCTCGGCGGCATGTATGCCGCCGGCGCAGATCCGTCGGTCGTGATGCAGGACCTGCTCGATCTCACCCATTGGCTGACCCGCGTGAAGCTGGTGCCTACAGTCGCCGATGCGCCCGGCGTGCCCGAGGCGGAGCGCGTTCGCGGCAAGGAGATGGCGGAAAAACTGTCGATCCCCTTGCTGTCCCGCTGCTGGCAGATGCTGCTGAAGGGGCTGGGCGATGTGCATTCCGCGCCCCAGGCGCTGCAGGCGGCGGAGATGGTGCTGATTCGCCTGACCCACGCGGCCAGCCTGCCGCCGCCGGCTGATCTCATCCGCCAGCTGCAGGAGGGCGGCGGTAACGGCGCCGCTGCACCGGCGCCGGCCGGGCGCAGTGGCGGCAATTCAGGACCGACGATGCAGGCGCCTCAGGCCAAGTCGCCGCCGGTGCTGGCCTCGTCGCGCGGCGATAGCGGCGATCGTCCCCGCGCCATGGCCCAGGGCGGCGCGGCAATGATGGCCGCTCCCGGTGTCGCCGATGCCGCGCCCTCGACAGCTGTGCCCGCGCCCGATCCCAAGAGCTATGAAGAGGTCGTGGCGCTGCTGCAGGAGCGGCGCGAAGCTATCCTTTATGCACAGATCCACAACAATGTGCATCTCGTGCGCTTCGAGCCCGGCCGGCTTGAAATCCGGCCGGAGCCGCAGGCGCCCGCCAATCTCGCCAACCGGCTCGGCGCCCTGCTGGGCGAATGGACCGGCCGCCGCTGGGTGGTCGCCGTGTCGTCGGAGCCCGGCGATCCCACGCTGGCGCAGCAGAAAGCCACCGGCGAAGCCCAGGCGCGCGCGGCGATCGAGGCCCATCCCCTGGTGCAGGCGGCGATGAAAGCCTTCCCCGGCGCCATGATCGAAACCGTGCGCAGCCTGGATCTGCCCACAGACACAACCAGTGATGGAGACACCGACGGATGAAGAATCTCGGCAACATGCTGAAGCAGGCCCAGGAGATGCAGGCCAAGATGCAGGAGGTGCAGGCCAGGCTGGAAACGGCCGAGGTTTCGGGCACGGCCGGCGGCGGCATGGTCACAGTCACGCTCAACGGCAAGGGAGTGATGCGGCAGATCAAGATCGATCCTAAGATCGTCAACGCAAGCGACGTGGAAATGCTGGAGGATCTGATCCTGGCGGCGGTCAACGACGCCCGCGCCCGGGTGGACAGCCACGTCAAGGAAGAGATGGCGAAGGTGACCGGCGGCCTGCAATTGCCCGCAGGCATGAAGCTGCCCTTCTGAACCCCGGCGCCGTGACCCAGGGCGGCATGACGCTCTCCGACATCGAACGGCTGATCCAGCTGCTGGCCAAGCTGCCGGGCCTTGGCCCGCGTTCTGCCCGCCGGGCGGCGCTGCAGCTGTTCAAGAAACGCGAGCTGCTGATGCTGCCCCTGGCGCGGGCGCTGGAAGAGGCGGCCGCCAACATCCGCAGCTGCGGGACTTGCGGCAATCTCGACACCAGCGACCCCTGCGCCATTTGCACCGATCCCCGCCGCGACCCTGCCAGCCTCTGCGTCGTCGCCGACGTCGCCGACCTCTGGGCGCTGGAGCGGGCGGCGGCCTTCCGCGGCCGCTATCACGTGCTGGGCGGCCTGCTCTCGGCCCTCGACGGCGTGGGGCCGGAGCAACTCACGATCGCCGGGCTGCAGAAGCGCATCGCCGCCGGCGGCATCAAGGAGGTGATCCTCGCGATCGCCGCCACGGTCGACGGCCAGACTACGGCCCACTACGTCGCCGACCGGCTGGAAAGCAGTGGCGTCGCCATCACCCGCCTGGCCCATGGCGTGCCCGTGGGTGGTGAGCTGGACTATCTGGACGATGGCACCATCACCCAGGCCCTGAAGGCCCGCCGGCCGGTCTGAGCTGAAAAAGGACTTTCTCGACGTAATTTCCGGGGTTTGACGGCATATCCGCTTGACTCCCAAGGGGCCTGTCACAACGATAGTGGACCGGTCGCGGGAACGGACCGGGCAGGCAACGAACCACGTCGAGAAACAGACGGACAGGGAGATCGCCATGAATCGGATAGCCTTGCTGACCGCGGGCGCATTTGCGCTGGCGGCGAGTTTTGCGGTCGCGCCCAGTTGGGCGGAGACGCCGGCGGACACATTCGTCCAGGCCAAGCAGATCGACGACATCATCACGCTCGATCCGGCCGAGGTGTTCGAATTCTCCGGCGGCGAGATGATCGCACAGATCTACGACCGCATTATGATGTATGAGGCCGAGGATACGGAGAAGCTGGTCCCCGGCGTGGCTGAGAGCTATTCGGTCAGCGACGATGGCAAGACCATCACGCTGAAAATCCGCCCCGGCCAGAAATTTCATTCCGGCAATCCGCTGACCGCCGAGGACGTTGCGTTCTCGCTGCAGCGGGTGATCAAGCTGGACAAGACCCCGGCCTTCATCCTGTCTCAGCTGGGCTGGAACAAGGACAACGTGGACGGCCTGGTCAAGGCGACCGATGAACTCACTGTGCAGCTTTCCATCCCCGAGGATTTCGCGCCGACGCTGGTGCTGAACTGCCTGTCGGCTGGCGTCGCGTCCGTGGTCGACAAGAAAACGGTGCTCGAGCACGAAGTGGATGGCGACCTGGCCTACGCATGGATGAAAGACCACTCCGCCGGTTCCGGCCCCTTCTCGTTGAAGTCCTGGAAGGCGAATGAGTTCGTCGTGCTCGAAGCCAATCCGACCGACCGTCATGGTGCACCTGGCGTGAAGCGCGTTGTCGTGCGCCATGTGCCGGAAGCGGCCGCCCAGCGCCTGATGCTGGAAAAGGGCGACATCGACATGGCCCGCAACCTGACCGCCGATCAGATCCAGGGTATTGCCGGTAATGCCGATCTGGTGGTCGAAGCCTTTCCGAAGGCCGATATCTTCTATCTCGGCCTCAATCAGAAGGACGAGCATCTGAAGAATCCAAAAGTGCGGCAGGCGCTGCGCTGGCTGGTGGATTACCAGGGCATGGCCGACACCTTCCTGAAGGGCAGCTTCAAGGTGCACCAAGCCTTCTGGCCGTCGGGCTTCTACGCCTCGTTGACCGACACGCCGTTCAAGCTCGACGTCGCCAAGGCGAAGGCGCTGCTGGCCGAGGCCGGCTATCCCGATGGCTTTGAGATCAATCTCGACGCT
This sequence comes from uncultured Alphaproteobacteria bacterium, assembly GCA_963816235.1. Lineage (GTDB taxonomy): Bacteria > Pseudomonadota > Alphaproteobacteria > Dongiales > Dongiaceae > DATKFM01. The sequence continues at coordinate 891,478 of CAWFKD010000001.1, read as the reverse complement.
TCCAACAGCTCGCCCTCGTCGGATATTGCGCAGTCGATCCAGGCGACCATGGCCGAAGCCGGCGTCAAGGTGAACATCGTCCCCGGCGAGCAGAAGCAGGTGATCACCAAGTACCGGGCGCGGAATCACCAGATCGTCCTGCTCTATTGGTCGCCGGACTATATGGATCCGCACTCCAATGCCGACAGCTTCGCCCGCAATCCGGACAATTCGGACGATGCCAAGTCGAAGCCGCTGGCCTGGCGCAATGCCTGGGACATCCCCGACATCACCGCCGAGACCGATGCCGCCGTGCGCGAGCGCGACGCTGACAAGCGCAAGCAGATGTATCTCGATCTGCAGAAGAAGCTGCAGGCTGACTCGCCGTTCATCATCATGTTCCAGAGCACGGAGCAGATTGCCCGGCAGAAGAACCTGAAGGGCTATGTCTCCGGCCCGACCTTCGACATCATCTACTATCGCAAGGTAACGAAGTCCTAGTCGGGCAGCGGCAAATTCCGGCCGCGAACCCATGGCATCGCGGGCCTCATCCCATCACCGGGGGTGAGGCCCGCATGTTCTGTTGGTCAGCGGTTCGGCACCGCCATCTCCTGACGCTTTCAGGCACAGGCACCATTCCGTGACACAGTCCCGCGAACTGACGGGCGCGCCGGCCTTTCAGATGCGCTGGGCCGGTGGATGGCTGCCGAAAACGTTCAATCTGATTTTCTCTATCCTGCTGACATTCTTTGGCCTGCTGTTAGTCACCTTCCTGATTGGGCGCGTGATCCCGATCGATCCGGTGCTAGCTATCGTGGGCGATCGGGCGCTGCCCGACGTCTACGCGCGCGTGCGCCAGGAACTTGCCCTAGACGAGCCGCTTTACTATCAATTCTGGCTCTACATGACCAAAGTGCTTCACGGCGATTTCGGCAAGTCCGTAATTACCTCGAAGCCGGTCATCGACGACATCATCCGTTTCTTTCCCGCGACCATAGAGTTAGCGACGATTGCGACCCTGCTGGGCGCCCTCATCGGTGTGCCCATGGGCGTGATGGCGGCCAAGTATCAGGGACGCTGGCCGGATCACATCATTCGCGTGCTGGGGCTCGTCGGCTATTCCGTGCCGGTATTCTGGCTCGGCATTGTGGGCCTGGTGGTGTTCTACAAATGGCTCGAGTGGGCGTCGGGCACCGGCCGCCTGGATGTCTTCTACGAAGACATCATCGATCCCGTCACCGGTATCATGCTGATCGACGCTGCCCTGGCGCGGGAGTGGGACATCTTCTTCAATGCGCTCAGCCATCTGGGGCTGCCGGTGTCGATCCTCGGATACTACTCTCTCGCCTACATCAGCCGCATGACCCGCAGCTTCATGATCGAGCAGTTGGGTCAGGAGTATGTGACGGCGGCACGGGTGAAGGGCCTGTCGGAGTTCCGCGTCGTCTGGCGCCATGCCCTGGGCAACGCCATGTTGCCTTTGGTCACGGTCATCGCCCTTAGCTACGCCTCGCTGCTAGAGGGCGCGGTGTTGACGGAGACCGTCTTTGCCTGGCCCGGCCTCGGCAGTTATATCACGCACTCGCTGTTCAATGCCGACATGAACGCGGTGCTCGGCGGTACTTTCGTCGTCGGCATAGCCTTCATCAGCCTCAATCTGCTGTCTGACTTCCTCTATCGCATCCTCGATCCGAGGTCGCGATGAGCGTGACCGCCGCGCCCGACCATGGCCTGCGCGCCTGGCTGCTGGCGTCAGCGCCCGGTTCCCGTTGGCAGGCACGCTGCGGCAACGCCTATCTCGCCTGGCTCAAGCTCCGCGGCAATCCCCTGGCGATGGCCGGGCTGGGCATTATTGCGGCATTGCTGCTGATGGTGATCCTGGCGCCGCTGCTGGCGCCCGGGACGCCCTATGGCCAGGACCTGGCGCACCGCCTTCTGCCGCCTTCCGGTGAACATTGGTTCGGCACCGATCAGCTCGGCCGCGACATATATACCCGCGTCGTCCACGGCGCGCATCTCACCCTGATCATCGTCGTGCTTGTCGCCATCCTGGCGGCGCCGGCCGGCCTGCTGGTCGGCACTGTGGCCGGCTATGCCGGCGGTATCGTCGATACCGTGCTGATGCGGATCACCGACGTATTTCTGGCCTTTCCGCGGCTGGTTCTGGCGCTGGCCTTCGTTGCCGCGCTGGGGCCCGGCATCGAGAACGCGGTCATCGCCATCGCGCTCACCTCCTGGCCGCCCTATGCGCGGGTGGCGCGGGCGGAGACACTGGCGCTGCGCAGCAGCGATTTCATCGCCGCCGCAAGGCTGCAAGGCGCCTCGCCGGGACGCATCGTGCTGCGGCATATCGTGCCGCTCTGCCTCTCTTCGGTGATCATCCGCGTCACTCTCGATATGGCGGGCATCATCCTGACCGCGGCAGGCCTGGGCTTTCTCGGCCTCGGCGCACAGCCGCCATTGCCGGAGTGGGGTGCGATGGTAGCTGCCGGACGCGACTTCATCCTTGAGCAATGGTGGGTGGCGACCATGCCAGGTATCGCCATCTTCATCGTCAGCCTCGGTTTCAACCTGCTGGGAGACGGGTTGCGCGACGTGCTCGACCCGAAGCAGCGATGAACGATACCGGACCGCTCCTCTCCGTCGAGGACCTGCATGTGCGCTTCGCCACGCGCCAGGGCCTCGTACATGCGGTGCGCGGCGTCAGCTTCACTGTCGGGCGTGAAAAACTCGGTATCGTCGGCGAGTCCGGTTCCGGCAAATCGATGACCGGCCGTGCCGTACTGCGCCTGGTGCCGGCGCCGGGCGAGGTGACCGCGCGCAAGCTCGACTTCGAGGGCACCGATCTGCTGCGGGCCGGCAGCCGGGAGATGCGCCGCATCCGCGGCAAGCGCATTTCCATGGTGATGCAGGATCCGAAATTCTCCCTCAATCCCGTGATGACCATTGGCCGCCAGATCGCCGAAGCCTATCGCGCCAATAGCGGCGTGCCGAAGGCACAGGCGCGCGAGCGCAGCCTGGAGATGCTGGCGGCGGTGCGCATCCGCGATCCTGAGCGCGTCTATGCCGCCTATCCCCACGAACTCTCGGGCGGCATGGGCCAGCGGGCGATGATCGCCATGATGCTGATCCGCGATCCCGATCTCCTGATCGCCGACGAGCCCACCTCGGCCCTCGACGTCACCGTGCAGATGCAAGTGCTGGCGATCATCGACGATCTCGTCAGCCGGCGCGGCATGGGGCTGATCTTCATCAGCCACGATCTCAATCTGGTGGCGTCCTTCTGCGACCGCGTGCTCATCATGTATGCGGGGCGCATCGTCGAGACCTGCCGCGCCGCCGATCTGCACAACGCGCAGCATCCCTATACCCGGGGCCTGCTGGACTCCCTGCCGCGCATCGACCGGCCGGCGGGCGATCTGCCGGTGCTGCGCCGCGATCCCGCCTGGAGTGTGGAGCCCGTGGCATGATCGACGTCGGCGATCTCCGGGTCGTGTTCGGCAGCGGCGTGGCCGCAGTCCATGCGGTGCGCGGTGTCAATTTCCACGTCCCCGAGGGCGAATCCTACGGCCTGGTCGGCGAATCCGGCTCCGGCAAATCGACGGTTCTGCGGGTCCTCAGCGGCCTGCTGCGCAATTGGAGCGGCACAGTCACGATAGCCGGCCGGTCCCAGCAGCCCAAGCGCGACCGCGCGTTCCACAAGCTGGTGCAGATGGTGTTCCAGGACCCCTACGGCTCGCTGCATCCGCGCCAGACCGTGGACCGCGCCCTGGCCGAGCCGGTGGCGATCCATGGACTTGGCGACGTAAATCGGCGCATCGCCGCGGCGCTATCGGATGTCGGCCTCGATGCCAGCTTCCGCTTCCGCTATCCGCACCAGCTCTCCGGCGGCCAACGCCAGCGCGTCGCCATCGCCCGCGCTTTGATCCTCGAGCCGCGCATCCTCCTGCTGGACGAGCCCACTTCGGCGCTGGACGTGTCGGTTCAGGCGGAGATCCTCAATCTGCTCACGCGGCTGCGGCGCGAGCGCAATCTCACCTTCCTGCTGGTCAGCCATAACCTCGCCGTCGTGGCCCATATGTGCGACCGGCTGTCGGTCATGCGCGAAGGAGTCATCGTCGAGGAGTTGACCGCCGCGCGCCTGCGCGCCCAGGAGCCGTCGCACCCCTATAGCCAGCAATTGTTCAAGGCCAGCACCGGCTATGACCGCGCCGCCGTCGACCGGCTGGAAGCGGTTGCCTGACGCTCGACCGGCCGGGACTTCTAACCTACGATCCCCAATATGCGCTATCTCGCGGCCGATGTAGGCGGAACATTCACCGATCTGGTGCTGATCGACGTCGATCCCGCCACCGGCGCCGGCCGCGTGCATCTGGACAAGGTGTCGTCGGAAGCGACCGGCTCGGCCGCCGGCATCGCCGAGGGCGTCAAGCGCATCGCGGCGCAAGCGGGCCTGCAGCCCGGCGATATCGATCTCTTCGTCCATGGCTTCACCGTCGGCACCAATGCCTTCCTGACCCGCAACGGCGCCAAGGCCGCCTTCGTCGCCACGGCGGGCTTCCGCGACATCCTGGTGATCGGCGATCAGCAGCGGCCGAATCTCTATTCCCTCACCGATGCGAAACCACCCGCCGTCGTGCCGCGCTCCCGCACCGTCGAGGCGGCCGAGCGCATCGACGCCTTCGGCAATGTGGTGACCGCGTTGACGAAAGCGGAAGCCGAGCGCGTTGCCGACGCCATCGCCAGGTTCCAGCCGCAATCGGTCGCCGTCTGCCTGGTCTTCGCCCATCTCAATCCCGCCCATGAGCGGATGATCGAGAGCGCGATCCGAGCGAGGTTGCCGGAAGTGCCAATCTATCTCTCCAGCCGCATCAATCCGGAGATCGAGGAATATCCCCGCGCCAACACCACCGCCGTCGCCGCCTATGTCGGGCCGGTGATCGACCGCTATGTGCGGATGGTGGAGCAGCGGCTGACGGAGATTGGCGTCGAGGCACCCCTGCGGCTGATGCGGAGCGACGGCGGTGCCGCCACGCCCCGCGCCGCCCGGGACAATCCCGCCCATATGCTGCTCTCCGGCCCCGCCGGCGGCGTCATCGCCGGCGCCGCTTTGGCGCGGGATCTCGGCGTCGCCAACATGGTGACCTTCGACATGGGCGGCACCTCGGCGGATTTCTCCGTCATCATCGACGGATCGCCGACGATGGTGCCGGGCCGCGAGCTGGACGGCCAGCCGCTGCGCCTGCCGACGCTGGATATCGAGACGATCTCAGCCGGCGGCGGCTCGATTGCCTGGGTGGATGTCGGCGGTGCGCTGAAAGTCGGGCCGCAATCGGCGGGCGCGGTGCCGGGTCCGGCCTGCTACGGCCGCGGCGGCACGAATGCCACCAACACCGATGCCTGCGTGGCGCTGGGAATCCTCGACCCGAAGGCGTTCCTCGGCGGCGATCTACCGCTCGATGCGGACAAAGCCCGCGACGCCGTGGAGCGCAATGTTGCAAAGCCGCTGGGCCTGAGCCTGGAGGAGGCGGCTTCCGGCATCATCGCCGTCGCCAACGCCAACATGATCCAGGCGATCCGCACGCTCTCGGTGGAGCGCGGCCACGACATCAGGGGTTTCTCGCTGCTGGCCTTCGGCGGCGCCGGGCCGGTCTATGCCGCCTATATGGCGCGGGAGCTCGGCATGGCCGAGGTGATCGCGCCGCGTCATCCCGGCGTGTTCGCCGCGTCCGGCCTGCTGATGACCGATCTCCGCCACACGGCGCAAGCCGCTTGGCAGGCGCCGCTGGCCGGGGTGATGGCCAAGGAAATCGCCGCGCGCCTGCAAGCCCTGCGCGCCGACCTCGAAGAAGAGCTTGAGCGAGATGGCGTTCGGTCCGATCAGCGCTACTTCCGCTACATGGCCGATATGCGCTGCGTCGGCCAGTTCCACCGCCTCAGCATTCCGCTCACCGCGCCGCCCGCGAACGGCGCCGCCGGAGGCTGGTGGGATTCTCGCGAAACTCGCCGCCGATTTCCACGCCGCCCATGACAAATCTTACGGCCATGCCGACGCCGCCGTGCCCGTGGAATTCGTCAACCTCCGCGCCGAAGGCTTCGGCCGCGTCCCCAAGCCGCCCGCACCCGCGGAGCCCGCCGAAGTCTCCACCGCGCCGCGACCCATCGCCCGCCGCCGCGTCTATATGGACCGCGCGAACGGCTGGATGGACACACCCATCTACCGCCGCGACGACCTCCGCCGCGGCCATGTCATCCCTGGCCCCGCTATCGCCGAACAGCGGGACTCGACGATCCTGGTGCTGCCAGACCAAGTAGCCGCGGTCGACCGCGGCGGCGTGATGCGTATCCGGGCAAAGACGTAGTGAACCTGGAAAAAGGGTTCACCACAAAGTCACAAAGACCATGAAGGCAACGTGCTCTGTCTGGATCTGAAGCCCAACTGCCGCTTTGTGCCCTTTGTGACTTTGTGGTGAAATTCTTCTGATCGCCGAACTAGCCTCTGAGGTGCGATGCCCATGCCCACCAACATCGACCCCATCACCCGCGACGTGTTCCAGCGGCAGCTCGTCGGCATTGCCGAGGAAATGTCGATGGCGCTGCGACGCGCCGCTTTCTCCTCCATCATCTGGGACATGTACGATTACTCCTGCGGCCTGTTCACGCCTGATGGCGAGATGATGGCCCAGGCGGAAACTATCCCGGCGCAGCTCGGCATCATGTCCACGGCGCTCAGCCACATGACCAAGGCGGTGCCGCTGGAGACTTGGAAGCCCGGTGATGTGCTGGTCTGCAACGATCCCTTCCGCGGCTGCACCCACACCATGGATATCGTGCTGTTCAGCCCGGTGTATTTCGAAGGCAAGATCGTCGCCGTCACCTCCACAATCGCCCACCACATCGATATCGGCGGCAAAATCCCGGGCACCGAGGCCGCCGACAATATCGAGATCTTCGCCGAAGGCCTGATCCTGCCGCCGCTGAAGTTGCTGCTGGAGGGGAGGCCGAACCAGGCGATCTTCGACATCGTCGCCGCCAATGTGCGCGATCCCTATTCCTGCCAGGGCGATCTGCGCGCCCAGATCGCCGGCTGCCGCACCGGCGAGCGGCGTATCGCCGAGCTCTGGGGCCAGTACGGCGCCGAGCGCGCGGCGGCCCTGACCCAGAGCTGCCTCGACTACGCCGAGACCTATATGCGCCGCGTGCTGGCCGGCTTGCCCAAGGGCCGGCATGAAGCCGAAGTGCTGATCGAGGACGACGTGACGACCGACGATCCCATCCGCATCAAGGTGGCGGTCACTGTCGCCGGCGACGGCCTCACCGTGGATTTCACCGGCACCTCGGATCAGCGGGACAACGCGCTCAACGTGCCGGCGGCCTCCACGCTGTCGATGATGAACTACGCCGTGAAATGCATCCTGGTGCCGGAAATCGCCCAGAACGAAGGCTGCAACCGGCCGGTGAGACTGATCGTGCCCGAGGGCACGGTACTCAATCCACGGCGGCCCGCCGCCGTTTCCGTGCGCCATCTGACGCAGCAGGCGCTGGCCGATTGCGTGCTGAAGGCCATGGCGCCGCTGGCGCCGGGCCGTGCCTCCGCGGGCTGCCAGGTCAGTTTCCCGACCTTCTGCGCCGGCGGCTTCGATGATCGCCCGGAAAAGCGCAACGGCTCCAATAGCACCCAACCCTACTACGTCATTTCCGACATCGTCGGCGGCGGCATGGGTGGCCATGAGGGCGGCGACGGCATGGATGTGGTGGACACCCATGGCGGCAATTGCGCGCTGTTGTCGGCCGAGGTGATGGAGACGCTCTCGCCCTTCCGGGTCACGCGCTCGGAACTGGTGCCCGGCTCCGGCGGCGCTGGCCAGCATCGCGGCGGCCTCGGCATCATCAGGGACTACGAGCACTTGTCGGAGCGCAGCGTCATCGGCGGCTATGTGCAGCAGACGCGGCCCGACACCGCCCCCTGGGGCCTCGCCGGCGGCGGCCCCGGCGGCAAGGCGGCGATGCAGATCAACCCCGGCAAGCCGAACGAGAAGCGCCTGAAGAGCAAGGTCATCGGCGAAGTGCTGCGCAAAGGCGACGTGCTGCGCCTGGTCGGCGCCGGTGGCGGAGGCTGGGGCGATCCCACGAAGCGTGACCCGGAGCTGGTGAAGCGGGATCGGGATGAGGGGTTTGTGTGAGTGATACCCAAAGGTTGTCATCCCGGAGATCGCGCGTCAGCTCGATTGTCCGGGACCCATGAACACCAAGCGGTGGTAAGGTAACTTGACTAGTCCCGTGTGCTTGGGTCCCGGGCTCCGGCGCTGAAGCGCCGGCCCCGGGATGACATTTGTGTTTTACTCTTTGCCTCACGTTAGCGTTAAGTCAATGCCCGATCCGACCGCCATCACCGGCTATCACGCTCATATCTACTACGCGCCGGAAACGCGCGCGGTGGCGGAGCGGATCCGCGAATCGCTGGGCGCGAAATTCACCGTCCAGCTCGGCCGCTGGCATGACAAGCCGATCGGCCCTCATCCGCAGTCGATGTATCAGGTGGCGTTCGCGGTAGAGGAATTCCCGCGCCTTGTGCCATGGCTCATGTTGAACCACGAGGAGCTGTCGGTGCTGATCCATCCGCTGAGCGGCAACGACTATGACGACCATGCGCATTACGCGTCATGGCTCGGCCCGCAATTGCCGCTGAATCTGGATTTCCTGCTGGAGCTGCAGAAATAGAGGCCGGCGCGTCGGCGCGCCGGTCCTCGCTGCGATGTACCGGCCGCGCGGCCTAGAACGAATCCCAGTTGCTGTCGCTGGCGGCTTTTGCCTGACGGCGCGGCCGGTAGGGGAGCTTGTCCTCGCCGGTGGCTTCTGCCGGCGCAGCCGGTGTGGCGGCCTCAGATGCGGCGCCGACGCGGCCCGGCAACGCCTTCTGCAGGGTCCTGGCGCCCGCGCGCGCCGATTGTCCCGATGTGCCGACACTGCCAAAGAATCCGGCGACCAGGGCCAACTCATTGACCTGGCTGTCGACGGCGCCGAGCGCCGCGGTCGATTCCTCGACCAGCGCCGCATTCTTCTGCGTCACATTCTCCAACGCCGAGACGGTATCGTCGATCTGCTGCACGCCTTTCGATTGCTCGGCGCTGGCGGTGGCGATGGTCGACACGATCTCCGCCGCCTGCCGCACCGATGTCACGATGTCGCTGAGCGTCGTGCCGGCCTTGTTCACCAGGGCCACGCCCTTTTCCACATTCTGGTTGCTGACGCCGATCAGCCCCTTGATCTCCTTCGAGGCCGTGCTCGACCTTTGCGCCAGTGCCCGCACTTCCGCCGCGACCACGGCGAAGCCGCGCCCGGCATCGCCGGCCCGCGCCGCTTCGACCGCCGCGTTGAGGGCCAGCAGATTGGTCTGGAAGGCGATCTCGTCCATCATGCTGACGATCTCGGTGATGCGCTGCGACGAATTCTGAATGTCGCCCACCGCGCTGATCGCGGCCGCGGCCACTTCGCCGCCGCCTTGGGCAGCGTTGCGCGCGGTCTCCGCCAGCCGGCTCGCCTGCTGGGCATTGTCGGCGGTCTGCTTGACCGTCACTGCCATCTGGCGGATCGCCGCCGCCATCTCTTCCAGGCTCGCCACCTGCTCTTCGGTGCGCGTCGACAGGTCGGACGACCCTTCCGACAGCTGCCCCATGGCGGCCTTGATCGTTGCCGCACCGTCGACGACCTGGCCGACCACATCGGCCAGTTTCTCGGCGGTCGCATTCGTATCGGTCTTGAGGCGCAGCAGATCGCCGCGGAAATCGCCTTCGATCCGCTTGGACAGGTCGCCGCGGGCCAGGCCCGACATCACCTGTATGACTTGTTCCAGCGCCGCGCTCATGGTCGCCGCCCAGCGGTTCATGCCTTCGCCGAGCTTGAGCATCAGGCCCTGCTTGCCCGTGAGATCGACGCGCCGGGACATGTCGCCCGCCGCCGCCGCATCCACCAGCGCCGCCAGTTCCTGCTGAACTTCACGTTCCGCCCGCAGTTGCGCTTCTTCCCGCGCCCGTTCCTCGGCCAGCTTCTCCGCCGCTTCGGTTTCCAGTCGCTTCTTGTCGACCGCATTCACCTTGAACACCTGCAGCGCGCGGGCCATGCCGCCCACTTCGTCGCGCCGGTTCAGCCCGGCAATCTCGATCGCCAGATCGCCGCCGGCGACCTTCAGCATGGAGCCCGCCATCATGTTGATCGGCGTCGAGACATGCCGGATGATGATCCACAGCATCAGCGCCGCGGCGAACGTCAATCCGATGGTCGATGACGCCAGCAGCGTTTCCTTTGTCGTGACGAACAAGTCATCGGCGGCGGTTTGCGCCTCGATCAGGGCGGCATCGTCGACCTCGCGAATCTCATCGCCGACGAGGTCGGCGCCGTCGCGCGCTTCGAAGGCAGCACCCTTGGCAAGCGCCAGGGCCTCCGCATCGCGCTGCTCGGCTGCAAGGCTCAGGACTTGATCCTCAATCTGGGCAAATTTCTGCACATCCTGCTGGATCGCCGCAGCCTGTTCGTCGTCCTTGGTGTCATCCGTGGTTTTGGCCAGCGCGACGAGCTCGCCGGTCAATTCGTTCGCCGTGCCGATCTCTTCGGCCAGCTCGTCGGCCGATTCCTTGACGGCCGCGTCGTCGGAGGCGAGGATCGCCGCCTTTTCCTTGTCGGCGGCCGAATACAGCGCTTCCTGAATCTCCAGCGTATAGACGAGCCGGTTGGTGCGCAGCTCGATGGATGTCTCCATCATGTCGTACATGCGGGCCAGGGACGACATGCTGTAGAAGATCACACCGGCGCCGACCAAGATCATGGCCGCGGTAGGCAACAGGAGCTTTTTCAGGATACTCAGCCGGGCAAGCATTGTGGCCTCGCAAGTTTTCGCTGCTTTTGGGGATTTGCTGGATTCGGACGAATGCTGTGGCGTGGATTGATCCAAGACAAAGTCGCGGTGGACTTGGCCGCCGGGCACCGGCGGCAGTGAGCAAACGTCGGATGGAAGCGTTCGGACGCTACATAGGAAATATTAAGAGAGCATTTATTCAAATCCGCGGCACTGCGTATGACGCCGCGACAAATTGCTGCGGCTCGGAACCATTTGGTTCGGGCGCTTCAAATAACCTTACAAAGTCTGAATGTTACAGAGTGCGAAGTACTGCCATGTCGTGTGCCCGGCGCAAGAGCCTTGCCGTCATAGGACCTTGTTCTCCGGGCTGAGTGACGCCTGCAAGCCGGCGCCGATGGATCGGCTTTATTCTATCCCTTCATCATCTCCGTATAGCGCCGCTGCATCTCCGCCGGTTCGACCGCTTCGATGCTATGGCCCAGCAGCCATTCATGGCCGAAGGGATCGCGCACCCGGCTGCTGCGCTCGCCGTAGAACTGATCGGTCGGTTTCATCAGCAGCGTGGCGCCGGCGTCGCAGGCGCGCTGGGTCAGGCTGTCCACGTTGCCGACATGGAGATGGATGCGGATGCCCTGGGCCTGCCCTTGCGGCGCGTGGATGCCGTACTCCGGGAATTCGTCGGCGATCATCAACGTCGCCGGACCGAGTTTCAATTCCGCATGGCCGATGCGTCCGCTCGGCTCGGTCAGGCGGAACAGCTCCTCGGCGCCGAACGCCCGCTTGTAGAATTCGATCGCCGCACCGGCATCCTTGACGCAGAGATAGGGATACATCTCCTGCACTGCCGCCCCGGCGGCCTTGCCCGGCTGGTCGTTCATGGGTCGCCTCCATCCTGTTCGTTTGTCTCGATCTGGCCGCGAGCATCGCAGAATCGCCGCGGGCCCGTCCTGCGAGAAATTTGCGCGCTATGTCAGGCAGCACCCTCGCCGAACAGCCGCCGCCGGCGCATCTGGAACAGCGCGCCGCCGACAAGGCATATCCCGCCGCCGATCATGACCGTCAGCGGCGCGCCGATGTGGTGGGCGGCGGCGCCCGCCGCCAAGGCGCCGAACGGCGCCAGCCCGGCGAAGCACATCAGGTAGCAGGCCATGATCCGCCCGCGCAGCCGGTCGGGCACATGGCTCTGGAGCAGCGTGTTGCTGGTGGCCGTGACGGTGATCAGGCAGAAGCCGATCACCAGCAGCGCTCCTGCCGCGGGCCAGAACGATGGCGCCAGCCCCAGCAACCCCAGCCCGATGCCCATGCCCGCCGCGGCGATGCCCGGCAGGAAGTTGAGCTTGGCGGCATCCCGATGAACGGCCAGGCGTATGGCGCCGGCCAGGGCGCCCATGCCCACCGCGCCCATCAGCAGGCCATAACCGTCGGGGCCGGCATTCAGCTGCGTGGCGAACACAGGCAGCAGCACGGTGAAGGGCATGCCCGCCAGGCTCAGCGCGGCCACCAGGAGCAGGAGCGACCGGTAAGGCTCAGTGTGCAGCGCATAGGCCAGCCCCTCGCCGATGCCGCCCTTGCCGTCCTCCGCCGACGGCGCGGCTTTCGGCGGCACGGCGATGAAGCGCAAGCTGGTGAGCACGGCGAGGAAACTCAGCCCGTTGATCAGGAAGCACCAGCCTTCGCCGGTCAGCGCCACCAGCAGCCCGCCCACCGCCGGGCCGATCATGCGCGCGGAATTGAACATGGTGGAGTTCAGGGCGATGGCGTTCGGCAGATCCTTCTTGCCCACCATCTCCACCACGAAGCTCTGCCGCGCCGGCATGTCGAAGGCGTTGACGGTGCCCTGCACGGTGGCCAGCACCAGGATATGCCAGACCTGGATCACGCCGCTGAGGGTCAGCGCCGCCAGGATGAACGCAAGGACCATCAGCGCCGCCTGGGTCGCCATGATCAGCCGGCGGCGGTCGCGCCGGTCGGCCACCATGCCGCCCACCGGCGACAGCAGCAGCACCGGCAGCTGATTGCAGAAATTCACCGCGCCCAGCAGTACCGCCGATCCCGTCAGCTGATAGATCAGCCAGGATTGCGCCACCGTCTGGATCCAGGTGCCCATCAGCGACATCAGCTGCCCGGCAAAGAACAGCCGGTAATTGCGATGCTGGAAGGCGCGCCCCGCATGCAGCGGCACCAGCCCGCGCCAGCCGCCGGTGGCGGCTGGGGAGGGCGCCGGTTCGCTCGTCCGCGGCGTGTCTCTCGGGGGCGTCACATCCCTATGCTGGTCATTCGCTGTCCCGCTGACAAGCCGCTGCGGCGAATAGCGCCTATGCGAAGGCGATGCGGGATTGCGGCGAGAAGGTGGCGGCTAGAGGGTGGTGCGGCGTCCTAGCTGCAGGCGACGAGCAGGCCGAACAGCAGCACGGACAGGCAGGTGGCGCGCCATAGCGTCCGCAGCGGCCGGCGGCGGTGCCTGAAGATGGGACGGCGTCTCGACATTCTGTCTGGCCACGCGATTGTGGAACAAATACCTAAACTGGCTACGCCGGCAATCCATTGGATTTTGCGGCCGCCATCCTTAACCGCCCGTTAAGCGGGCGGCATCGCGCAGACCTGCAACTGTCCGACCGTAATACGCGCGCTTGCGGTCCTGGGCCGTCAGACCTAGCCCGAACGCGGGTTAACGGCGCGCTGGCCGGCGCTCGATTTGCCGGCGACACCGCCCCGGCGCTAACCTCCCTTAATGGCGCGCCATCGCCGGCCGCTAATTCAGAATTCACCGCAGGAGATTCATGATCATTACCGGAAGCTGCCTCTGCGGCGCCGTCGCCTATGAGGTCCGCGGACCCTTCACCCATTTCCTCCATTGCCATTGCTCACGCTGCCGGAAGGCCGGCGGCGGCTCCCACGCCACCAATGCGATCGTTCCGCCGGAGTCCTTCCGCTGGATCCGCGGTGAGGCCGAGGTAATGCGCTTCGATCTGCCGGAAGCCGCGAGCTTCGCGACCGGCTTCTGCCGGCGCTGCGGCTCGCCGCTACCCCATCTCACCCGCAGCGGCAAAGCGGTCATCGTGCCAGCCGGCACATTCGACACCGACCCCGGCGAAAAGCCGTCGCGCCATGTCCACTGGACTTCGCGGGCGCCCTGGACGGAATCTCCGGGCGACCTTCCCACCTCGGATTAGTCCTGGCCGCTCAGGCAGTTAACGGCTTCTTCATTAATCTCACCTTGACATTGCAGTGCGGTATCGCCATGTTCCCGCTACATCTGATTTCTCGCGATCGCGCGACGCGCTTATCGGTTGATCCGGAACAAGCGCTTCATCTCGAGACAATAATCGTAACTTCGTTTGCCCCCGGTGCGCGTGGGAAGCAGCGATAGGCTGCCATGCGGCCCGCGCCCTTCCGTCATGACTCATGACCCGGCGCCGGCATCCTGGTGCAATAAGGACCATCAATATCTTGACTGATAGTACATTTCGCGACCTCGGCATCGCCGAGGCGCTGCTCCGTGCCTTGCACGCTGAAAGCTACCTCACGCCCACCCCGATCCAGACCCAGGCGATTCCCGTCCTGCTGACCGGCAAGGATATCCTGGGCATCGCCCAGACCGGCACCGGCAAGACCGCGGCCTTCCTGCTGCCGATCCTGCAGAAGCTGGCGGAAACCCGCGGCGCCGCCGCACCCCGCAGCACCCGCGCCCTGGTGCTGGCGCCGACCCGCGAACTCGCGGCACAGATCGGCGAACGGGCCCGCGCCTATGGCCATCACCTGGGACTGCGCCATGCCGTCGTGTTCGGCGGCGTCGGCATCCGGCCGCAGATGGCGGCGCTGCAGCGCGGCGTCGATCTCCTGATCGCCACGCCCGGCCGCTTGCTGGATCTGATCCAGCAGGGCCAGCTCCGGCTCGACCGTGTTACCCATCTGGTGCTGGACGAGGCCGACCGCATGCTCGACATGGGCTTCATCCGCGACGTTCGGAAGATCGTGGGGATGATGCCGAAAGAGCGGCAGTCGCTGCTGTTCTCCGCCACCATGCCCGGCGAAATCGCGCGGCTCGCGGCGGAATTGCTGCGCTCGCCCGTGCGCATCGAAGTGTCGCCGGTAACCCGCACCGCCGACCGCATCGAGCAGCAGGTCTACATGGTCAACGCGCCGTCGAAGCGCGGCTTCCTCACCCGCCTTCTGGCCGATCCGGCGATGTCGCGGGTGATCGTCTTCACCCGCACCAAGCACGGCGCCAACCGCGTCGCCGAGCATCTGGACAAGGCCGGCATCATCGCCGAGGCGATCCACGGCAATAAGTCCCAGGGCGCGCGGCAGCGGGCGCTGGAACTGTTCCGCACCGGCGAGGCCCGGGTGCTGGTGGCGACCGACATCGCCGCCCGCGGCATCGACATCACCGACATCAGCCATGTGGTGAATTTCGACATCCCCAACGAACCCGAAAGCTACGTGCACCGCATCGGCCGCACGGCGCGGGCGGGTGCGGCGGGTATCGCCATCTCCCTCTGCGACGGCAGCGAGCGCGCCTATCTGCGCGATATCGAGCGGCTGACCCAGCAGAAGATCCCCGTGGTCGGCGGCGTGCAGCAGGACAATGACGCGCCCGACCATCGCGGCCATCAGGGCAAGCCCCGCCAGGGCAGACCCCAGGAGGGCGCACCCTATCGCGGCCGGCCGCAGCGCGGCCGTTCGCGCCATCAACAGCGCCGCCGCGCCGCCTGACGCCAGGCCGGCAAAGCAGCGTTGCGAGTACGACGACAACTTGCCACCCCACAAGGAGACTAGTTTAGATGCCTATCGGTACCGTAAAGTGGTTCAACAGCCAGAAGGGCTTCGGGTTCATTAAGCCGGAAGACGGCGGCCAGGACGTGTTCATGCATGTCAGCGCCGTCGAGCGTTCCGGCATCGGCAATCCGCAGGAAGGCCAGAAGGTGAGCTACGACCACGAGCGCGATCGCAAGGGCCGCATTTCCGCGACCAATCTGCGCGCTGCCTGACGCAACGCCGGGCCGGCGCCGCTCCCGGAAGGGGAGTTGGCGCCGGCCTTGCGCCGCGCTAAACCAACGACAGGAGAAACGATGGCAAAAGAAGAACTGCTGCAATTCGAAGGCGAAGTTTCCGAAGTGCTGCCCGACGGCCGCTTCCGCGTGAAGCTGGAGAACGGCCACGACGTTATCGCCTACACCGCCGGCCGGATGAAGAAGAACCGCATCCGCACCCTCGCCGGCGACCGCGTCACCATCGAGATGACGCCCTATGACCTGGACAAGGGCCGGGTGATCTTCCGCCACAAGGACACGCGCGCCTCCGCTGCATCCTCGGCGCCGCGTCGCCAGTTCCGCCGCTAGCGGCTTGCCCGCCCGGGCACCTACCGGGCGCCCAATTTCTGCCGAATTCACTGCGGAAGATGGCATCCACGGGGCTGCTTTCCGGCAATCGCTAGTGAAACTGTAGAAAGGTTCAATCCATGAATTCGATGCTCTCCCGCCGCCGCGCACTCCGCAGCTCGGGCCTGATGCTGGCTGCCTTCGGTGCAAGCTCGACGGGACTCGGCCTGCTGCTCCGCCCAGCTTTCGCCCAGGAAGCGCGGCTGACCTTCAACGATCAGACGGCGGTCGCGGTGACCATCTATAACGAGAACCTGGCGCTGGTGAAGGACCGGCGGAACGCCTCCCTGGTCCAGGGGCTGAACAACATCGCCTTCATCGATGTCAGCGGCCAGATGCGGCCGGAGACGGCGCTGCTCCATGCCGAAGGCGAGAAGCTCACCCTGCTGGAACAGAATTTCGAATTCGACCTGCTGACCCATGAGAAGCTGCTGGAGAAATCCGTCGGCCAGACGGTGACGGTCATCAAGACCAATCCGGCCACGGGTGCCGAGACGGTGGAGGAGGCGCGGGTGCTCAGCGTCGCCGGCGGCCTGGTGCTGAAGATCGGCGACCGCATCGAGACGCAGTATCCCGGGCGCGTGGTGTTCGACCGCATTCCGCCGGAATTGCGGGCGCGGCCGACCCTGGTGCTGACGGTCGACAGCCCGTCTGCGGCGCTGCGGCTGGTGGAGCTCAGCTATCTCACCGGCGGCCTGGCCTGGAAGGCCGACTATGTGGCCGAGCTCGCCGCCGACGAGAAGACCATCGATCTCAGCGGCTGGGTCACCCTCACTAACACCAGCGGCACTTTCTATCGCGACGCCAAGCTGCAGCTCGTCGCCGGCGACGTGAACCAGGTGCAGCCGATGATGGAAAAGGAAATGCGCAGCATGGCGATGGCCGATGCGGCAGCACCGGCGCCCGCCATGTCGGAGGAAGGCCTGTTCGAATATCACCTCTACACGCTGCAGCGCCCGACCACGATCGCCGACAATCAGACCAAGCAGGTGGCGCTGCTGTCCGGCAGCGGCGTCCCCGTGCGCAAGGAGTTGCGTTTCGTCAATATCAGCCAGGCCTACAACTATCCGATGGCCGAGCAGCCGCGGGTCAACGCGACCGTGCGGCTGATGTTCGACAACAAGGAGCAGGACAAGCTGGGCATGCCGCTGCCCATGGGCATCGTCCGCGTCTACAAGAACGACAGCAGCGGCCAGGCGCTCTTCGTCGGCGAGGACCGCATCGCCCATACGCCCAAGGGCGAGACGGTAAAACTGGCGCTGGGCCAGGCCTTCGACGTCACCGCGCAGCCGAAGCAGACCGAGTTCGAACAGCTCAGCGACCGCATCTTCGAAGCCGCCTTCGAGATCGAGATCAAGAACGCGAAGAAAGAAGCGATCACCGTCCGCGTCGACGAGAACATCCCGGGCATGTGGGAGATCTTGAAGGAAAGCCACCCCCACGAGAAGGTCGACGCCTTCCAGGCCGGTTGGAACGTGGACGTGCCCGCGGAGGGCGCGAGCACGCTGAAATACAAGGTGCGGGTGAAGTTTTAGGGGCGCGCGCTATAGAAGGCGCGCCAAACTTGTCATCCCGGGGCCGTCGCGTCAGCGACGGAACCCGGGATGACAAGCTATTGCAGCTGAAGAAGGCGCTACGCCTTCTCCACCTTCAGCGCCGCACCGTCCACGCCGATCACCTTGACGCGGTCGCCGGCCGGCAAGTCCGGTCCCTCGGCGCGCCAGACTGAATCGCCGACGCGCACCTTGCCGAAGCCGTTCACGATCGCTTCCTCCAGGCTGAATGTGCGGCCGATATACTGCGCGCCGCGCTTGTTCAGCGTGGCGTCGGTGGTCTCGATGGGATTGCGCTTGAAGTAGTAGCGGGCGCCTACCACCGAGGCGATCGCCAGCACGCCGAAGAGGACGAACTGCGCCTGCCAGGGCAGCGACGGCGCGATCATCGTGATCAACCCGGTGACCGCCGCCGCACCGCCGATCCACATCAGGAAGAAGCCCGGCGCCATCATCTCGATGATGATCAGCACCAGCGCCAGGATCCACCAATGCCAGAACAGCAGGGTCGCGAAATACTCGCTCATCTACGTGCTCCTTGCTCCGTCGTTACGACTTCGGGCCGCTGCTCGGGCCCATCGCCTGTTTCGCCAGCTCGGCGATGCCGCCGATCGCGCCGATCACGCCCGAAGCTTCCAGCGGCATCAGGATCAACTTCTGGTTCGGTGCGCTGGCGATTTCCTTCAGGGCATCGACATATTTCTGCGCCACGAAGTAGTTGACCGCCTGCACATTGCCCTTGGCGATAGCCTCGGAAACCATGGCCGTCGCTTTGGCCTCGGCCTCGGCGGCGCGCTCGCGGGCCTCGGCGTCGCGGAACGCCGCCTCGCGGCGGCCTTCGGCTTCCAGGATGGCGGACTGCTTCTCGCCTTCGGCCTTCAGGATGGCGGCCTGACGGTAGCCTTCGGCATCCAGGATGTTGGCGCGCTTATCTCGCTCGGCCTTCATCTGGCGGGCCATGGAATCCACCAGATCCTTCGGCGGCGCGATGTCCTTGATCTCGATGCGCGTGACCTTGATGCCCCAGGGATGGGTCGCTTCATCGACAACGTGCAGGAGCTGGGCGTTGATCTTGTCGCGCTGAGACAAGAGCTCATCCAGGTCCATGGAACCCATGACGGTACGGATATTCGTCATTGTCAGGTTGAGGATCGCCAGCTCCAGGTCGTTCACCTCATAGGCCGACTTGGCGGCGTCCAGCACCTGGTAGAACACCACGCCGTCGACGCTCACCATGGCGTTGTCCTTGGTGATGACTTCCTGGGTCGGCACATCCAGCACCTGCTCCATCATGTTGAGCTTGGCGCCGATGCGATCGAACACCGGCATGATGAAATGCAGGCCGGGCGGCAGGGTCTTGGTGTATTTGCCGAACCGCTCCACCGTCCATTCGCGGCCCTGGGGCACCGTCTTCACGCCGAGAACGACGTAGACCACCGCCAGCACGACAAAGAACAGGAATACGCCGAGAATAACGTCCATCTTCTGGTCCCCCGACTCCCATGTTGGGAGGAACCCCCGCGGTCCCTCCGCCTGCACGCCCGTTTCTTACCCGACCAATCTACAAGACTTTGCTGACGTCAGCCCTATTCAGGCGGTCATGCTCTTCGAGCTGCAAATGGGAAGGGGTGGAAGGGGCGCAAGATCCTCGCGTCCAATTAAACTCGATTTCAGTTATTTCATGCCAGTCGGCAATATCAACATGAACTCATTTATAGTTAATATTCTCCTACTGCATTAGCCGCCGCTGTTCCGGGCTCGGCGCGGTCTCGACGGCTTCCAAGCCAGCCGCGGCCGGCTCGCCCAGCTGCAGCTCCTCCATCCGCTCGGCGCGCTTGCCGATCTTTTCCGTGGAGATGCGCACCTGCCGCACATCGTCGGTCGCCTGCTCGAAATGTTTCTGCAGCTTGGCCACCCGGTCGTCCAGCCGCTGGATGTCGTCGGTCAGGGCATGCATCTCCCGGCGGATGAGGCCAGCCTGTTCCCGCAACCGCACGTCTTTCAGCACCGCCCGCACCGTGGTCAGCGTCGCCATCAGCGTGGTCGGCGACACGATCCACACCCGCCGGCGGAAGGATTCCTCCACCAGGTTGGTGAAGTTCGCATGCAGTTCGGCGTAGATGGCCTCGCTCGGCAAGAACATCAGCGCGGAATCGGCGGTCTCGCCCGGCCGGATATATTTCTCCGAGATCGCCAGCACATGGGCGCGGATCGCCGTGGAGAACTGCCGCCGCGCCTGCACCGCCGCCGTCTCGTCCTTGGCCTCCCGCAGCGCCCGATAGCTTTCCAGCGGGAACTTCGCATCCAGCGCGATCGGCCCCGGCGGATTGGGCAGCAGCAGCAGGCAATCGACCCGCTGGCCGCCATCCATCGTGGCCTGGAAGCTGTAGGACGAGGGCGGCAGCGCCGCCTGCACCAGATCCTGCATCTGGATCTCGCCGAAGGCGCCGCGGGCCTGCTTGTTGGCCAGGATGTCCTGCAGCCCCACAACCTGCGACGACAGCTCGCTGATATTCTTCTGCGCCGCGTCGATCACGGCCAGCCGCTCCCGCAGATCGGCCAGCGACTTGGTCGCCTCCGTCGTCTGCTGCTGCAGCTTGTCACCCACTCGCTGGCCCAGCGCGGTGAGGCGCTCCTCGATGCCCTTGATCAGCGCCCGCTCCTGGGTCTGCAGCCGGTCGGCGAGAGAAGCTTGGCTCGCGGCCTGGGTGCCCGCCATCTGCGCCAGCCGGCCCTGCAGCTCCGCCAGGGAGTCGGCCAGATGGTCCTGCCGCGGCCGCCGCAGGATCAGCACCAGCGCCACCACCAGCAGCGCACCGGCAATGGCCAACGCGGCGATGATCTGCGGATCGGACAGCAGGCGCGGATCGAGCATGACGTTCTCCCGAGCGAATCGTTGATTCGTAAAGTGATTCGGCCTTGCAAGAAACGGGGGTCCGGCCGGCATGGCCAGCCGTTGACGGCGCCCGGCCCGCGCCATACCTAAAGCGGGAAGGAAATCAACCGCCTATGGCCCAGTTGGACATCATCATCGCGCCCGATCCGCGCCTGAAGGAGAAGGCCAAGCCGGTCGCGTCCATCAATTCCGGCGTGCGCAAGCTGATGGCCGACATGCTGGAGACCATGTATGCCGCGCCCGGCATCGGCCTCGCCGCGCCCCAGGTCGGCGTGCTGAAGCGCGTCATCGTTCTCGACGCCGCCAAGGAGGGCCACACGCCCGAACCCTACAAGATGGCCAATCCGGAGCTGATCTGGGTCTCCGACGACGACATCGTCTACAACGAAGGCTGCCTGTCGCTGCCCGACCACTATGCCGACGTCGCCCGCCCGGCCGCGATCAAGGTGCGCTACCTCGACGAGCAGAACGAGATCCGCGAACTGGAGGCCGAAGGCGTGCTCGCCGTCTGCATCCAGCACGAGATGGACCATCTCGACGGCATCCTCTTCGTCGACCACATCTCCGCGCTCAAGCGCAACATGATCTTGCGCAAGCTGCTGAAGTCGAAAAAGACCGGCAGCGTGGAGCGCGACAAGGAGCATGTGCTGTAGCACGCCCGCTCCATTTCGCATGAATGCAGGATGTACCAACCCGCGCTTCCGGATGCACTCAATGCAGGGATCTGGTCTGCTGCACGATGCAGTGCCGTCGAATTGCCGGGAAATGGCTTGTTAAGCCTGACCTCTGATTACGAGCGATCTATTTGGCTTGCCGGCCCGATATGGCATTGCGGCCATTTCCGTTTCGAGCAACTGCCAACTCTACAGGCGATTCTGTCTGTCCAATGCGGTTCAGATCAGTGGTCGCCGCATCCGTGGCCAGCAGGTCCTCAAGAAAATAGGCGGAGAACGCGGTCTTGCCCGGCAACCGCGCCTTCCGGTAGATGCTTTGCGCCTGCTGCCGCACCGTTGCATCGGAGGTGTTGCGCAGCGTCGCGATCTCCTTGTGACTCAGTCCCTTTAGAATCAGCAGGCCGACGTCCCGTTCGGCGTCGGTCATGCCCCAATCGCCGAACTGCTTGTTCATTTCTGCCTTAAGTCCGGCTAGATGCTCGTGCGCCTTTGCACGCCAGCCGGTTCCTTCGGCGCGAGCAATCTCCAAATCCGTGATGAGGGCCATCTGCTCATCTTGCTGGGCTTGAATGCGCAGAAGAAGAAGAGTGACGCCGGTGACCGCACCGATCGTCAGGAATAAACTCGCCGCGTCGCCGACAAAGTCGAGGAGCGTGACAGCTTCGTCCTGAGTAGCGGCCTCTACCGCCATCAACAATGCGAAGCAACCGATGCCCACGCCGCCCGACAGCCACCGAAGTTGCCTTTCTGAGAGCTTAGCCATCTGTAGGCCTCCGCGCTGCCAAACCAGTCGGGTTGTCGGTGACTACCTCGCACTATTCTTTTGTGCGCGTCGCAATTGCCAGTGCTTTTTTCTTCATTGAATTGCGTCGATGCCTGGCCTGAGTATCTCACTGATCCAGGCCGTACCCAAAGAACTTTAGCAATTCCAGGAGCGCCAGAATGACGGCAGCCGCCGTGCCGATCTTGATTGCCCAATCGATCGGTCCTGGCAATGTCAACAAGGTGCGGATCTTCGCGCCCCGCCAATAGAGATTGCCCGCGCCGTCCTGTCTGAAGTTGTCGAGTTCCGTATGTGCGACGGTTCGGAGTTCATTGCTTGTCATGGCCGCCGTTCTCTCGATGTTTGTTCGACCCCGCGGCGTCAGTGTGCTGCGCATCATCGCAACAGGCTGGCCGTCCCAAGCGTAACACCACCTGCAGCCACAGCAGCGTCAATCCAACAATTGTCAGAAAGCTGCGTAGACGGCTGATTCAAAGGGCTTATACTCGCAAAATGAAGCAGTCCTGTCTTGCCTCCACGGCTTTGGCCTCCATCGGGCTGATGATTGGGGACGCCTCGGCGAATGGCATCAGGCTTGAGATCGGAGGCCACTTCGAGTCCGCCGCAGGCGGGACCTTCCAGGTATCACACAATGCGGCAGCCGATACTGCTGACGTCCGCGACTACGTTTTCAAGCAGGATGTCGAGGTGGATTTTCTTGGCGCGGTGACACTCGACAACGGCCTTACCGTGGGTGCCGTGGTCGAGTTCGAAGGTCAGACCTCGGATGATCAGGTGTCTTCGGTTTATGCCTATTTCAGCGGCAGGTACGGTGAGCTGCGGTTTGGGGACACGGGAGAGGCCTACGCCCAACTCTGCGATCTTGTTCCCAGCGCTTCGACACTGTTTGGGGCCGACAGCCCGGAATTCAATTTCTCAAACGCCGGCATTGCCGGCTACGCGGCTACGAATGGCACCTGCTACGGCATCGACGACAACTCGACCAAACTGGTCCTGTTCAGCCCGGTCATTGGCGGTTTCCAGTTCGCGGCGTCGTTCACGCCGGACAATTCCGAGGATACCCGCAATACGCTGAATGGCGCAGGCACGCGATTCGACAATGACCCTGACCAAAACTCCGAGAATCTCTCGGTGGCAGCTTCATACACACAGGATTTCAACGGAGCCGGGTTGATCATCGGCGGCGGTGCGACGTTTAGCTTCGACAAGGAGTTCAACCCGGGCAACACCGAAGATGCACGCGGCTACAATGCCTATGCCCAGGTCAGTCTTTCTGGACTTACGATCGGTGCCGCATCGGAATTGCGCGAAAACCTCGGCACCGACGGCAGCGACCAATGGGTTTACGGTGCCGGCATGACCTACGAGTTCGATGACCTGACGATCGGACTGGGGTGGAACTCGCGGCAATTACGAAAAGGCCGTCGGCGCCAACGGGACCGGTCCGTTCAACGCTGTCCACGACATCTATTCGGCGACAGCCTCGTATGAACTTCTGTCCGGTCTGTATCTGGAAGGCGTGATTGAATACTCCGACTATCGCAGCCATGACGCTGCCGGTCCGGACTACCAGGGGCTCGGCATTGGCGTCGGAACGTTGATCATCTTCTAGACGCGGCAGGCGGCCGGAGCAGCGCATCCACTCCATCGGCCGCGGTATTCGAAGCACTTCCGCTCCCGAATGACCCTCCCGCAACGCCCCGGCAAAAGACAGCATTCCTTGACATCTACCTACTAGTAGGTAAACTGCTTTCTCCGAACTAACCTAAGGAGCCGCCGCGATGACCACTGAACTCTATTGGATGATCCTGACCGTTCTCATGACCGCCTTGTTCTGGCTGCCTTATGTCCTGGATCGGGTGGCCGTTCGCGGCCTTTGGCTCACCCTGGCCGACCGCAAGCCGGAGGGCAGCGGACCGCACTCGCTCTGGGCGCAGCGGTCGATCAGGGCCCACAGCAACGCGGTGGAGAATCTCGCCATCTTCGTTCCCGCCGTTCTCACCGCGCATCTGTTGGGCATCTCGACGCCGGCAACCGCGGCGGCGGCGGAGATCTATTTCTTTGCCCGTCTCGTGCATTTCATCGTCTACGCTGCCGGCGTGCCGGTGGCGCGCACCCTGGCCTTCACTGTCGGCTGGATCGCGCAGATCGTGATCATTGCCAGCATCCTGCAGTGGATGTGACGGCGATGGCAGGATCCTCCCGGCCGGTGGCGCTGATCAGCGGCGTGGCCGCGGGGCTCGGGGCGAGCCTCGCCGGCGCCTTCGCGGCGGCTGGCTATGACATCACCGGCCTCGCGCGCAGCGATCGCGCGGCAGCCGAGGTTGCCGCGCTGGTCGCCAAGCAGGGCGGCACCTACGCGCATCACAGTTGCGACATCACGCAGCCGGCACAGGTGATCGCCGCCCTGCAGCTGGATGCAGAGCGTATCGCCGTCGCTGTACACAACGCCCAGTCCCTGCTGATCAAGCCGTTCAGCGAAATATCGCCGGAAGAGTTCGACCAGGTTTGGCGCGTGGGGTGCTTCGGCGCCATGGTGGTTGCCCAGGCCGTGCTGCCGGCGATGGCAGCGCGAGGCCGCGGCGTCCTGGTCTTCACCGGGGCGACGGCGGCGCTCCGGGGCGGTGCGAAGTTCACGGCATTCGCATCGGCCAAATTCGCCCTGCGCGGCCTGGCCCAGGCGCTGGCCCGGGAATATGGCGCAAGCGGCATCCATGTCGCCCATGTGGTTCTCGATGGGCTGGTGGAAGGACCGCAGACCGACCGGCGGTTCGGGCCGGCCACCGGCGCCAGATTCAAGCCTGATGATGTGGCGCAGATCTATCTCCAGCTGGTGTCTCAGCCGCCGTCGGCCTGGACGCAGGAGATCGATCTCAGGCCATCCGCCGAGCGATTCTGAGGAACCGGTGAAGGCCGACGCACGGATCAACGCCGACTTCTCGAGGCGCGTAGTCATCGCGACCGACAAGATGTTCTGGATGCCGTCGCCGCAGATGGGCGTCGAACGGCGGATGCTGGACCGCATCGGCGGCGAAGTGGCGCGGGCTACGTCGCTGGTGCGCTATGCGCCAGACAGCCGGTTCCCCGCGCACGACCATGACCTGGGCGAGGAATTCCTGGTGCTCGCCGGCGTATTCTCCGATGAGCATGGCGACTACCCGGCGGCAACTTATGTGCGCAATCCGCCTGGCAGCCGGCACGCGCCATACACGGCACCGGGCTGCACGATCCTGGTCAAGCTGCGGCAGATGCCGGCGACCGAACGCCCGCGCGTGGTCATCAATACGCGAACGGCCTGTTGGCAGCGTGGCGGCAGCGACCCGCACAGCCGGCTTGTCCTCCATGCGGCGTCTGACGGAACCGAGCTTGTCACCCTGGAACGGCTCGAGGCGGGTGCGGCGCTGCCGGCCGACGATTGCCCCGGTGGCGAGGAACTCTTTATTCTGTCCGGCAGTCTCGCCGATCGGGAATCGGCCTATGGTGCTGGGACTTGGATGCGCTGCCCCGCGGGATACCGCCGTGCCGCACTGACGGCCGGTGGCGGTGCAACGGTCTGGGTCAAGCGGGGCCATCTTCCGGGAGCCTGACAACGGGTGCCAATAGCGATGATCGATCGTGCAAAGCATTCGGAAACGGTGGAAAAGATTCTGGATATCGCGGAGACGCTGATCCAGACCCGCGGCTACAGCGCCTTCAGCTACCAGGACATCTCCAGGGAACTCGGCATCCGTAAGGCGAGCATCCATTATCACTTTCCGTCGAAAACCGATCTCGGCGGCGCCGTCATCGATCGCTATGCCCTGCGGTTTGGCACGGCGCTCACGGCCATCGCCGCGGATCCGGCGGCGACCGCATTGTCGATGCTGGATCACTACCTGGCCCCGTACCTCGGCTTTGCGCAAACGGATGACCGCGTCTGCTTGTGCGGCGCCCTGGCCGGCGAAATGCCGGCGCTCCCCGCCGACATGCGAAAGCGCGTCGACCGTTTCTTCCGGACCCACCAGGCCTGGCTCGGCGACATTCTTCGGCGCGGCGCCGCCCGGGGCGAGTTCCACCTGTCGGCGCCGCCGGCGAAGATGGCGCGCCTGGTCTTCGGCGCCCTCCAGGGGGCGCTCCTGGTCAAGCGCACGACGGGCGATCCCGCGCAGTTCCGCGATGTCGTCACGGCGCTCAAGCGGCAGCTCACCGCGAGCGGCTAGGGTGAAACCGCACCC
This sequence comes from uncultured Alphaproteobacteria bacterium, assembly GCA_963816235.1. GTDB lineage: Bacteria > Pseudomonadota > Alphaproteobacteria > Dongiales > Dongiaceae > DATKFM01. The sequence continues at coordinate 865,142 of CAWFKD010000001.1, read as the reverse complement.
GGACCCTTGAGGCGAGGGGCGGGCTGCGGTCTATTCACCACCGTCCTTCCACCCGGGAACAAAGATGACCCGTCTCCGCCTCGCCTTCATGGGCACGCCTGATTTTGCCGTGCCCTGCCTCGACGCGCTTGTGGCTGCCGGCCATGGCATCGCCGCGGTCTATACCCAGCCGCCGCGCCAGGCCGGCCGGGGCAAGAAGCCGCGGCCATCGCCGGTGCAGCAGGTGGCGGAACGGCTGGGTTTCGAGATCCGCACACCGCTATCGCTGAAGGATGCCGGCGAGCAGGCTGCCTTCGCCGCGCTCAATCTCGATGCCGCCGTGGTGGTAGCCTATGGCCTGCTGCTGCCGAAGCCGGTGCTGGCCGCGCCGCGGCTGGGCTGCCTCAACATCCATGCCTCGCTGCTGCCGCGCTGGCGCGGAGCGGCGCCGATCCAGCGCGCCATCATGGCCGGCGATGGGAAGACCGGCGTGACCATCATGCAGATGGATGAAGGGCTGGACACCGGGCCGATGCTGCTGCGCGAATCCATCGCCATTGCGGCCGACGAATCCGCCGGCACGCTCCATGACCGGCTGGCGGTACTTGGCGCGCGGCTGATCGTGGATGCGCTGGAGGGTCTGGCCGCCGGCAGGTTGCAAGCAACTCCGCAACCACCTGATGGCGCAGTTTACGCCGCCAAGCTCACGCGCGGCGACGAGATCATCGACTGGCGCAAGAGCGCCGATGAAATCGCACGGCAGGTCCGCGCGCTGAGCCCCGCGCCCGGCGCCTGGTTCCCCGCCAAGGGCGAGCGCATCAAGCTGCTCGCGGTCCAACCTGCGGGCGGCGGCGGCGAACCCGGCAGGATCCTCGATGACCAGCTCACGATCGGCTGCGGCGTCGGCGCGCTGCGACCCCTGCAGCTCCAACGCGCCGGCCGGGCACCCATGGCGGCGGCGGATTTCTTGCGCGGTTTCCCATTGCCGTCGGGCATGCGGCTGCCGCAGCCGGACGAGGCCGCGCCATGACCCGCTACAAGCTCACGCTGGAATATGACGGCGGCGGCTTCGTCGGCTGGCAGCGCCAGGATAACGGGCCGTCGGTGCAGGAAGCACTGGAGAACGCCGTCAAGGCCTTCTGCGGCGAAACCGTCACCAGCTTCGCCGCCGGCCGCACCGATGCGGGCGTTCATGCCCTGGGGCAGGTGGCCCATGTGGATCTCGCCAAGGAGACCACCGCCGACACCGTGCGCGACGCCCTGAACTTTCACCTGAAGCCGGCGCCTATCGCCGTGCTGAAAGCCGAGGCCGTGGGCGAGGATTTCCATGCCCGCTTCTCGGCCAAGGCGCGGCTCTACCGCTACCGCATCGTCAACCGCCGGCCACCGCTGGCGCTGGACCGCGGCCATGCCTGGCTGATCGGTGGGGAGCTGGACGCGGCGGCCATGAATGACGCGGCCCAGGCGCTGGTGGGGCACCATGACTTCACCAGCTTCCGCGCCACGCTCTGCCAGGCGAAGTCGCCGGTGAAGACGCTGGATGTGCTGGAGGTGCGCCGCGCCGGCGGGGAGATTTCGGTGAACGCGCGGGCGCAATCATTTCTTCACCACCAGGTCCGCAACATGGTGGGCACGCTGAAGCTGGTGGGCGAGGGCAAGTGGACCCGGGCCGATGTGGCCGCCGCGCTTGCCGCCCGCGACCGCAGCGCCGCCGGCCCGACCGCGCCGCCGGAGGGACTCTATCTCACCGAAGTCTGGTACTGATGATGGAGATCAGATCGCCGCCCTATTCCGGGCGTTGCGCGCGCCAGCGGTGGGGCAGGGCGCCGAGCCAGGGCGAATCGAAACCGCCCTTTGCCGTGGCCGCCGTCACGGAACGATCATCGGGTGCGCCATCCCCGCCATTTCGCGCCGCTGGCTTTGGCATCTTCGATTTGGATTTCGTGTGATTGCTGGAACCGTTGGATCGAGACAGCTTCTTCTTGATGGCAGACATGGTTACGTCTCCCTTCAACTGTCGGCGACGAATTCGAAGCGGAACCGCTCCGATACTGGAAATGATAGGCTATTGGAAGGCGCGATCTGTGACAGAAGTCACAAGGCCTGATTTCCTATGACAGCGCCATGTGTTCGCCCAGCTGCAGGATCAGGAAGATGGTGATGTCGGTGATGACGAACAGCGCGGCCGTGTGATTCTCGAGGCGCAGAAACGAACGCGAGATGTAAAAGAGATAGATGAAATAGACGGCGAGACTCACCAGGAACAGCAGGCCGCCGAGCGCCGCCCCGCCGGCTGCAGCCGAAATCAAGATCGCGAGGCTGAACGGCAGATTGATCAATTGAAACCAGTTATAGACGGTGATGTAGGATGGCATCTCCTCGCCGCGCTTGAGCCAGCGGCCGAGTTCAAGCATGGCGACCGGCGAGGCGAACCAGTTTATGACATAAAGCAGGTACTCTACCGCGAGATATTCGAACTCCGAGGCATTGGGATAGATCTGGTTCAGATCGTCCGGCATGCCCAGCGCGACGACCGGCGCCAGCAGCATCATGGCGAAGAACGAGCGCCAGGTGCCCTGGATGGACTTGTCGAAGTAGCCGGCATAGCTCGCGTCGAAGCGGAACAGCCGGTTCAGCCCTTTCACCGCCCGCACCAGGTCGATCAGCAGCTGCATCAGCGCTTGTCTGCGAAATAGCCGTCGAGCACGGCCTCGTAGATGTCAGTCAGCGCCAGGAGATCGCTCACGGGCACGCGCTCGTCCACCTTGTGCATGGTCTGGCCTGTGAGGCCGAATTCGGCGACCGGGCAATAATCCTTGATGAAGCGGGCGTCCGACGTGCCGCCCGTCGTGCTGAGCTCGGGCTTCAGGCCGGTAACCTTCTCGACGGCGCGGGCCATGATCTGCGACAGCGGCCCGGGCGGCGTCAGGAAAGCCTCGCCGCTGACATGCACGGCCAGATCGAACCGGCCGCCGGCCGCCGCGAACTCGCGGCGCAGCCATTGCTCCAGGCTCTGGCCGGTATGCTTGTCGTTGAAGCGGATGTTGAACACCGCCCGCGCCTCCGCAGGGATCACATTGCTCGCGCTATTGCCCACATCGATGGAGGTCACCTGCAGAGTCGAGGGCTGGAAATGCGCCGTGCCTTCGTCAAGCGGTCGCGCGGTGATGCGCGTCAGCATGGCCAGCAGATGATGAATGGGATTGTCGGCGAGGTGGGGATAGGCGCTGTGGCCCTGGATGCCATGGACGCTGAGCCGACCGGTCAGGCTGCCGCGCCGGCCGATCTTGATCATCTCTCCCAGCTTCGACGGATTTGTCGGCTCTCCGACCAGGCAGGCATCCAGCTTCTCGCCGCGCTTCGCCAGCCATTCCAGCATCGGCCTGGTGCCGTTGATCGCCGGGCCTTCCTCGTCGCCGGTGATCAACAGGCTGATGGCGCCGGGCAGCCCGTCCTTGTGGCGCGCGGCAAAGCGCGACGCGGCGGCGATGAAGCAGGCGATGGCGCCCTTCATGTCGGCGGCGCCGCGGCCGGTGACCATGGCGTCCTTCAACTCACCGCCGAAGGGATCGGCGGTCCATTGCGCCGCTTCGCCCACGGGCACCACGTCGCTATGGCCGGCGAAGCAGAAGTTCGGCCCCCCGGCGCTGCCGATGCGGGCATAGAGGTTGGTGATGTCGGGCGTGTTCGGCGCCCGGAAGGTCTGGCGGTGGCACTTGAACCCCAGCGCTTCCAGCCGCGATTGCAGCAGCGCGATGGCACCGCCTTCCGCCGGCGTGACGCTGGGACAGCGGATCAGCGCGCGGGTCAGCTCGACCGGATCGACAGGGGGTTCGTTGCCGGCCACATCAGTCCCGCAGCAGCTCGTTGATGGAGACCTTCGAGCGCGTCTTCTCGTCCACCCGCTTGACGATGACGGCGCAATAGAGGCCCGGCCCCGGCGATCCGTCCGGCAGCGGCTTGCTCGCGGGCACCGTGCCGGAGACCACGACGGAGTAAGCCGGCACGCGGCCGTAGAACACCTCTCCGGTAGCGCGATCGACGATCTTGGTGGAGGCGCCGATATAGACGCCCATCGAGAGCACCGAGCCTTCCTCCACCACCACGCCCTCGACCACTTCGGAGCGGGCGCCGATGAAGCAATTATCCTCGATAATCACCGGCCCGGCCTGCAGCGGCTCCAGCACGCCGCCGATGCCGGCACCGCCGGAGATGTGGCAGTTCTTGCCGATCTGGGCGCAGGAGGCGATGGTGACCCAGGTATCGATCATGGTGCCGCTGTCCACCCGTGCGCCCACATTGACGAAGCTGGGCATCAGCACCACGCCGGGCGCGATATAGGCCGACCGGCGCACCGCGCAGCCAGGCACGGCGCGGAAGCCCGCCGCCTTGAAGCGATTCTCGTTCCAGCCCGCGAATTTCGACGGCACCTTGTCGAACCAGGCGGCGCGGCCCAAATCGGCGAATTCGCCGCCGCCCGGCATGAGATAGGAGTCATTCAGCCGGAAGGAGAGCAGCAGCGCCTTCTTCAGCCATTGGTGGGTGTGCCATTTGCCGTCGCGCTTCTCGGCGACGCGAAAGGCGCCGCTGTCCAGCCCATCCAGCGCCGCCTCCACCGCGTCGCGGGTCTCGCCCTTGGTGGCGCTGTTGATGCTCTCGCGCTTGTCCCAGGCGGCGTCGATGGCCGCCTGCAGCTTATTGTTATCCATGGATTTCCGCTATCCCCGTCCGCCGCAGAACCGATTGAAAAAGCGCCCGAACATGGGCGGCAGGGCGGCGGCTGTCAATGTATCGGGGAAACGGTGCTTGGCGCGGGATCAGCCTTTGGCTGCGGAACTTCCCGCTGCCTCGAGCCAGGCGACGAGATCGTCGGTGACATGGTGGACATGGTCGCCGTCGGCGCCGGCCTGGGCCCATTCTTCCTCGGTGCGCACCAGCACCGTGGTCATGCCCAGATCATGGGCCGGCAGCAGGTTCTTCGGCAGGTCCTCCACCATGATGGAGCGCTTGGGATCGATCCAATGGCGCCGCACCATCATCTCATAGACGAAGGGATCGGGCTTCGGCACGAAGTCGGCCGCCTTGATGTCGAAGATCGCCTCGAACTGCTTGCTGATGCCCAGCCGGTTGATGACGTTCTCGGCATGCTTGTGGGAGCCGTTGGTGAAGATGATCTTCCGCCCCGGCAGCCGCGCCAGGGCCTGGTCCAGTGCCGGGCAGGGCGGGATCAGCGTCACGTCGATCTGATGCACGAAATCGAGAAAGGCGTCGGGATCGACCTGGTGATGCAGCATCAGCCCACGCAAGCTGGTGCCATAGGTGCGGAAATATTCCTTCTGGATCCTCACCGCCTCGTCCATGCCGATGTTCAGGAGGTCGGCGACGAACTGGCCGATCTTCACATCCACCTGCGCGAACAGATTGCAGGCGGCGGGATAGAGCGTGTTGTCGAGGTCGAAGACCCAGTTCTCCAGATGGGCAAAGCCGTTGGCAGCGCGCCCGTTCTTGCGGGCGGTGGCGGTGCCGTTGGCGGCGGGGCTATCGGTGGTCAGCATGGCTTTAACTTCAGTTCAGCGAGGGGGCGTGATTATGACGCCGCCATGGTTAAGCGCGTCTTAAGGCCGCCGTCAGTGCGCTTATGCACGGCTAACCAGGGTGCCGACGCCATGGGGCGTGAAGATTTCCAGCAGCAGCGCGTGGGGCACGCGGCCATCCAGAATAACCGCGGCATCCACGCCGTGTTCCACGGCTTCGATGCAGGTTTCCAGCTTCGGGATCATGCCGCCGCTGATCGTGCCGTCGGACATCAGGGCGCGGGTCTCCGCCACCGTCAGGTTCTCGATCAGCTTGCTGTTCTTGTCGAGCACGCCCGCCACGTCGGTCAGCAGCAGCAGGCGCGATGCGCCGACGGCGGCGGCAATGGCGCCGGCCACGGTGTCGGCATTGATGTTGTAGGTCTGCCCATCCTCGCCATAGCCGACCGGCGCGATGACGGGGATCAGGCCGCCGGCCGCCGCCGTCTTCAGCACCTGCGGATTGACCGTCTCAGGATCGCCGACATAACCGAGATCGATGCTCCTGCCGTCTTTCTGCATCAGCTGCTTCTTGGCCAGCAGCAGCCCGCCATCGCGGCCCGACAGCCCGACCGCGGCGCCGCCGGCCGCCTGAATGGCGCCGACGATGCTCTTATTGATGCTGCCGGCGAGGACCATCTCCACCACTTGCATCGCGGCGGCATCGGTCACCCGCAGCCCGTCGATGAACTCGCTCTTGATGTTGAGCCGCTTCAGCATGTCGTTGATCTGCGGCCCGCCGCCATGGACGACGATGGGATTGATGCCGACCTGCTTCAGCAGCACGATATCGCGGGCGAACACCTCCGCCAGCTCCTTATCCACCATGGCATGGCCGCCATACTTGATCACGAAGCTCTTGCCGCTGTAGCGGCGCATATAGGGCAGCGCTTCGGAGATCGTGCGCGCGGTGCGCAGCCAATGCTTGGTCTCGGTGTAGTTGATCTCGCTGCTCATGTCGTTGTCCGTGGCGGGAAATGGCGCGGCAATCTACTGGATCGCGGCGGGCTTCGCCAGCGCTGCCAGATGGGCACGAAGCTCCGGGATTCCAAGGCCTTCATGGGCGCTGGTGGCGACAATCTCCGGATGAGCACCGACATGGCCGACGATCTCCTTCGCCACCTCGGCGCGGCGTCTGTCCAATTCGGCGGGCTTCAGCTTGTCGGTCTTGGTCAGGATGACCTGATATGACACGGCGGCATCGTCGAGCTGCTCCATGAACTCCCGGTCCACTTCCATGAGGCCGTGGCGCGCATCCGCCAGCAGGCAGACCCGACGCAAGGTCGGGCGGCCCCGCAGATAGCGAAAGATCAGGCCGGTCCAGCCGCGCACTTTTGTCTTGGAGACCTTGGCGAAGCCGAAGCCCGGCAAATCCACCAGGACCAGCCGGCCGCCGAGATCGAAGAAGTTGATCTGCTGCGTGCGGCCCGGCGTGTGCGACACCCGCGCCAGGGTATTGCGGCCGGTCAGCGCGTTCACCAGGCTGGACTTGCCCACATTGGAACGGCCGGCGAAGGCCACCTCCGGCAGCGTCGCCGGCGGCAGGATCTCCTCATTGGTGGCGCCGGCAACGAAGCGGCATTCCCGCGCGAACAGCAGGCGGCCCGCTTCCGGATCCAGCCGGTCGATCGCCGCTTTCACGGCTTCACCTTGTAGCCGCTGCGGATCAGGCGATGGACGATGACGAACAGCAGCGCCGCCAGCGACAGCAGCACCACGGCCCCGGTCTGCAGCGAGCCTTCGTGATAGCCGGTGAGTCCGGCCCGCACGCCATCGACGACATAGAAGATCGGGTTGAACTGAATCAGTTGCCGGCCGATTTCGGGCAGGCCGGAGATCGGATAATAGCAGCCCGACAGGAACGACAGCGGCAGAAGCAGGAAGGTGTTGAGCGCTGCTTGATGATCCCATTTTTCCGCCCAGATGCCGGCAATGATGCCGCAGAGACCGAGGATCACGGCACCGGCAATGGCGAAGAACAGCAGCAGCGGGATATCGGGCGCGGGCAGCCTCACGAACAGCAGGCTCGCCGCCAGCACCACGGCGCCGGTCAGCAGGCCGACGGAAGCGGCGCCCACGGTGTAGCCGACCGTGCGCTCCAGCGGCGTCAGCGGCGCCATCAGCGTGTCCCAGATCATGCCCTCCAGCTTGTCATAGAGGATCGACTCGGCCGCCGTCTCGAAGGACCGCTCGCAGAGCGCAAAGACCACCAGGCCGGCGACCAGGAACTGACTGAAGCCGATGGCGCCGAAATTCCAGACCCGGTCGCCCAGCGCTATGTGGAACACGGCGAGGAACAGCATGTTCGACACCAGCGGCCCCAGCAGCGAATAGCGGTAGCTCTTCAGCACGCGGCGCATATCGCGGCTGGCGAAGGTGGCGAGACCGATCCCGTTGATCCGTCCGAACCGGCGCGGCTGCAATGCTCTGGTCGGCGCGGTCATCAGGCCTTCAGCCGATAGCCGGTGGCAAACAGCCGATGCACGAGGGCCCACAGCGCCGCGTTGGCCAGCGCCATGACCGCGATGCCGGCGGCGAGCGAGCCGTCGGCATGGCCGATGAAGCCATAGCGGAATCCGTCGATCATATAGAAGAACGGATTGAGATGGGCGAGCACCGCCCAGTACCCCGGCAACCGCTCCACGGAATAGAACGTGCCGGAGAGAAACGCCAAGGGCGTGATGACGAAGTTCGTCACCGCCGCCAGGTGATCGAACTTCTCCGCCCAGATGGCGCCGAGCATACCCAGTTGCGACAGCAGCAGCGAGGCGGCCGCCGCATGGAACAGCACGAAGAACGGCGCATGGATGTGCGTCCCCACCACGATTGTCATGGCGGCCCAGGTGGTGAGGCCGACCAACAGGCCGCGGGTCATGCCGCCGAGGGCGAAGCCGGCGGTCAGTTCGCCCGGGCTCAAAGGCGGCATCAGCACATCGACGATATTGCCCTGCACCTTGGCGATCAGGATCGAGGAGGAGGTGTTGGCGAAGGCGTTCTGCACCATGGTCATCATGATCAGGCCGGGCGCCAGGAACTCCATGAACGTCACGCCGCCCATCTTGTCGACCGAGCGGCCGAGGGCGAGCACGAAGATCGCCAGAAACAGCAGCGTGGTCACCAGCGGCGCCAGCACCGTCTGGGTTGCCACCTTGGCGAAGCGGCGCACTTCCTTGAGGTACAGCGTCTTCAGCCCCTCCCAATTGACGCGGCCGATATGGCGCACCTGGGGCGGCGGCTGGATGGATGCGATAGTCATGGGATGGGGCGGCATGTCCGGGAGCTGGATTTGCGGGGCGCCGCAGGTCTAGCCCCCCGGGGGCGGCAGGGCAAGGTGGGCCTAGCCCAGGCCGGAAATGCTCTTGCGCGCCAGCGTTTCGGCCGGCGGTGCGTTCTCCCAGCGGTGGGTGATGTGGCGCTGGGGCACGGCGAACTCGATGCCCTGCTCGGCAAAAGCCTTGCGCAGCCGTAGATGCACCTCGTTGCGCACATCCCACTGGCGCATCGGCCGGGTCTTGATATGGGCCTGGATGATCATGCCGTTCTCCTGGAACTTGGTGATGCCCACCACCGTCATCGGCTCCAGGATGTCGCGGGCGAATTTCGGGTCCTTGCGCAGATCATCGCCGATCTGCCGCAGCACCTTGGTGACCTTCTCCAGATCGGCGTCATAGCCGACCGCGACGTCGAACGTGGCATTGGCATAGTCCTTGGTCATGTTCTTGACCGTGGTGACGGCGCTGAAGGGGATCGTGTGCACCGCGCCGGCACCGTCCCGCAGACGGATGCTGCGGACGGTCATGGCCTCGACGACGCCGATGCGGCTGTCGATATCGGCCACGTCGCCTACGGCGAGCGTGTTTTCCGCCAGGATGAATATGCCGGTGATCACATCCTTGACCAGCGTCTGGGCGCCGAAGCCGACCGCCAGGCCGACGACACCGGCGCCAGCCAGCAGCGGCGCGATATTGATGCCCAACTCGGACAGCACGATCAGCGATACCATGACTACCAGCACGATGCGGAAGGCGTTGCGCACCAGCGGCAGCAGGGTGCGCAGCCGCGCGCCACGGCCGGGATCGTCGGCGTCACGCTGCCGTTTGCTCAGGAAGCTTTCGACGACGCCATTGACCACTTCGGTCGCCAGCAGGGCGCCCAAGAAGATGAAGCCGATGGTGATCAGGCTGCGGGTCAGGCGTTGGCCGAATTCCGTGGCCAGCCAGCCATAGGCGTCGATGCCCCAGACTTCCAGCAGCGACAGAGCGGCGACCACATAGATGACCGCGAACAGGATGCGCTGCAGCAGCGGCAGATAGCGGTTGGCACGGGACTCCAGCCGGGGGAAACGGGCCTTGAGTTCGCTGCTGAGGGCAAAGCCGCGCTCCACCATGCGGCTGATTCCGGCGGTGATCATGCGGACCACGAACAGCAGCAGGAAGGTGAGCAGCGTGGCGCGGAACAGGAAGGCGAAACCGCCGGTGATGTTCAACGCCCAGACGCCGTAAACAGCCAAAACATAAACGATGGCCAGAATATGCCAGACATCGGCAAAGCGGTTGCGCAGGCGATTCCAGGCCCCGCTGTCGCCGCGGGCCTTGAGCCATTGCGTCACGGCGCTGCGGTTCTGCAGCACGAAGACCACCAGCATGCCCGCCACCGCCAGCCCCACCGCGCGCAGGATGAAGATATGCAGCGCCGGCGGCAGGCCGAGCAGCAAGCCCGCCTCGGCGATGAAATAGCCGTAGACGGCGACGGCGCTGACCCGGCGGATCCAGATCAGCAGATAATTGGCGGTCTCGTCGCCGACGCCAATCAGCCGCAGGCTGCGTGCACGGGGGGCCAGGCCCGTTCTGGCACCAGCGGTGATCAGCCGGGTCAGCAGATTGGCGTTGATGATCGCCAGCACCACAAGGCGGGTGATGTCGCTGGGCGCCAGCGCCGACATGACGCCATAGGCAACGATCATGAAGATCGCGATCGGCAGCAGCTCCAACAATAGATGCACCACTGCATAGGGCAGGCGCCAGACATAGCTGTTCTCCGCCGTGCGGCTCTCCAGCCTCTGCCGCAGCCCGCGCAGCAGGATGATCGCCGCCCATTCCGCCGCCATCGCTGCGGCGAGGATGGCGGCGATCTTCCAGATCAGCTCGAACCAGAGACTGCGCACGGCAGGATCGCGCGCCTGTTCGGCGGCCCAGGCGACGATCATCGGCGCATTGAGCAGCGCCGTCGCCACCGCCACCAGCCCGTCGCTCGCCTGGCGCACATTCTCCGACAGCGACGCGAGCAGCATCGCGCCGAGGCCCGGTTCCTCTTGCACGCCCTCGGCCTTTTGCTGCGCGGCCTGCATCGCCTTGAGCTGAGCGATAAGCTTCGCGCGGGCTTCCGGGTCCTGAAGCGACTGCACCAGCACTTCGATTTCAGCGCTGCTGACCTCAGCCTGCTTGGTCGAGTCGATGAATTGCGCCACCGCCGTTGCCGGCGAGAGGAACGCCATCGCCGCAAGGCAGGCGGCGATGACAAGCGCCGTCAGGTCGTTTTTGGCCCAAATTCGCATGGCCGGGAGACTAAAGGGGTCACTCCCCCCTGTCATATGATTTTGCGGTGGCGCGGATGTGGGATTCAGCGCGCCTGCGCGATGAAATAGGCCAGCCGGTGGGGGACGTTAAGGTCGGCTTCGCCATAGGTTTGCCGCAATTGCTCGGCATGGGCGCGGTCGAAGATGGGAACCTCATCCGGCGCCATGCTGGCGGAGACGCCGGCGCTGGCGCGGATGCGGCCGCACCAGGCCTCCTGGCTGTAGGGGATGTCCAGCAGCTCGTCATGGCGCTCGACGATGGTGAACATCTCCGCCGGCAGCTCATCGGCCCAGGCTAGTCGAAAGCCCAGCCGGTCCGGCGTCCATTCCGGATTGTGCCGTTTGATCAGAACCGAGCTGAGCTCGATGACATTTCCGGGCGCACGGTGGAAATCCAGCGCACCGACGACGAGCCGGCCGCCGGGTTTCAGGATGCGATTCACTTCCCGCGCGGCACGGGCGTGGTCGAACCAGTGCCAGCAGCAGAAGGCGGTGACCAGATCGCAGCTTTGCGCGCTGCAGCCGGTGTTCTCCGCCGGCGCAACGCGCGCGTCGATCGCAACGCCTTCTTCCTGCGCCAGCGCTGCGGCGGTGCCGATCATGGCCGGGGCGATATCAAGCGCAGTGACCGCCCATCCGCGGCGCGCCAGCGCACGGGCGATCATGCCGGTGCCGGTCGCCAGATCCACGGCCGCGTTGCGGCCCGGCCGCGGCAGGATCCCCGCTGCTGCGAGGCGGTCGTAGAGCCGGTCCGGATAGGACGCCCGATGCGCGGCGTAGTCGGCGGCCGTGCGGCCGAAATCCACTTTCATGACGTCAATGGAAGATGGCGCCAGCGGCTATGTCACGGGAAATCTTCTCTTTCTGCCCCTATGGCACGGCGGCATTCACCACGGGATTGTGATCGCCGTCATATCCGGCGGGGGAATAAACTCGGGGCCGTTTTGTTTATCGTTCAGTGCCGGAACATCAGGCGGCATTGGAACCGATCGGAGGATGTCACAATGGTAACTCAGCGGATCTTGATTGCGTCTGTCGTGGCGATTGGGCTGGCGCTGGCGATTCCGGCCGGATTCGCCTGGGCCGCCAATTCCGGCGGCAGTAGCGGCAGCAGCGGCTCTTCGTCGGGCGGCAGCTCTTCGTCGGGCGGCAGCAGTTCGTCATCGGCCGCCAGCAAATACAAAATGGCGAGCGCCAAGGTCGATGCCGGCAAATATGACGCGGCGATCGATATTCTCGAGGATATCGTGGATGACAACCCGAAGAACGCCGACGCCTGGAACCTCATGGGATACAGCTACCGCAAGAAGGGCGATCTTAACGAGGCGCTGGGGTACTACGAGAAAGCGCTGAAGCTGAAGCCGAACCATGTCGGCGCCAACGAGTATATGGGCGAGCTGTTCCTGGAGATGAAGAACCTGCCGAAGGCCGAAGAGCGCCTGGCGGTTCTAACCAAGGCCTGCAATGGCTGCGAGGAGCAGAAGGAGCTCGAGGAAAAGATCGCCGACTTCAAGAAGAATAACGGCTAGGCGCGGACCGCGGGCCCCATCCCGCAATCCCGCTTGTTGACGCTCGCGAGCCGCCGCCCCCCTGCGGCTCGCGAGCGAACTTATTTCAGGCCTCGAGCCCGATCGTCAGGTAGCCGCGGGGCTCGCCGGTGATGCGGCTGGCGCTCATCATGCCCTCCACCAGCTTGGCGACGGGAATCCAGTAGGGCTCGTACTCGAAGCGCCAGACATCCATCACGAGCACCAAATCCTGCCGCGCATCAAAGGCGGCGACTGGCGAGAAATGGCCGTAGTCGCCGGAGCCGATCGCCGTTTCGGAAAAATAGTTGGCGATGATCAGCTGCCGGCCTTGCTCACAGGCCTCCATGTCCTGGCGCAGCCGCTTTGCGGCCTGCGCCTCGTCAGCCTTGTCGCCCAGCGGCACAACCCCGATATCGGCGCGAAGATCGTTCACCGCCAGGCCACGGCGCAGCAGCTTTTCCAGCTCGGTCAGCGTCACGCCGCGTCCGCCGTCCTTGCCCGATCCCGCATGCCAGATTTCGTCATCGACGGCCTGCAGCAGCGCCTCCTGAGTCATCATCATGCTGCCGGGCGCGCGCAGGCGGTTGCCCCTGATGGCATTGACCACCATGGTCGCGGAGGCGAGCGAGCAGGCGCAGTCGGTAATCTGGCAGACATAGTGCGGCGCCAGGCGCCAATAGCCTTGCGCAGGCGACGAGCGCAGATGGCCATTGTCCTCGCTCAGCAGGCGAACCCAGCCGGCGTATTTGATTTGGTTGCTGTTCATGGCGGCGCGCAGATTTTCACGTCCCGTCCGGAGGATCAAGCGCCGGCGGCCGGCTTCTTGCCGTCGCTTTGCTGCGATGACGGCAGTATCAGCCCATGGGCATCGGCGATGGCATAGATCGCCAGCGGCTCGCGCCGGCCGCGGATCTCGATGTCGTGCCGTTCGCGCCCGGCGGTATCGAGGCCGGCATGATGGGCCACGGTTTCCGAGACGATGAGCTGGCAGCCGTAATCCTTGGTCAAGGTCTCTAGCCGGCTGGCGGTGTTCACGGCATCGCCGATGGCGGTGATCGAGGTGGCATGGCCGTGCCCCATCTCGCCGACGATGGCCGGCCCGGCATGGATGCCGATGCCGATGCGCAGCGGCTCGTTCAGGTCATGCTGCAGGGTCTGATTTATTTCCTGCAGATTCTCCGCCATCGCCTTGGCCGCCGCCAGCGCCTGGCGGCAGCCCTCGCCGGGATTGGCGCCGATGCCGAACAGCGCCATGACGCCGTCGCCGATGAACTTGTCCAGGCGGCCGCCGGTGTTCTCGACCGCAAGGCCCATGGCGCGGAAATAGCGGTTGAGGACAAACACCACGTCATAGGGCAGCTTATGCTCGGCCATGCGGGTGAAGGCTCGGAGGTCGGCAAAGAGGATGGCGATCTCCTCCTCATGGCCCTGGAGATAGCCGGGCCGCGCCTGGGCGTCCCGCGGGCTGGCGCTGGCCGGCAGCAGCGGCACGATGGCGACGGCGCCGGTGGGCCGTGCCTGACAGGCCAGCCGCACATTGGGCGCGGCGCCGACGCGGTCCAGCACCTTGCGCTCGGCGTCGCTCGCCGGCGGCAGATGCTGCGCGCCGGCGGAGATGCGCACCCGGCAGGTGGAGCAGCGGCCGCGGCCGCCGCAGACGGAGGCGTGGGGAATGCCCGCCATGCGGCTGGCATCCAGGATTGTGGTGCCGATCTGCACTTCCACCTTCTGGCCGTCGGGATAGGTGATCACCACGGCGCGGTGGCTGGTGATCCAGCGCCTGACGGCGCGGCCGATCAGGGCGGCGGCGAGGCAGGCGAGGAATCCGCCGATGAACCAATTGCGGATCGCATAGAGAACGGCGACGCCGTCTTCGTCTGGGAAGCCGATCTCGGCGATTGCCTGGTTCAACCAGTCGGGATCTTCCGCCAGCAGCGCCACCTCGCGGCCACCGGCGGCAAAGCCCAGCAGCGCCAGCACCGGCACCAGCAGCGCCACGGCATAGACGAAAGGCAGCGCGCGGGGATACCAGCTTTTCAACCGCAGCCAGAAATGCAGGCCGATGCAGCCATGCATCCAGAGAATGACCAGCACGATGGCGAGTTGCACGCCATCCTTCGGGCTGAACACCCAGAGGATCAGCAGTTCGTAGACATAGTTAGTGTCGGTGTCGAACAGCTGATGGGCGCCGCGGGAACCGATGATATAAATCGCCAGCAGCGGCGGGATCATCAGCCCCAGCAGGAGCTGTGCCGCTTCCCACAATGGCATGCGCAGGCTGCGCCGCCGGTAGATCGACCAGAAGGCCAGGGCCAGATGGATCGTCAGGCTGCCATAGAGCAGCGTCAGGCCGATCGGGTTGAACCACAGCCCGACGAAAATGCGCCGGCCGGAATCCATGGCGTCGAGCGAGATCAGGCCAAGGGAATGGTTCAACAGATGGGTCGTCGCATAGGCGAACAGCACCAGACCGGTGGCCAGGCGGAAGCGGTTCACAAGCTGGGGCAGGGACAGCGCGGCCGGCATGGGTGCTGCTCGTGGCGACGGGTAAGACACAACGTCGTTACTAACATATGCCTGGAACCCCCGGTTTATTCCATAGCCGCCATGGACAGGCCGCCGTGCCTCCGCTAGGCAAGCGTGGCAAAAGCCAAATCCCGCACATGACCACCGAGACCGACGATCCCAACCGCCAGCGCATCCTGGACCGCGAGCGGCGCCGCGCCGAACGGCGCCGCCAGCTGATGAGCGGCCCGCCGTCGCCTTGCGTCAGCATCTGCCGCTTGGACGACGCCACCGGCTATTGCGTGGGCTGCCTGCGCACCATCGACGAGATCCGCGATTGGATCATCATGATGCCGGCGGAGCGGGAGGCGGTGCTGAAGCAGTTGGATCAGCGGAAGATATCGGCGGGCAAGATCGGCGGCGGGCCATGAACAAATCCGCAGCGCCGGCAGTATCCGCGGGCGAGCTCACCCTGGCCGGCGGCGTCGCGCTGATGATCAGCCTCTCCATTCTGTGGGGCGGGAATTGGCCGGCGATGAAAGCGGCGGTGGCAGAGATTCCCATCCTCACATTTCGCGTCATCTGCCTCTATGGCGGCGGGCTTGGCATGTATCTGCTGGCGCGGCTGGGCGGCCTGTCGTTCCGCATCCCCCGCAACGAATTGCTGCCGCTGCTGGTGGTGACCTTCTTCAACATCACGGTCTGGCATGTCTGTTCCGCCGCGGGGCTGAAATACATCGAGGCCGGACGCGCCGCGATCATCGCCTACACGATGCCGCTCTGGGCGACGCTGCTGTCGGTCTATCTGTTGAACGAGCGTTTGCGCGGTTCGACGATCATCGGCCTCGCCGTCGGCATGCTGGGCCTCGCGGCGCTGCTGCTGCCGGAGTGGGACGGGCTGATGGCGGATCCCCGTGGGCCGATATTCATGCTGATCGCCGCGATGGCCTGGGCTGCCGGCACCGTGGGGCTGAAATATTGCCGCTTCACCATGCCCGTGGTGTCGCTGGTGGGTTGGCAGCTCCTGCTGGGCGGCATTCCCGTACTGATTGCAGCGCCGTTCTTCGACCGCGGTATCGATCCCACGAGCTGGAGCGCGCATGCCTGGTTCGGCACCGCCTATGCGGTGCTGGTGGCGATGATCTACTGCCACTGGGCCTGGTTCAAACTGGTGCGCAGCTTCTCGGCGGTGACGGTCAGTATCAACTCCCTGGCAATTCCCGTGGTCGGCGTGGTCTCCAGCACGTTGCTGCTGGGCGAGAGTTTCGGCCCGGATATCATCGCCGGGCTGGGGCTGGTGATCCTGGCGCAGTTCCTGGTCCTGGTCTGGCCGGCTCTCGCCCGCCGCCGATAGTTGCAGAAAAAAGCCAATCCTGACCGGCGTTTAACTCCTCCGGAGCTTCCGGATCCGGCATATTTTCATAGCCAAGAATAGCGGAAAATTAACCAATATCTGCCACCTTGGCGGCCTCGCTGCGGCGGTTCCCGCGCCGCCCGGCGCGAAGTCATGACTCGCCTTCGCAATCTCCCGTTGATTGGGGACCGCTCGTAAATCGCCGCATCCGGCACAAGTTGGCATTGATCTCCTTCCTCTTCCTGTTGCCGCTGGCTTTCGTGATCGTCAGCCTGGTGACAGAGAAGAACAAGGCGATCGACTTCGCGCAGAAGGAGGTGGCGGGCAATCACCTGTTGACGCTGCTGCGGGAATTCCATGTGGGGTTTCAGGCCTATATCGGCGCGGTCGAAGTCATCAGGCAGGGCGGCCAGGCCGCGACTGCGGCGCCCGATGACGCGCTCCGCCAGCGGCTGCAGGCGATCGTCGCTGCGAAGGATGAGTTTGCTGCGGTCGCCGTGGACGACGACAGCGTTGCGGCATTCCTGACGCCGGCCGAAGCTCTGTGGCGCGAAGCGCCGACGAACAACTCGATGGAGAAGGTCCGGCTGGGCTTGCGGAACCTGATCGTCCGCGTCGGTGACGGCTCCAATCTCATTCTCGATCCCGATCTCGATAGTTATTACGCCATGAGCGTGGTGCTGCTGCGCTCGCCGGAGCTGCTGGATCGCATCGGCCAATTGAGCCGCCGGGGTCAGGCGCTCACGGGCGTCATCGGCGCGTCCGAGGACCGGATTGCATTTGTCGTCGCCCGCGGCGAATTGTCGGCGACGCAGGAAGGCCTGGTCAGTGATGTGGCCGCCGGTTATCGCGGAAATCCCGACGGCAGCCTGAAGCCCGCTCTTGACGCGGTTTTCAACAAGACAGTCGCCGCGCTCAATGATTTTACCCGGGCTGCCGGCACGGCCGCAAACGGCGGCGGCGACAAGCGTGCCGGTGCCGCTTTCCGGCAAGCCGCCTTGGACCAGGTCGCCAGCTTCACCGCCGCCACGGCCGCGCAGCTCGACCGGCTGCTGTCGATTCGCATTCAAGGCTTCTATCGCTCCATGGCCATTACGCTGGCAATCGCCGGCGCCATCGTCCTGCTGACCATATTGGTGGTGGTCTGGGTCAGCCGGGACATCTCCCGCGGCGTCGTATCGATCGCCGCCGCGATGGATCGCATCGCGGCCGGCGACACCGGCATCGAGATCCCATGCCGCGAGCGCCTGGACGAGATCGGCGAGATGGCCAAGGCGACCAAGATCTTCCAAGACAATCTGGTCAGCAAGCTGCAGCTGGAGGCTGAGGCTGGCGAACTGCGCCGCCTTCAGCTCGAGCGTCAGCAGGCCGAACGGGCCACGGAGGTCCGCATCCAGCAGGATCTAGCCGCCGTTGTGGACGCCGTGGCGGCCGGCGATTTCACCCGCCGGCTGTCCCAGGCAGGCGCCGAGGGCCTGGCGGCGAAGCTCGCCACCGGCATCGATCGCCTGGCGGCGACCATATCCTCCGCACTGTCGGAAGTGATGCAGATGATGTCGGGCCTGGCGCGCGGCGATTTGTCGAAGCGGATTACCGGAGTCTACGAAGGGGACCTGCTGCGGCTGCAGCGCGACTGCAATGCGACCGCCGATCAATTGGCCCATGTCGTCGGCCAGACCGTGCACGGCATGGAAACAATCCGCACGGCTACGGCGCAATTGACGACGGGCGCCAGCGACCTTTCCGTGCGCACCGAACAGCAGGTGGCGAATCTGGGGGAGATGGCGGCGGCGATCCGCCAGCTCTCGGCGACAATCAAGCAGAATGCGGAAAACGTCGATCAGGCGAACCAGCTGGCGATCACAACCCGGCAGGCGGCGGAAGGCGGCGGGAGTGTCGCGGGCTCGGCGGTGGCGGCCATGAGCCGCATCGAGGAGTCGTCGCGGCGCATTGGCGAAATCGTCGGCATGATCGACGAGATCGCATTCCAGACGAACCTTCTGGCGTTGAATGCGGCGGTGGAAGCGGCGCGTGCCGGCGAAGCGGGGCGGGGTTTTGCGGTGGTGGCTTCGGAAGTGCGGGCGCTGGCGCAACGGTCGGGCGAAGCGTCGAAAGAGATCAAAGCGCTGGTGGGTGTCAGCAGCCAGAACACCCGGGAAGGCGCGGATCTGGTCAATCGCGCCGGCAATTCCCTGTCTGAGATCACGGCCTCGGTGAAGCGGCTTGCCGCTATCGTTTCCGAAATCGCCGCGGCAAATCGGGAGCAGAGTGCCGGCGTCGCCGAGGTGGAGAACACGGTGGGGCAGATGGAAGCCGTGACCCAGAAGAACGCGCAGCTGGTCGAGGAATCTGGCGCGGCGCTGACTTCGGTGGACCGGCAGGCCGAAGAGCTCGCGACGCTGGTGAATTTCTTCTCCACCGGCAGCGGCCGGAAAACTCAACGCAAACTCGGCGCCGCGATAGGCGCCAACTAGCATGACGGCACGGGAGATCGGTTCGAATGTCTGAGAGCATGAACAAAGTCCGTGGTGGTGCCATCATGAAGCTTCTTATGCCGGCCCGATTGATCGGCGCCTTGATGCGCCGTGGCATCCGCTGGCACTGGGTTTACTTCGCACTCGCCGCCTTCAACGTCCTGACCGTCGGCGGCAGCCTGTATCTGAACAGCCTGCTGGTCGAATCCTATCAAGCATCCGTGGCGGAGAACAAACGCTGGGCCGAACGGCTGGGCGCGGTGGTCGATCTCGCCGACTATGCCGGTGCAGTCAACGCGCCGGCCAACGACATCTTCGATAGCCGCAACCTGTCGCTGGAAACCGAGCGCCGCAAGCGGGCGCTGGATCAGTATCAATCGTTCTTCTCCTACACCTCCGCCGAATTGAAGCGCAACACCAACGCCGATGATACGAACTCGATCTTCTCGGCTCTGGCCAAGGTCGAATCGGCGATGGCCGGCATGACTGATGACGCGGAGCAGATCTTCGCGCATATGGCCAAGGACGATGTCGCGGCCGCGCTGCCGCTGGTGTCCTCCATGAACAAGAAGCATATCCAGCTGGGCAAGGCGGTCGGCGTGGCCGTTTCGGAGATCCAGACGATCCAGGCCAAGCTCTTCGCGCGGCAGATCAAGCACACCAAGGATCTGCATGAATACGAATACGCCATCGGCGGCCTGGTGGCGTTTCTCGTCATCTTCGCCACGGTCTATGGCATTGTCATCGCGCGGGTGATGCGCAATGGCGAGCGGGCGGTGAAGGAGGCGCAGACGCGGGCGGACCTTACGATCACCCGGCTCTCCGATGCGATGGACCGCGTCGAGGACGGCTTCGTGCTCTACGACTCCGCGGACCGGCTGGTGCTGTCGAACAAGCGCTTCCACGAGCTGGTGGGCGCGAGTTCGCCCAACTATCTGCCGGGGCGCAGCTTCGAAGAGATCATGCGCGCCGGCCTGGCCCAGGGCCTCTATCACGACGCCGTCGGCCGGGAAGAGGAATGGCTGCGGCGGCGGATCGACGACCGCGGCCGCCGGCCCGAAGGCTTCGATGCCAAGAGGCCGGACGGCGGCTGGCTCCATATCAATGAACGGCGCACGCAAGAGGGCGGCGTCGTTGCGATCTATCGCGACGTCACTGAGCGGCGGCAGCTCGAGAAGGAGACCGCCAATGTGGAGTCTCAGGTCGCCGGCCTGATCGAGGCGGCGGCGCGCGGCGATTTCTCCCAGCGGCTGCAGGTCTCGATCAAGAGCGACTTCATGGTGCGGCTGGCCCAGGGGCTCAATCAGTGGGTCGAGAGCATCTCCTCGGCGCTGTCCGAAGTCATCCAGATGATGTCGGCACTGGCGCGGGGCGACTTGACCAAGCGCATCAGCGGCGAGTATCAGGGCGACCTGCTGCGGCTGAAGCGCGACTGCAACGAGACGGCGGATCAGCTCGCCAATATCGTCGGCCAGACGGTGGAGGGCATGGACACGATCCGCTCGGCCACCGCGCAACTCACGACGGGTTCCAGCGACCTCTCGGTGCGCACGGAAGAGCAGGTCTCGAATCTCGAGGAGATGGCGGCGGCGATCCGCCAGCTTTCGGCGACCATCAAGCAGAATGCCGACAACGCCCAGCAGGCCAATCAATTGGCCATGGCGGCGCGCCAGGCGGCGGAGGGCGGCGGCGATATCGCCGGCTCGGCGGTAAAGGCCATGGGCCGCATCGAGGAATCGTCGCGGCGCATCGGCGAGATTGTCGGCATGATCGACGAGATCGCCTTCCAGACGAACCTGCTGGCGCTGAATGCCGCCGTCGAGGCGGCGCGGGCCGGTGAGGCGGGCCGCGGCTTTGCGGTGGTGGCGTCGGAAGTGCGGGCGCTGGCGCAGCGTTCCGGCACGGCCTCGAAGGAGATCAAGGCGCTGGTGGGCGCCAGCAGCCAGAGCACGAAGGAAGGCGTCGATCTGGTCAATCGCGCCGGCAATTCGCTGGCGGAAATCACCACCTCTGTGAAGCGCGTCGCCGACATCGTGTCGGAGATGGCGGCGGCGAATCGGGAACAGAGCGCGGGCGTAGCCGAGGTGGAGAACACCGTAAGCCAGATGGAATCCGTGACCCAGAAGAACGCCCAATTGGTGGAAGAGTCCGGTGCGGCGTTGACCTCGGTCGATCAGCAGGCCGAGGAACTGGCGACGCTGGTGAAGTTCTTCTCGGTGGGAGATCGGAAATCCAGCGGCGCCACGGCGAAATCCTCCCCCGCATCGGCCTTCCGATCGGCGGCGAGCAGGAGCGCCGCAGCCAAGCGCAGTGACATCAGGCAGATCCAGAACAAGCTCAGCGAATCCGTCGACGCGAATCTGCCACCCGAGACCGAGCCGGTTGACGCGCCCGCGAAGCCACTGCGCCGCCAGGCACAGGGCGCGCAAAACGTTGCCGCCGACTGGAGCGATTTCTAGGCGGCACTGCCGCCCTTGGTTCCGCCAACGTCTTGTCGGAATGGGATAATCCTTCGGAACCCGCCCGCAAGAGCCACGGTGGCACTGAAACGGATTTGATCCGCGTCAATGCGGCAATTCCGCGAATTCCCGATCATGTAAAAGTGAAGGGAGTTTCCCATGACCCATAGCGACAATGACGGCAAGGAATTGTTGCCCGACATGTGGCAAGTCCAGCACGCGACGGAGCGGCTGGTCGCAGGCGTTCATCGCGGCGTGCGCGCCGCCGCCGATGCTGTCGAGACCTGGTGCCGCCAGGCGGCTCTGGAAAAGGAACTGCAACGGCTGACCGACACCGACCTCGCCGATATCGGCATCAACAGGGATCAGATCGCCGATATCGCCCGGGCGCAAGAGGCGCCGCAGCTGCTGCAGCAGATGTTGCAGCGGCTCGAAATTGCCGATGGCGTCCTGGCCCGGCATCCCGGCTTGCGCGACGAGTTGGCGCGCGCCTGCCGCAGTTGCGGCGCGCGAAATCTCTGCCGGCATTGGCTGCGCGAGGAACATGCTGACAATTCCTACCGCGATTTCTGCCCCAACGAGTCGCAACTCGCGTTGCTGAAAAAGAACCGCTAGCCGCGAGGTCGGCGGCCAGCCTTGCGGGAGGAGTTGCGCTTTCCCGCCGTTGCGGAAATCATGCTGTTTGCAGGAGGTCGGCGGGCCCCGGCCATCGGGCCGGCAACCCGCGGCCGCGCATGAGGGCAGGGCCGCATGATACGCAAGGATTGGTCGGATCAGCAGATCCGCGACTATGTCAGCCGTCTGCCGGTCTGGCAGGGGCAGCCGCAGCTGGAGCCGATCATCGGCGGGCTCTGCAACAGCAGCTATAAGGTCACCGACAGCAAGAGTAGTTACGTTGCCCGCATCGGCTTCGACATCCCCGTGCATGGCATCTACCAGTCCTCGGTGCAGGCGACGGCGGAGGCGGGCTCGCAGCTGGGCGTCACGCCGGAAGTGATTCATATCGAGCCGGCGCTGATCGTCGCGCGGTTTGTCAGCGGCGGCACGCTGCGGCCGGAGAACATCCATCACGGCCCGACCCTGGAGAAGATCGTCGCGTTGATGAAGCGACTGCATGCCGGCTCGGCGGCGCTGCGTCCGGCGGCGCATTATTTCTGGCCGTTCCAGGTGGCGCGGCGTTACTGCGAGATCGGCCGGCAGAAGAAATCGCGGCTGCTGCCGAAGCTGGCGGAGCTGGAGCGCATCGCCGGACGGCTGGAGCAGGACGTGCCGCCCTACACGCCGGTCTTCACCCATAACGACCTGGTGCCGCAGAACTTCGTCTTCGACGAGAAGGGCGAGGTGCTGTTCATCGATTGGGATTATGGCGGCTTCGGCAATGCCAACTTCGATCTGGCGGCGGCGATGATCAATTCCGATGCGCCGGAGGATCTGGATCTGCGCGCCGTCGAGCTCTATTACGGCCAGCGCACGAAGGAGAACTGGCGGCAATACCGGCTGTTCAAGGTCGCCGTGTCCCTGCGCGAATTCCTCTGGGGCATGGTGCAGGAGGTGACGTCGGAGCTGGCGCCGGAGCTGGTCGCCGCCGGCATGACCGCGCTCTACGGCAATCAGAAGGCGGGCTATGAAGGCTATACCGACATGAACGAAGCCCGGTTCAATCTGATGTGGGACGGCTACCGGCGCGAGTTCGGGCTTTAGCGCTTCGCATCGCTCATACCGATCAAGGAAAATCCATGAACGCATCCACCCAGCGCTACCGCGCCGCCGATCTCGTTGCTTTCGCCCGCGGGCTCTTCGCGGCCTCGGGCTGCGACGGCGACAAGCCGGCGCTGATCGCGGAGATGCTGGTGGAGGCCGACCTGATGGGCCACACCACCCACGGTCTGCAGCTTGCCGGCGGCTATCTGCAGGAGATCGCCGACGGCCAGATGAAAGCGGTGGGCGAGCCCGGCATCGTCGCCGACCGGGGCGCTGCCGTGACCTGGGACGGCGGCGCGCTGCCGGGCGTCTGGCTCACCGTGCGTGCCGTGGATCTGGCGGTCGAGCGGGCGCGCAGTCACGGCCTCTGCGCCGTCGCCATCCGCCGCAGCCATCACATCGCCTGTCTCGCCACCTTCCTGCCCCGCGCCACGGCGGCGGGCATGATGGCGACGATCCTGAGCTCCGATCCCGCCGACGCCAGCGTGGCGCCGTTCGGCGGCCTCAAGGCGGTGTTCACGCCGGACCCCATCGCCGTCGGCATCCCCACCGGCGGCGATCCGATCCTGATCGACATGAGCGCGTCGATCACCACCAACGGCATGACCAACCGGCTCCGCCGCGAGGGCCGGCGCTATCCCGGCCCCTGGGCGATGGATGCGCAGGGCCACGGGACAGACGATCCCAACGCGCTGTTCACCGATCCGCCGGGCACGCTGCAGCCCACGGGCGGCCGCGACCATGGGCATAAGGGCTATGGCCTGGCGCTGATAGTGGAGGCGCTGACCCAGGCGCTGCCGGGCTACGGCCGCTCCAGCAAGCCGAGCGGCTGGGGTGCTGGTGTGTTCATCCAGGTGTTCGATCCCCGGGCCTTCGGCGGCGCCGCCCCCTTCGCACAGGAGATGGATTGGATCGCCGAGGCCTGCCGCAACAACCCGCCCGCGCCCGGCTTCGACGAAGTGCGGCTGCCGGGCCAGCGGGCGATGGCGCTGAAGCGCGAGGCCCTGGCCCAGGGCGTGCCGCTCTATCCCGGCATCATGCCGGCACTTCAGCCCTGGGCCGAGAAGCTGAAAGTCACGGCGCCGAAGCCGATGGGCTGATGAAGTTGTAACTCATCCCAAACGCCAACAGCCGGCCGTTTGCACGGCCGGCTTGGCGTCAGACAAGAGCCTACGGATTCTCGTAAGCGCAGCAGATGAACCGCACCAGCAGCGGCGCGAAAATCGCCGCGATCAGGATATTCACCAGCACAGCCCCTGCGGGCGGAGCGCCGGTCACGATGAAAACGACAAGCACGCCGATGATGAAGAGGCTCACGATCAGAATGGCAGTCGGCAGCCAGCACCGGCGGATGCAGGCGAAATAGCGTTGCCAGTTCCATTCGCCGGGATCGCTGCTGCCCTTGCAGCAGCAGACGCAGATCGCAAGCACCGAGCCGAGGATCATCAGGTACTGCAGGTCCACACCGACGCGATTGTAGGCCCACCACCACAACAGGCCGAACACAACGGTGATGAGGATTCGAAGTACAATGGTCATGCTTTTGCTCCCCATGTTCGGGGCTGAAGCCGCAACCGCCTTGCGAATGCGAGTCCTGACTTAGGGCGGACGGCGCTCCCCTCAACGCAAGATTGCGTCGCGGTCAGGAGGCTACACCTATTCGGAGCGCAGATGATCGGGCGCGGTCTGTGATTTTTCCGTGACAGCGCGGCCGGGTTGTTAAGAATTCCTAATCATCATCAGCAGCCGGCTGCGATGTCAGCTTGCCCCCTTTGCGAATAAATTCAGGGGGGCGGGTCTGCAACCCGCCCCCGCAGAACTTCCGCCTGCCGCCGTTCAGTAGACCCGCGGCACCGCGCCGACTTCGCCGAGGGCGGTCTTGAGGTAATGGATGCCGGCGGCGTGGGCGCCCTGGGCGCACATATGGCCGCCTTCCTTGCGCAGGGCCTTGGCGTCCTGGAAGGCCTTCATGTTCTCATGGCCGTTGATCGCCTGGTCGAATTCGGTCTCCAGGCCGCTGCATTGCTTGGCCAGGTTGCCGGCACTCTGCATATGGGAAGAACCGTTGTCGGCGCGGGTGGGGGGCACGGGCGTGGTGGCCGCCAGGGCCAGGCCGCTGCTCAGCGCGACGGCGGAGGCGAAGATCGAACTCGTGAGAATCTTGCGGGTGAACATGATTGGACTCCTGTTGTCGATTGCGGCGTTTTCGCCGCGGATCCGCGCGGAGGCCGTGCCTGACTGGCCGGCATCTTTCCGGCGATCCGGCTGGAGATGTAGGCGCCGATTGCGGCGTGGGGATGCTGCGGGGCGGAAATCGCGTAACGATTGCAATGGCCGCAGCGGAGGTTGTTACCGGTGGTTACGATTCTTTGTAATGTCCAGACACGGAACGCTTCACGAATGAATGCGATTGGCCTCTAATATCCTTGCCCAAATGCCGTCGGCGTCCTTTTCCGGCACTGTCCGTGCAGTGATGGACTCGGCGACGCATTCGAACATTAAATCACGAAATGCAATGACGAAATGGCGCAATCGGGTGAAGCGTTCCGGTGCATGCCGGTCATGCACGCGATTGCGCAGCTCCATCAGCCGGATCCATGAAGAGTGTTGGACTTCAAACACGCCATAGGGACGCAGACCGCGCTCATAGAGAGGATGCCCGGAAAGGGCTTCGTCATTCGGAGGGCCAAAGTAGTGGGCCCAACTGTCGAATCGGACAATGGCCACTTGGATTTCCGATTCCTCTGACCGACGGTCGCTTTCGGCGGTCACATATCGGAGGGCGACGGCATGGTCATCGGCGAGAAGCAAAAGTTCGGGCGCCCCGGTGGAGGGGGTTGGTGCGGCATCGATTTCGACACTCGATCGCGGCTATCGATCCTGTACATGAACGGCGTCGTGATTCCAGCGTTGGGCTAGAGCCTTCGCCCGCTATCCGCATCGAACGCATGAATCGCGTCCAATCGCGGCGCGAGCGCGATGGCGGAGCCGACCGGCGGCAGGATGCGCTCGTTCAGCAGCGCGGTGACCTCGCGGCCCGCCACGTCGGCGATGATCTGCACCTGCGAGCCCAGCGGCTCCACCAGCGCCACGCGGCCGTTGATGGCGCCCGATGACGGGCCGACGGCCAGATGCTCGGGCCGGATGCCCAAGAGAATCGGCTGGCCGTCACTGCCGGCGAGTTGCGGCGGCAGGGCCACCGTGCCGCCGCCCGTGAGCTCCGCCGCGCGCTGGCCGCCGTTCACGCGGAACAGGGCCGGCAGCATGTTCATGGCCGGCGAGCCGATGAACTCGGCGACGAAGACATTGGCGGGATTGTCGTAGAGCTCCAGCGGCGTGCCCACCTGCTCGATCCGCCCGTCGCGCAGCACGACGATGCGGTCGGCCATGGTCATGGCTTCCACCTGGTCGTGGGTGACGTAGATGGTGGTGGTCTTCAGCCGCTGATGCAGCGCCTTGATCTCGCTGCGCATGGAGACGCGCAGCTTCGCGTCCAGGTTGGACAGCGGCTCGTCGAACAGGAACACCTTGGGATCGCGCACGATGGCGCGGCCCATGGCGACCCGCTGCCGCTGGCCGCCGGAAAGCTGCGCCGGCCGGCGGGCGAGATATTCGGTGAGGTTCAGGATCTTCGCCGCCGCCTGCACCCGCTCGGCGATGACCTTCTTGTCGGCGCGGCGGACGCGCAGCGAAAAGGCCATGTTCTCCGCCACGGTCATATGGGGATAGAGCGCATAGCTCTGGAACACCATGGCGATGTCCCGCTCCTTCGAGGGCAGGTCGGTGACATCGCGGCCGTCGATCTCGATCGTGCCGTCGCCGACCGTTTCCAGTCCGGCGACGATCCGCAGCAGCGTGGACTTGCCGCAGCCCGACGGCCCCACCAGCACCAGGAACTCGCCATTGCGGATCGAGAGATCGATGTCCCGCAGCACGGCAACGGGGCCGAAGGATTTATGGATACCGTGTATGCCGATCTCGGCCATGGGTGCGCCTTTCGGGCTACGCTGCGCTTATCTGACCGCCATCACAACACAGGTCGGGAGGGATGCAAAGGGGGCTATGAGACGGTCTCAAGCCTCTTGAGACCTTCACTGTCGGGAACACCAAAAAAGCCAACTTTGTTGAGTCTCGTGCGGGAACCCATCACAGTAGAGAGAACATCGCGGGGTGGCGTACATGGCCGAATTGCAAATCTCCCATCAAGAATTATCGCGTCTTGCTGACGACGCGATCGGACTTGCCAAGGAGTATTGGGGGTCCGTCGAACAGCGTCCGGCCTATCCCGTCACCAGCGGCAAGCAGACGACGGAACTCTTCTCCCGTCCCTGGTCCGAGGAGGGGCGCGGCCGGGACGTCTTGCAGGACTTCAAGTCGATCGCCGAACATGCGCGGCCGTCCGGCGGCAAGTTCTTTGCCTATGTCCTCGGCTCCGGCGAACCGGTGGGCGCGCTCGGGGAACTGCTGGCGGCGGCGCTCAATCAGAATGTGACGTCGTGGCGGTCCGCCCCGGCGGCGATCACGATCGAGCACGCCGTGGTCGGCTGGATGGCGGAGGCCATCGGCTGCGCCGGCTTTTCCGGCAGCCTGTGCGGCGGCGGCTCTTCGGCAAACCTGATGGCGCTGGCCATGGCGCGGGAAGCGAAGCTGCCCGCCAACGAGACGGGCGCCAGGCCCGGCATCGTCTATGCCTCCGAGCAGGTGCATATGTCGATCCCCAAGGCGGTCGCGTTCCTGGGACTGGGCCGGAAGAACCTGCGGCTGATCCCGGTCGATGGCGATTTCCGCATGCGGACGGACGCACTCCAGGCGGCCATCGCCGCCGACCGCCAGGCGGGGCATGTGCCGATCGCCATCGTGGCAACAGCCGGCAGCGTCAACACCGGCGCGATCGATCCGCTGCCGGAGATCGCCGATCTGGCGCAGCGGGAAGGCCTGTGGCTGCATGTCGACGGCGCCTTCGGCGGCTTGGCGGCCCTGGCGGCGCCGGAGAAGTACCGGGGCATGGATCGCGCCGATACCCTGTCGATCGATGCGCATAAATGGCTGTACCAGCCGTTGGATTGCGGCTGCCTGCTCCATCGCCACCGCGATGTGGCGCGCGCGGCGTTCGCTCATACCGACGACTACGTCAAGATACTCACCGGAGATTCCACGGAAGGCTTCGCGGTTTTCGAGGAGTCGATGGAGCTGTCGCGGCGCTTCCGGGCGCTGAAGCTCTGGATGTCGCTGCAGTATCACGGGCGCCGGGCCTTTCGCGCCGCCATGTCGCGGGACCTGCGCCATGCCCAGCTGCTGGCGGAGCTGGTCCGCGCGCAGCCGGAGCTGGAACTGATGGCGCCGGTCCCGCTCAGCGCCGTCTGCTTCCGCCACCGCGCGAAAGACAACGAGTCTATCCTGAAGCGCATCAATTCCCGTGGCCGCGTGTATTTGTCGAACGCGACAATCCACGGCCAGTTCGCGCTGCGGGCCTGCTTCGTCAATCATCGGGCGAAGGAGGATGACGTGCGCGCCATCGTAACCGAAGTCCTCGCTGCTGCCGCCGAACTCAATCGCTGATCTGCCGGAGGGGCGGAACACCCATTGGCGCGGACCGGAGGCTGTTGCTTCCTGAGATAAGCGCGGCCAGCCGCGCAAATCCTAACACTTCGTTCACTATGCAAGCCCATGGTGACGCGGGCGCTGGAAGGTTCCCGACCTTTTCACCACGGAGAACAGCAATGAAAACCAACCGGCAGCAGCAGATCGAGCAGCTTCAAGATGGCTTGCATAGCGTCAACGTCCATCTCAAGGACCTCGCCTCGCTTGGCGTCGACGCGGCTCTCGAGCGCAACAAAACCACCGGCGACTATTGCCTCATGATTCCCAAGGGCACCAAGCTGGACTAGGAAGTCAGCGCCGCGCCATCGGCAACTGTCGATGGAAATGCCGGCGCAGCGGTAGTATCACCGGGGCCACCGCGCCATGGGCGACGGGCGCTGAGGGCCGCACGACATGCATTCCGAAAATTCCGGCGCGACCGCCGTCGTTGCCAACGTATCCGATACCGCGCGCTGGGCGGCGGCGTACCGCGCGATGGAGAGCGCCCGGTCCGATGCCCTGTTCCGCGATCCGCTCGCCGAACGGCTCGCCGGTGCCAAGGGCATGGCGATCGCCGCCCGCACGCCGCGGGCGGCCCGTAATGGCTGGCCCATCATCCTGCGCACGAAGGTGATCGATGACTGGATCATGGAGTCGGTGGCGGCGGGCTGCGACGGCGTCTTGAATCTGGCGGCGGGACTGGACACGCGTCCCTACCGCCTGCCGCTTCCGGCCGCCTTGGATTGGATCGAGGTCGACCTGCCGGCCATGATCGAGGAGAAGACGAGGGCGCTCGCCGATTCGCCGCCGCTCTGCCGGCTGACGCGCCGCGCGGCTGATCTGTCCGATGCGCGCGCGCGGAAAGAGCTTCTCGACGACATCCTGTCGCGCCATGGCCGCCTTCTGGTCATCACCGAAGGATTGTTGATGTACCTCGACGATGCGAGCGCCGGATCGCTGGCGCGCGATCTCTGCCGGCCCGGTGTCGAAAGCTGGGTGTTCGACATCCTGAGCCCGGCGGTCCGCAACGACATCATGCGCGGCATGAAGCGCGAACTGAAACAGGCGCCGATGCATTTCGCGCCATCTGATGGCGTCGCGTTCTTCGAACGATTGGGCTGGACGGTACTGGAAGTGCGATCGGCGCTGGAGGAGGCGCATCGGGCGAAGCGGCTGCCGATGCTGCTTCACCTGTTGGCCAGCTTGCCCCTGCCGGCGCCCGATCCCCGCAAACTCGGCAGGGCACGGTGGAGCGGCATCGTCCGGCTGAGACGCACGGCGTGATTTCCGGTGACAACAACTGGCGCTCAGAAATCGCCCAATCCGTGGCAAGAGCGAAATGGCGCGCCCGGAGGAATTCAAATCCCGTGCAAGCCCAGGCCCTAATGGCGGCGGCTTTCATCACGCTTCCGCCGCCACCGAATCAGATCCGCATCATTCTCCGTCAGGAAATAGAACCGCGCCAACCTTATGGCCGGCGCAAAATCAATTCGGCAGCAAGAAACGGGGAGCGACAAGTGGTCTGTCGCGGCACCATCTCCGTATCGTTCACACGATGTCGGAGAAGCACACAATGCTGTTTGCCAGCCTACATACAATTGCCGCCCAGCGCGGTGAGGGATTGCGCCCCGAGCTAGTTCAACTGCTTGAACGCTCCAAAGTTGACGCTGAATTTGAGCGTGTGCTGCTTTGGCCTCAACAATCTCTCGGCACCATGGCGTGGTACAGCGCGGCAGATCCAAATTACGACATCGCTGTGACGGAGTGCTGACAATCAAAAGTAAGGCTCCTTCCAGTTAGGTCGGGGCTTAAAGTACTCGGACTCCCTGGGTGGAAGGTTCGAACTGGATAGCGCGTCAGCAGATTGTTGTCCCGATAGCGGACAGGCAATTGGACGGATGCGTTGCCCGTGGATCTCGATGGTGTCGCCGTCGATGACAGTGGCTTGGCCGGTGAGCTCAGCGGCAGAACAGGGCAGCGTAAATACGATGGCAATTGAAAAATGCAATTTTTCGAATCAGCATGGCGGCTATTCCGGCAATTCTGGGGGCTCCTTCAAGGGTCGCCAGCCCCGGGCCAATGCTGTTGCTTTTGCAACTTGCTCAGGCGTCATCTCAGTTGCTAGGCTATCACGCTGACTTGTCGCATCATCTCGCTCGGCGCCGCTGGGGTAGGCATTCGTCGCGAGGTCAAGCCACATGTGCGCTAGCACAAGATCCCGTTGGACGCCCTGTCCTTTCGCATACATGACTCCAAGGTTGTAAAATCCTTCGGGGAGTCCTTGGTCAGCGGCTTTGCTGAACAATTCTAGTGCAGCGCCATAGTCCTGCTTAACGGTGTGGCCCTGCAAGTACAGATAGCCAAGGGCATTTTGGCCCTTTGCGTCTCCATGTTTCGCTCCCCGCTGGAACCATTTGAACGCTTCCGAGTCGCTTTTCGGCACTCCTTGGCCTTCGCCATAGCAATAGCCCAGGTTTGTTTCTGCGGGACCAAAGTCTTGATCGGCAGCTTGACGATACAATTCGGCGGCGCGCTCAGAATCCTGCGGCACACCTCTCCCTTTTTCATAATTGACGCCTAAATTGAATTGGGCCATTGCATAGCCTTGCTCTGCCGACAAGGCCCACCACCTTGCAGCTTCCGTGTGGTCCTGAGCTAGACCTCGTCCAAAGGCATACATATTTCCAATGTTGTACTGGGCAACTTCGTCGCCCTGCTCCGCCGCCTTTCGATACCAGTAAACGGCCTGGACGTAATCGGGCGGCGCGTCCTTTCGATTGGAATATGCAAAACCAAGATTGACTTGGCCGGCGATATTTCCAGTATCGGCAAGCCGACGACATGCGGCCATTGCGCGTAGTGGATCTTTCGTGAGCTTGGATGATATATTATTGCAATCCTCTACATCTCCAGCCTTTGCGAATACGGCAATCCCAATAACAGCCAGCGCGACTATTGCAGCTCCTGCCACTTGATTCATCTCGGACTCCTGATCAGCGACAATCGCAAAGCGTCACTACTCAAGCATCAGTGGCCCTATTTTGGTGCCGCCCCATCCGAGTCGAAGGTTGCCAGATAGGCGAGCACGGCCTTGATCTCCTCGTCCGTTTGGAGGCCGAAGAATGCCATCTTGGTGCCCTTCACCACCCCCTGCGGGTCATGGACGAAGGTCGTTAGGGTCGCCTCGTCCCAGACCTTGTCCTGACCGAACGCGACAAGCGCCTCGGAATACCTCTTGTAGTCCGGAAGGCTGCCAGGCTTTCTGCCGAACAGGTCATTCAGATGGGGCCCTGCCTTCTTGATCTTCGTCGGCGCGCCTATCGTGTGACATTGCTGGCACTTGACGAACACCTTCTCGCCGGCGGCAACGAGATCGCCCTGTGCTGCCGTCGGTCCGCTGTTGGCAAAGAGGGTTGAAGCCGCAACTGCAGTTAATGCGCAAAATTGACGGATGACATGCATGATCCGGCCCCGCCTTTCCCAAAGGAAACAAATAAGAAACCGGAGCGACAGTGGCGTCAATGGCACCCGCTACCGCTAAGCATCGATTCCCCATTTGGCACCCATCAAAATCCCCGAATCCCCAACCCCCAGATTCGTAGTCTGGTGCTCTATCCAGTTGAGCTACGGGCGCATCCGGCGGCGAAACCCGGCGAAAACCGGGGGCCGCGACAGGGGGCGCACCCTACAGAAAGGCCCTCGCGCTGGCAAGGCTGCGGGCCCCTGGGGAAGCGGCTCGGGAGGCCGCTGGCAAAGCGGCTTGAGGGCCCTGGCTGCGCTGTCTAGGATGCCGCCCTTCGCAACCAGATAGCGGCTTCATGTCCTTGTCCCAGCGCGTAGTTTTCCAGATCTTCCTGCCGGCCCTGCTGCTCGGCCTTGCCGCCTGCAACTCCGGCGGCAACCCGGCCGGCGACGACGGCGCCGCCACATCAGACGAACAATCCGCCGCCACCGGCGAACCGGCTGCAAGCGAGCCAGCGGCGCCGTTGCCGACGGACGAGTCCGGTGCGGCGCCGCCCGGCAGCGGCATCGCGACCGGCAAGCCCTTCGTGGTCATCCTGTTCCCCGATGGCAGCACCGACTATGAAACCGAACTCGCCGCCGCCATCCGCAAGGCCCAGGAGCGCAAGCCCGGCTTTGCCCTTGACCTGGCCGCGGTGTCGCCGACATCGGGCTCGCCCGAGGAACTGCAGGACAGCAGCAAGCAGACCCTGGCCCGCGCCGATCAGGTGATCGGGAGCTTGGCCAGCCTGGGCGTCGGCCGTGACCGGATCAATCTGGTGACCTATAGTGCCCAGGAAACGGACGTGATCGAGATACGCCTCTACATCCGCTGATCAACCGCAAACGCCTACCCGGCGGGCCGGCTCTCACCTAGAGGCCGGCCCGTTGGCTTTTGCGCGACGGAGCACCGCCTTAAGCAAGATTATGACCGCAACCAAACCGCGCCGGCGCCCGTATAATGGTCATGGGCGGCTCCCGGCCCCCTGCAGCATGGAGGCTGAAAAATGCGCGCAATCCTAGGGTTCCTGGTCCTGTCTCTGGCCCTGCTGGTGCAGCCCGCCGCCGCCCAGGAGGTGGCCCCTTCGGATCAGGCGGCGATCCGCCAGGTGATCCAGTCCCAGCTCGATGCCTTCCAGCATGACGACGCCGGCGCGGCCTGGTCCTATGCCTCGCCCTCGATCCAGTCGATGTTCACCACGCCCGAGATCTTCATGCAGATGGTCAAGACCGGCTATCAGCCCGTCTACCGCCCGCGCGAGGTGGAGTTCCGCCAGCTCGGCGAAGTCGGCGGCACCCTGGTGCAGGATGTTTTCCTGGTCGGTCCCGATGGCCGGCCGGTCATCGCCCGCTACAGCATGGAAAAGCAGCCCGACGGCTCCTGGCGCATCAATGGCTGCGCCCTGACCCAGGCCCCCGATCAGAACGTCTGACGGGATTCCGGCGTGGGGTTGCCCCTGCCGGAGGGGCGGGATAAACGAGCTTCCCCAGAGCATGATCAGTTCGCACTGGTTCAGTGCGAACTGATCATGCTCTAGCTCAATGGAGTGGACCAAGATTCACGCTTCGGCTTGAATCAAGCCTATGCGATCTTGGTCCTGGTAGAGCACCGAGGGGGAAACGCCGTGAATTCTGCCCATTCCAGCCAAAAGAACTTTCCCGTCACCTGGGACGAGCTGCACCGCAACGCCAAGGCGCTGGCCTGGCGGCTGGTGGAGAAGGGGCCGTGGAAAGGCATCGTCGCCGTCACCCGCGGCGGCCTGGTGCCCGCCGCCATCGTGGCGCGGGAGCTGGAGCTGCGGCTGATCGATACCGTCTGCATCACCAGCTATGACGACCGCAGCCAGGGCAAGCTGACGGTGGTGAAGCAGGCCACCAGCAGCGGCGACGGCAGCGGCTGGCTGATCATCGACGATCTCGTGGATACCGGACGGACCGGACAGGCCGTCCGCGACCTGCTGCCGAAGGCGCATTTCGCCACCATCTACGCCAAGCCCGCCGGGCGGCCGCTGGTGGACACCTATCATTACGGAAGTCAGCCAGGACACCTGGATCCTGTTCCCCTGGGACATCGAGCCGCAATTCATCCAGCCCATCGCCAAGATGGCGCAGGGTTGAGCTAGAGCAGCATCACCGGATCGCCGACCCTGATCTCGCCGGGCGCGCGCACGCCGGCATAGATGCCGGCCCAGGTGCGGTTCGCGGACGTCACGGTGTGCAGGATCGCGGGGTCGAACGGCAGTTCGCCTTGCGGCAGCGTGGTCATCACGCAGCGCACGCAATTGTCTGTCGCGATGATCCGCGCGCTGTCGCCGATCTGCAGATGCCGCTCCAGCCACGCCTGCTCCACATAGCCCGCGGCGTCGCCGGTATCGATCACCAGATTGGGCCGGAATCGCGCCGGCGCGAATTGGCCGTCCTTATGCTGCGTCTTGAACGCCGCCATGCTGGCGGTGGTCAGGATATGCAGCGGCTCGTGGCTGTAGCTGGAGCGCTTGTTCTCCGTGGCGCGGTGCGCGAGATGCACCGGCTGGCCCAGGATCGCGCTCAGACGCTCGTCGATGTTCTGCTGGTCGCCGCGCAGCGTTTCGCCTTCGGGCGTGACGATCTCGACCGTCGGCAGTTTCCCGGTCGCGGGCCCTTCCAGCAGACGCGCCGACAGCGTAACGAGGCCGCGCCACTTCTTCTTGCCCTGGGCCGCGGAAACCACCTCGCCGATGCCGGGATCGACAACGCCATATTCGCGGTCGCCCGGCACGCCGTCGCCGCTGAGCGCCGTCTGCGCCAGCCGTTCGCCGCCCATGGATTGCACGGGATAGCGCCAGATCTCCGCGATCCGGCCGACAACCGTGCCGGCGCCGGCCGCCGGCGCTTCGCGATGCTGAATATTCATGATCCCCTAGTCCGTCAGCCGCCACACCACGGTGATGCGCTCGGTGCAATCCTCCAGCTCCAGCAGCGTCGGCACGGCATAGCGCGCCATTTCCCAGATGCCGTCCCGCGGCCGGTAGGCGCGGCCGGGATCGGCCAGCAGCACGTCTGTGCCGCCATGGAGCAGGGTGCGCAGCCAGCGGATCGCCCGCTCGGCCAGCGGCTGCTCGTAGCAGACGTCGCCCGCCAGGACCAAACCCCAGCGCGGGCCATGGGTGGCGCTGTCGATGGGATCGATGGTGGAGATGGTGACCGGCGTGTTGTTGAGCGCCGCGTTCATGGCGATCGCGGCGGCGGCAAAGGGGTCGATATCGCTGGCGGTGACATGGGCCGCACCCGCGCGCGCCGCGGCCAGGGCGACCAGGCCGCTGCCCGACGCGAAATCCATCACCCGCCGGCCGCGCACGATCTGCGGATGGTCGAGGATAAAGCGCGCCAGCGCCTGTCCGCCCGGCCAGGCAAACGCCCAATAGGGCGGCGGCAGATTGTCCTTGTCGAGCGTCGCCTGGGTCGCGCGCCACAGCGGCGCCACTTCCGTCGCCAGATGCAGCTTGATCTCCGGCACCAGCGCCGGCGCCGAAACCGCTGTTTTCGCGCGGACGAAGGCGGTCTGATCAGCCGACGTAGTCTGTTGCTGCATAGGACAAAACCGTTAAGCCAACGCTGCTGGCGGCAATGCCGGCCAGGAGAATCCAACCGACCCACCGGTTGGAGTGAAACTTAGCGAGGCAGTCTGCAGGATCGTCGAGATCAACGGCCGCAGATCTGCCAGCCCAGGTGCAATGCCACCACCGCAAGGCCGACCAGCGCGACCCAGTGGGTATGAGCCATGATAAGCGCTGCGCCAAAGAGCACAACGGCCGCAATCGAGAACAGACATAACCAGGGCTTGGTCGCGGCGCCGAGTTTGAGCGCCGTGGATTTCACGCCGATCAGGGCATCATCCTCTTTGTCCTGGTGTGCGTAAATCGTATCGTAGTGCAGCGTCCATGCGACCCCGCCGGCGTAAAGCAGGAACGCGGGCAAATGAAGACTCCCGAACGCGCCTGCCCAAGCGATCAAGGCTCCCCAGTTAAAAGTCAGACCCAGGAAAGCCTGAGGCCAATAGGTGACACGCTTCATCAGCGGATAGGTGAACACTAAGCCCAGTGAAGCAACGCCCAACCAAACTGTGAACCAGTTGAACTGCAGCAGGATCACCAATCCTATGAGGAGCTGTGCTGCCAGGAAGATCACGCGCCGCGAATACGGAAACCTGACCGCTGGGAATTGGCCGCAGCGCCGTGCGTGCTACTTTGGCATCGAAGTCGCGGTCGACAATGTCATTGTATGTGCATCCCGCACCGCGCATGACGAGTGCGCCGATGGCGAAGACAGCCATGACCATTGCGATCGGCAAAATGATATCGATCGTGCCTGGCGGTGTCCTTACACCAAAGTCGACGTTGAGATTCCAGTCGTACCCTTGCAGAGCAAGAAACATCCCCCACCAGCAGGGAAACAGCAGCAGCCAGGTGCCGATCGGCCGGTCGAGGCGCATCAGCCGCGCATAGGGCCGCGCCGGCGCCGGCAGCCAGCGGTCGACCCAGCTGCCGCGGGGAATGTCCGTGCGGAGTTCAGCCTGCGCGTGGGTTTGACGCGTATTCGCCATCGGCTACTGTGCCTGCCTTCTGTCCAAACCTGAGTTTATGACGGGATGACCATGAACGAAACGGCGGAAATGCCCCAGCCGGAGGAGCGGCCAGAGGAGCGGATTGTCGAGCTCCGCGCCTATCAGGTGGCGACAAACCTGCCGGACTTCGTGGCGCTGCTGACCGATGCCGTAAGCGCCGGCGGCTCCATCGGCTTTCACTGGCCGATGGCCGACGGCGAGGCCGAGGCCTATTGGCGCGACGTGATCGCGGCCATGCGGAACGGCAGCCGCCATCTGCTGGCGGCTTACGAGGGCGAGCAGTTGCTGGGCACGGTGCAGCTCGATCTCGCCACCAAGGCGAATGCGCGCCACCGCGCCGAGGTGCAGAAACTGCTGGTGCTGCAGAGCGCGCGGCGCCGCGGGCTCGGCCGCCGTCTGATGCAGGCGGTGGAGGAACTGGCGCTGCGCCTTGGGCGCAATCTTCTGGTCCTGGATGTGCGAAAAGACGATCCCGCTCAGCGCCTGTATGAGAGCATCGGCTTCAAGGTCACGGGCATCGTGCCGCGCTATGCCAGCGATCCCGATGGCATCTTGCGCGACTGCACCTTCCTGCATCGGGAATTGCCCGCGCCGTGAAGCCGGAGACCGGCACGCGGCTCTATGTTGAGACACCGCTGGCGCCGGGTGCTGCCGTGGCGATCGATGCGGACCGCGCCCACTATCTTCGGGATGTCCTCAGGCTCGGCTCCGGGAGCGCCGCTGCGCCTCTTCAACGGCCGCGACGGCGAATGGCGCGCCGCCATCGGCAAATTAACCAAATCCGGCGGCACGCCTCGCGGTTGAGACACGGACCCGCGAACAATCGCCGTCGCCCGATCTCTGGCTGGTCTTTGCCGCCACCAAGCGGGCCGCCATCGACCTGGTGGCGGAGAAGGCGACCGAGCTGGGCGTTATCAGGCTGCAGCCGCTGATCACCCAGCATACCCATGTGGACCGGGTGAATACCGAACGGCTGCGCGTCATCGCCATTGAAGCGGCGGAACAGAGCGAACGGCTGACGGTGCCGGACATCGGGCCGCCGCAGGAGCTTGCGAAATTGCTGGCCGGATGGCCGCAAACGCGGCGCGGCCTGATCTGCGCCGAGGGCGGTTCGGTTCAGCCAATCGCCACGGCCCTCGCCGCTTACGAAAAGGATACCACCCCATCCTGGGCCATATTCATTGGCCCCGAAGGCGGCTGGTCTGCGGCGGAACTTGACGCCTTCACCAAAAATCCCATCTTTACCCCAGTCGGGTTGGGGCCGCGTATCCTGCGTGCCGAAACGGCGGCGCTTGCGGCCATTGCCTGTTGGCAGGCAATATTGGGGGACAAGACCCAGCGGCCGCCGCATCGCAGTTAATCGGGTAGGGGCGGCGTACATAACTCCATAACAGGCTGGTCAACGCGGAGGACGAGATGTCGGCGCCACCGAAATCGCTGGGCGAACCCATCACCAACAAGCGCCAGCTTGTCGATTACATCGCCGCCGGCTCCAAGCCGCGCAGCGAATGGCGCATCGGCACCGAGCACGAGAAATTCGCCTTCACGTTGTCAGATCTGCGCCGCGCGCCCTATGAGGGCCGGAGCGGCATCGGCGCGCTGCTGCAGGGCATGACCCGCTTCGGCTGGGAGCCGATCGAGGAGCACGGCAAGATCATCGCCCTGACGTCGAACCGCTGCAACATCACGCTGGAACCCGGCGGCCAGTTCGAGCTGTCGGGCGCGCCGCTGGAAACCGTGCATCAGACCTGCGGCGAGATCGGCACCCACCTGAAGCAGGTGCGCGAGGTCGCCAGCGAGATCGGCGTCGACATGCTGGGCATGGGCTTCGACCCGAAATGGCGGCGCGAGGATATCGGCTGGATGCCGAAGGACCGCTACAAGATCATGCGCGCCCATATGCTGCGCAAGGGCAAGCTCGGCCTCGACATGATGCTGCGCACCTGCACCGTGCAGGTGAACCTGGATTTCAGCTCGGAAGCCGACATGGTGAAGAAGATGCGCGCCAGCCTGGCGCTGCAGCCGATCGCCACGGCGCTGTTCGCGGACTCGCCCTTCACCGAAGGCAAGCCGAACGGATTCATGAGTTTCCGCAGCAATGTCTGGACCGACACCGATCCCGACCGCTGCGGCCTGCTGCCCTTCGTGTTCGAGGACGGCTACGGCTTCGAGCGCTATGTCGACTGGATGCTCGATGTGCCGATGTATTTCGTCTACCGCGACGGCCAGTATATCGACGCCAGCGGCCAGTCCTTCCGCGACTTCATGCAAGGGAAGCTGCCGGCCTATCCCGGCCATACGCCGGGCATGGGCGACTGGACCGATCACCTCACCACCGCCTTCCCGGAAGTGCGGCTGAAGAAATTCCTGGAGATGCGCGGCGCCGACAGCGGCGCCTCGGACCGGCTCTGCGCCCTGCCGGCGCTGTGGGTCGGGCTGCTCTATGACGACGCCGTCGCTCGACGCCGCCTGGGATCTCTGCAAGGCCTGGACGATGGAGGAACGCGAGCAGCTGCGCGCCGACGTGCCGAAGGCGGCGCTCAAGGCCAGGTTCCGCGGCCGCCCCGTGCAGGAATCTGGCGCGTGCAGGTGCTGGAGATCGCCCGCGCCGGCCTGAAGCGCCGCGCCAGGCTCGACAAGCAGGGCCGCGACGAAACCCGCTTCCTCGATCCCCTGCATGTGATCGCGGAAACCGGACGCTGCCCGGCCGAGGACAAGCTCGCCCTCTATCACGGCCGCTGGGCCGGCAACGTCGATCCTGCCTTCCGCGAATTCGCCTACTGGGACGCCGATCCCCGGGTGCCGGTGCCGGTGGCGTGCTGAGGCGTCACTTTTCG
This sequence comes from uncultured Alphaproteobacteria bacterium, assembly GCA_963816235.1. Classification (GTDB taxonomy): domain Bacteria; phylum Pseudomonadota; class Alphaproteobacteria; order Dongiales; family Dongiaceae; genus DATKFM01. Next base: position 825,472 of record CAWFKD010000001.1, on the reverse strand, counting down.
CCGCAGGCTTGCTAAACTTGTCATCCCGGAAACCGAGCGTCCCGCGCAAACGCGTAGCGTTTGTCGCGAGCGAGGTTATCCGGGACCCATGAACACTTGGCGGTCGTCAAGATAACCTGACGCGTTCCGTGTGCTTGGGTCCCGGGTTCCGCCACTGAAGTGGCGGCCCCGGGATGACAACGTCGGCGTATTGCGCCTTAATAGTTGACCAAGGCAACAATTTGCATGCTAAAGTCAACAACTCTCCCCCAGCGGGAATAACCCCATGCCCGAACCCTTCGACAGCTCCGTCGCCGAGATCCGCCTCTTCAACCGCTACTACACCGGCGTCATCGGCCTGCTCGACGAGCATTTCCTGAAAAGCCCGTTCACCCTCAGCGAAGGGCGGGTGCTCTATGAGCTGGCGCATCGCGACGGCCTGACCGCCAGCGACCTCGTGCAGTCGCTGCGCCTCGATCCCGGCTATCTCAGCCGCATCCTCGCGCGGTTCGAGAAGAAGAAGCTGCTGAAGCGGACGCCCCGGGAAGAGGACCGGCGCCAGGCCGCGCTCAGCCTCACCGCCGCCGGCATGACCGCCTTTCGCCAGATCAACAAGACCTCGCAGGACGAGATCGGCGCGATGGTCGAAGGCCTGGACGATGGACAGCTCCGCCGCCTGACCCAATCCCTGGCCCAGGTGCGGCGCATCCTCGCCCGCAGCCGCGACGACGGCCCGCCGCTGTTCGTGCTCAGGGACCACCGCGTCGGCGACATGGGCTGGATCATCCACCGCCAGGCCCGGCTCTATGCCGAGGAGTATGGCTGGAACGAGGAATTCGAAGCCCTGGTGGCGGAGATCGCCGCCAAGTTCATCCGCAATTTCGATCGCGGCGCGGGAACGCTGCTGGGTGGCGGAGCTGGACGGCGAGATCGTCGGCGCGGTGTTCCTGGTCAAGGACTCCGACGAGGTGGCGCGGCTGCGCCTGCTCCATGTGGACGCGAAGGCGCGCGGGCAGGGCCTCGGCCGCCGGCTGGTGGAAGAATGCATCCGCTTCGCCCGCGCCAAGGGCTACAAGACGCTCACACTATGGACGAACGATATCCTGACCTCGGCGCGCAAGATCTATGAGGCGGCCGGGTTCAAGCTGGTAGCCGAAGAGAAGCACCGCTCCTTCGGCAAGGATCTGGTGGGGCAGCACTGGAACCTGGCGCTGTAGCGCCGGCCTATTCAGCGACGGCCTTCTCCGCTGGCGCGGCATGGGCCGCAGGCTCCGGCCGTGCCGCAGCCCGCAATCTTCGGTAGCGCATGAGCTGCTGGTCGGCCAGCACGCCGATCAGGATGACGCCGCCCATGACGGCGAAGTTCAGCGAGCTGGGGATGCCCAGCAGGTTCACCAGGTTCTGCAGCACTTGCAGCAGGATGGTGCCGAGCACCACGCCGAGGATAGAGCCTTCGCCGCCGCGCAGCGAGCAGCCGCCGAGCACCGCCGCGGCGATGGCGTAGAGCTCGTAGAAGCTGCCGTGAGACGCGGGCGAGATCGAGCGCGTGTACATGGCGATGTAGATCGACGCCAGCGCCGTCAAGCCGCAGCAGATGACATAGGCGGCGACGATGATCCGCCGCGTGCGGATGCCGGAATAGCGCGCGGCCTCCTCGTTCTTGCCGACGGCGAACAGATAGCGGCCGAACACCGAGCGGTGCAGCAGGATGGCCAGCACGATGGCGGTGAGTGCGAAGGCGATCATGCTGTGGGGCACGCCGAGGGTACGGCCGGCGGTCAGCCATTCCAGCGTGGGAAAGCTCTGGCCGAAAGCAAAGCCGGCGGTGGCGTCCTCGGTGTAGTAGCGGGCCACGCCGCGATAGATCAGCAGGCCGCAGAGCGTCACCACGAAGGGCTGCAGCTTCATGCGTGTGATCAGGAAGCCATGCACCGCGCCCATGAGAACGCCGATGCCGATAACGATGATGACTGCGAGACCCCAGGGCACCCCGACATTGGCGATCAGGTCGACAAAGATGACGCCCAGAAGCGCGATGATCGAGCCGACAGAAAGTTCGATGCCGCCGGTGATGATGACGAAAGCCTGGGCGAGCGAGAACAACCCGAAAAGGCCGATCAGGTTGGCCGTGTTGGACAGGTTGATCGGCGACAGGAAGCGCGGATTGATGATCGCGACGACGGCGCCGACGACGAGGATGAGGAGGAGAAGCCAGAGTTCTTTCTTGAACATTGTCGCTCTCAGTTCACCCGGTTTCCCACCGCCAGCTGCAGCACATTATGCTCGCTGAACTGCGTCCGGTCGAGGAAGCCGCCGATGGCGCCCTCATGCATGACGGCGATGCGGTCGCTGACGCCGATCACCTCTTCCATATCGCTGGAAATCATCAGGATGGCGACACCCCGGTCCGCCAGCGCGCGCATCAAGCTGTAGATCTCGCTCTTCGCGCCCACATCCACGCCCCGGGTCGGCTCGTCGAAGATGATGACCCGCGGCGCCATGGACAGCCACTTGGCCAGCACCACCTTCTGCTGATTGCCGCCCGATAGCGCGCCGACCTCGTTCGCGACGCTGGGTGTGCGGATATTCAGGCTCGCGCGCTGCCGCTCCGCGTTGCGGGTTTCCGATTCCGGCTGGACGATGCCGGCCGTCGAGTGGTGAGCCATGTCGGGCAGGGAGATGTTGCCGGCGATGGAGACGTCGAGCAGCAGCCCCGACCGCTTGCGGTCCTCGGGTATCAGGTAGATGCCGCGGTCGATGGCGGCGCGGGGCGAGTCGACCGCGATCGCGGCGCCGCCGAGCCGCAGCTCGCCGCCGGCCGGCGGGTCGATGCCGAAGATCACCCGCGCCAGTTCGGTGCGGCCCGAGCCGACCAGGCCCGCGAGGCCGAGGATCTCGCCGGCACGAACCGAGAGGCTGAGCGGCCGGCCGGGATAGGTCGACGTGCGCAGCTCCTGCAGCTCCAGCACATCTTCGCCCGGCGGCCGGGCCGGCGGCGTGTACAAGCGCCTTCAGGTCGCGGCCGATCATCAGCCGGATCATGGCGTCATGGGCGATGCGCCCGCGCGGCAGCTCGCCGACGATCCGCCCGTCGCGCAACACCACCACCCGGTCGGCGCAGCGCTCAACCTCGTTGAGGCGGTGGGAGATGAAGATGATGCTCACGCCGGCGGCCTTCAGGTCGGCGATCACCCGCATCAGCCGGTCGGTCTCCGACAGGGTCAGGCTCGAGGTCGGCTCGTCCATGATCACCAGGCGCGCATTCAGCGACAGCGCCTTGGCGATCTCCACCAGCTGCATCTGCGCCAGCGACAGTTCGGCCACCGGCGTGTCGGCGGCGAAATCCACGCCCAGCCGGTCGAGGATCGGCTGCACCTGCGCCCGCAGCGCCGGACGATCGACCAGCCGCAGCCAGCCGCCCCGCAGAGGTTCGCGGCCGATGAAGATATTGGCGGCCACATCGAGATTATCGAACAGGTTCAGTTCCTGATGCACGAAGGCGATGCCGCCGCCCATGGAATCGGCGATGGTCAGGGCGGCATGGTCGCGCTCGTCGAGGCGGATGCTGCCCTGGCTCGGCGCGATGACGCCGCCGAGGATCTTCATCAAGGTGGATTTGCCGGCGCCGTTCTCGCCGATCAGGCCCAGCACTTCGCCGCTGCCGATGGCGAGATCGACGCCCTCCAGGGCGGTCACCCCCGGATAGGTCTTGCCGATATCGGACAGTTCAAGCAGCGCGCCGGCCATGGATCGCGACCCGCATGTGAGATCCCTGGGGATTGCAGCAGAGACGAAGGTCCTATCGCAAGGAAAAGGCCGGCACGGTCGCCCGTGCCGGCCCAAGGTGGGAGAATTTATCAGCCGCCGCCGGCGATGCGCGCCTTCAGCTCCGCCTCGAAGGCATCGACATTGGATTTGTCGATGATCTTGGTCGGAATGATGATCAGCTTGTTCTCGGGCACGACCGACTTGTCGCCCTCGAGATACTTGGCCATCAGCAGCATGCCCTGATAGCCCCATTCATAGGGCTGCTGCACGACGGTGCCTTCGATGGTGCCCTCGCGCACGCCGCCCAGGGTGATCGGATCCTCGTCGAAGCCGATGACCTTGATCGAGCCGAGCTTGCCGGAGTCCTTCAGCACCTCGTAGATGCGCGGCGGTGTTGTAGGAGTAGAAGCCGACCATGCAGGGGATGTCGGGATTGGCCGCCAGCGCGTCCTCGACATTCCGCTTGGCGCGGGTCTGGTCGATGTCGTCGCCGCGGACGTCGATCAGCTCGACCTTCGAGCCGGCCAGCGCCGCCTTCATGCCTTCGATGCGCTCGCGCGCATTGTCGGCGCCGGGCAGTCCGACGAAGCCGATGCATTTGCCGCCGTCCGGCAGGGCCTTCAGCGCGATCTCGCCGGCCTGCTTGCCGGCGTCGGTGTTCGAGCTGCCGATATAGGCGATGCGGTTGGTATCGGGCGCATCGCTATCGGTGGTGAACAGCGGCACCTGGCCGCCGATGCGGTTCAGCGCTTCGGTGGAGGTCTTGGGATCGACGGCGCTGACCATGATGGCGTCGGCACCCGCCGCCACCAGATCGTCCATCAGCCGCTGCTGGATCGCCGCCGCGGCCTGCTCCGGATACTTCAGCTGCATGTCATAGTTCGGCAGTTCGCCCTGGGCCTTCTTGACGCCCGCTTCCGCGAGCTTCCAGAAATCCGAGGCGCCGTTGACCACGAACACCAGCGTCTTCTTATCCTGCGCCGAGACACTGGCGCCGATCGCCAATGCCAATACCGCGGCCATGGCGGTCAGACAGATTTTCTTCATCAAAGACCTCCCTTCGCGTTGCGGCCGGCAGCGGGCCATCGGCCGTGCCGGCTCATTTGTCAGATAAATCCGACAAAAGCCTAGCCAGCGTGCAAGGCGCCGTCAATGTTCGGCGCGCATTGCCCGCCCAGGTAGTCCCGCAGTGCAGCAAATCAGCAATCGTGAACGCCCGTACGGCGTCGGCGGTGCAGCCCTTACCAATCCAGATCGACGGCCTCGGTCAGGAATTGCATCAGCGGCGCCTTGGCACGGCAGGCCTCGGCGCAGCGGGCCAGGAAACGCGGGCTGCAGACCTCCGCCTCGCTGAACGCCGCGTGGGAAAAGTGGCTCTTGCGCTTGAGGTCGTCGATGAAGGGATGGGCGGGATCATAGCCCTGGGGCGGCCGGGTCAGCCCGTCGCCCTCGATATCCCTGACCTTGCGCTTCACCTTGCGCCAGCCCTCGGCGTCATAGGCGATGGCGTCCCGCACCTTCTTCAGCGCATGGGCCTCCGCCAGCCAGATGCCGCCGCCGATGAAGCATTCGCCGGGCTCCAGATGGAAATAGAAACCGGGCGCATGCACGTCCCGGGTCGCCTGGCTGTGGCGGAAATGGGCCGAGGCGTGGGTCTTGTAGGGCGTCTTGTCGCGGGAAAAGCGCGTGTCGCGATAGACCCGGAACATCGACCCGCCCACGGGCTTCGGATCGGCGATGAAGTTCTTGGAAATCTTGCGCAAGGGCTCGGCGAAATCGGCGATGAAGCGCAGCATCGGCTGCTGCACATCGGCGATATAGCGCTCCTTGTTGGCCTGGAACCAGGCGCGCTCGTTGTTGCGCTTGAGCGCGCGCAGGAAGGTGAAGAGGCGGGGAGAGAAGTGCGATGTTGCGGGCATGGGCGAAAACCTAATCGACGCCCCGCGACTCGACAAACCGAAACTCCCGACCGCGATCGTCCTTCGTCAGGTGACGCTATCGTAGGCGATGGCGATGATCTCGATCGCCTCCGGCCCCGCCGGCGTGCGCACCTTCACGGAATCGCCGACACCGGCGCGCATGAGGGCGCGGGCGATCGGCGACACCCAGCTGATCTGACCTTTTTCGAAATCCGCTTCGTCGACGCCGACGATCTTCACGGAGAACTCGTCGCCCTGCGCGGTGGCGTAGGTCACGGTGGCGCCGAAGAACACCTTGTCGCGGTTGGTCTGCTGCGCCGGATCGACGACCTTGGAAGCCTCCAGCCGCTTGCGCAGGAAGCGGATGCGCCGGTCGATCTCCCGCAGCCGCCGCTTGCCGTAGATGTAGTCGCCGTTCTCCGACCGGTCGCCATTGCCGGCCGCCCAGGACACGACCTCGACGATCTTCGGCCGCTCGACGCGGCTGAGCTGCTTGAGCTCTTCGTCCAGGCGGCGGAATCCCGCCGGCGTCATGTAATTGGGCGAGCCCGCCGGCAACGGGGCGAGATCCTCCTCGCCATCGCTGTCATCAGACGCTGCGTTGCCCGACATGACTAGTTCGGATGGAACGGCGATGGCGATGGCAGCCTACGCCGCCGTGCCGCCCACGGTGATCGCGTCGATCTTCAGCGTCGGCTGGCCGACGCCCACGGGCACGCCCTGGCCTTCCTTGCCGCAGGTGCCGATGCCGGGATCGAGCGCCAGGTCGTTGCCGATCATCGATACCTTGGTCAGCACGTCCGGGCCGTTGCCGATCAGGGTCGCGCCCTTCACCGCCGGGCCGATCTTGCCGTCCTCGATCTTGTAGGCCTCGGTGCAGGAGAACACGAACTTGCCGTTGGTGATATCCACCTGGCCGCCGCCGAAATTCACGGCATAGAGGCCCTTCTTCACCGAGCCCAGGATCTCCTTCGGGTCGTGGCTGCCGGCCATCATGTAGGTGTTGCGCATGCGCGGCATCGGGATATGGGCGAAGCTCTGCCGCCGGCCGTTGCCGGTGGATTTGGTGCCCATCAGCCGCGCGTTCTGCCGGTCCTGCATGAAGCCGACGAGCACGCCGTCTTCGATCAGCGTCGTGTTCTGGGTCGGCGTGCCCTCGTCATCGACGGTGAGGGAGCCGCGGCGGTCCTGCAGCGTGCCGTCATCCACCACGGTCACGCCCTTGGACGCCACCCGCTGGCCCATCAGGCCGGCGAAGGCCGAGGTCTTCTTGCGGTTGAAGTCGCCCTCCAGCCCATGGCCGATCGCCTCATGGAGCAGGATGCCCGGCCAGCCGGAACCCAGCACCACCGTCATCTCGCCGGCGGGTGCGGGCACCGAACGTCAGATTCGACCAGCGCCTGGCGCAGCGCCTCGTCCACCGCGCCCCGCCAGGTCTCGGGCTGCAGATAGACGCTATAGCCGGTGCGGCCGCCGGTGCCGTGGCTGCCGGTCTCCTGCCGGTCGCCGTCGCCCACCATGATGGAGACGCTGAGCCGGACCAGCGGCCGGATATCGGCGACCCGCAGGCCGTCGGGGCGGATGATCTGCACCGCCTGCCAGACGCCCGACAGCGACGCCATCACCTGGCGCACCCGGCTGTCCTTCGACCGGGCATAGGCATCCATGTCGGTCAGCAGCTTCACCTTCTGCTCGAAGGGCGCCTCGGCCAGCGGATTGACGTCGGTGTAAAGCGAGCGGTTGGTGCCCTGCGGCCCCACATCCAGCTTGCCGCCATGGCCGGCATGAACCGCCTTCACCGTCTCGGCCGCGCGCTTGATCGCTGCCTCGCTGAGCTCACTGGCATGGGCGTAGCCGGCCGCCTCGCCGGCGATGGAACGCAGGCCGAAGCCCTGTGAGCTGTCGAAGCTGGCGCTTTTCAGCCGCCCGTCATCGAACGCCAGTGACTCCGACTGGCTGTACTCCAGGAACAGCTCGCCATCGTCAGCGCCCTTCAGGGCATCGCCGACGATGCCCTCGACCCGGCCGCGATCCAGGCCGGCGCGGGTGAAGAACAGATCGTCTGTGCGGGCAAGATCGCTCATGGGCTGCTCCTAAGGGGGCAAAATTGGGTTGGGACGCCGAATCGGAGGGCGTTTGTACATCATATAGAGCGTCGCCGCGCTTCCTGCATCACCCCGCCGGCGATCAAACCGGCGGCGGGCCGGGCGATGACAGATGTACGATGCGACAGAGTGCCGCATAAATGCTCTAACTCCACGCCTGGATTGGCTTTTTGGGCTAGATAGGCCCTGCGCCAAGGGCCCCGGGTTGCAGGCCCCGGACTCTTGTTAGGATAGGTTGACCGGTGTAGCTTCCGGGCCGCGCGTCGCAGCGTTTGCCGCCGGAAGGGGCGGGGCAAGCGTGGATCAGAGGGAAGTCGGGCGGCGTCCCAGTCAAAGCGGAGCAAAGATGTCAGTGGCAAGTCGTAGGGCCTTTTGGGCGGCGCTGTGCGCCGTTGCAGTCGCAGCCGTCGGGCTGATCGGGGTGTCGTCCGTTGCGTGGGCGGCGCATCCGGAACCCTGGCAGATGGGCTTCCAGCCGCCGGCCTCGCCGGTCATGGAAGAAATCGAGAATTTCCACGACATCCTGCTGGTGATCATCACCGTGATCACCGCCTTCGTTCTGGGCCTGTTGCTCTATGTCATGTGGCGCTTCAGCGAGAAGCGGAACCCGACGCCGTCGAAGACCACCCATAATACCGTGATCGAGGTGGTGTGGACGGTCGTGCCGGTCCTGATCCTCGTCTACATCGCCTTCAAATCCTTCCCGCTGCTGTATTTCACCGATGTGACGCCGGAACCCGACATGACCATCAAGGCGATCGGCCATCAGTGGTTCTGGTCGTACGAGTATCCCGACAACGGCAACTTCACCTTCGACGCCTACATGATCCAGGACGCGGACATCGATCCGTCGAAGGGCCAGATCCGGCTCCTGTCGGCGGACAACGAGGTCGTTGTGCCCATCGACACCACGGTCAAGGTGCTCCTGGCCGCCGAAGACGTGATCCATTCTTTTGCCATGCCGGCCTTCGGCGTGAAGGAAGATGCGGTCCCCGGCCGCCTGAACGAGACCTGGTTCAAGGCGACAAAGGAAGGCGTCTATTACGGCCAATGCTCCGAGCTCTGCGGCAATGGCCATGCCTACATGCCGATCGTCATCAAGGTCGTCTCCAAGGCCGACTTCGATAGCTGGGTGAAAGAGGCGCAGTCCAAGTTCGCCAAGGTCGACGGCACGCTGCCGGCGGCCGATGTCGCCCAGAATGACTCAGCGAACAACGAACCCTCGAATTGATGCGACGGGAAGGAAGAAACAGATGAGCCCCGTTCACGTACAGCATGCCGGCCACGGTCACGACCATCATCCGACCGGCTGGAAGCGCTTCGTCTATTCGACGAACCACAAGGACATCGGCACGATGTACCTGGTGTTCGCCATCTGCGCCGGCCTGCTCGGCACTTTGTTCTCCGTGCTGATGCGCTATGAGCTGGGCCATCCGGGCATCGACCTGTTCGGCACGCCCGACGCGCCCGACGGCCAGTGGTGGAACGTGGTGATCAGCGCCCACGCCCTGCTGATGATCTTCTTCATGGTCATGCCGGCGATGATCGGCGGCTTCGGCAACTGGTTCGTGCCGCTGATGATCGGCGCGCCGGACATGGCCTTCCCGCGCATGAACAATATCAGCTTCTGGCTGCTGGTCCCCTCGATCATCCTGCTGCTGCTGTCGGCCTTCGTCGATACGGGTGCGGGCACCGGATGGACCATCTATCCGCCCTTATCCTCGGCGCTGGGACAGCCGGGCTTGTCGGTGGATTTCCTGATCTTCTCGCTGCATCTGGCGGGCGCTTCCTCGATCATGGGCGCGATCAACTTCATCACCACCATCTTCAACATGCGCGCCCCCGGCATGACGCTGCACCGCATGCCCCTGTTCGTCTGGTCTGTGCTGGTGACCGCGTTCCTGCTGCTGCTGGCGCTGCCGGTGCTGGCGGGCGCCATCACCATGCTGCTGACCGACCGTAATTTCGGCACGCACTTCTTCGAGCCCTCCGGCGGCGGCGATCCGATCCTGTTCCAGCATCTGTTCTGGTTCTTCGGCCATCCGGAAGTGTACATCCTGATCCTGCCGGGCTTCGGCATGGTCAGCCAGATCATCGCCACCTTCTCGCGCAAGCCGGTGTTCGGCTATCTGGGCATGGCCTATGCCATGGTCGCCATCGGCGTGGTCGGCTTCGTCGTCTGGGCGCATCATATGTTCACCGTCGGCATGGACGTGGACACGCGCGCCTACTTCACAGCGGCGACCATGGTGATCGCGGTGCCCACGGGCATCAAGATCTTCTCCTGGATCGCCACCATGTGGGGCGGCTCGCTGCGCTTCGACACGCCGATGCTCTGGGCGATCGGCTTCATCTTCCTGTTCACCGTCGGCGGCGTGACCGGCGTGGTGCTGGCCAATGCCGGCGTCGACAACGCCATGCACGACACCTACTACGTGGTCGCGCATTTCCACTACGTGCTGTCGCTCGGCGCCGTGTTCTCGATCTTCGGCGGCTTCTATTACTGGTTCGGCAAGATGTCGGGCCGGCAATATCCGGAATGGGCGGGCCGGGTGCATTTCTGGCTGTCCTTCATCGGCGCCAACCTGACCTTCTTCCCGCAGCATTTCCTCGGCCTGGCGGGAATGCCCCGGCGCTATCCGGACTATCCCGATGCGTTCGCCGGCTGGAACCAGGTCTCGACCATCGGCGCCTATCTGGGCGCGCTCGGGGCGCTCTGGTTCGTCGGTGTGGTGATCTACACCCTGACCTCAGGCCGCCGCGTGGGCGAGAATTACTGGGGCGCGGGCGCCACGACGCTGGAATGGACGCTGCCGTCGCCGCCGGCCTTCCACTCCTACGAGGAACTGCCGGTGATCAAGGGCTCCGGCCATTGAGGGCCGCTGTCCGGGCACGCCGCTACTGAAGAGACGCTGATTGACCGACATCTCCCCGTCATTTGTCGCCGTTGGCGCCGTTGTTCCTGACCGGACAGCGGCGTCGGTGCGCGACTATCTGCAGCTGATGAAGCCGCGGGTGATGTCGCTGGTGGTGTTCAGCGGCTTTGCCGCGCTGGCGGTGGCGCCGGTGCAGCCCCATCCGCTGCTCTCGGCGGTGGCCATCCTCTGCATCGCCATCGCTTCCGGCGCCTCGGGCGCCATCAATATGTGGTACGACCGCGACATCGACGCGGTCATGCCCCGCACCTGCAAACGGCCGATCCCGGAAGGCCGCGTGGATCCGGCGGAAGCGCTGGCCTTCGGCATCGTGCTGGCCATCGGTTCCGTGGTCATCATGGGGGTGGCGCTGAACTGGCTGGCGGCAGGGCTGCTGGCAAGCGCGATCCTGTTCTATGTCTTCATCTACACGATCTGGCTGAAGCGCCGCACGCCGCAGAACATCGTCATCGGCGGCGCCGCCGGCGCCTTCCCGCCGATGATCGGCTGGGCGGCCGCGACCGGCACGGTCAGCGTCGAATCCATCGCCCTGTTCCTGCTGATCTTCATGTGGACGCCGCCGCATTTCTGGTCGCTCGCGCTCTATCGCGCCGGCGATTATGAGAAGGCGGGCGTGCCGATGCTGCCGGTGGTGGCCGGCGCACGGGCGACCAAGATCCAGATGCTGATCTATACGGTCCTGCTGTTCCCGCTCGCTTTGGCGCCCTGGTACCTGGGCATGACCGGCGCGCTCTATGGTGCTGCGGCAGTGCTGCTGGGCGGCCTGTTCATCCTCTCGGCGGTGCGCGTCCTCAATGACGACAGCGACCGCAGCGCGCGCAAGATGTTCGCCTATTCGCTGTTCTATCTCTTCGCGCTGTTCGCGCTGCTGATCCTCGACCGCGCGCCCGGCCTGTTCGCCGGCGGTTTCCTGGCGGGAGTTGCCGTATGAAGACCGATCAGGTTAACCCCGTCCGTTCGGGCGAAGCGCTGCGCCAGCGCCAGCGGGCGAAGAACTGGGCCATGTTCGCGGCCCTGGCCGCCTTTGCCCTGCTCGTCTATCTCATCGCCATCGTGCGCATGGGCGGGGGCTAGAGCCGGACATGGAACAGCATCGTCAGCACACGCGGCGCAATCGCCTGGTCGTCACCAGTCTCGTGGGGCTGGCGATTGCCATGGGCGGCCTCGCCTTCGCGTCGGTGCCGCTCTATCGCATGTTCTGCCAGGTCACCGGCTACGGCGGCGCCACCCAGCGCGCCGAAACGGCGCCGCAGGCGGTGCCCGGCAAGACCATCACCGTGCGATTCAACGCCGATATCGCGCCGGACCTGCCCTGGACCTTCCAGCCGATGCAGCAGGAGGTGACCCTGGAGATCGGCGCCACCGGCCTCGCCTTCTATCGCGTGCACAACAATTCGAATACGCGCCTCGTCGGCAACGCCACCTTCAACGTGACGCCCTACGATGTGGGCTTCTACTTCAACAAGCTGGAATGCTTCTGCTTCACCGAGCAGGTGCTGGAGCCCGGCCAGAGCGCCGAGCTGCCGGTCACCTTCTTCGTCGATCCGGAGATCCTGAAGGATGCGGAAGCGAAGGATGTCCATACCGTGACGCTGTCCTACACCTTCTTCCGCGCGCCCGATCAGGACGGCGCGCAGAAGATCAGCAACGCCGCCGACGGCGCCGAAACAGTGAATTGAACCGCGACTACGTGAATCTCGAGTACCGGGCACGCACCCGCAGGGAACAAGAGGCATAAGGGAACAGGCCATGAGCGACGCACACGGAAGCCACCCCGCGAAACACCCCTATCATCTGGTCGATCCCAGCCCCTGGCCGATCGTCGGTGCGATCGCGGCCCTGCTGCTCACGGTCGGCACCGTGTTGTACATGCATGGCAAGCCCGGCGGCATGATCGTCATGCCGCTCGGCATCCTGGGCATCCTCGGCACCATGTTCCTGTGGTGGCGCGATGTGGTGCGCGAGGGCGAGTTCCTGGGCTATCACAGCCCGGTGGTGCAGATCGGCCTGCGCTACGGCATGGCGCTGTTCATCGCCTCCGAAGTGATGTTCTTCGTCGCCTGGTTCTGGGCCTACTTCAACGCCAGCCTGTTCCCGACCGCGGCGATCGGCCATGTCTGGCCGCCGGAGGGCATCCACACCTTCGATCCCTTCGAGCTGCCGCTGCTGAACACGCTGATCCTGCTGCTGTCGGGCGTGACCGTCACCTGGGCGCACCATGCCCTGAGGGAGGGCGACCGCGCCGGCCTGATCCAAGGCTTGTCGCTGACGATTCTCCTGGGCCTGACCTTCACCGGCGTACAGGCCTATGAGTACAGCCACGCCGCCTTCGGCTTTAAGGACGGCATCTACCCCTCGACCTTCTTCATGGCCACCGGCTTCCATGGCGCCCATGTGATCATCGGCACGATCTTCCTGATCGTCTGCTGGTTCCGCGCCACCGCCGGCCATTTCAAGCCCGACCATCATTTCGGCTTCGAGGCCGCCGCCTGGTACTGGCACTTCGTCGACGTGGTCTGGCTGTTCCTGTTCATCTGCATCTACGTCGCCGGTGCCGGCGTTCCTGCCGAGCACTGACGCCGGACTGGTTTGATTGCCAAAGACGGGACGGCCTCGCCGTCCCGTCTTGCTTTTTCAGGGCATTTTTGCCGCCATTGGCCTAGAGTCCCGCGATGTCCGACCGCACCTATCCCGTGCTGTCGCCGGTAAAGACCGGCCTCGCCTGCCGCTGCCCGCGCTGCGGCCAGGGCAAGCTCTATAGCGGTTTCCTGAAAGTGGCCGATAGCTGCACGGTCTGCCATCTCAACCTGGCCGAAGCGGATTCCGGCGACGGTCCCGCCGTGTTCCTGATCTTCATCCTGGGCGCCATCGCCGTGCCCCTGGCCTTCGTGCTGCAATTCAAGCTGGCGCTGCCGGAATGGCTCACCATGTCCATCCTGACCGCCGTGGTGCTCGGCGGCGCGCTGCTGCTGCTGCGGCCGGCCAAGGGCATCATGGTGGCGCTGCAATACCGCAACCGCGCCGGCGAGAACCGCGGCAGCTTCGAGTCCTAGCGGCCGCGCGAATTTTCCGGGGATCATCGATGCCTTTCCGTCCCACCTTCTGGCCGACGCTGTTCACGATTCCGGCGCTGATCCTGCTGCTGGGCCTCGGCACCTGGCAGGTGCAGCGCCTGTTCGAGAAAGAGGCCATGATCGCCGAGCGCGAGGCGCGCATCGCCGCCGCCCCGGTGGAACTGCCGGCGCCGGGCGCGGCCGCGCCTGAAGCGCTGGCGCCGCTGGAATTCCGCCGCGCGGTCGCGACCGGCGAATTCCTCCACGACAAGGAACTCTTCGTCGCCGCCCGCACCATGCGCGGCAATGTCGGCTATCAGATCGTGACGCCGCTGCGCTTGGAGTCGGGTGGAACGCTCCTGGTCAATCGCGGCTGGGTGCCGGAGGCGCAGAAGGATCCGGCCAAGCGCGCCGAGGGGCAGGTCGCGGGAACGGTGACCGTCGATGGCGCGATCCGCTTGCCGGGTCATCAGAACTGGCTGCAGCCCGACAACGAGCCGCAGAACAACATGTGGTTCTGGCTCGATCTGCAGGCGATGGCGGACGAGGCCGGCATTCCCGCCGCCGAACTCGTGCCGGTGTTTCTGGAAGCAGGCCCCGCGCCCAATCCCGGCGGCATCCCCATCGGCGGCCAGACCAAGGTGACCCTGCCCAACGACCATCTGCAATACGCCATCACCTGGTACATCCTCGCGGTGGCGCTGGCGGTGATCTATGTCGTCTACCACCGCCAGCCGAAGGCGGCAGAACCATGACGGCCGAAGAGATCGCTGATGGAAAGTCAGCTCTCTGCCGATCAATTCTGGAGAGCCTGCCCGACTGGTTCGGCCTCCCCGAGTCGATCGATCGCTATGTGGCCGAGGTGGCTCATTTGCCGATGTTCGGCGTCCGGCGGGATGGCCAGGTTGCCGGCTTCATCACCATCGAGACGATCAATCCTCATGTCGCCGAAATCCATCTGACTGCCGTGCGGCAGCCTTATCATCGGAGCGGGCTCGGGCGCGTTTTGCTCGCCGCCTGCGAAGACCGCTGCCGTGCCGACGGCGTGGAAATCCTCCTGGTCAAGACGATGGCGGCGAGTGGCAACGACCCGAACTACGACGCCACGCGCCGGTTCTACACTGCGATGGGTTTCCGCCCGTTGTTGGAATCGGCCACCTTCTGGGACGCGGAAAATCCCTGTCTGCTGATGGGAAAAGTGATTGGCCGGTAAGTACTTTCTGGGACAAGCGTGCCGGACCTCGTTTTTTCCATGCGAACGGGCTAATATTCGCTCAACAATAAACTCCCGCCCGCGGGATCGGCTAGGCTGCGACTCCCTCACAATCATCGCCCGAGTTCCCCATGTCCCCCTACACCGATCTCGAAGCCCGCTTTCACCGCCTGCAGGCGCTGCGCAATGCGCTGGGCGTGCTGCATTGGGACATGGCGACGATGATGCCCCCAGGCGGCGCGGAAGCGCGGGCGGAGCAGCTCGCCGCCCTCAACGTCGTCTGCCACGGCATGCTGGCCGAGCCGGTCATGGGCGATCTGCTGGATCATGCCGAGGGCGGCGCGGCCAATCTCGACGAGTGGCAGCGCGCCAACTTGCGGGAGATGCGCCGGCAATGGGTCCACGCGACGGCGCTTGACGGCAAGCTGGTGGAGGCGCTCTCCAAGGCCTGCTCCGCCAGCGAGCAGGTCTGGCGCGACGCCCGGCCGAAGGGCGACTTCGCCATGCAGCTCCCGGCGCTGACCGAGGTGCTGCGCCTGACCCGCGAAGCGGCGGCGGCAAAATCGGCGCGCCTGGGCGTCGGCGCCTATGACGCGCTGCTGGACGAGTATGAACCCGGCGGCCGCTCCGCCGATATCGATCTCGTGTTCGACGATCTCGCCGCCTTCCTGCCGGACCTCCTGGCGCGGGTGCTGGAGCATCAGGCGCGCCAGCCGGCGCCGCTGGATCTGCCCGGTCCCTTCCCGTTGGAGAAGCAGCGCAATCTGGGCGAGCGGATCATGCGCGCCATGGGCTTCGAGTTCGAGCATGGCCGCCTCGACACCAGCCTGCATCCCTTCTGCGGCGGCATGCCCGACGATGTGCGCATCACCACCCGCTATGCCGAGGACGATTTCGCCGTCGGCCGTCATGGGTGTGATCCACGAGACCGGCCATGCGCTCTATGAGCGCGGGCTGCCGCGGCAATGGCGCCACCAGCCGGTCGGCCTGGCGCGCGGCATGAGCCTGCATGAAAGCCAGTCGCTGCTGATGGAGATGCAGGCCTGCCGTTCGGCGCCCTTCATCGCCTTCCTGGCGCCCCTGGCGCGCGAGGCCTTCGGCGGCAGCGGCCCGGCCTGGGACGCCGCCAATTTCCACCGGCTCTATACCCGGGTGACGCCCGATTTCATCCGCGTCGAGGCCGACGAGGTGACCTATCCCGCCCATGTCATCCTGCGCTACCGGCTGGAGAAGGCGCTGATCGGCGGCGACATGAAGCTCGCCGACCTGCCGGCGGCCTGGAACGAGGGCATGAAGAAGCTGCTGGGCATCGTGCCGCCCTCGGACCGCGAGGGCTGCCTGCAGGACATCCACTGGTATGACGGCGCCTGGGGCTATTTTCCCACCTACACCCTCGGCGCCATGACGGCGGCGCAGCTCTTCGAGGCCGCCTGCCGCGCCCAGCCCTCGATCCCCACCGCGATCGGCCACGGCGATTTCGCGCCGCTGCTGACCTGGCTGCGCACCAACGTCCATGGCCAGGGCTCGCGCCTGCCGGCCCGCGAGCTGCTCACCGCCGCCACCGGCCGGCCGCTGGACCCCGCGGTGTTCAAGGCCCATCTGGAGCGGCGGTATCTGAATTAGCGCAGCGGCTCTCAACGGGGGAATCGGCAGGACATGGGTCTCTTTTTCTGGAAGGGCATCGAGGAGAATTCGTTCCGCGCGCGCGAGGACGGCGATTGGGATTTCTTCCCCAACGGCGCGCTGTCGGGCGGCTACCGGGTCAATGCCGCCCAGCGCGAGCGGATCGCCGCGGGGCTGCGGCGCTTCTACGGTCTCACCACTGTGATGGTCGTCGCCGTGATCGCCCGTGCTGGTGGCTTCGGCGGCGGCTTTCCTGCAGCGTATGGCCTTGCCTCGCCCTGATATTGCTGGGCGCTGCTGGCCTATTGGGCTGATCGCGCTCTGGCCGCTATATCGGGGCTTGCCGCGCGCCGAACGGCGCCTCGGATTTGGCGAGGCCCAGACCCAGGCGGCGCGCAGCATCCCGAAATGGCGCATCGTCTATGTGCTGGTGGTCGGCCCGCTGCTGGCGCTGCTCAGCCTGTTCCTGCTGTGGTTCGGCCAGAGCGAAGGCGAAACCGCCGTCGTGATCATCGGCGTCATCGGGCTGCTGCTCGCCGCCGGCCTCACCTGGGCCGGCATCGTCATGTGGCGCAAGCGCCAGGCCTTCGAACGAGACGGCGGCTGATCCGGCACCGCAGCAGGTTGTTGCCGGCGCCTCCGAGGACTACCGTAAGCCGTCGGGCTGAAAAACCTAGGGAGGAAATCATGGCAGTCGCACGGGTCACCAAGCTGACGGCGTCCTCGGGCAAGGGCTTCGAGGCCGCGGTACAAAGCGGCATCAAGCGCGCCGCGAAAACGGTGCGCGGCATGACCGGCCTGCATGTGCTCGAACAGAAGGCCAAGATCGAGAAGGGCAAGATCACCGAGTACCGGGTGACGATGGAAGTGACCTTCGTCCTCGAGGACTAGCGGCGCGGGCCGGCATCGCCTGCGACCCAAGGGCTTTGACGACGATGGCCGGCCTGGCGCAAGAAAGAGCGATGCAGGGTGAGCCGCGATGACGGACCGGATGCCCAAGGCCATCGAGCAGTTGCAGATCGACCACCGCAACATGACGCGGCTGTTGCATCTGCTGCGCCGGGAATTGGATGCCTATCGCGGCGGAGGGACGCTGGATTTCGACCTTCTGAACGGCATCATGGACTACACCCTCACCTATCCGGATCTCTGCCATCATCCGATGGAGAATCTGATCTACGAGCGGATGGTCGCGCGCGATCCCCAGGCGAAATCGACTGTCGGCGACCTGTTGAAAGAGCATGCCCATCTGGGGGAGCTGACGCGCAAGCTGGCCGCCGCCCTCCAGAACATCGCCCGCGATAGCGAGATTCCGCGCAGCTGGTTCGAGAGCATCGTGGAAGACTATCTCACCAGCAACGAACGGCATATCGCCGGCGAAGAGAAGATCTTCTTTCCGCAGGCAGCCCTGGCGCTGCGGCCGGAAGACTGGGAGGCGATCGATGCTTCCGCCGGCGGAAAGGAAGACCCGCTCTTCGGCGGCAAGGTCGCCAAGGACTATCGCGCCCTCTACGAACGCATCATGCGGTCGGCCGTCTAGGCGACGAGCTTATACTCCAGCGTCTCGCCCTTGATCTCCAGCAGGCTGCGGACCCAGTTTCCGGCGTGGTCGTACCACAGGCTGCCGGCGACGAAAGGCGTCCGGATGCTGTGCCGCTCGGCCTCGCGATCCTTGCCCTTGACGATGACATTCTCCTCGCCCAGCAGCTTCGAATCCAACGTCACAAGCACGCCCTTCTGCGCATCGATGATTTTCTTCTCATCGACCAGCTCCGGCAGCCACATGCAATTCGTGGTCAGCACGTCGGCCGGCGCCAGGAAAGCGCCCTTGGGGCCGACAGCCGAAAAGCCGCCGGCGGTTGCCTGGCCCTTCAGGGCAAGGTCGTCACCGTCGTCATCGGTCTTGCTGACCAGGCTCTGCAGCAGCCCGTCATGCCAGACTTCCGTGCTGTCATGCTCATAGTTGAACGCCGTGAACGGGCCGATCTTGACCTTCATCTTGATGTCGGTCACGACGGTCATGTCCCGCCCGTCGGCCGAGGGCGTGATTGTGGTATTGTGGTGGCCAATTTGGTCGCCCTTCCACAGCACCCGGAATTTGAGCGCGCGCGGACCGGCAGGAATGTCCACCTTGCCGATGGCGGCCCGTGCGCTCGAAATCAGCGGCACTTGGCCAAACACGAAGGCACCGGCGCTAAGCGCCGCGAGTCCCAATAATTTTCGCCGGGAATAAATCATTCTCAACTCTCCTAATGCGGTTAAGCCGGTAACCCGTCAGCGATAGCGTGGGTTCCCTTGCGGGGCCGTGCCTAATGGTCGCAAGCAGGGCCTGCGGCTTGATTTAACAGTGGTTTTCCGAAATCACCGATGTCTGATCGCCGCATCGGAAATTTCCAACTTGTCATGCGCTCAAAGCGCCGATGATCAGTCGGCTAACGGCTCTCGGCAGTGACCGGCAACACATATCCGAAACAAGCTGAATGCAACCTGAACTGCCCGAACAGCTTCTGTTCACGGCGGCTCTCCTGCGAGAACAAGCGTCAGCTTGCCGCCGGGCGATTTGCCAATGCAAGCACCAGGAACACATAGCCATAGTACTCCGAATATTTCCGGTGTATCGCCAGATCGTGCCGGCACTCCCCAAGGATCGCTGCCGCGATGGGATCGCCGGCGCGTATGCGGTCCAGCAACTCCAACAACCGCTTCTCCTTCGGACCATAGTAGTCGTCCCACCACGCGGCATCCGGCAGCACGAAATCGCCGAGCAGGTCGTAGCCGCAGTCGCGCACGAGCGCGCGGCTGGCCTCGATGTCAGCCATGGCCGGATATTCCGCCCAGCAGCGGCGCACCGGCTCCAGCAGATGGGCTTCAGCCACACCGCTTCGGTCAGCGCCAGCTTGCCGCCTGCGCGCAGCAGGGGCCGCCAGGCGCGCAGCGCGTTGCCGACGCCCATGATGTAGGCGGCACCCTCGCACCAGATCAGGTCGAAACTGCCGGGTGCGTAGGGCAGGGCTTTCATGTCGGCTTGCAGGGCCTCGATGCGGTCCGCAGCGCCTGCCGCCTCAGCGCGGCGGCGGAGTTCCTCGAGATAAGGCTCGTGCAAGTCCACGGCGGTGATCCGCGCCGCCGGCGGCATCGACGCCAGATCCATCGTCTGCATGCCCGGCCCGCAGGCGATGTCGAGGACCCGCGGCGCCGGCGGCAGCGCCCCGGCCAGCGCCAACGCCCGGGCCGTGCTCTCGCGATTGCCCGGCCCCTCCCGCGGCAGGCCGCTATGGAGTTCGAAAAAGGCGGCGCGCTGCTGCGCATCAGAAAAATCCATGCCCCCGTGATCGCAGAAACTATTCATTTTTTCAATGTGTTATACGCCCGATCTCGCCCTTGCACCGCCGCGACCGCGCCAGTAGGGTGACCCCGCGCCACGCATCCGAGCCCTCCCAGGAGTCCGCCTTGCGCTATGTCAGCACCCGGGGCGCCGCCCCGGCGCTCGCCTTCGATGATGTCCTGCTCGCGGGCCTGGCCCGCGACGGCGGGCTCTATGTGCCGGAATCCTGGCCGCAGCTGTCGGCGGCCGACCTGAAATCCTTCCGCGGACTGGAATATGCCGAGCTGGCGGTGCGCGTCATGGCGCCCTTCATCGCCGGCCGGGTGGAGGCCGACGCCTTCACGCGGATCGTCCGCGACAGCTACGCCGCCTTCGGCCATGGCGCGGTGGCGCCGCTGCGGCAGCTCGACGGCAAGACCTGGCTGATGGAGCTGTTCCACGGGCCGACCCTGGCCTTCAAGGATGTGGCGCTGCAGCTGCTGGGCCGGCTCTACGACCATGTGCTGCGCCAGCGCGGCCAGCATGTGACCATCGTCGGCGCCACCTCGGGCGATACCGGCTCGGCGGCGATCGAGGCCTTCCGCGGCCGGCCCTCGGCGGAGATCTTCATCCTGCATCCCTATGGCCGCGTCTCCGAGGTGCAGCGGCGGCAGATGACCACTGTCGACGCCGCCAACGTGTTCAACATCGCCGTCGAAGGCACCTTCGACGATTGCCAGGACCTGGTGAAGGCGATGTTCAACGATCTCGCCTTCCGCGACGAGCTGAACCTCTCGGCGGTGAACTCCATCAACTGGGCGCGGGTGATGGCGCAGATCGTCTATTACGTCTGGGCCGCGGTGGCGCTGGGCGCGCCGGACCGCGCCGTGTCCTTCGCCGTGCCGACCGGGAATTTCGGCAACATCTATGCCGGCTACGCCGCGCGGCAGATGGGCCTGCCGGTGGAGCGGCTGATCGTCGGCTCCAACCGCAACGATATCCTCACCCGCTTCTTCGGCACCGGCCGCATGCAGATCGAAACCGTGCAGCCCTCGCTTGAGCCCGAGCATGGATATCCAGATCTCCAGCAACCTGGAGCGGCTGCTGTTCGACCTCTACGGCCGCGACGGCGCGGCGCTGGCCCAGGCGATGGCCAGCTTCCGCCGCAACGGCCAGCTCGCCGTCGGCGACGAGCGCCTGCAGGCGGCGCGGGCGCTGTTCGACGCCTATCGCTGCGACGACCAGGAGACGCTGGCCGCCATCGCCGGCCTGCACCGCCAGACCGGCGAGCTGATCGATCCCCATTCCGCCATCGGCATCGCCGCGGCCCATCTCGGCGCGCGGGGCGACGGCGTGCCGGTGGTGGCCCTGGCCACCGCCCATCCCGCCAAGTTCCCCGACGCGGTGGAGCAGGCCACCGGCGTGCGGCCGGCGCTGCCGAAGCGCTTGGCCGACCTGTTCGACCGGCCGGAACGGGTGGAAATGCTGCCCAACGATCTGCGCGCCGTGCAGGCTTTCATCCGCAGCCGCCGTCTCAAGGGTGCCGCCTGATGGCCGGGGTGAATGGCGTGCAGGTGACGCGTCTCGGCAACGGCCTGACCGTGGCGACCGACCGCATGGCCGGGGTGGAAACCGCGTCCCTGGGGGTCTGGGTCGGCGCCGGCACGCGGCACGAGCCGCGCGCCATCAACGGCGTCGCCCATCTGCTGGAGCATATGGCCTTCAAGGGCACGGAGAAACGCAGCGCCCGGGACATCGCCGTGGAGATCGAGGCTGTCGGCGGCGTGCTCAACGCCTACACCTCGCGCGAGCATACCGCCTACTACGCCCGCGTGCTGGCCGGCGACGTGCCGCTGGCGCTCGACATCCTGGCCGACATCCTCCAGCGCTCGACGCTGGAGGAGGCGGAACTCAGCCGCGAGCGCACGGTGGTGCTGCAGGAGATCGGCCAGGCCGAGGACACGCCCGACGACATCGTCTTCGATTACTTCCAGGAAACCGCCTATCCCAACCAGGCGCTGGGAAGGCCGGTGCTGGGCACGGTCGACACGGTGACCGCCATGCAGCGCGAGCAGATCCGCGGCTATCTGCGGCAGCACTATACCGGCGAGAGCATGGTCTTGGCGGCGGCGGGGCAGGTGGACCATGACGCGCTGGTGGCGGCGGCGGGGCGGCTGTTCGGCGCGCTGCCGCAGTCCAACGCCGAACCGGCGGAGTCGGCGCGCTATGCCGGCGGCGACCGCCGGGAGACGCGGGAGCTGGAGCAGGTGCATCTGGTGATGGGCTTCAACGGCATCGGCTATCGCGACGATGACTACTATGCCAGCACCGTCTACTCGACGCTGCTGGGCGGCGGCATGTCATCGCGGCTGTTCCAGGAGGTGCGGGAGAAGCGCGGGCTGGTCTACAGCATCTACACTTTCGCGGCGCCCTACAGCGACGGCGGCCTGTTCGGCATCTATGCCGGCACCGGCCCCGATCAGCTCAAGGAACTGATGCCCGTGGTCTGCGAGGAGATCCGCAAGACGCCGTCGACCCTGGACAAGGCCGAGATCGACCGGGCGCGGGCGCAGTTGAAGGCCGGCATCCTGATGGCGCGGGAAAGCAGCTCGTCGCGCTGCGAGCAGCTGGCGCAGCAGATGCTGATCTATGGCCGGCCGATGCCGACGGAAGAGATCATCGCCAAGGTGGAGGCGGTGGACAGCGCGGCGATCACCCGCGTCGCCAGGCGCATCGCCGCCACGCCGCTGACCCTGACCACGCTGGGCCCGGCCGACGGCCTCGAACCCTATGCGGCGATATCGGCCAGGCTTAGCTGAGCGGAACGCATCGCGGGGTTCATGAATGCGTTTCCGTTTTCCGCACTTCATCATCCCGCGCGGCAACCGGCTGGAGAGCGCGAACATCTATGTGCAGCCGCCGCGCTATCGCGACTGGCGCGCCTGGGCGGCGCTGCGCAGCTCGAGCCGCGAATTCCTGACGCCCTGGGAGCCGACCTGGCCGGCGGATTCGCTATCCCGCGCCGCCTATCGCCGGCGCATGCACCAGGCGGCGGCGGAATGGCATGACGATGCCGGCTATGCCTTCCTGGTATTCCGCCGCGGCGATAACAGCGCTGCTCGGCGGCATCAATCTCAGCAATGTGCGCCGCGGCGTGGCCCAGGCCGCCAGCCTCGGCTACTGGATCGGCGGGCCCTTCGCGCGCCAGGGCATCATGACGGAGGCGCTGACCTGCCTGATGCCGTTCCTGTTCGATCGCCTGGGGCTGCACCGTATCGAGGCCGCCTGCATGCCGCATAACACGGCGAGCCGCAGCCTGCTGCGCAAGATCGGGTTTCGCGAGGAAGGCTATGCGCGCGACTATCTGCGCATCAACGGCGTCTGGCAGGACCACGTGCTCTACGCGCTGCTGCGCAAGGATCTGGCGGGCGTGGCCCGCGCGGCGGGCGCTCAGGCGTGACCGGCTTCGCCGGACAGCATGCTGAAATCGACGCCGAGCTTGCCGATGGCGCGCTCCCACTTCTGCTCGAGGTCGGCATCGAAGACGATGGCGTCGTCGGCCGGCGCCGACAGCCAGCCATTGGCGTGGATCTCGGCATCGAGCTGGCCCGCGCCCCAGCCGGCATAGCCGAGCGCCAGGATGCTGCGCTTGGGACCGCCGCCGGCGGCCAGGTCCCTGAGGATGTCGATGGTCGCCGTCAGCGCCACATTGTCGCTGACCAGCATCGTGTTGTTCTGCACATAGTCGGCCGAATGCAGCACGAAGCCGCGGCCGAACTCGACCGGGCCGCCGAAATGCACGCGGATCTCCTCGCTGCGGCGGTTCGGGCCGATATTGAGCTGCTTCAGCAATTCGGTGAAGGTGAGGGAGCCGACCCGGCGATTGACCACCAGGCCCATCGCGCCGGTCGAGCTGTGGGCGCACATATAGATCACCGTGCGCGTGAAACGGGGATCGCGCATCTGCGGCATGGCGATCAGAAGCTGCCCCGTGAGATAGCCTTCCGGCCTACTCTTGTCCGTGCTCATCATAAATCACCTAGGCAATCTTTTCAGGCTAGGCAAGCGTCCAATTTCGTTCATCGCCGCTTGGGGACGCGATCCATTTTCATGTTTGCGGCGCGCCGTTCTACACGGAATCTTGACGGTAGCGCCGCTAAATCAAGGCTATATTAGACCCGAACAATGGTTATGAAACAGTTGATATCGGCAGCGGTTCCGGCGGCAGCCCGCATCGGCGGGTGTTACAGCTTTGTACTCGCCGCACTCTTGCTCCTTGTTTCCAGCGGCATTTCCGCCGCCGCCGACGCCGCGGCGACGGACTGGTCGCGCGACAATGAATCCGCCGTGCGCATGGTATCGGCGGTTGCCGGTGCGGGTACGGAAAGCGAACTTCGCGCGGGCATCGAATTCCAACTGCAGCCGGGCTGGAAGACCTACTGGCGCACGCCCGGCGATGCCGGCTATCCGGTCTCCGTCGATTGGCAGGGCTCGGTCAATGTGGCGGCGGCCGACATCGCCTGGCCGGCGCCCCATCGCTTCACGCTCTTCGGCCTCGACACCTTCGGCTACAGCGAGGCCGTGCTGCTGCCCGTGATGGTGAAGCCGCAGCGCGTGGGCGAAGCGGTGCAGCTGCGCGCCGCCGTGAACTATCTCGTCTGCGAGGAGATCTGCATTCCCAAGACGGCGAGCCTGGCGCTGGACATTCCGGCCGGCTCGGCGGCGCCGTCGGAGTTCGCGCAACTCGTCGCCCGCTATCAGGCCCAGGTGCCCGGCGACGGCGCGCGCCACGGTCTGCATGTGGAGAGTGCGGTTCTCAGCGGCGAAGCGGAAAAGCAAACGCTGGAGATATCGGCGCGGTCGGCACCGCTGCCCTTCGAGCATCCGGACGTGATCGTCGAAGGGCCTGACGGTTTTGCCTTCGGCCCGCCCGAGTTCGTGCTGTCGGTCGACGGTGGCGCCGCGAGTTTCTCCTTGCCGGTGATCGTCAATGCGGGCGTCGATGCAAGCACGCTTGCGAAATCGAGCGTGACACTGACGCTGGTCGACGGTCAGCGCGGTCTTGAGCAGAAAATCACGCTCTCCGGCACGGTATCTGCTCCAGCGGCGCCGGCGACAGCATTGCCGCAGACCTCATCGCTCGCAATCATCCTCATCGCGCTCCTCGGTGGCTTGATCCTCAACTTCATGCCCTGCGTGCTGCCGGTGCTGTCGCTGAAGATGCTGGGGCTGGTCGGTCATGCCGGCGAGCGGGCGGCGACGCGGCGCGGCTTTCTCGCTTCCTCGGCCGGCATCGTCACAGCCTTTATCATTCTCGCCGCCGCACTCGTCGCGGTGAAACAGGCCGGCGGGATCATCGGCTGGGGCATCCAGTTCCAGCATCCCTGGTTCCTGGTGGCGATGACGCTGGTGCTCGTGCTGTTCGCGGCCAATCTGCTGGGCTGGTTCGAGCTGCCGCTGCCGGCCTGGATCGGCCGCATGGCCGGCGCCGAGCATGGCAATGGACTAGTAGGTCAGTTCTTCACCGGCATGCTGGCGACGCTGCTGGCTACGCCCTGCTCTGCGCCCTTCGTGGGCACCGCCGTGACCTTCGCCTTCTCCCGCGGCTCCGGGGAGATATTCATGATCTTCGTCGCGCTCGGCATCGGCCTTGCGCTGCCCTATCTGCTCATTGCGATTTTCCCCGGTTTCGCCAGCCTCTTGCCGCGCCCCGGAGTTTGGATGATCTGGCTGCGGCGGGTTCTGGGACTGTTTCTAGCGGGCACTGCGGTCTGGCTGCTGACGATCCTGGCAGCGCAGATGGGCGCGGTGGAGCTGGGGCTGGCTATCGCTGGTATCGTCCTGCTGGCGCTGTTCCTGGCCCTGCAGGACAGAGTGCCGGCAGGAGCGCGTATCGCCGGTGGCGTGCTCGGCGCTGCGATCGCTTTGGCCGCGCTATTCTTGCCCGGGACCTCCCGCGGGCCCGTGGCCACCGCTGATGATGTCTGGCAGCCCTTTGCGCAAACGGAAATCTCCGGCCTGGTGCAGAGCGGCAAGACAGTGTTCGTCGACGTCACTGCCGACTGGTGCGTTACCTGCATCGTCAACAAGCAGCTGGTGCTGGATGTCGGCGCCTCGGCCGACCGGCTGCGGCGGCCCGGGGTCGTGCCGATGAAAGCCGACTGGACCAAGCCCGACGAGGCCATTGCCCGGTATCTCGCCTCTTTCGGCCGCTATGGCATTCCCTTTAACGTTGTATATGGACCGGCGGCGCCCGATGGCATTCTGCTGCCGGAGCTGCTCAACGAGGCGGCAGTCGTCGACGCCTTCAACCGGGCGTCCGGCGGCTAGGCTGCCCAAGCGAAGCCCCTAGAACTCTCTCCGCCGACTGACTATCTTTGTTTCAGCGGCCCGGCGTCTCGCGCCTGGGGCTGTCCCGGATATACACCCGACAGAGAAGAGGAAAGACACATCATGGCCATCAAGGTGGGCGACAAGATTCCCGCTGCTTCCCTGAAATACAAGAATTCCGACGGCATCCAGACGATCTCGACCGGCGACCTGTTCAAGGGCAAGACGGTGGTGCTATTCGCGCTGCCCGGCGCCTTCACGCCGACCTGCTCGGCCAAGCATCTGCCGGGATTCATCAATCATGCCGGCGATTTCAAATCCAAGGGCGTGGACACGATTGCCTGCCTGTCGGTGAATGACGCTTTCGTGATGGATGCATGGGGCAAGGACCAGAAGGCCGGCGACAAGGTGATGATGCTGGCCGATGGCAATGCCGAATTTTCCAAGGCCGTGGGGCTGACCATGGATGCGTCGGGCTATGGCATGGGCACGCGGTCGCAGCGCTACGCGATGGTGGTGAAGGACGGCGTGGTCAAGGCGCTGAATGTGGAGGCTCCGGGCGCCTTCGAGGTGTCCAGCGCCGAAGCCGTGCTGAAAGCGGTCTAGCTTCCGTTGTAATCCTGCCGCCGGATTTTTCGGCGGCAGGCCGGAGCCCGCGCGGGCAACGAAAGGGCCGCGCGCAAGTGACGGGGTGGCATCATGGGGTCCTGGGGACCGGGTTCATTCGAGAACGATACTGCCGGCGAATGGCTGTTCCGGCTGGAGAAGACGGAGGGGCTGGCCTTCGTCGAGAAGACGCTCGCCGCGGTAAATCTCGACAGCGAGGATGAACTGGAAACGCCGCAGGCGGAGAAGGCCCTGGCCGCCTGCGAGGTGCTCGCGGCCCTGCTGGGTTCGCCCAGCGACGATCTGCCGCCGGAAGCGGAAACCTGGGCCGAGGACAATGCCGCAGACCCTTCCGGCGAACTGATCGAACGCGCCATCGCCGTGATCGACCGCGTGCTCGAGAACTCCGAACTGCGCCAGCAATGGGAGGATTCCGACGACGGCGAGAACTGGCAGACGGCGGTAGACGATCTGCGCGGCCGGCTGGATGAGAATTTGCCTTAGGGCGGCAGCAGCTAAGAAGACTTGTCCCCTCGCCCGCGCAGTCGCGACAATCGCTTCGCGATTGCGCTGAGGGAGAGGGATCGCAACATTCGCGTCCAGCGAATGTTGCGCGGGTGAGGGAGCGGTGCACGAACCCCTCACCGGCAACATCCGCTGGACGCGGATGTTGCCTGCCTCTCCCCACATTGTGGGGCGAGGCGTCACTTTATTGGAGACAAGGCTACAGCGGCAGCAATTCCGCGATCTCGCGCTTGAACGGCAGGCCGTCGCCGATATCCGGAGCGTCCAGTTCCTGCGCGTAGCGGTGGCCGGCATAGACGGCGGCGGCGATCGTTCCCGGGGCGTTGGCGTCGCCGATGACGCGCACGGATTTGATGCCGGCGGACTCCCATTCGCCGCGCCGAACCTGAAGATCCCGATATAGTTCGTCCCGTGGATTGCGCGCCGTGACCAGCAGGACGGCATCGGCGGCGGTCTCGGCCTTCTTGCCCGTGAAGACGCAATCATGCTCTACGCTGCCGGCAGCGATGCGGGTAACCGCTCGCTGGGCGAGAATCGTCACGCCCACTTGCAGCAGCCGCTTCTGGATCTTCTCCTGCTCCAGCGTGTTGCGCGCCCAATTGGCGACTTCCGTGGCCGGTGTGATGTAGGCGACGCTACGACCCTCCTTGATCATCAGCTCCGCCAGGACGCTGCCCATGTAGAAATGATCGTCGTCGTACATGACAACGCTTTTGCCGCGCGGCCGCTTGCCGGCGAAGATATCGTCTGGCGTGAAAATCTCGGCGGCGCTGTCGATGTCGATCGGGCTCTGGTGATAGCGCGCCGTGCCGTCGCGACGCCATTCGCCGCCGGTGGCGATCACCACATGCTCGAAGCCGTATTCGAGGACGTCGGCGGCACCAAGCCGGCTGTCGAGATAGGTTTCGACATCAGGCAGCTGCTTGATCTGCTGCAGCCGGTAGTCGCGGACCCGCGCCCAGGCGGATAGTCCCGGCAGGCGCGACTCCCGGCTGACGCGGCCGCCCAGCTCCTTACCGGCCTCTGCCAATGCCACCTGATATCCGCGGCGGCCCAGGGCGCGGGCGCATTCCAGGCCCGCCGGCCCGCCGCCGACGATCAGGACCTTACCGTCGGATTCTCGCGCGCGGATAAGCTCCGGGTGCCAGCCCTTGCGCCATTCCTCGCCCATGGTCGGGTTCTGGGTGCAGCGGCTGGGCGACATGGTCATGTCGCCGGTGATGCACATGTTGCAACCGATGCATTCCCTGATGTCCTCCAACCGGCCTTCCTCGATCTTGCGCGGCAGGAAGGGATCGGCGATGGACGGCCGCGCCGCACCGATGAAATCCAGGATGCCCCGGCGGATCTGCGACACCATGGTGTCCGGCGAGGTGAAGCGGCCGACGCCGACCACAGGCTTCGTCGTCAGCTTCTTGATGCCCGCGACATAGGGCTCCTGAAAGCCTTCCTCGGCGAAGCGCGAGGTGCCGGAATCATTGTCCCAGCCTGACAGCGTCAAATCCCAGAGATCGGGCAGCTCCGCCATCAGCCCGATGGCGTCATGCATTTCCTCTTTGTGCAGCCCGGCAGGGCCGATCAGTTCATCCATGCTGACGCGCACCGACACGGCGCAGCGATCGCCGATCGCCGATTTCACATCCTCGGTGATCTCCCGCAACAGCCGCGTGCGGTTTTCCAGGGAACCGCCATATTCGTCGCTGCGATGATTGAACCGCCGCGACAGGAAATGCTGCGGCGCGCCGAAGCCGTGGGCGGCGTAGATGCAGATGAGATCGAACTCCATCTTGCGGCAGCGCAGGGCAGCGTTGCGGTACCAGCGCCGCAGATCGGCGATATCCTGCTTGTCCATCGCACGCGCCTGCACGGGATCGTTGTAGAATGTGATGATCGGCGTGGCGCTGGGCGCGATGGGAATTTCGCGGGTGTAGAGATTGGAGCCGTTCATGCCGGAATGGACCAGCTCGATGCCCGCCAGCGCGCCGTGGCGATGCACCTGCTCGGCCACGCGGCTCAGCGCCGGCATATCGCGGTCGTCCCACAGATGCTGCTCGATGAAAGGCGTGATGTCGGAGGAGTGGTGCACATCGGCCTGCTCCGTGCAGACCACGGCCCAGCCGCCCTCGGCCTTGATGCCGCGCATGACCGCGCCCGCCGTGGGATCGCGATAACCCAGGCCGTTGCAGTGGGGCACCTGGAAGAAGCGGTTCTTCGCGGTGACCGGGCCGATCTTCACCGGCTCGAACAGGATGTCATATCTCGCGTCGCGCCCCATTGATCCCCCGCGGTCTATCTTTCTTGTGGGTTTGTCTTCGAGCGCCGGCTACTCGCTCATCCGCATCTCGTCAATCGCCTGCCGCGCCAGCGCATCGGCCCGCTCGTTTTCGGGATGGCCGGCATGGCCTTTCACCCAGAGCCACTGCACGTCGTGGCGTTCCAGCGCTGCTTCCAGCCGCTGCCAGAGGTCCACGTTCTTCACCGGCTTCTTGTCGGCCGTGCGCCAATTGCGCTTCTTCCAGTCATGGATCCATTTGGTGATGCCGTCCCGCAGGTAGGTGCTGTCGGTGTGGATGCGGGCCTTCATCGGCCGCTTCAGCGTTTCGAGGGCGACGATGGCCGCCATCATCTCCATGCGGTTGTTGGTGGTGGGTGACTCGCCGCCATAGAGCTCCTTTTCCACGCTGTCGTAGCGCAGCAAGGCGCCCCAGCCGCCCGGGCCGGGGTTGCCGCTGCAGGCGCCATCCGTAAAGATGTCGACGATCTTCGGAGGCACCGGTCATCGCGGCTCGCGGGGCGAAAGTACGAATTCAGGAGAATAGGTGCGCATGGGCGGACGTTTAGACGGAAAAACGGCTGTTGTCATCGGCGCCGCGCAGGGCATCGGCGCCGGCATCGCCGAGGTCATGGCCGAGCAGGGGGCGCGGCTGGTGATCGCCGACCGCAACGCCGATGTGGGTCGGGAAACCGCCGAGCGCCTCAGCGGCCACAGCCCGTCGATTTTCGTCCAGGCGGATGTCAGCAAAAAGGCCGATATGGTGGCGGTGGCATCAGCGGCGCTGGAACGCTTTGGCCGCATCGACATCCTCTGCCAGAATGCCGGTATCTTTCCCTATCACCTGATCGATGAGATCGACGAGGCGGAATGGGACCGGGTGCTGGCGGTGAATTTGAAGGGCGCTTTCCTCGCCTTCCAGGCCTGCTACGAGCCGATGAAGCGCCAGCGCTATGGCCGCGTCGTCTTCACCTCCTCTATCACCGGTCCGCGGGTCAGCGCGCCCGGCCATGGGCACTACAGCGCCAGCAAGGCGGGCATCAATGGCTTCATCCGCGCGGCAGCGATCGAAGCGGCGCCCTTCAATATCACGGTCAACGGCGTCGAGCCCGGCAACATCCTGACCGAAGGCATGCAGCGCGACCGCTCCCAGGACTTTATCGACGCGATGCAGCGTTCCGTGCCGCTGGGCCGCCTTGGCACGCCACGGGATGTCGCCTATGCCTGTCTCTATCTGGCCTCCGACGAAGCCTCCTTCGTCACCGGCACCACCATTGTCGTCGATGGCGGGCAGATCCTGCCGGAAGCGAAAGTGTAAACATGCCAATCACCGTCCCCGCATTTGAAAAAGGTGCAGCCCCATGAAAACCATCAAAGGTCCTGCGATTTTCCTGGCTCAGTTCGCCGGCGATACGCCGCCGTTCAACACGCTGCCCTCGATCGCCAAATGGGCCGCCGGCCTCGGCTTCAAGGGCGTGCAGATGCCGTCCTGGGACAAGCGGCTGTTCGATCTGGAGAAGGCGGCGGAGTCGAAGGCCTATTGCGACGAGGTGAAGGGCATCCTGGCGAAGGAGGGCCTGCAGATCACCGAGCTGTCGACGCATCTCCAAGGGCAGCTCGTCGCCGTGCATCCCGCCTATGACGCGGCATTCGATGGCTTCGCCGCACCCCAGGTGCGCGGCAATCCGCAAGCGCGCCAGGAATGGGCCGTCAGCCAGATGCATCTGGCGGCGAAGGCATCGAAGAATCTCGGCCTCGACCGCCATGTGACCTTCTCCGGCGCGCTGGCCTGGCCCTATTTCTATCCCTGGCCGCAGCGGCCGGCGGGGCTGGTGGAAACGGCGTTCGATGAGCTGGCGAAGCGCTGGAAGCCGATCCTCGATACCTTCGACGGCGTGGGCGTCGATGTCTGCTACGAGATCCATCCCGGCGAGGACCTGCATGACGGCGTCACCTTCGAGATGTTTTACGAACGCGTGGGCAAGCATAAGCGCTGCAACATGCTGTTCGATCCCAGCCATTATGTGCTGCAGGTATTGGACTACCTCGAGCACATCGACCTCTATCACGACTTCATCAAGATCTTTCACGTCAAGGATGCGGAACTGAACCCCAATGGGCGCTGCGGCGTCTATGGCGGCTATCAGTCCTGGGTCAATCGCGCCGGGCGGTTCCGGTCGCTGGGCGACGGGCAGGTGGATTTCAACGGCATCTTTTCCAAGCTGTCCCAGTACGGCTATGACGGCTGGGCGGTGCTGGAATGGGAATGCTGCCTGAAGCATCCGGAGGATGGCGCGCGCGAGGGCGCGGTCTTCATCCGGGATCACATCATCCGCGTCACCGAAAAGGCGTTCGACGATTTCGCCGGCGCCGGCACGGACCTGGCCGCCAACCGCCGCATGCTCGGCATCGCATAAGGGAGGCGGGACATGCCGATCGAAGGCAGAAGTGACGGCGCCCAGCGGCGCGTGCGGCTGGGCATGGTGGGCGGCGGCGAGGGCGCCTTCATCGGCGGCGTGCACCGCATCGCAGCACGTCTCGACGATCACTACGATCTGGTCGCCGGCGCGCTCTCCAGCGAAGCGGCGCGGGCGCAGCGGTCGGGCGCGGCGCTCGGCCTCGATCCCGCGCGCAGCTATGGCAGCTTCCAGGATATGGCGGCGGCGGAGGCCAAGCGTCCCGACGGCATCGAGGCCGTCGCCATCGTCACGCCGAACCACATGCATGCGCCGGTGGCCAAGGCCTTCCTGCAGGCGGGCATCCATGTCATCTGCGACAAGCCGCTGACGGCGACGCTGGAAGAGGCCAAGGCGCTGGCCGAGCTGGCGCGGAAGAGCGGCCGGGTGTTCGCGGTCACCTACAACTACACCGGCTATCCCATGGTGCGGCAGGCGCGGGCCATGGTGGCCGACGGCACGCTGGGCACGATCCGCGTGGTGCAGGTGGAATATCCCCAGGACTGGCTGACCGAGCGGATCGAGACCACCGGCCACAAGCAGGCGGAGTGGCGTACCGATCCCAAGCGCACCGGCGCCGGCGGCAGCATCGGCGATATCGGCACCCATGCGTTCCATCTCGCGAGCTTCGTCAGCGGGCTGGAGCTGGACAGCGTCCTGGCCGACCTCACCACCTTCGTGCCGGGCCGGCTGGTGGACGATAACGCCAATGTGCTGCTGCGCTTCAAGGGCGGCGCCAAGGGCATGCTCTGGGCCAGCCAGGTGGCGCCGGGCAACGAGAACGCGTTGCGGCTGCGGGTCTACGGCACCAAGGGCGGCCTGACCTGGAGCCAGGAGAATCCCAACTATCTGCGCTATGCGCCGTTCGGCGAGGCGCCGCGGGAGTTGTCGCGCGGCGGGGCGGGCGCGGGACCGGCGGCGGCGCGGGTGACGCGCGTGCCTCCAGGCCATCCCGAGGGCTATCTGGAGGGCTTCGCCAACATCTACAGCGAGGCGGCGGCGGCGATCCGCGCGGCGGCAGAGAAGAAGCCGGTGCCGCCGGAGGTGGTCTTCCCCACGGTGGAGGATGGCCTGAAAGGCGTCAGTTTCGTCGATGCCGTGGTCCGCTCGTCTCGCGATGGCGGAGTTTGGACGAAACCGGCCTAGTCAGCCGGTGTCGTGGCGGCGGCGAGCGCCCTGGCGCGGCGGTCGGCGAGATTGACCAGCACCACGCCGGCCAGGATCAGGCCGAAGCCGCCGAGCAGCGTGGCGTCCAGCGTCTCGCCCAGGCTCAGGGTCGACAGCAGCACGCCCATCATCGGCACGGCGAGGAACGACAGCGAGCTGGTCATCGCCGGCAGCGCGCGCGTAATGGACGTCGCCGCCCAGAAGCAGAAAGCGGTGGCGATCGGGCCGTTATAGACCAGCGCGCCGATCAGCGGCGGTCCCCAGTCGAAGCCGGAGACACCGTCATGCCAGAGCGCCACCGGCAGCACGGCGAGTCCCGCGAACAGCAATTGCCAGGGCGTGAGCTGCAGCGGCGACAGATGCCAGCGATGGCCGCGGATATGCAGGATGCCGAAGCCCCAGATCATCGCCGCCAGCATCAGCAGCAGGCTGCCGACGATCATGCCCCTGTTGTTCCAGTCGACGCCCAGGGGATTGAACAGCACGGCGATGCCCAGCAGGCCGGCGGCGAGACCGGCCGATCTTCATCGGCGTCAGCTTCTCGCCGAACAGCAGCACCGCGCCGGGCACCACCCAGAACGGCGTGGTGTAGACCAGCACGGCCGAACGGCCGGCCGGCACCTGCTCCAGGCCGAAATTCACCATCGGCTGGAAAATCGCCATCTGGCAGAGGCAGACGCTGATCACCACCGGCCAGTCCTGCCGCGTCGGCCAGGCGAGCTGCTTCTTGTAGGCCAGATAGGCGAAGAGGCAGAGAGCGCCGGTCAGCATGCGCGCCACCGTGAACCACAGCGGCGTGATGTGGGTCAGCGCCATCTTCATGGTCGGCCAGTTGGCGCCCCACAACAGGACCACCAGCGCGAGCAGCCAATAGGCGCTCCGCGGGCTCACGGGCGCGGATGAGGAAGCGGTTGCCTTCACGGGTCGGGGCTTTTAGGGATTTGGGGCGACGATAACGCCATCATCCCCATCGCCGCCGCGAAGGCAAGGAGCAAGCCCCATGACCGCAGGGCCGATCGCCGCCCGGATCGAGGCCAAATTGACGCAGGCGCTGAATCCCGCGCGCCTGATCATCCGCGACGATTCAAACCGGCATAAAGGCCATGGCGGCCACAACCCCGAGGGGGAATCCCATTTCCATGTGGAAATAGTCAGCGCCGCCTTTGCTGGCCACAGCCGCGTGGCGCGGCAGCGCATGGTCTATGGCATTCTTGCAGATGAAATGAAGCAGCGCGTCCATGCGCTGGCGCTGACGACCCTGACGCCCGAGGAAGACCGGGCGCGCGCCTAAGAAATCAGTTCACGACAGCAGCGTCGCGCACCAGCAGCGCGTCGCCGTCGCGCAGGATTTCCACCCGCGCCGCTTCGGTATCGCCAAGACCAGGCGTCGACAGCATCATGCTCTGGCCGGGGGCGAGCACGGTTTCGAAGCGGACCGGCGTGCCGGCTTCGCCTTGCGCCAGCGTAGCGACGACGCGATAGCCCGCGGGTTCGATGGTGTAATAGGCGACTCCCGACACCTCACCGAGTTCGATGCGGCGGCTGGCGATGGTGGGAGCCTCATCGGCCAAGGCAGCGCCGCTGAGGACGACGCCCGATAGTGCGGTCAACACGACTCGACGAAGGGACATGGTTCTCTCCTTTGGTAGGCAGCCGGCTGCAATGGAGCCGCTGCGAGTAACAGAGGATGGGAACGATGAATCGCCAAATCCAATCGATTGCGGTTATCGCCCGCATCGGTTGAACGAATGTCGCGGTAATTGCTCGATAATCAGGCGCGCTGCGCCGCGCGCCCCTGCGACAAACTGCGTCAGGTCATTTTCCTGTAAAGAACGCCGGCCAATGCTGCTTTACCACCGGGCTGTCGCTGGCCAGCGCGTGGCAGGTGTCGATGAAGGCGGGCCGCCTGGTCTTGCCGTCGAGGTCATCCCACTTCTTCCGCGCCGCGAAGACGGTCTGATAGGCAACCGTGGCGATGGCAACCAGCATCTCCGTCTGATGGGTGCAGCCGCCGGGGCCGCCGAAGGCATCCTTCACCCGCTTGCTCCAGCCGGGGCCGATGCGCTGTCCCTTCATCGCCGCGTATTTCGCGGTGATGTTGCCGCAGATTTCGAAGGGGCTGGCGGCGGTGCCGACCTCGATGTCGTGGATCAGCAGGTTGTCGTCGATGGTCAGGCGCAGCCACATGTCGTGGATCGGTTCGCCCGCCTTGATCTCGCCACGCCAATCGTTGGGGAAGCCATAGGTCTTCACGTCGGTCATGTTGCCTTCGATATCCCAGAGGCCGTCCTGGCGGTGATAGCCGCGGAAATCATAGCGGCGCGTGTGCAGATGCTCGCGGGGCACTGGCGCGGACAGGGGCATTGATTAAACTCCCAATCTGGGTCGTTAGGGATCAGGCGGCCGCGGCTTCGATGAGCAGGGCCTTGACGTCGGCGATATTCACATCCCTGGCGATGAAGGCGCGGCCGATGCCGCGCGCCAGGATGAAGTTGAGGCGGCCGCCGCTCAGCTTCTTGTCGTGCTGCATGTTCTCGATCAGCCGGTCCGCATCCCAGACGCGGCCGCCGATGGCTGTTGGGCTGGTGGGCAAGCCGATGGCGGCGAGATGCCGTTCCACCCGCGCCGCATCCTCCGGCGGGCAAAGGCCGAGTTGCGCGGAAAGATCGAAGGCCATGACCATGCCCATGGCCACGGCTTCGCCATGGAGCAGGTCGCTGCCATAGCCGCATTCCAGCTCCAGCGCATGGCCGAAGGTGTGGCCGAGATTGAGCAGCGCCCGGGCGCCGGACTCCCGTTCGTCTTCGGCAACGATGGCGGCCTTGGCGCCGCAGCTGATGCGCACGGCCCGCTGCCGCGCCGCATTGTCGCCATCGATCACGGCTGGCCCATGTTCCTCGAGCCAGGCGAAGAAGGGCGCATCGTTGATCAGCCCGTATTTCGCCACCTCGGCATAGCCGGCCAGCAGCTCGCGGCGCGGCAGCGTGTCCAGCACGCCGGTATCCGCCAGCACCAGTCGCGGCTGATGGAAGCTGCCGACCAGATTCTTGCCCCAGCGGGTATCGATCGCGGTCTTGCCGCCGACGGAGCTGTCCACCTGCGCCAGCAGCGTGGTGGGGATCTGCACGAATTCCACGCCGCGCAGGAGGATGCTGGCGGCAAAGCCGGTGAGGTCGCCGATGACGCCGCCGCCCAGCGCGACCAGCATGGTGCTGCGCTCCGGTTTCTCCGCCAGCAGCCGGTCCATCAGCTGTTCCAGATATTGGAAACTCTTGGTCTGCTCGCCTGATGGCAGGACGATCTCGCGATGGGCGATGCCGCCCTGGTCCAGTGCGCGCGTCAGCACCGGCAGATGCAGGCGCGCCACCGGCTCGTCGGTGACGATGATGACCTTCGGTTGCTTGAGCAGCGGCCGCAGATGCAGAGCGGCCTGGGCCAGCAATCCGCGGCCGACCAGAATGTCATAGCTGCGCGCCCCCAGCGCGACAGTCAGCTTCTCCGCCCCGCTCACGATGCTGCGCGCTCCTCGGCCGCCGGCGGGGACTCATGCTGGCGGAGATGCGCCGACAGCGCCTCATAGACGCGCTCGACCGTCACTTCCGGCGGCGCATCGACGCTGTCGACGGTGATGTCGGCCAGGGCATAGACGGGATAGCGCAGCGCCATCAGCTCTTCGAGCTTGGCGCGGGGATCGGCCACCTGCAGCAGCGGCCGGTCGTTGCGCCGGGACACGCGCTTCAGCATGAGCTCCAGTTCGGCGCGCAGCCAGATGGAGATGCCCCGCTCGGCAATGCGCGCCCGGGTCTCCGGATCCATAAAGGCGCCGCCGCCGGTGGACAGCACATGCACCGGATTCTCCAGCAGCCGCAGGATCACCCGCCGCTCGCCGTCCCGGAAGCTCTGTTCGCCATGGCGCTCGAAGATTTCGGCGATCGAACAGCCGGCGGCCGCCTCGATCTCCTTGTCGGCATCGACGAAGCCGAGCTCCAGCCGTTGCGACAGGCGTTTGCCGATGGCGGTCTTGCCCACGCCCATCAGCCCGACCAGGACGACGGTCTTCGGCATTTTGAGGGTTGCAGGTTCGGCCATGGGCTGATTCAAAGTTGCCGGTATCGCCGCCGGCCCGGGCTTGCGTTGTCAGGATTCAGGCTGCCCGATAGAGTGCCGCATTATCGCCACAGTCAAGACCTAAGCTGAGAAAATGACAGAGTTGCAATCCCTTACAATTGATTCTCCGGTGCGGCACCGCCGCGTTTCCCGCGGGAGCTGGCGCGCGATGAGGCGGCTGGTTCTCGGCTTTTTCACCCTCTGCCTGATCGTCGTCGTCGTGGGGTTCGGCGTCCTCGCCTTTTGGGAAGTGTCGCCGCCGACCTCGACCATCGAGAAATCCGTCCCCAATGACCGGTTCAGCCAGTAGTGGCTGCCCCGCGCAAGTCTGGCTGCGGACGTCCGTCCTAGGATTGGCGGCCGCCGCGGCACTGGCGACGGCAACCGGGGCCGCCGCCCAGACGCTGCTCGGCCAGAGCGAGCCGGTCAATCTCCTGCCGCTGACCGAGCCGGAGACCCAAACCGGTGAGGACACGCCAGCGGGGTCATCTTCCGGCGCGCCCCAAGGTTTCGAAATGGAAACCCTGGAAGAAGTCGGCGGCGATTTCGCCGGCCCGCTGACGCCGCAGAATGGCGGGCTGCAGCCCTCGCTCTGGCGCGGCAGCAGCCGGGGCAAGATCGAACGGCTGCTGGCGCGGCTGCCGCTGCATCATTCGCCGGCTCTGGCGTCGCTGACGCGAACCTTGCTGCTGACCAATGCCAGCCCGCCGCCGGGCCAGGGCACCGGGGTCAACATCCTGGCGCTGCGCGCCCGCATCCTGTCCGAAATGGGTTTTCTGCAGGATGCGCTGCAATTGCTGCGCACCGCGCCGGCGCGGGCGATGGATAGCACGGCATCGCAAGTTCTTGTGGATCTTTCCTGGCAATCCCTGGATGTGGATGGCGCCTGTGCGGCGCTGCTGCAGCCCGCCGCGCCGTTCCAGATCAACCGGGACTTGCAGCAGCAGCGTGTGTTCTGCCAATGGCGCACCGGTAAGCAGAGCGATGCCCAGTTCGGCATGGACCTGCTGCGCGAAGAAGGCGCCGCCGATCCATTCTTCGCCGCCGTCATGGATCGTCTCGGCGGCAGCACCGAGATGAAAGTCCCCGCGCCATCGGAGCTGACGCCCGCCCGCATCGCCATGTATCACGAGCTGAAGGAGCCGCTGCCTGACAACGCCTTCGATCTCGCGTCGATCCAGGCAGTGACCTCGCTGGCGATGGATACGCGGATCGATCCGGAATTGCGCCTGTCCGCCGCGGAAGCCGCCGCCTCGCAAGGCGCGCTCGCCGCCCAGGTGCTGCGGGACGCCTATGCGGCCCAGAAATTCAAGCCGGAGGATCTGCAGGGTGCCGCCGCGCTGCCGGAGACCGGCGCCAGCGCCCGCGACCGAGCCGTCTTGTATCAGGCCGTCGCGGTAGCGCCGGTGCCGGCGGTGCGCGCCTCGATCCTGCAGGTGGCGCTCGGCCCCACCGGCTGGGCCGACAACGACAATTGGCGGCTACAGGTCTTCGCGCCGTTCCTGATGGATCTGCCGCCGGCGCCGGAACTCTCCTGGTATGCGCCGGAAGCGGCGCACTATCTGTTCGCCCTCGGCGAGTTCGAGCAGGCCCGCGCCTGGATCGAATTGACCCAGGGCGATCAGAGCTTCGGCGAAGGCTCGGTCGATACCAACTCGGCGATCATGCTGCCGTCGCTGTTGGCGCTCGATTATCTCGCCGGCGGCTATCAGTCGGTGCCGGTCATGGGGTCCTTCCTGGCGCAGGGACAGGTCAATGCCAGCCCCGACAGCGTCGAGCGGCTGCAGGCGATCTTCTCCGCCTTCGATGATTCATTGCCGGACTCTGCCGGTGGCGCCGTCGCCGACTCCGGTGACGGCAGTGCGCCGAAACTGCCGAAGGAGAATCTGAATCTCTGGCTCGATCTCGGCGATGCCTCGGCCAAAGGCATGCAGGGCGAGACCGGATTGCTGGCGCTGGTGGGCTTGCGCGATCTGGCGACGGTGGAGCCGCTGTGGCTGCAGCGCGCGCTGGCCGGTCTGCGCCGCGTGGGCCTGGAGAAAGACGCCCGCCGCATCGCCGTCGAAGCGGCGATCGCCAACGGGCTGTAATCATGACAGCGATCAAGCGCGACACACATATCACAGTGCCGGCGGCGCCCGCCGACCGTCTGCTCGAACGCTTCTTCGAGATGCTGATGGCCGAGCGGCAATCGGCGGCGAATACGATCGACGCCTATCGCCGCGACCTCAATGACTTCGCCGGCTTTCTCGGGCGGCGCGACCGCTCCCTGGCCGATGCGGATGCGGCGCTGGTGCGCGCCTATCTGCAGCGCCTGGATCAGGCCGGCATGGCGCCGCGCACGGCGGCGCGGCGGCTCTCGGCCCTGCGGCAGTTCTACAAGTTCCTGATCGGCGAGGGATTGCGGACTGACGATCCGCTGGGCACCGTCGATGCGCCACGGCAGCCCAAGGCGCTGCCCAAGCTGCTCAGCGAGGAGGAGGTGGCGCGGCTGCTGTCCGCCGCCCGCGCACTGCCGGGCGATGACGGGCTGCGCGCCCTTGCGCTCCTGGAGCTGCTCTACGCCACCGGCCTGCGGGTGTCGGAGCTGGTCGGCATGCCCGTCGCCGCCGTGATGCGCGATCAGCGCGTGCTGATCGTCCGCGGCAAGGGCGGCAAGGAACGCATGATCCCGCTGAATGACGGGGCGCGGCAGGCGATCGCCGACTGGTTGCCGGTGCGCACCGTCTGGCTGGCCAAGGCCCGCGCCGGCGGCGGCGTCTCGCCCTGGCTGTTCCCGTCCCGGGGCAAGAGCGGGCATCTGACCCGCCATCGCTTTGCCCAGCTGCTGAAGGCGATCTGCCTGGCGGCCGACATCGATCCGCGCCGGGTTTCGCCCCATGTGCTGCGCCACGCCTTCGCCACCCATCTCCTGGACAATGGCGCCGACCTGCGCAGCGTGCAGCAGATGCTGGGCCATGCCGACATCGCCACCACCCAGATCTACACCCATGTGGCGGGCGAACGGCTGAAGGCCCTGGTCAATACCCACCATCCCCTGGCCCGGCCGCGGCGCCCGGATCCGGAATAACCCCGCCGATTGACAGACCCCACAGATTGACAGCTTAGGCCGCGATTGGCATCAAGGCGGCGCGGACCGGCCCTTGTGAGCCGGTCCCGGCCGGATTGCCTGAATCCAAGTCTTCTCAAACACTTTTCGAGGGCAGCATGAGCTTCAAGGTCGTGGAACAGGCGCCGGCGCGGCTCAACCGCAGCGAACTGGCGGTCCCCGGCAGCCAGCCGCAATTATTCGAAAAAGCCGCCAAATCCGTCGCCGACGTGGTGTTCCTCGATCTGGAGGACGCAGTCGCGCCCGACGACAAGGTGCAGGCGCGCAAGAACGTGATCGCCGCCATCGGCGATATCGACTGGGGCAGCAAGGTCCTGTCGGTGCGCATCAACGGCCTCGACACCCATTACATGTACCGGGATGTGGTGGATGTGCTGGAGCAGGCCAGCGAGCGGCTCGACCTGATCATGATCCCGAAGGTGGGCACTGCTTCCGATGTCTATGCCGTCGACATGCTGGTCACCCAGGCGGAGACCGCCAAGGGCCGCAAGAAGCGCATCGGCTTCGAGATGATCATCGAGACCGCGCTCGGCATGCAGAACGTGCATGAGATCGCCGCCGCCAGCCGGCGCAACGAGTCGCTGCATTTCGGCGTCGCCGACTACGCGGCGTCGACCCGGGCGCGCACCACCAATATCGGCGGCGCCAACAAGGATTATTCGGTGCTCACCGACAAGAGCGACAAGGGCGACCGCGCCGTCCATTGGGGCGATATGTGGCACTACGCCATCGCCCGCATGGTGGTGGCGGCCCGCGCCAACGGCCTGCGCCCGGTGGACGGACCGTTCGGCGATTTCTCCGATCCCGAGGGCTATCGCGCCGGCGGCGGCCGCGCCGCGGTGCTGGGCTGCGAAGGCAAATGGGCGATCCATCCGTCGCAGGTGGCCCTGGCCAACGAAGTCTTCAGCCCCAGCGAGGCCGAGGTCACGCGGGCGCGGCGCATCATCGTCGCCATGGACGAAGCGGCGAAAGCCGGCAAGGGCGCGGTGTCGCTCGACGGCCGCCTGATCGACTATGCCTCGATCCGCCAGGCCGAAGTGCTGGTCAAGAAAGCCGATCAGATCGCCGGCAGCGCGCGCTAGGCGGCAGCCGGGCGGTCGCGCCGATGGCGGCGCAGAAAGCATAGAGGGGAATGCCCACCTATCTCGATTTCGAGCAGCCGATCGCCGAGCTTGAAGGCAAGATCGAAGAACTGCGCCATCTGCCCAACGCCGGCGACCTCAACATCGCCGAAGAGGTGGCGCGGCTGCAGCAGAAGGCCGACAAGCTGCTGCGGCAGATCTACGGCAAGCTCAGCCCCTGGCAGAAGACGCTGGTGGCGCGCCATATCGAGCGGCCGCATTTCAGCGACTATGTCGCCGGCCTGATCGAGGACTACACGCCGCTGGCCGGCGACCGGCTCTATGCCGACGACCGCGCCATCCAGGGCGGGCTCGGGCGCTTCCGCGGCCGCTCGGTCCTGCTGCTCGGCCATGAGAAGGGCACGGCGACCACCCGCATGCAGCACAATTGGGGCATGGCCAAGCCCGAGGGCTATCGCAAGGCCCAGCGGCTGATGGAAGTGGCCGACCGGTTCAACCTGCCGCTGCTGGCCTTCGTCGATACGCCGGGCGCCTATCCCGGCGTCGAGGCCGAGGCCCGCGGCCAGGCCGAAGCCATCGCCCGCAGCATCGAAGTCTGCCTGAAGGTCCGCAT
This sequence comes from uncultured Alphaproteobacteria bacterium, assembly GCA_963816235.1. Taxonomy (GTDB): domain Bacteria; phylum Pseudomonadota; class Alphaproteobacteria; order Dongiales; family Dongiaceae; genus DATKFM01. Next base: position 783,305 of record CAWFKD010000001.1, on the reverse strand, counting down.
CCCCTCCATTGCCGCGATCATCGGCGAAGGCGGTTCGGGCGGCGCCATCGCGCTCGCCGCCGCCAATCGGGTGCTGATGCTCGAGCACGCGGTCTATTCGGTGATCTCGCCCGAAGGCTGCGCGGCGATCCTCTGGCGCAACCGCGACGAGGGTAAGGAAGCGGCGGCCGAGGCGTTGAAACTGACGGCGCAGGATCTGGTCGGCCTCGGCATCATCGATCAAGTCGTGCCGGAGCCCCTGGGCGGCGCCCACCGCGGCAAGGCCGATGCGATAAATGCGTTGGGCGATGCGCTGGAGCGGGCGCTGGCCAGCCTCACCGGCGGCAATGTGCGCGACTACCGCGCCGACCGCCGCAGCAAGTTCCTCAGCATGGGACGGAAGGGGCTGGCGTAGGGTTCACGCCGCGTCGCGTTCCCGTAGGGGCGACCGGCGGTCGCTCCTACTGTTTGCCGTGGCAGTACTTGTACTTCTTGCCGGAACCGCAGGGGCAGGCCGCGTTGCGATTGACGTTGGTCCAGGTGGCGGGATCGTCGGGGTTGATCATGCCGCGGCCGATCTGGGCCGCCTGCGCCGCGGCGGCCGCGGCCGGCATCGCCACCGGTCCAGGCCCCGCTGCCGCGAGCGCGCTCGCCGGCTCGGGATGGCTGGCCCGGACGCGCTGCGGCGGCTGCGCCGGCAGATCTTCCGGCCGCTGCACCCGCACTTCCACATGGCTCAGCACCGTACTGACGGTTTCCCGCAGCCGGTTCAGCATGCCGGCGAACATCTCGAAGGCCTCGCGCTTATATTCGCTCAGCACGTCGCGCGAGGCATAGGCGCGCAGGCCGATGCCCTGGCGCAGATATTCCAGCGCCTGCAAATGCTCTTTCCAATGCTGGTCGAGGATCTGCAGCAGCAGGCTCTTCTCGACCATGCGCATGATCTTCGGGGCTGAAGCGCTTTTCCTTTTCCGCCATTTTCTCGTCGGAAGCCTTGGTGAGGCGCTCGAGGATGGCGTCGCCGTCGATGCCTTCTTCCTTTGCCCAATCGGGAATCGGCAGATTGATGCTCAGCAGCCGCAGCGTTTCCTCATGCAGCCCCTTGGTGTCCCACTGCTCGGGATAGCTGTTGCCGGGGACGTATTTCGCCATCAGGTCGCCGATCACCTCATGGCGCATGGTGGTGACGGTTTCCGACACATCCGGCGTCTGCATGAGATCGCGGCGCTGTTCATAGATGACCTTGCGCTGGTCGTTCATGACGTCGTCGTATTTCAGCAGGTTCTTGCGGATCTCGAAGTTGCGCGCTTCGACCTTCTGCTGCGCCTTTTCCAGCGCTTTCGTCACCCAGGAATGGGTGATGGCCTCGTCTTCCTTCAGCCCCAGCCGCTTCAGCATGGTGTCCATGCGTTCGCTGCCGAAGATGCGCATGAGATCGTCTTCCAGCGACAGGAAGAAGCGCGAGGCGCCGGGATCGCCCTGTCGGCCCGAACGGCCGCGCAGCTGGTTGTCGATGCGCCGGCTCTCATGGCGCTCGGTGCCGATGACGAACAGGCCGCCGGCGTCCAGCGCGATCTGCTTCAGGTTCTGCACGTCGCTGCGGATCGCCGCCGTCTTGCGCTCGCGCTCGCCCGGATCGGCGATGCCTTCCAGCTCCTGCCGGATGCGCATGTCGACGTTGCCGCCGAGCTGGATGTCGGTGCCGCGGCCGGCCATGTTGGTGGCGATGGTGACGGCGCCCGGCGAGCCGGCCTGGGCGATGATGAAAGCTTCCTGTTCATGGTAGCGGGCGTTCAGCACCTGATGGGGGATCTTGTGCTCCTTCAAGAGCGCGCCCAGCGTTTCGGATTTCTCGATGCTGACCGTGCCGACCAGCACCGGCTGCTTGCGCACCCGGCATTCCTCGATCAGGCCGATGATCGCCTTGTTCTTCTCGCGCGCCGAACGATAGACCTCGTCCTCCGCGTCCTTGCGCACGCAGGGGACGTTGGTCGGAATCTCGATCACTTCCAGGCTGTAGATGTCGGCGAACTCCGAGGCTTCCGTCATCGCCGTGCCGGTCATGCCCGCCAGCTTCGGATACATGCGGAAATAATTCTGGAAGGTGATGGAGGCGACGGTCTGGGACTCGCGCTGGATCGGCACGCCTTCCTTGGCCTCGACGGCCTGGTGCAGCCCTTCCGACCAGCGGCGGCCGTCCATCACGCGGCCGGTGAACTCGTCGACGATGAAAACCTTCTGGATATTGTCCTTGGGATCGGCCTTGACGATGTAGTCGGTGTCGCGCCGGTACATCTTGTGGGCCCGCAGGGCCTGGTTGATGTGATGCACCAGGCTGATGTTCTGCAGATCGTAGAGGCTGTTGCCCTTCAGCAGGCCGGCGTCGCGCAGCAGCTTTTCGACATGTTCGGTGCCCTGGTCGGTCAGGGTGACCTGGCGCCCCTTCTCATCCTTCTCGTAGTCCCCTTCGATCAGATGGGGGATGAACTTGTCGACGGCGACATAGAGCGCCGAGGAATCCTCCGACATGCCGGAGATGATCAGGGGCGTGCGCGCCTCGTCCACCAGGATGCTGTCCACTTCGTCGACGATGGCGAAGTTGAAGGGACGGTGCACCATCTCCTCGGTGCGCGATTTCATGTTGTCGCGCAGATAGTCGAAGCCGAGTTCGTTGTTGGTGGCATAGGTGATGTCGGCGGCATAGGCGGCGCGGCGGTCCGGGTCCATCAGGTTGGGGACGATCACGCCGACGCTCATGCCGAGGAAGCGGTAGATCTGGCCCATCCATTCGGCGTCGCGGCGGGCCAGGTAGTCGTTCACGGTGACCACATGCACGCCGGTGCCCTCGAGGGCGTTGAGATAGACCGGCAGGGTCGCCACCAGCGTCTTGCCCTCGCCGGTCTTCATCTCCGAGATCATGCCGCGGTGGAGCACCATGCCGCCCTTGAGCTGCACGTCGAAATGGCGCTGCCCCAGGGTGCGTTTCGCCGCCTCGCGGACGGTGGCAAAGGCATCGGGCAGCAGGTCGTCCAGGGTCTCGCCGGCCGCCAGCCGGCCCTTCAGCCAGCCGGTCCGCGCCTTCAGCTCGTCGTCGGAGAGCGCCGCCAGGGACGGCTCCAACTCGTTGATCTCATTGACCGTTTTGTCGAGGCTCTTGATGAAACGGTCGTTGGCCGACCCGAATAGCCGCTTGGCAACAGAAGCAAACATTCAAACCAGCCTGATTAAGGATTTGAGGCGCGATTTCGACAAGATACAAAGGCCCGCCCGGGGCCTGTCCTGGCGAGGGGACCGTCTGACAGATAGGCGCGGCACCATAGGCTGTCAACGACCGGACCGCCGCAGCCAAGTATTTCAACTATATTCCGATTTCGCGGTATCTCCGGCAAAATCGGCGGTCCGCACCGGCGGCTTGCCGGCGGTCACTTCGGCCCTTGTCCCCGATAGTCGCCTGTGCATGATGGCCGCGCTCTTCCCCGCATTTGCCGCTGGCGCCACCGGCGCGCGGCCTCCAGCCAGCGAGACGCCATGAACCTCAGACAGATTTTCCCGCTCGCGATCATCCTCGGCGGATTTGGTTGCTGGGCCGGTCCCGCACCGGTCCTGGCGCAGGACCAGACCGCCGATCCGGCACAGCCCGCGACCGAACAGCCGGCGCAACCGGCAGCGGATCAGCCGGCCACAGAACAGCCAGCCACTGGCCAGCCGGCAGCGCAGGCGCCGGTACCCGAGCCGCCGCCGGAGACCGTGGTCGCCATCGTCAACGGCAAGAAGATCACCCGCGCCGACGTCATTGCCTCGGCAAAGCAGCTGCCGGCCGAATATCAGAAGTCAGATCAACCAGGTCTTTCCGGCGCTGATCGACCGGCAGATCGATCTCCAGCTGATCTCCGACGCCGGCGCCGAGCAGAAGCTGATCGACGATCCCGAGGTCAAGAAACAGGTCGCGGAGATCACGGAGAATATCATCCGGCAGGCGGTGCTGGATCGCCTGCTGAAGGAGAAGATGAACGACGCCGCGATCAAGGCGCGCTACGATGAATTTGTTGCCAATCTTCCGAAGCAGCAGGAAGTGAAGGCGCGGCATATCCTGGTAGAGAAGGAAGAGGATGCGAAGGCGATCATCGTCCAGCTCGATGGTGGCGCCGATTTCTCGGCAATCGCCAAGGAGAAGTCGAAGGATCCCGGCTCCGGCCCGAAGGGCGGCGATCTCGGCTATTTCGTCGCCGGCCAGATGGTGCCGGAATTCTCCGATGCCGCCTTCAAGCTGGAGAAGGGCCAATACACCAAGACGCCGGTGCAGAGCCAGTTCGGCTGGCACGTCATCATTGTCGACGACAAGCGCGACAAGCAGCCGCCGACGACTGGAGGAAGCGCGCAAAACCATCGAGCAGATCCTGAGCAACGAGGTGGTCACCTCCTATGTCGATGGCCTGCGCAAGTCGGCCACGGTAGAGAAATTCAATCCCGACGGAACGCCCGTTGCGCCGGCCTCCGGCACCGGAGAGTCGACACAGCAGTAGCACCGCCATCGATCATCCTCCGTCCTCAGGGATTTCTGTCCATGCCGCCACGCTCGCCGCTCGCGCCCGCGCAACAACCTGTCCTGCCGCCGATCGCCGGGGTGCGCCTGGCAACCCGCGCCTGCGGCATCCGCTACAAGGACCGCACCGATCTCTGCGTCATAGCCTTCGACAAGGGCACGACAGTGGCTGGCGTGTTCACCCGCTCGCTGACGGCGTCAGCACCGGTGGATCGTTGCCGCGCCAACCTCAAGGGCGGCAAGGCGCGGGCGGTCGTCATCAATGCCGGCAATGCCAACGCCTTCACCGGCAAGCTGGGCAACGCCTCGGTGGATCGCACGGTGAAGGCGACAGCGGCAAAGCTCGGCGCCTCGGCGAAAGAGATCTTCGTCGCTTCCACCGGCGTCATCGGCGAACCGCTGCCGGACGAGCGGATCACGAGCAACCTCGACGCTGTCATCGCCGATCTGCAGGCTGACCGCTGGGCGGCGGCGGCCGCTGCGATCATGACCACCGACACCTTCGTCAAAGCGGCAACCCGCACGGCGAAGATCGACGGCGTGCCCGTGACCATCAACGGCATCTGCAAGGGCTCGGGCATGATCATGCCAGATATGGCGACCATGCTAGCTTTCGTCGCAACCGATGCGGCCATTCCCGCCAATCTGCTGCAGCGGTTGCTGCGCGAAGGCAACGACCGCTCCTTCAATTGCATCACCGTCGACGGCGACACATCCACCAGCGATACGCTGCTGCTGTTCGCGACCGGCAAGGCTGCCCACAGGCCGGTGCGCTCGGCGGCCGACAAGCGGCTGAAGGATTTCCGCGCCAAGCTGAACGACCTGCTGGAGGATCTCGCCTGCCAGGTGGCGCGGGACGGCGAGGGCGCCAGCAAGTTCATCACCATCGATGTCTCCGGCGCGGCTTCGGATATGGCAGCCCGGCGCATCGGCCTCGCCGTTGCCAATTCGCCGCTGGTGAAGACGGCGATTGCCGGGCAGGACGCGAATTGGGGCCGCATTGTCATGGCCATCGGCAAGGCCGGCGAAAAGGCCAACCGCGATCGCCTGAAGATCGCCATCGGTGGCGTCACCATCGCCGAGAAGGGCCAGCGCCGCGCCGGCTATGACGAGATGCCCGTGGTGCAGCATATGAAGGGGCAGGAAATCGCCATCGCCTTCGATGTCGGCGTCGGCAAGGGCCGCGCCCGCGTCTGGACCTGCGATTTGACCCACGGCTATATCGACATCAACGGCAGCTACCGCAGCTAGAAGCGGCCGGCTTGCGCCGGCAACGCCGGCAAGCGATCTTCCGGGCATGAAAATTCCCACGCTGCAAACGTCGCGGCTGACCCTGCGGCCCCTGACGGTTGCCGATGCGAGCGAGATCGAGCGCCATGTCGCCGATTGGGATATCGCGCGCTGGACCACGTCGATTCCCCATCCCTACCCGGCCGGCGCCGCCGCAAGCTGGATCGCCGGCCTGCCGGCAGGCCCGGAAATGGTGCTGGGCCTCACCGAGCGCGGACAGGACCGGGTGATCGGTTGCATCGGCCTCCGGCTCGACGAGGACGGCCGCAGCGGCGAGTTCGGCTATTGGATGGCCAAGCCGATGTGGGGCAAAGGCTACGCGACCGAGGCGCTGCAGGCTTACATCGCGCACGCATTCAAGACACTGGCGCTCAGCAAGCTGACCTCCGCCGCGATGCCGGCCAATATCGGCTCGATCCGCGTGCAGGAGAAAGCCGGCTTCCGCAAAGTCGGCGAAGCGAACCGGCCGGCGCCCGCGCGCGATGGCGACATGTTTGTCGAACTCCGCGAGCTCGATCGCGCGACCTGGGAACAGATGCAAGCCGGTGCTTCGGCGCCCTTGCCAACGCTGCTGGTCGCCGCTGTTGCCTTGATCGACACCGATGGCCGCGTGCTGCTGGCGCGGCGTCCGCCCGGGAAACAGATGGCCGGCTTGTGGGAATTTCCCGGTGGAAAAATTCATGCCGGCGAAACGCCGGAGGCCGCGCTGATTCGCGAACTGAAGGAAGAGTTGGCGATCGACGTGACGGAAGCTTGTCTCGCGCCCTTCACCTTCGCGTCACATCGCTACGAGAAATTCCATCTGCTGATGCCGCTCTATGTCTGCCGCCGCTGGAACGGAATTGTCACGCCGCAGGAAGGGCAGGAGACGGTATGGGTGATGCCGCAGCGTCTGGCTGAGTATCCGATGCCGCCGGCCGACAAGCCGCTGGTGGCGATGATTCGCGATTTCCTGTAGGCGCCGCCGATTCCGTCCCCGGTGGTGTTGTTTCGCCGATATGTGATGCCGCTCACATTTTTTGCCGCCTTTTCTGGCGCTTCCTGGAGTTTCTTGTGATTGCGCTCACATCGACCGCCGATCTCTTCATGATCTATTAACCGTGACAGGCCCATGAAAGCTTGATGATGATGGGGATGTAAAATGAGTGCGGCGAAGAAAAAACTTACACGGCATTTTCTGGCTTCCAATCGCGAGGATGGCGGGCACGGCGATGACGCCCCCTGCATGGTCTCGCCGGAAGAGGCGCTGCGGCTGACCGGCTATTTCGACAGCCAATGGTGCGCGGTACTGCGCGGCGATATCTGGATGGTCAACCACGCCGACGAGACCGCCGGCCGGACTCTCGTCCATGGCTGGGAAGTCGAACCCAAGGCCCGCGAGGAAAGCTGGCAGGCCTTCCTGGAGCGCGCCAACAATTTTGCCGCGCGCATGATCGCCTCCATCACCAACGAATCCCTGGGTGCCGCCGTCGGGCCGTTCTCGCCCGTGGTCAGCCTGGGCGTGGTCAGCGAAGTGGATCACGCGCGGCTGCGCCGCGACCGCCTGCGGCATTTGCGGCACCAGCGGGGCTAGCGCCCTCAGGCCGGCCCTGTCTTGTCGCCGGCCTTGATCTCCAGAGCGCCAAGCGCATCGGACAGCCTGGATTTGGCGCTACCCGGACGCAGCGCCTTCTGCTGCCCCTCATGGGGCGCCCATCCCGTCAGATAGATCACTTGGAATGTCGCCGTCAGCCTGCCCTCGCTGTCTGTATGGCGGCGGCGGTAGAGGTCGTCGGCCTGGGCCAGCACGGCGCGGGTTAGTAGCCTGCCAGGCCGCGCCAGTAACGCATTGGTCTCACCCATGCCCCTGAGATCGCGCAGCAACGCCGGCAGATCCGCGTAGGTCACGGTCAGCTTGTCGGAATCGGCCACCGGCAGGGCGAACCCGGCCCGCTGCAACAGGCCGCCGGCGTCCCTGAGATCGACAAAGGGCGAGACCCGCGGACCGGCGCCGCCATGGACGGCCAGCTCCGCCTCCATCAGCACGTCCCGCAGTTCCTGCAGGGTGGCGCCGCCGAGCATCGCTGCCAGGAACAACCCGTCGGGTTTCAGCGCCTGCCGGATCTGCAGCAGGCAGCCGGGCAGATCGTTCACCCAATGCAGGCTGAGATTGCTCAGGGCGAGGTTGAACGACTCCGGCGCGAAGGGCAGGAGGTCCTCGGCTGCCGTCAGGCTCGGCTTCCCGTTGCGCGCCGCCTGCCGCGCCATGGCGAAGGAGCTGTCGCATTGCACCAGCAGCTCGATACCCTTGCGCCCCTCGATCGCCGCAGCCATCTCGCCACCATGGCAGCCGAGATCGAGCACCAAGGGGAAGCTCTTGTTCACCACATCCAGCCGTTCCACGAGCCTTCCGGCGATTTCCCGCAGCAGGAAATCATGCTGCGCCAATCCCGCGGCCGCACGGTCGCGATGGAGCCGCGAGAGCCGCCGGTCGAAGATGTTCATCGAGTCGGTCATGGGAGCACGGTTCTAGAACCGGTCGATGACGGTGATGCCGCTGCCGGTATAGCCGTTCATTGCCGCAATAGCCGCTCCCGATTCCTCGAGGGAGATTTGCCGCGTCACCAATCGCGACGGCTGGATCCGCAGGCTGGAGATCATGCCGAACAGCGCCGGAAAACGGCTGGCGGCGATTCCGCGCGTGCCCATGATGCTGATTTGTCGGGAATAGACGAGTTCCAGTAGCGGCACCGATGGCTCGGCATGACGGCCCAGCGGCATGCCGATCTGCACATGGCGCCCCAGCTTGCGCAGGCCACGGATAGAATTGTGGAAGGTCTCGGTGATGCCCAGCGCATCCACCGATACATGGGCGCCGCCGCCGGTGACGTCGCGAGCGGCCTGCCCGACATCGCCGGCCGTCCTTGCATTGATCGATGCGCCTGCGCCAAGCGACTTGGCCAGATGGAGTGCTTCCTCATTCACGTCTATGGCCAGCACCTGCGCGCCGATGGCCGCGCCGATCATCACGGCCGACAAACCGACACCGCCGCAGCCATGCACCGCCAGCCATTCGCCGGGCTGCAGCTTGGCGCGGTCTACGAGGGCGCGGAACGACGTGGTAACCCGGCAACCCATCCCGGCGGCATCGACGAAATCCATCTTTTCCGGCAGCGGCACCAGGTTGAAATCCGCCCGCGGCACGGCGATGCGTTCGGCGAAGGCGCCCCAGCCGGAAAAGCCGACAACGAACTGGTGATTGCAGACCGTTGCGTCGCCGCCCAGGCAATCGGGGCAGGCGCCGCAGGCGAGGATGAAGGGCGCCGTCACCCGGTCGCCGGCTTTGAACCGCCGGCACTCCTTGCCCACTTCCTCGACCACGCCGGCAAATTCATGGCCGGGCACATGGGGCGCGCTGACATCGGAATCCGCGCCGGTCCAAGCATGCCAGTCCGACCGGCAGACGCCGCAGGCCTTCACCCGGACGATCACGCCATCGGCCGGGCAGGCCGGATCGGGAACCTGGCGGACTTCCAGGGGAGCTTTGAACTTCTCGAAAATCGCGGCGCGCACGGAAAACTCCCGGACAAAGGCGAAGCGGGAGCGGGATGCTCCCAGCCGCTTTCTATCCCACGGCCAGGGCGGCCGGAAAACCTCAGGCGCTGCGGTCGATGACGATGTCGAACTGCCCGCGCAGCGCTCCGGTCTCGATCGTATCATCAGGCATCAGCGCGACGATCACGCCGGCGCGCGCGGCCGGATCGATGCGGTTGAGCACGCCGTCGCTGTCGTTCTGCGGCTCTCCCGCCACATACATCTGCGTCACCAGCTCATAGCCATCGCCGCTGATGGCGAAATGGATATGGGGCGTCCGGCCGGGATAGGCGACCGGCTTGATGGTGCGGAAGCGGTAGGCGCCATCGGCGGCGCTGGCGGTCTGGCCATAGCCCTGGAAGCCGCCATCGCGGGGCCTGCTGCCGCCCGAGCGAGGATGGAGATAGCGCCCGTTGGCGTCGCACTGCCAGATTTCCACCTTGGCGCCTTCGATCGGTTGTCCATCGAGATCGAGCACGCGGCCATAGACATGGGTGATCTGGCCTAGTGCGTGCGCCGACTCGCCAGTGACCTGCACGAGATCGTTGTCATGATCCAACGGCAGCTCCGGCGGGTAGAACGGCCCGAGGGTTTGTTCCGGCGTCGGGATGAGAGCCGCGGCACGGGCGGCCGGCGAAGCCGCCAGCAGCGCGGTGCCGGCGGAGAACAGAGCGGTGCGGCGGGCAAGCGGACGGGTCATGCAGGCTTTCTCCGCAACGGCAGATACAATTCGATCCTTTGCCATATGGGATACTGCCAGCGCCGAAGCAACCGCCGCCTGTTGACAGGTCCGTGAGCGCCGGGTCCGATGGGCGCCATGGTCTTCGCCCAGATGCGCCCGCTGCTGCGCCGGTCTGCCCAGGGGGTGCTGACGGCGATCCTGCCGCCCCGCTGCTTGAAATGCGGCGTCGTGGTGGATACTGCCGGTGCCTTGTGTCCTGCCTGCTGGACCAAGCTCAGCTTCATCGATCCGCCCTGTTGCGCCTGCTGCGGCTTTCCCTTCGAGTTCCATCAGGGCAATGGCGCCCTCTGCGGCGGCTGCATGCGCGAGCCGCCTGACTTCGCCCGCGCGCGCAGCGTGCTGCGCTATGACGATGCCAGCAAGGAGCTGATCCTGCGCTTCAAGCATGCCGACCGCACCGGCTCTGCACCCGCTTTCGCCGCCTGGTTGAAGCGGGCCGGCGCCGAACTCCTTGTCGATGCGGATCTGCTGGCGCCGGTGCCTCTCCATTGGTCCCGGCTGCTGGCCCGCCGCTACAATCAGGCGGCGCTGCTGACCCGGGAATTGGCTCGGCTGACCGGCAAGCCGGCGGTCCAGGATCTCCTGATCCGCCGCCGCCGCACCCCATCCCAGGGCGGCCTGGGAGCTGCCGGCCGCGAGAGCAATGTCACCGGCGCCTTTCGGGTTCATCCCCGCCATGCGGCCAGGCTCAAGGGGCAGCGGATCCTGCTGGTGGACGATGTCTTCACGACCGGCGCCACGGTAGCCGCCTGCACCCGCACCCTCCGCCGCGGCGGCGCCCAAGCCGTTGATGTATTAACCCTGGCTCGGGTGGTGCGGCCGGCCGCCTAGTCCCCCTGGCGGCCCCGGTGACAAACCGCCGGACCCATGCCACCTATTAAGGGCGAGGTTCACAGCGTCCGGGCCGCCCATGGCGAAAGTCGAGATCTACACCACCCAGTTCTGCCCCTATTGCCACCGCGCCAAGCGGCTATTGCAGGAACGGGGCGCAAGCTACACGGAGATCGATGTCATGATGGATGGCAGCAAGCGTAAGGAAATGATGGACCGCGCCGGCGGCCGGCGCTCCGTGCCGCAGATCTTCATCAACGGCCATCATGTCGGCGGCAGCGACGAACTCTATGCGCTGGACCGAGACGGCAAGCTGGCGCCGATGCTGCAGGCCGCATCATGAGCGCTGCCTTCAAGGTTGCCTGCGTTCAGCTCAATGCCGGCCGCGATCTCGCGCCGAACATCGCCGCGGCCAGCGCGTTGATCCGCGAGGCAAAGGCCGCCGGCGCGCAGTTCATTCTCACGCCGGAGAACACCGGCTGGATCGAGCCGCAACGGGCGTTGCAGCTGGAGAAGGCGAAGCCGGAGGCCGAGCATCCGGGCGTGCCTGCATTCCAGGCACTGGCCGCCGAGCTCAAGGTCTGGCTGCTGATCGGCTCGCTGTCGGTGAAGCTGGACGCCAATACCTGCGCCAACCGTTCTTTCTTGTTCGATCCTCAAGGGCGCATCGCCGCGCGCTATGACAAGATTCACATGTTCGACGTGGATCTGACCAACGGCGAGACCTATCGCGAGTCAGCCACCTTCCGGCCGGGCGAACGCGCGGTGACCGCCGATCTGCCCTGGGGCCGGATCGGCCTGACAGTTTGTTATGACGTGCGCTTTGCCTATCTCTACCGTGCCCTGGCGCAGGCTGGCGCCTGCTTCCTGACGGTGCCGGCGGCCTTCACCCGACCCACGGGACAGGCCCACTGGCATGTGCTGCTGCGGGCGCGGGCGATCGAGACCGGCTGCTATGTCTTCGCGCCGGCGCAATGCGGCGAGCATGCGGAAGGGCGCAAGACCTATGGTCATTCGCTGATCGTCGCCCCCTGGGGCGAAGTGCTGGCCGATGGCGGCGAGGATGTCGGCATCATCTATGCCGATGTCGATCCCGCGAAGGTCACGGAGGCCCGGAACATGATCCCGGCGCTGCGCCACGACCGCCCCTTTACGGGACCGGAATTGCCGGTGGTCCCCGTACGCAAGGCGGCCGGCGGCTGAAAAATCCGCGACGGCGGCAATCATTGCTGACAAGATGCTGTCAGCAGCAGGTCTGTAAGAACGGGGCATAAACAGCCGTTCAAACATCCGGAGGAGACCTGAAATGACCGCCCCATCCGCCAAACGCGCCAGCCGCGTCGTCTGGTTCGAGATTCCCGCCACCGACCTCAAGCGCGCCACCGCGTTCTATGAGTCGATCCTCGTGACCAAATTGCGGCCCGAGAATGCCGGCAATCAAGACCTGCGCGTGTTCCCCTATGAGGAGCCGGGAGTCGGCGGCTGTCTGATGCAGGGCCCCGGCTTCCAGCCCGGCGCGAACGGACCGGTCGCCTATCTCAATGCCGATCCGGTGCTTGAGGATGTATTGAAACGCGTCACGCCTGCCGGCGGTAAGATCGTCGTGCCGCGCACCGATTTGCCCGAGGGCATGGGCTGCTTCGCGCAGATCATCAATTCCGAAGGCAACCGCGTCGGCCTTCACGCCATGAGCTGAGCCGGGATCGATGCGCCGCGCCGACAGGCTGTTCCAAATCGTTCAGCATCTGCGGGCGCGGCGCCTCACCACGGCCGCCCAGCTTGCCGAATGGCTCGAAGTCACGCCGAGGACGATCTATCGCGATGTACGGGATCTGCTGCTCTCCGGAGTTCCTATCGATGGCGAGGCCGGCGTCGGCTATCGCCTGCGGCCCGGCTATGACCTGCCGCCGCTGATGTTCACGTTCGATGAAGTCGAAGCGCTGGTGGCGGGGGCCCGCATCGTCGAGGCCTGGGGTTCGCCGCAGCTGGCAAATGCGGGCCGATCGGCGCTGGTCAAGATCGCCAATGCCCTGCCGGCGGGACGCCGCGACGAGATGGAAAAGACGCGGCTGTTCGCCCCGGGATTCCGCTTCGATCCCGCCGTCGGCGCGACCCTGGAAACGATCCGCCAGGCGATCGGCCATCATCGGGTGCTGGTGCTCGAATATGTGGATGCCAAGGGCGCCAATTCGAACCGCAGCGTGCGGCCCCTCGCGCTCTATTTCTGGGGCTCGGTCTGGACGCTTGGCGCCTGGTGCGAGTCCCGCAATGACTTTCGCAATTTCCGCCTGGATCGCGTGTCCACCGTCTCCGAGTCCGAGCGCAAATTCGTCGACGAGCCAGGCAAGCGGCTCGAGGATTTCATCAAGTCGATGGAAGCGCAGGATTAGGCCGGCGGTGATCACCCGCCGGCCCTGCAATCCTTGACTGGTTCGGTTGCGCGGTCTCAGCCGCGCGGCTGCGGGATGATCCGCAGGTAGGGCTTCAGCGTCTTCCAGCCATTCGGATATTTCTGCTTTGCCGCATCGTCGGAGACCGACGGCGGGATGATCACATCCTCGCCCTGCTTCCAGTTCACCGGCGTGGCGACGGTGTGCTTCGCCGTGAGCTGGCAGGAATCCAGCAGGCGCAGCACCTCGTCGAAATTACGGCCGGTGCTCATGGGATAGGTCAGCGACGCCTTCACCTTCTTGTCCGGGCCGATGACGAAGACCGAGCGCACGGTGGCGTTGTCGGCGGGGGTACGGCCTTCGGAGCTGTTGCCCGCTTCGGCCGGCAGCATGTCATAGGCCTTGGCGACGCGCAGATCGGAATCGCCGATCAGCGGATAGTTCACCGCATGGCCTTGCGTCTCCTCGATGTCCTTGGCCCATTTCGAATGGTTGCCCACGGGATCGACGGACAGGCCGATGATCTTGGTGTTCCGCTTGTCGAACTCCGGCTTCAGCTTGGCCATGTAGCCCAGCTCGGTGGTGCAGACCGGCGTGAAATCCTTGGGGTGGGAGAACAGGATGCCCCAGCTGTCGCCGAGCCACTTGTGGAAATTGATCTTGCCCTGAGTGGAGTCCTGCTCGAAATCCGGGGCGGTATCGCCAAGACGAAGTGCCATGGTTTTTCCTCCTGCAATTTTATGTTGGTTGGGAAGGCGGATGCCTGCCTAGATCGGGTGACGGAGGGGCATCCGCAAGCTGTTCTGTTAAAATCATCGCATCACCGCCGCACGGCGGCAAGCCGCTGGATTTTCGCCGTTCGAGGTTGGCTGACGATCCGGTGCTCATAGGCGACCACCTCCAGACGGCCGCGCACCGCCTCCAGCAACTCGCCCGGCTGCAGCAGGAAATCCGGATTGGTCGGCTTGCCGAACGCCTCGTTCCCCTCGGCAAAAGTCTCGTAGATCAGCGCGCCGCCCGGCTCCACCGCCGCCACGATGTCGGCCAGGATCGGCCGGTGCAGATAGTTGGTGACGATCACGCCGCCGAAGCTGCCGGCGCCGAACGGCCAGGGCGCGCCGGTCTCCAGATCGAGCTCCAGGAGGGTCAGTCCAGGCCGGGCCGCCAGCGCTCCGATGCCCGACAGGTCCCGGTCCGCGGCAGTCACCGGGTGCCCGCCGGCCAGAAAAACCAGGCTATGCCGGCCACCGCCGCAGGCCAGATCCAGGACCGGCCGCCCGGCCGGAACCAACCCGGCATGGCGCAACACCCAGGGGGATGGCGGCAGGGGCTCAGGGCCCATATTCCGAAAACTCCTTGACTTCAAAGCTTTGGCACTCAAGTTAACAGAGTGCTAGGCCTGCGCCGCGTTAGCAATCTCCTAACGAATGCGGCCCGAGAATATGGTGTGCAGGAAGACCGCCAATGATTCTGTTCGACCTCAAATGCACCCGGGACCACGTTTTCGAAGCGTGGTTCCCCAACAGCGCCGCCTACGAGAAGCAGGCCAAGGCGGGCGCGGTCGCATGCCCCTCCTGCGGCAGCCGCAAGGTCGAGAAGGCACCGATGGCGCCGCGCATCGGCAAAGCCGCCAAATCCAGCGTTCCGGCGGTCGCCGCCGAGCATGGGGAGATCCGCCAGCAGCTCGCGGAATTGCGCGCCAAGATCGAGGCCAATTGCGACTATGTCGGCGACAAGTTCGCTGAAGAGGCCCGGCGCATCCATTACGGCGAGACCGAACGGCGCGACATCTATGGCGAGACCAGCGATGACGAAGCCAAGGAGCTCCATGACGAGGGCGTCAAATTCTCCCGCGTCCCCTGGCTGCCGCGCCAGGACAGCTAGGTCCTAACCTCCGACCCTCAAGTCAACGATCCCCAGGGATTTCCAGCGGTTACGTGCCGCCTGTGACGGCCGTCACATCGCGCCGCCGCCGGCTCGCCTCTTTTTTGAACCCTCGCGACCTAAGCCCCGACCTAGAGCCGGAACCGAACCCCGGTGCTTTTGGAGGGCGTCATGGCTGTTTTCGTCGGCGGCAACAAAGCGGCAAGTCTCGATAGTTTCAGCTTCAACGAAATCAGCGCTGGGGCCGTCACGGTGGCCACCGCCACCACCTACCGCATCACGCGCGGCGCCAGCTATGACCAGTTCACGGGCAATCTCATCTACACGGACGGTGTCCTGACTGGTGGCACCATCACCGGCTGGACCCGGGTCAGCGCCGGCGGCAGCGAGTTCACGGTCACGGGCTTGGCCCTGCCGGTCATCACGCTGCTCGGCGCCCTGGACGCGACCGACGATCAGGCGTTTCTTGAGGCCGTGTTCAATGCCGCCGACACGATGACCGGCACGGCATTGAACGACGTGCTCGGCGGCTTCGACGGCGACGACAGCATGGCCGGCGGCGCGGGCAACGATAACCTGTTCGGCCTCGATCATTTCGATACGCTCGACGGCGGCGCCGGCAACGATCAGCTCCTCGGCGGTGACGGCAATGACAGCCTGATCGGCGGCACCGGCGACGATATTCTCAGCGGCGAGGCCGGCTTGAACACGCTGGCCGGCGGCGCGGGCGACGATTTCTACTTCATCGAAGCCGTCGGCACGGTGGTCCAGGAGATGGGCGGCCAGGGCACCGACACGGTGCTCAGCGGCGTCAATCACGAACTCGCCGATAATGTGGAAAATCTGGCGCTGACGGAAAACGCCATCTCTGGCACCGGCAACGCCCTCGCCAATGCGATCTCCGGCAACGGCAAGGACAACAAGCTCGAGGGTGATGCGGGCAATGACACGCTCGATGGCGATGCCGGCGCGGACAGTCTGACCGGCGGCGTCGGCAACGATGTCTTTATCGTCGACGAGGAAGGCGACGACGTCGTGGAGATCGCCGGCGAAGGCAAGGACACGGTTCAGAGCAGCGCCGCCGCCTACACCCTGGCGGCAGAAGTTGAGAACCTGACGCTCCTCGAGGGAGCCGATGACGGCGCCGGCAATGGCCTGGCAAACGTCATCACCGGCAATGACGGTTGGAACAAGCTCTATGGCTTCGGCGGCAACGACACGATCTCCGGCGGCGATGGCCTAGATCTGCTCGACGGTGGCAGCGGCGACGACTCGATGGCCGGCGGCGAAGGCAGCGACACCTACATCGTCAATACCGCGGGCGACAAGGTGAGCGAGGGCGCCGTCTACGGTAATGACGAAGTTCAATCCGCTGTCGACTACACTTTGGGCGCCAACGTGGAAGACCTGGTGCTGACGGGCTTTGCCACCAAGGGCACCGGCAATGCGCTGCATAACTACATGACCGGCGGCGCACTGGCGAGCACCCTGAATGGCGCCGCCGGTAATGATGTGCTGAGCGGGCAAAGCGGTGACGACAGCCTGATCGGCGGCGCCGGCGACGACAGCATCGATGGTAATGCCGGCGCCGACACAATGGTCGGCGGCGCCGGCAACGATCACTACCACGTCGATGACGCCGGCGACGACGTGGTCGAAGTGGGCGGCCAGGGCGACGATCATGTCTTCAGCACCGTCGACTACCAATTGACCGATGGCGTGGAAAACCTGAACCTCTATAGCAACGCGATCACCGGCAGCGGCAACGCGCTCGCCAACGACATCCTCGGCAATGCGAAAGACAACGAGCTGAACGGCTTCGCCGGCAATGACTCGCTGCGCGGATTGGGCGGCGACGACACCATGGCCGGCGGTGCGGGCAACGATATCTACATGGTCGAGGATGCCGGCGACGACGTCCAGGAGCTGCTGAACGAGGGAAAGGATACGGTGCAGCTCTGGGGCAATGCCGGCTATGCCCTGGCAAGCAATGTCGAGAACCTGGTGCTGTTGGCCAGCCGCGACGACGGCCAGCGGCAACATCCTCGGCAATCTCATCACCGGCAATGACGGCGACAACGTCCTGAACGGCGCCAGCGGCAATGACACCATCGACGGCGGCAAAGGCGACGACCATCTGCTGGGCAGCAGCGACAACGACTCGCTGATCGGCGGCGAGGACCGCGATACGCTCGATGGCGGCTCCGATGCCGACTCGATGGCGGGCGGCGCCGGCAACGATCTCTACGTGATCGATGAGGCCGGCGATAAGATCTCTGAGGCCGCCAATGGCGGCGACGACGATCGGGTCGAATCCTTCATCACCTACACCTTGGGCGCAAACCTGGAGCGGCTGACGCTGCTGGGTGGTGCAGCGATCGATGGCACCGGCAACAGTCTGGACAACTACATCTTTGGCAACAGTGGCAATAACAAGCTCGCCGGCGGCGCGGGATCGGATTGGCTCGAAGGCGAAGACGGCAACGACACGGTCGATGGCGGCGCTGATGACGACTACCTCTTCGGCGGCAAGGACAATGACAGCCTGACTGGCGGCGCCGGCAATGACAGTCTGCATGGCGAAGACGGCGCCGACACGCTGGCCGGCGGCGTGGGCGACGATGCCTACACGCTGGATGATGCCAGCGACACGATTGTGGAAGTCGCCGGACAGGGCCGGGATATCGTCTTCGGTGATGTCTCGATCAATTCGCTGGCGGACAACGTCGAAGACATCAACCTCCATGAGGGCGCGGCGATTGCCGCCAAGGGCAACAGCCTCGGCAATCTCATCGACGGCAACGCCAACGACAATGACCTCTGGGGCTTTGACGGCAACGACACGCTGATCGGCGGCGAAGGCAAGGACAGCATGACCGGCGGCGCGGGCGATGACAGCTACTACATCAGGGACATCGCCGACGAGGTCACGGAACAGGCAGATGAAGGCGACGACACCCTCGTCAGCAGTCTCGGTTTCACCAGCATCGACAGCTACAATGTCAATATCGAGAACCTGACCTTGAGCGCCTTCTCGGCCATCACTGGCGTCGGCAATGCGTTGGACAACAAGATCACCGGCAGTTCCGGCGACAATGACCTGGCCGGCGTGCAAGGCAACGACACCATTCTGGGCGGCATCGGCGATGACGTGCTGGATGGCGGCAGCGACGATGACAGCCTCGATGGCGGCACCGGGAATGACAAGCTGTTCGGCTCCACCGGCAAGGACACGCTGCTCGGCGGCGACGGCGATGACAGCCTCGATGGCGCCGGCGATGCGGACGTCTTGGCCGGCGGCAAGGGCAACGACACCTACGAGATCGAGGCGGCGGCCGACAAGATCACCGAGCTGGCGGGACAGGGCACCGACACCGTCATCGCCTCATTCGACTATACGCTCGGCGCCAATCTGGAAGTGCTGCAGCTCACCGGCGCGGCGACAAAAGGCACCGGCAACGCTCTCGACAACATCATTGCAGGCAATGCCGCCGCCAACACGCTCGCGGCCGGCGACGGCAATGACTACCTGTTCGGCGACAACGGCATCGATACGCTCAATGGCGGCGCCGGCAACGACTATCTCGACGGCGGCACCGGCGGCGACAGCCTGATCGGCGGCGCCGGCAACGACATCTTCATCGTCGACAACGCCGGCGACAAGGTCTCCGAGCTGGCCGGCCAGGGCGGCGACACGGTGCTGAGCACGATCTCGTTCGATCTTGCCGCGGTGGCGAACGTGGAGAACCTGACCTTGATGGGCGCCACCGATCTCGACGGCGACGGTAGCGCCGCCGCTAACAAGATCACCGGCAATAGCGGAAAGAACGAGCTGACCGGCCTTGCCGGCAACGACACACTCGACGGCGGCAGCGATGTCGATACTCTCACCGGCGGCCTCGGCAACGATCTTTATCTCGTCGATGATTTCTTCGATGTAGTCGAAGAGCTGGCGGGTGAGGGCAAGGACACGGTGCAGTCCACCGCCAACAGCTATGCAATGGCGGCGGAGGTGGAGAACCTGCAGCTCCTGGGTGCGGCGTTCAGCGGCATCGGCAATGCGTTGAACAATGTCATCACCGGCAATGATGGCGACAATGCCTTCGACGGCAACACCGGCAACGACACGATCTCGGCCGGCGGGGGCGATGACTATCTGGATGGCGGCGCAGGCAGCGACAGCTTGGCCGGCGGCCTGGGCAACGACACCTACGGCGTTGAAGTCGCCGGCGACAAGATCACCGAGTTGGCGAACCAGGGCACCGACGAGGTGTTGAGCCTCGTCGCGTCCTACACGCTCGGCGCCAATCTGGAAAACCTGACTCTGATGGGCATGGCTGCAGATGGCACCGGCAACGGATTGGCAAATGTCATCACCGGCAACGGCTCGGCGAACAAGCTGGCGGGCCTGGCCGGGAATGACGAACTGGACGGCGATGCCGGCAATGACACGCTGGATGGCGGCGACGGCAATGACGCGCTCGATGGCGGCATCGGCGTCGACAGCCTGTTCGGCGGCAATGGCAACGACACGCTGGATGGCGGTGCGGGCGGCGATGATCTGGCCGGCGGCAAGAACGACGATACTTATATTGTCGACAGCGGTGTCGATGACGTGGTCGAGGCGGCGAACCAGGGCACCGATACCGTCATCGCCTCGGTGAACCACACGCTGGATGATAATGTGGAGAACTTGACTCTGCTGGGTTCCGTCGACGGCACCGGCAACGATCTCGGCAACAGCATCATCGGTGCCTTGATCGGCGACAACAGCCTCGATGGCGCCGGCGGCAATGACACGCTGACCGCCGGCTTCGGCACCGACACGCTGACCGGTGGCGCGGGCCAGGACCGGTTCCAGATCAATATCGTCAATGATGGCGTGGAAGAGATCACCGATTTCCAGATCGGCGTCGGCGGCGATGTGCTGGACCTGTCCGATCTCCTGGACAACTTCAATCCCGGCCAGAGCGACCCGAACGATTTCGTGCAGTTCGTCAATGCCGGTGGCGATACCACCGTCAGGGTCGATGCCGATGGGGTGGCCAACGGCGTCAGCTTCGTCGATGTGGCGGTGCTGCAGAACGTGATGCTGACCAACGTCGTGCAGGCGATGATCGAGGGAAATCTGGATCTCGCCTGACGCGGGTCAGGCGGCGGCGCGGGCCACGGTGGCCATGTAGTTGACCTCCAGATCGCGGCTCAGGCCCCAGCTGTCCCGCAGCGGGTCGTAGCTCACGCCGGTCAGGCTGCCGATTTCGGCGTCCGCCCGGCGCGCCGCCGCCGCCAGTTCCGACGGGCGCACGAATTTGCGCCATTCATGGGTGCCGCGGGGCAGCCAGCGCAGGACGTATTCGGCGCCGACGATGGCGAACAGGAATGATTTCGGCGTCCGGTTGAGGGTGGCGACGAACATCACGCCCCGGTCCGTCAGCAGCCGGCAGCAATCGGCGATGAAGGCGTCGAGGTCGGCGACATGCTCCACCACCTCCATGTTCAGCACCACGTCGAAGGTCTCGCCGGCGGCGGCCAGGTCTTCTGCGGTTTCCACCCGGTAATCGATGGCGAGGCCCGATTGCTCTGCATGCAGGCGGGCGATGCCGATATTCTTGGCCGTCGGGTCGATGCCCGTGACCTTGGCGCCCAGCCGCGTCATCGGCTCCGACAGCAGCCCGCCGCCGCAGCCGATATCCAGCAGCCGCAGACCCTCCAGCGGCCGGGGCGCCAAGGGGTCGCGTCCCAGACGCTTGGCCAGACTGTCGCGGATGAAGGCGATCCGCGTCGGGTTGACCTGGTGCAGCGGCCGGAATTTGCCCCGGGGATCCCACCAGGATTCCGCCATGCGGGCGAATTTCTCCAGTTCGGCCGGATCGACCGTGGCACCGGCGGCGTTGCGGTCCATTTCTGCGGCTGAATTCATGACAAATCCGTCGGTTAGGAGCCGTTAACGGCGCTGCAGTCGCCTTGCTTCGGCCATCTCGAATGAGTATGGATACGCGCCGCTCGGACGGCAACCGCGGGGGTGCCAGGGCGGTTCGTCGCACCGTCAGCGACTCCAACGGAATCAGGCGAGGAGTTGATGTCCAAACAGCCGCGCAAGCCGCGGATTGTGATGAAGTTCGGCGGCACGTCGGTGGCCGATCCCGAGCGCATCAAGGCCGTGGCCCAACGGGTCAAGCGCGAGGTGGATGGCGGCGCCGAAGTCGCCGTCGTGGTGTCGGCCATGGCCGGCGCCACCAACCAGCTCGTCGACTGGACCCGGGCCATCGCGCCGCTCCATGACGCCCGCGAATATGACGTGGTGGTGGCGGCCGGCGAGCAGGTGACCAGCGGCCTGACGGCGCTGGCGCTGCAGGAGCTGGGCGTTTCCGCGAGATCGTGGCTGGGCTGGCAGATTCCGGTCCGCACCGACGACGCCCATGGCAAGGCGCGCATTCAGAAGATCGAGACGGCGGAGATCGAACGGCGCTTCGGCGAGGGCCAGGTGGCCGTGGTGGCGGGCTTCCAGGGCTTCGGCCCGGACAACCGCGTGACCACCCTGGGCCGCGGCGGCTCCGATACGTCGGCGGTGGCGCTGGCGGCGGCGCTGCAGGCCGACCGCTGCGACATTTTCACCGATGTGGATGGTGTCTACACCAGCGATCCCCGTATCGTTGCGAAGGCCCGCAAGCTCGATAAGATCACCTATGAAGAGATGCTGGAGATGGCCTCTCTCGGCGCCAAGGTGCTGCAGATCCGCTCGGTCGAGATGGCGATGAAGCATGGCGTCCGGCTGCAGGTGCTGTCGAGCTTCAACGACAATCCCGGCACGCTCGTCGTCGATGAGGAAGAGATCTTGGAACAGGAAATGGTAAGCGGCATCGCTTATAGCCGCGACGAAGCAAAGATCACGCTGACCCGCGTGCCGGACCGCCCCGGCGTAGCTGCGGCGATCTTTGGGCCGCTGTCTGACGCTAATATCAACGTGGACATGATCGTGCAGAACGTGTCCCAGGGCGGCGAGACCACCGATCTCACCTTCACCGTGACCAAGGCCGATCTCGACCGCGCCATGAAGGTGCTCAACGACAACCACGCCACGCTGAAATTCGCCGAGCTGCGGCCGGACGCCAATGTGGTGAAGGTCTCGGTCATCGGCGTGGGCATGCGCAGCCATGCGGGCGTCGCCCAGCGAATGTTCAAGACGCTGGCGGAAAAGGGGATCAATATTCAGGTCATCTCCACCTCCGAGATCAAGGTGAGTGTGCTGATCGCCGAGGAATACACCGAGCTTGCCGTGCGCAGCCTGCACACGGCCTACGGTCTGGACGCGGCCTGAGCCGATGAACCGGCGCGCCGCCCGCGACCATCTGGACAAGCTTTGGGAGCGCGGCCGGCGCTTCCTCGGGTCCGAGCTCGCCATCATGGGCGGCGCCATGACTTGGGTGTCAGAACGCAACCTTGTGTCAGCATTGTCCAATGCCGGCGGCTTTGGCGTCATCGCCTCCGGCTCCATGTCGCCGGACCTGCTGTCGAAGGAGATCGCCGCCACCCGGGCCATGACCAGCCGCCCGTTCGGCGTCAATCTGATCACCCTCCATCCGCAATTGCTGGAACTGGTGGAGGTCTGCCTGGACCATAAGGTCGGCC
Organism: uncultured Alphaproteobacteria bacterium; assembly: GCA_963816235.1. GTDB lineage: Bacteria > Pseudomonadota > Alphaproteobacteria > Dongiales > Dongiaceae > DATKFM01. Next base: position 760,444 of record CAWFKD010000001.1, on the reverse strand, counting down.
ATATCGTGCTGGCCGGCGGCCTGCCGCCAGGCGCCGCCATCGCCCGCATCAAGCAAGGCGCCAAGGTGATGTGCTTCGCCCCGGCGCTGGTGATCGCCAAGAAGCTGCTGCGTTCCGGCGTCGACGCCATCGTCATCGAGGGCATGGAGGCGGGCGGTCATATCGGCCCGGTTTCCACCAGCGTCCTGGCCCAGGAAATCCTGCCGATGATCCGCGAGGTGCCGGTGTTCGTGGCCGGCGGCATCGGCCGCGGCGAGGCGATCGTCAGCTATCTGGAAATGGGCGCGTCCGGCTGCCAGCTCGGCACCCGCTTCGTCTGCGCTACGGAATCCATCGCCCATCCCAAGTTCAAGCAGGCCTTCCTGCGCGCCGCCGCCCGGGATGCGACGCCGTCGGTGCAGCTCGATCCGCGCTTCCCGGTGATTCCCGTCCGCGCCCTCAACAACAACGGCACGCGGCGCTTCACCGAATACCAGCGCGAGATGATCGGCCGCGTCGATCGCGGCGAGATCGAGCAGAAGGCGGCGCAGCTGGAGATCGAGCATTTCTGGGCCGGCGCCCTGCGCCGCGCGGTCATCGACGGCGATGTGGAGAATGGCTCCCTGATGGCCGGCCAGAGCGTGGGCATGGTCACTGCCGAGCAGCCGGTGAAGGAAATCCTGGCCGAACTGGTGGACCAGGCGGTCGCCGCCCTGGCGGAACGCGCCCATGTGGTCAGCGCCGAAAAACCGCGTCCCCGGATAGAGGTCGCCGGCTGATGCCACAGCCGGGTGGGATCTCGGTTTCCCGCCTGCTCCTCCGTCGTCTGCGCGATGTCATGGCGGGAGGCGGCAGCGCCCAGGACCGTCTTGCCAAGATTGTCACGCTGATCGCCGGCGAGCTGGTGACGGAGGTCTGCTCCGCCTACATCATGCGTCCTGGCGAGGTGCTGGAGCTGTTCGCCACCAAGGGCCTGAAGGCCGAGGCGGTGCACAAGACGCGTCTGCGGGTGGGCGAGGGCCTGGTTGGCGATATCGCCGCCAACCAGCGGCCGCTGGCCCTGGCCGAGGCGCAGTCCCATCCGAATTTCGCCTACCGCCCGGAGACGGGCGAGGAGATCTACCACTCCCTGATGGGCGTGCCGATCCTGCGCAGCGGCCGCGTGCTCGGCGTGCTTGTCGTGCAGAACCGCACGCCCCGGCAATACACCGACGAGGAGATGGAGACCCTCGAGACCGTCGCCACGGTGCTGGCCGAGCTGGTGGCCGGCGGCGAGCTGGTGGCGAAGGACGAGTTGCAGAGCAGCGAGGGCATCGGCCTGTTGCCGACGCGCCTCGAAGGCACGCCGCTGAATGCCGGGCTCTCCATGGGTCAGGCGCTGCTGCACGAGCCGCGCATCCTGCTGAAGCAGATGGTGGCCGACGATCCGCGCCAGGAGCAGCAGCGCTTTCGCGCGGCGGTCGACGGCATGCAGACGGCGCTGGATGACATGCTGGCCTCGCCCGATGTCGCCGTCGGCGGCGAGCATCGCGACGTGCTGGAGACCTACCGCATGTTCGCCGAGGATCGCGGCTGGCTCAGCCGCATCACCGAACTGATCGACACCGGCCTCACCGCCGAGGCGGCGACGCAAAAAGTGAAAGACGACATGCGCGGCCGCATGGAGCAGATCGTCGATCCCTATCTCAGGGAGCGCATCCATGATTTCGAGGATCTGGCCAACCGGCTGATCCGCCATCTGGTGGGCGATTCCCCGACGCCGCAGACGATGCCCGAGGACACCATCCTGGTGGCGCGCAACATGGGGCCGGCGGAATTGCTGGATTACGACCGCCGGCGATTGCGCGGCGTGATCATGGAGGAGGGTTCCCCCACATCCCACGTGGCGATCGTGGCGCGGGCGCTGGATATCCCTGTCATCGGCCGGGTCGAGGGCCTGCTGCGGCGGGTGGAGCCTGGCGACACCCTGGTGCTGGACGCCGACAACGGCCAGATCTTTGTCCGCCCCGCCGACGACATCCGCAACCGCGTGACCGAAGCCATGCAGGTCCGGGCCCAGCGGCGCGCCATGTTCGCGGCTACCCGCGACCTGCCTGCGGTGACGCTGGATGGCACGAAAATCTCGCTCAACATCAATGCCGGCCTGCTGATCGATCTGCCCCATCTGGCCGACAGCGGCGCCGACGGCATCGGCCTCTACCGTACCGAGATCCCGTTCATGGTGCGGGAAGAATTTCCTGACGTGGCCACCCAGACCGAGATCTACCGCCGCGTGCTCAACCAGGCCGGCGGCAAGCCGGTGGTGTTCCGCACCCTGGATGTGGGCGGCGACAAGGTGCTGCCCTACTGGCGGGCTGCGGCGGAAGAGAATCCGGCCATGGGCTGGCGCGCCATCCGCATTGGGCTGGACCGGCCGCTGATGCTGCGCCAGCAGATCCGCGCGCTGCTCGCCGCCGCCGCCGGCCGCGACCTCCACATCATGTTCCCGATGATCACCGAGGTGACGGAGTTCGATGCCGCGCGGCGGCTGGTGGAATTGGAGCGGGCGCGGCTGGAGCGCAACGGCGACAGCGCGCCGTCTTCGGTCAAGATCGGCGCCATGTTCGAGGTGCCGGCGCTGGCCTTCCAGATGGACGCCCTCTTGAAGCGGGTCGACTTTCTCTCCATTGGCAGCAACGATCTGCGCCAGTTCCTGTTCGCCAGCGACCGCGGCAGCGCCCGCCTCTCGGGCCGCTATGACAACCTGTCGCCGGCCATGCTGGAGCTGCTGCGGCGGCTGACCGGCCATGCCAGGCCGGCCGGCGTGCCGCTCAGCCTCTGCGGCGAGATGGCGGGGAATCCCGTGGATGCCATGGCGCTGCTGGCCATCGGCTTCCGCAGCCTGTCCATGGCGGCACCCTCCATTGGCCCGGTGCGGCAGATGATTCGCAGTATCGATCTTTCGCTCCTGACACCCTATGTGATGGATGTGATGAGCCGCGGCGGCGGCGGCATGCGGGCCAAGCTGGCGGCCTTTGCCCGGGATCACGGGGTGATGATCGGCTAAGTCGCGGAAAAGTCGCTATTTACCATAAGTTCCACCCGGTTTTTGGTTCGTCAGCGGTCTTGAACTCCGGCGCGGGCTGGCCGATTGTCGAGGCCGCTGAGGGACTGGATCGCGGGACCGCGCAAAAAAGATCGCAACGACAAAAGTATGAACTGACGCAATGGCCAAACGAGGTTTGCATTTCCTGCCGCAGAGAGGGGTTACCGAAGTGTCTCCTCTGGGTGCGTCAATTGAGTTGGGTGTCGGCGATATCCTGCGCTTGAATCGCGAGCGCCGGGGGCTGGAGCTGCAGTCCGTCGCCAACCAGCTGCGCATCCGCCTGGCCTATCTCGAGGCGATCGAGGATGGCCGCTACAAGGACCTGCCGGGATCCACCTATGCCGTCGGGTTCGTGCGCAGCTATGCCGACTATCTGGAGCTGGATGGCGCCGATATCGTGCGCCGGTTCCGCGAGGAGGTGGCCCGCATCCATGGCCGCACCCGGCTGATCTTCCCGGCCATCACCGCCGAGGGCACCATCCCGCCGGCCGCGATCCTGCTGCTGTCGGTGATCGGCATCGGCATCGGCTATGGCACCTGGTACTACCTCTCGAGCACCGATCAGGCCGACATCGCGACGGTTCAGGAAGTGCCGGACCGGCTGATCAACGCGCCGGAGGCCGGTGTGGCGCCGTCGGCCGGTTCAAGCCAGAGTGGTGCTGCGGCCGAGGCGCCGCCGGCCCCGAATACCGCGCCGCCATCAGCCGCTGCGCCGGAAGCGGCACCAGCGGAACCCGCCGCCGAGCCACAAACCTCCACGGAACCGCCAACAGACGGGGAGGGGGCAACCACCGGCTCCACCCTGTCCACCATCATGGCGCCGGAGCCGCTGCCGAGCGCGACCGATGGTGGTTCGTCGGAAACCGACCTCGTGCCGCCTGAGGCCTCGGCGACCGAGACGCCGCCCGCGACGGCCCCCGAGACTGTGCCGCCCGCGGCGACGGCTGCCGATGGCGGCGTGATCACCCAGCCGCCTGCCGCCCCTGCCGCGACGGCGCCCGAGGCAACCGCCCCAGCGCCGACGGCGGCCGTTCCCGCGGCACCGGCCGCCGCGCCGGCTGCACCCGGCACGCCGACCGTCCAACCCGAGCCATCCACGACGGCCGGGACGGATGCCACCGCACCGGCGGCTCCGCCGCAAGCACCCACGGTCGCCGATGGGACAACGCCACCGGCACCCGGAACCGACGCGACCGGCACAGCATCTGCGCCGGCTGCTGCCATGGCTCCGGCCGCCTCCGATTCGTCGCAAAACGCCCAAACCGGCAGCGTGATCCCCTCGGCTCCCACCCTGCCGGCGGCGCCTGAAACCACCGAACCGGCCGTCCCGCAGCAGGCCGCAGCTCCTTTCACAGCCACCCGGATCCATATCACCGCCCGGCTGGATACCTGGATCAAGATCACCGACCACAACGGCCGTACCGTGTTCAACCGGGTCCTGAACGCTGGAGAGGGCTATGACGTGCCCGATGAGGCCGGCCTGAAAATGATCACCGGCAATGCCGGCGGCATGGATATCCTGGTGGATGGGGCCGCCATCGCCCCCTTGGGCGAGCCCGGCAAGGTGCGCCGGGACGTGGAGCTGGACCCGGAAAAGCTCAAGGCGGGAACCGCGATACCTCAATAGCTTGGCCGCCATTGCTTGACATCGGCAGCAGGTTGGGCAATTTGCTCTTTAAGTATCCCTGATTTCAGCATTTTTTGCCCCGGGCCGAACCGGGGCGGGATAGGATGACCGATGTCCGTTCGCGCTTATCGCGACATTTCCAGGCGGAAGAGCCGCCAGATCCGCGTCGGCAATGTGCTGGTGGGCGGCGATGCACCGATCACCGTGCAGTCGATGACCAACACCCTGACCGCCGATCCAAAGGCGACGATCGAGCAGATCCGCCGGATCGAGGCGGCGGGTGCCGACATCATCCGCGTCTCCTGCCCGGACGAGGAGTCCACCAAGGGCCTGAAGCAGATCGTCCGCGAGGCCCAGGTGCCGATCGTGGCCGACATCCATTTCCACTATAAGCGCGCCATCGAGGCGGCCCAGGCGGGCGCTGCCTGCCTGCGCATCAATCCCGGCAATATCGGCTCGGCCGAGCGGGTCAAGGAAGTGGTGAAGGCGGCGAAGGACTATGGCTGCTCCATGCGCATCGGCGTTAATGCCGGCAGCCTGGAGAAGGACCTGCTGGAGAAGTATGGCGAGCCCTGTCCGGAGGCGATGGTCGAGAGCGCCCTGACCCACGCCAAGATTCTCGAGGACAACGACTTCCGCGAATTCAAGATCAGCGTGAAGGCGTCCGACGTGTTCCTCGCCGTCGCCGCCTATCAGGGCCTGGCCGACGCCTGCGACTACCCGCTGCATATCGGTATCACCGAAGCCGGCGGCTTGCGCACGGGCACGGTGAAATCCTCCATCGGCCTGGGCATGCTGCTCTGGTCGGGCATCGGCGACACCGTGCGTGTCTCGCTGTCGGCCGAGCCAGAGGAAGAGATCCGCGCCGGCTTCGAGATCCTGAAGGGCCTTGACCTCCGCCATCGCGGCGTCAATGTCATCGCCTGCCCGTCCTGCGCGCGGCAGCAGTTCGACGTCATCCGCACCGTCGAAGTGCTGGAGAAGGCTCTCGCCCATATCACCACGCCCATGACGGTTTCGGTGATCGGCTGCGTGGTGAATGGCCCAGGCGAGGCCCGCGAAACCGACATCGGCTTCACCGGCGGCGGCAACAACACCCACCAGGTCTATATCGCCGGCCAGCCCCATCATCGCCTGAAGGACGGCAAGATCGTCGACCATCTGGTGGAGCTGGTGGAGAAGAAGGCGGCGGAACTCGAAGCCGCGAAGAAAGCCGCGGAGCAGGCCGAGCCCGTCCGGGCCGCCTCCTAGATTTCCGAACTTCGGAGGTTTCGCTTGTCGTCCTTGCAGCCGGTTCGCGGCACGCATGACATTTTGCCCGAGGAGATGCGCAAGCATCGGCGCGTCATCGACACCGCGCGCGCGGTGGCGGAGCGCTATGGCTATCTGGAAGCGCAGACGCCGATCTTCGAATTCTCCGAAGTGTTCAAGCGCACACTCGGCGATACCTCCGACATCGTCACCAAGGAGATGTACAGCTTCACCGACCGCGGCGGCGAACAGCTGACCCTGCGGCCGGAAGGCACGGCCAGCTTCGCCCGCGCGCTGATTTCCGAAGGGCTGAGCCAGGACCTGCCGCTGAAGTATTTCTACCACGGGCCGATGTTCCGCTATGAGCGGCCGCAGAAGGGCCGCATGCGCCAGTTCCATCAGACCGGCGTGGAATTGCTGGGCGTGGCACATCCCCAGGGCGATGTGGAGATTCTCGCCGTGGGTGCGGCGATCCTGCGCCAGCTCGGCGTGCTCGACCGCACGGTGCTGGAGCTCAATACCCTCGGCGACAATGAGAGCCGCCAGGGATATCGAAAAGTTCTCGTCGACTATCTCGGCAGTCACAAGTCGAGCCTGTCGCAGGAAAGTCTCGATCGCCTGGAGCGTAATCCGCTGCGCGTGCTCGATTCGAAGGACCCGGGCGATCAGAAATTGGTAGCCAACGCGCCGCTCTATTCCGACCACCTAAACGAGGCGAGCCGGGCCTTTTTCGATGCGGTGAAGTCTGGGCTCGATGCGCTGGGAATTCAGCTACTCCCTCAATCCGCGGCTGGTGCGCGGACTCGATTACTACTGCCACACCTGTTTCGAATTCACGGCACAGGAGCTGGGCGCGCAGAAGACGGTGATGGCCGGCGGCCGCTATGACGGGTCTGGTGGAGATGATGGGCGGGCCATCGACACCGGGCGTCGGCTGGGCCTCAGGCATTGAACGAGTCGCGATGATGCTGGCCGAAGGCAATGAAGCGCCCCATCCCATCGCCGTGATTCCCATCGGCGAGGGCGCGGCCAATATGGCGGCGCGGATCACCGAGAGTCTGCGGTCGGAAGGCTATGCCGTCGATCTCGGCTTCAGCGGCAACCTCGCCAAGCGGATGAAGCGGGCGAACAAGCTCAATGCCCGCGCCGCCATACTGCTGGGCGATGACGAGATCGCCAAGGGCGTCGCAACGGTGCGCGATATGACCACGGGCGCGCAGGAACAGGTTTCGCTGGAACAGCTCGCGAGCCGGCTTGCCGCCTTCGGGCGATAGCGCCGTGGCTGCCGCCGCTGGGCTGGAATTGCGCACGGTGGGCGTCAGTCACCGCAGCGCCACCGCCGAACTCCGGGAACAGCTGCTGCTGGACGAAGCCGCCTATGGCGATCTGCTGCAGGCGCTGAAAGCCGCCGGATTTAACCAGGCCCTGGTGCTCTCCACCTGCGATCGTACCGAACTGACCATTGCCGGCGCCGACTGCGGAAATGCGGTCGATGCGATCTGGCGGCGCTTGGCGTCTATCGGCCAACTGCCGGCTGAAAGCGTGAAGGCCCAGGGCTACGACCTGCAAGGCGAGGATGCGCTGCGCCATCTGTTCGCCGTGGCTTCTGCGTTGGACAGCGTGGTGATCGGCGAGCCCTTCGTGCTCGGGCAACTGAAGACCGCCCATCGCGAGGCGCAGGCAGCCGGCACGGCCGGGCCGGCGCTGGAGACTGTGATCCAGGCGGCCTTTCATACCGCCAAGCGCGTGCGCAGCGAGACTTCGCTCGGCGAGCGGCCGGTATCCTTGGCCGCTGCCGTGCTTCAGCTTGCGCGCCGGGTGCATGGCCAACTCGACAGGACCGGGGCCACGCTGCTGGGCGGCGGCGAGATGGGTGAGTTGATTATCGAGCAGTTGCGCCAGGGCGGCCTGAACCGGGTCACGGTGCTGCACAAATCCGAAGCGCGCGGGCGGTTGATCGCCCATCGCCTCGGCGGCCATATGCGGCCCTGGAACGAGATGGTGGCGGCGCTGGCCGCGGCCGACGTGCTGATAGCAGCCATCGGCGACGACCGGCAGGCTGTCAGTGCGGCGATGTTGCAAGCGGCGCTGAAGTTGCGGCGGCAGCAGCCGATCCTCTGCGTCGATTGCGCCATTCCCGGCGACGTGGACAAAGGCGCCGACAAGCTGGATGGCGTGTTCCTGTTCGATCTCGCCGATCTGGAGAAAATGGCGCTCGAGGGTCAGCAGTCGCGGCAGGCCGCCTCGGCGCCGGCCTGGAAGATCGTCGATGACGAGGTGGCGGCCTTTACGCATGGCCTGGCAGCGGCCGGCGGCGATGCGTCCATTGTCGCCTTGCGGCATCACTTCGACGAGGTCCGCCGCCAGGTGCTGGCGGAGACGGGCGGCGACGCAGAGGCGGCGACCCGCTTGCTCGTCAACAAGCTGTTGCATACACCATCGGCGGCGCTGCGCGCCCTGGCCGCCGAGGGAAACCGGGAGGGTGCCGCCGAAGAATTTCTCTGCCGCCTGTTCGGCCTCGCGCCGCCGGGGCCAGATCGTAAGGAGGATAAATCGTGAGTGCGGGTCTTTCCGCGAAGCTGGCCGACAAGCTCGGCCGCATCGTCAGGCGGCATGAGGATCTGGCGGGATCGCTGGCCACGGAGGGCCGCGTCGATCCCCAGGAGTTCAAGCGCGTCTCCAAGGAATATTCGGAGCTGACGCCGGTCGTGGACAGCATCCGCGAACTGCAGCGCGTCGAGGGCGAGATCGAGAGCCTCGGCGCCATGCTGACGGACGCCGGCACCGATCCGGAGATGAAGGCGCTGGCGGAAGAGGAGTTGCAGACGCTCAAGCAGCGGGTGCCGGAACTGGAGCAGAAGGTCCGCATCCTGCTGGTCCCGAAGGACGAAGCCGACGATCGCAACGTCATCCTGGAAGTGCGCGCCGGCGTCGGCGGCGACGAGGCGGCGCTGTTCGCCCGCGAACTCTTCGACATGTACCGCAACTACGCCCTGCTCAAGCGGTGGAAGTTCGAGCAGATGGATGTCAGCGAAACCGGCCTCGGCGGCTATTCGAAGGCGACGGCGGAAATCAACGGCCGCGGCGTGTTCGCGCGGCTGAAGTTCGAATCCGGCGCCCACCGGGTGCAGCGCGTGCCGGCGACCGAGGGCGGCGGCCGCGTTCATACCTCCGCCGTCACCATCGCGGTGCTGCCGGAAGCCGAAGAAGTCGATATCAAGATCGAGGACAAGGACCTGCGCATCGACGTGTTTCGTGCCGGCGGTCCCGGCGGCCAGTCGGTCAATACCACCGACAGCGCCGTGCGCATCACCCATATTCCGACCGGCGTTGTGGTGCAGCAGCAGGACGAGAAGTCCCAGCACAAGAACAAGGCGAAGGCGATGAAGGTGCTTCGCGCCCGGCTCTACGAGGCGCAGCGGGCGGCGCTGGCGGCGGAACGCGCCGCGGCGCGCAAGAGCCAGGTCGGCTCCGGCGACCGGTCGGAGAAAGTGCGCACCTACAACTTTCCGCAGAACCGGGTCACCGATCACCGCATCGATCTGTCGCTGTACAAGATCGACCGCATCCTCGCCGGCGAACTGGACGAGCTGATCGATCCCCTCATTTCCCATGACCAGGCCGAGCGCCTTGCCGAAATCGAATGACCCCAATGGCGCATGACTTGGATCGCCGCGCGGCGCTGGATTGGGCGGCGCGCGCGTTGCGGGACATGGGCATCGAGGACGCGCGGCGGGAGGCGCGGCTGCTGCTGGACCATTGCGCGGGCCCGGCGGCTGGCGACGGTCAGCCATTGCCGCCGGACAAGATCGCCGAACTTCAGACGTTCATCGAGCGCCGCCGGCACCGCGAGCCGGTGTCCCAGATCCTCGGCCAATGGGAATTCTGGAGCCTGCCGTTCTACGTGAACTCGGCGACGCTGACGCCACGGCCGGACACGGAAACGCTGGTGCAGGCGGCGCTGGATCTGCTGCCCGATCGCAGAGCGCCGCTGCGGCTGCTGGACCTCGGCACCGGCAGCGGCTGCCTGTTGCTGGCGTTGCTGCACGAACTGCCGGCGGCGCGTGGCCTGGGCATCGACCGGAGTCCGGAGGCGCTCGCCGTCGCAATGCGAAACGCGGCGGCGCTCGGCCTTGCCGATCGCGCGCAGTTCGCCCTCGGCGACTGGGCCGAGGGATTGAGCGGCAGCTTCGATCTCATCGTCAGCAATCCGCCCTATATCCCCCAGGACGAAATTCCCGGCCTGATGCCGGAAGTGTCGCGCCATGAGCCGCTGATGGCCCTCGATGGCGGTAGCGACGGCCTCGATTGCTACCGGCAAATGGCGCCGCAGATCGCCGCGCGGCTGGCGCCCGGTGGCTGGGCGCTGTTGGAGGTGGGGCTGGGACAGGCTGACAGTGCCGCGGCGATTCTGGCCGCTGCCGGCCTCGAGCCGGCCGGCGTCAGGGCCGATCTGGGCGGCCGTAAACGTTGCGTAATTTTTCGGAATGATAAGTAATTACAGTGTATTACATAGATGCGGGCGGCTTCAAAAAAACATTTGGCAAGCCCTGACCCGCCGCGTAGGGTGACGGCGTTAAAGAACGAACCCGCAGGGGTCGAGCGCCGATCAGGCGCCCTTTCGTTCCCCATTCGTCGAACCGGATCAGCAGCGGCTTGTGCCGCCTCCAAACAAAGGCGGCGCTGATTGCGGTGATAGGGGCAAGAGCCGGCCAGCACGAGTGAAGGTGATATGAGACAAGGTCAGAATAACAGGCGTTCGCGCGGCCGTGGCCAGCGACGCCAGCACCAGAATCCGCGTCAACAGACCTTCGATTCCAATGGGCCGGATGTGCGCATCCGCGGCAACGCCTATCAGGTTCTCGAAAAATATCTGGCCATGGCCCGCGATGCCACGGCCGCCGGCGACCGCATCGCCGCCGAGAATTTCTACCAGCATGCCGAGCATTATTTCCGCATCGTCAACGCCAATGGCGATCAGCAGGGCGCCAATGGCCGCCTTCGCCCGAACGGCCCCGGCAATGACGGGCAGGAAGGTGACGGCCATGTGGCTGATGGCGACCAGCAACAGCCGCCGCAGGAGGCCGAAGTCAGCGTGCGCAAGCCCAACGGTTCCTCGGTGCCGCCGGGCCTGGGCGACCAGCCGGATACGGACGAAAATTCCCAGAACTGACCGCCGCCGGCCATTTCTGCCGGCTTGCCGTTAACCCGCTAGATTTTAAGAGTTTTCTGACGGTTTCATTTTCGGCCTGCGCCAGCCTGCCGCTCTTGCGCCGGGGCTGAGCCGCCCCATATCCAGCCCAGGACGGCGACTCCATTGCATCGTCCCGGCGTGCCTGATGGGGCGCAGGGGCAGAGGGCGGAAGAGATGGACATCGAGAAATATACCGAGCGCTCGCGCGGCTTCCTGCAGGCTGCGCAAACCCTGGCTCAGCGGAGCGGCCACCAGCGGCTGACTCCCGAGCATCTCCTCAAAGTACTCCTGGACGATCGCGAAGGCCTGGCGGCCAATCTGATCCGTGCCGCCGGCGGCGATCCCGCGCGCGCCCTCGGCGCCACCGAAGCGGCGCTCGGCAAAATTCCGCAGGTCGAAGGCGCCGGGGCCGGCCAACTCTACATGGCGCCGGAAACCGCGCGCCTGTTCGAGCAGGCGGAAAAACTGGCGGACAAGGCCGGCGACAGCTTCGTCACGGCCGAGCGGCTGCTGCTTGCCCTGGCCATGGCCAGCGGCTCCCCGTCCGCCGATGCCCTGAAACAGGCCGGCATCACGGCCCAGTCGCTCAATGCCGCGATCAACGATGTGCGCAAGGGCCGCACCGCCGAGTCGGCCTCGGCGGAAGACAGCTATGACGCGCTGAAGAAGTACTCCCGCGACCTCACCGCCGCGGCGCAGGAGGGCAAGCTCGATCCGGTGATCGGCCGCGACGAGGAGATTCGCCGCACCATCCAGGTGCTGGCCCGCCGCACCAAGAACAATCCCGTGCTGATCGGCGAGCCCGGCGTCGGCAAGACCGCCATCGTCGAAGGCCTGGCCCAGCGCATCGTCAAGGGCGACGTGCCCGAAGGGCTGCGGGACAAGCGGCTGATGTCGCTGGATCTCGGCGCGCTGATCGCCGGCGCCAAGTTCCGCGGCGAATTCGAAGAGCGGCTGAAGGCCGTGCTGCAGGAGATCTCCGCCGCCGCCGGCGAGATCGTGCTGTTCATCGACGAGCTGCATACGCTGGTCGGCGCCGGCAAGGCCGAAGGCGCCATGGATGCCTCCAACATGCTGAAGCCGGCGCTGGCGCGCGGCGAGCTGCATTGCGTCGGCGCCACCACGCTGGACGAATACCGCAAGCATATCGAGAAGGACGCGGCGCTCGCCCGCCGGTTCCAGCCGGTGTTCGTGTCCGAACCGAACGTGGCCGACACCATCTCCATCCTGCGCGGCCTGAAGGAGAAGTACGAGCTGCATCACGGCGTGCGCATCACCGATGGCGCGATCGTCGCCGCGGCGACGCTGTCCAACCGCTACATCACCGACCGCTTCCTGCCGGACAAGGCGATCGACCTGATCGACGAGGCGGCGAGCCGCCTGCGCATGGAAGTTGATTCCAAGCCCGAGGAGATCGACGAGCTGGACCGGCGCATCATCCAGCTCAAGATCGAGCGCGAGGCGCTGAAAAAGGAAAGCGACGCCGCGTCCCAGGAGCGGCTGAAGAACCTGCTGGACGAGATCGCCCAGCTCGAATCCCAGTCGGCGGAGAAGACCGCCCGCTGGCAGAAGGAAAAGGACAAGCTGCAGGGCGCGCAGAAGCTGAAGGAACAGCTGGAGCATGCCCGCGTCGAGCTGGAGCAGGCGCAGCGCCGCGGCGACTGGACCCGCGCCGGCGAGCTGACCTACGGCCAGATCCCCGATCTCGAGCGCAAGCTGAAGGAAGCGGAAATCGTCGGCGGCGACCAGATGCTGAAGGAAGAGGTCACCGACGACGAGATCGCCCAGGTGGTCTCGCGCTGGACCGGCGTGCCTGTCGACCGCATGCTCGAGGGCGAGCGCGAGAAGCTGCTGCAGATGGAAAAGGCGCTGAGCGCCCGCGTCATCGGCCAGGAGGAGGCGATCACGGTCATCTCCGACGCCGTGCGCCGCGCCCGCGCCGGCCTGCAGGATCCCAACCGCCCCATCGGCTCGTTCCTGTTCCTTGGCCCCACCGGCGTCGGCAAGACCGAGCTGACCAAGGCCCTGGCCAATTTCCTGTTCGACGACGAGCAGGCGATGGTGCGCATCGACATGTCCGAATACATGGAGAAGCACGCGGTGTCGCGGCTGATCGGCGCACCCCCGGGCTATGTCGGCTATGAGGAAGGCGGCGCCCTCACCGAAGCGGTGCGCCGGCGTCCCTACCAGGTGATCCTGTTCGACGAGGTCGAAAAGGCCCACCCCGATGTGTTCAACGTGCTGCTGCAGGTGCTGGATGACGGCCGCCTGACCGACGGCCAGGGCCGCACGGTGGATTTCAAGAACACCCTGATCGTCCTGACCTCGAACCTGGGCAGCGAGATCCTCGCCAACCAGCCCGAAGGCCAGGACTCCTCGGCCGTTCGCGACCAGGTCATGGAAGTGGTGCGCGGCGCCTTCCGGCCCGAGTTCCTCAACCGGCTGGACGACATCCTGCTGTTCCACCGCCTGACCCGCGCCCAGATGAGCGGCATCGTCGATATCCAGCTGAAGCGGCTGCAGGCCCTGCTGGCCGACCGCAAGATCACGCTGAAGCTCGATGACCGCGCCCGCACCTGGCTGGCCAATGCCGGCTATGACCCGGTCTATGGCGCCCGGCCGCTGAAGCGGGTGATCCAGCGCGAATTGCAGAATCCGCTGGCCGGCATGATCCTGGCCGGTCAAATCCGCGACGGCGAGACGGTCCGGGTCGGCGTGCTCGACGGCAAGCTGTCCCTGAACGGCAAGCTGGCCGCCGCCGCCGAATAACCGCCCAAGCCCGGGACAAAGGCCGCAAATATAGGCAATTGCGGCCTTTTTTCCTGTCCTGGGCCGGTTTTCAGGGCTGTCATACCACCTGCCTGACACGAGATAGGGGGTTGATTCTTCTCTCTTGCCTTCAAGCGGGTAGAATTGGGATACTCGGGCATCATTCTGTTTCGGACCGCCGACCTGCCGACCTTCGGGGCTGTTAGATCGTTGCCGTTCCAATCCACAGTCTGATGCGTCGCATATGGGATGCGGCGCCACCCCGCTTACTCGGAGAACTGAAATGCCAATCGGCACCGTCAAATGGTTCAACAGCACCAAGGGTTATGGTTTCATTAAGCCGGACAACGGCGGCGCGGATGTGTTCGTGCACATTTCCGCTGTCGAGCGCGCCGGCATGGGAAACTTGGCCGAAGGTCAGAAGGTTTCCTACGAGGAGCAGCGCGATCCCAAGCGCGGCAAGACCTCGGCGGAAAACCTGAAGGCGGTCTAACCGTCGACAATTTCGCTTTTGGACGTTAAAGGGGGGCACCGGATGACGATCCGGTGCCTCTCTTCTTTTTTCACACTGGTCTGCGCTCGGCTTGGCGCGGCCCGCATCTCTTTCGCATAAGGAGCCGCCATGGCCTTCAAGCCCAATTACAACCAGGAACGCCGCGAGCGCGACCGCCTCAAGGATCAGCGCAAGGCGGAGAAGCAGCAGCGGCGCGACGAAGCGGCGGCCAAGCGCAAAGCCGAGCGCGAGGGAACCCCGGCCGCTGACGATGACGTCAAGCCTGCCGACGAAACGCGATAACCGGAGTACATCCGATGGCCCGCAAGAAGCCCCCGGTCGACAAGGGGACCGTCCTGTTCGACGTCGTCTATGAAGACGGCGTCCGCACCTCCAATCGCAAAGTGCCGGCCGCCAACCTGGGCGGACTCGACGGCGACGAACCCGCGCGCGCCTTCATCGAAGAGCAGGACCGCAAGATCGGCGCCATGTCCGGCAATCCGCGCGCGCCGATCAAATCCATCACGCGCTCGCCGCAGTAGGCGCAGCGGCGCCTGCAGAATTCAGCAGCCGAATCTCTAATCAGAACTGCGCTTCAGCGCGACCGCATCACGCCGCATCGTGGAAGATGATGCCGAGCGTGTGGCGCTGGCCGCTGCGCAGGCGGCTGACGCCGTGGCGCATGGTGACGCGGTAGATGCCGCGGGTGCCCTGCACCGGCCGCTGATGCACGGCGAAGATCACGCCGTCGCCCTGGCGCAGCGGCACGACTTCGGCGCGCGACTGCATGCGCGGCCGCTGCTCGGTGAGGACGAACTCGCCGCCGGTGAAATCCTCCTCCGGCCGCGACAGCAGGATCGCCAGCTGCAGCGGAAACACATGCTCGCCATAGAGATCCTGGTGCAGGCAGTTGTAGTCGCCGGGCCCATAGCGCAGCAGCAGCGGCGTCGGCCGCGTCTGCCCGGCGGCGTGGCAGCGCTTGAGGAAGGCTTCGTGCGTATCGGGAAAGCGCGCCGCGATCTTCATCGCCTGGTGCCAGCGGTTGGCGATGGGCGCCAGCTTCGGATAGAACGCCGCGCGCAGGGCCGCGACATCAGGCGGCAGCGGGTAGCTGAAATACTTGTACTCGCCGCGGCCGAAGCCATGGCGCGCCATGACGACGCGGCTGCGGAAGCGGCCCTCGTCGCTCATACAGCGCCGCCAGTGCATGGCAGGTCTCGGGCGGCAACAAGTTTTCGATCACGGCGCAGCCCTGGGAGTCGAGATCGGCCGAAAGCCGCGGCCAATCCAGCGCCGCTGCGCGGGCGGCGATGGCGTCGGCCGGCGCATGCAAGTCCTTTGCAATTGCCGGGCGCGAACTCATTCGCTGTCCACCATGCAGGCGCCCAAGGGCAGGGCGGTGACGGTCTGATAGAACGTCATGTTCTTGCCGCCCAGCTTCACATCCAGCCGTCCGCGAAGCTGATGCCCGCCCAGACGCCAGACGGCGCCGCCGGTCGTCCCATGGCCGCCGGTGCAATCCAGCCGGAATGAGGCTTGCTGTGCCGCGCGGCTCTCCGGATCGAGCTTGCAATCCCGGAGCGCCACGTGATGCAGGACAGGGAAGCGGACGAAGAGCTCGTCCTCCGACAGGCATTTCTCCTCCCGCGTGATGGCATAGCGGAGATTTTCTTCCAGATGGGGCATGCCGGTCTCGGTGGTGATCTCGAAGAGCTGGCGCGGTGGGGCTTCGTCGGCTCGCGTGGTTGTTTGTCAGCAAAGCCGAAACCATCGCGCAAAGGCCGATGAAACTATGAGCGCAAAATTAAGTCCCCTCTCCCCACCGGGGGAGAGGGGGCAGGGGGTGAGGGGGCTCGCGCGGAGCGCACAGCAACTCGCATAGTCGAATGATTCATGGATGTTCGCCGATGATAATCAGTCTGCATCGAATGCCTTCGATTGAGCCTAAACCTGTTCGTCGCGCATCCGCGCACGAAACCCCTCACCCCCTGCCCCCTCTCCCCCAAGGGGAGAGGGGATCGAATGAAGGATACGCGCGACAGCACCGGCCACACTCCGTTTCTTGCGCCCCAATTCTCAAGAAACCCCGCAGCTTGGCAGGGGCCGGGGGCTGGACTAACGTCCCCTCCAACGAACAAAGGGAACAGGCGACATGGCAACCGAAGAAGCCAAGAAATCCGGCGGCGCGGCGAAGCTGGTCATCAGGAACATCGGCCTGCTGTTGAGCGGCGATCTGAACCGGCCGATCCTGGATGCCGACACCATCGTCGCCGTCGGCGGCAAGATCGCGGCGGTCGGCAAGGCCAAGGATCTGGACCAATCGGGCGCCGCCACCATCGTCGACGCCAACGGCACCACCGTGGCGCCCGGCCTGATCGACAGCCATGTGCATCCCGTCTTCGGCGACTGGACGCCGCGGCAGCAGCAGCTCAACTGGATCGACAGCTTCCTCCATGGCGGCGTCACCACCATGATCTCCGCCGGCGAAGTGCATCTGCCCGGCCGGCCCAAGGATGTGGTCGGCGTCAAGGCGCTGGCCATCACCGCCCAGCGCGCCTTCGACGGCTTCCGGCCCGGCGGCGTGAAGGTGCATGCCGGCGCACCCGTGATCGAGAAGGGCATGGTGGAGGAGGACTTCAAGGAAATGGCCGCGGCCGGCGTGAAGCTGCTCGGCGAAGTCGGCCTCGGCAGCGTCAAGGCGGGGGACGAGGCGAAGAAAATGGTGGCCTGGGCGCGCAAGTACGGGATCCAGAGCACGATCCACACCGGCGGCCCCTCCATCCCCGGTTCCGGCCTGATCGACAAGGACGTGGTGCTGGAAGCCGACGCCGACGTCATCGGCCATATCAATGGCGGCCACACCGCGCTGCCGCTGGACCAGATCCGCTGCCTCTGCGAGCAATGCGGCCGCGCCATCGAGATCGTCCATAACGGCAACGAGGCGGCGGCGCTTTATGCGCTGCGCACCGCCGATGAGATCAAGCAGCTCGACCGCGTCATCCTCGGCACGGATTCGCCGGCGGGCTCCGGCGTGCAGCCCCTGGGCATCCTGCGCATGATCGCCATGCTGAGCGCGCTCGGCGATGTGCCGGCGGAGATCGCCTTCTGCTTCGCCACCGGCAACACCGCGCGCCAGCGGAAACTGGATTGCGGCCTGATCGAGGTGGGCCGCGTCGCCGATTTCGTCATCATGGACAAGGCCCAGCACACCGCCGGCAGGGACATCCTGGAAAGCGTCGGCATGGGCGACATCCCCGGCGTCGGCATGACCATCATCGACGGCATCGTGCGCACGCAACGCAGCCGCAACACCCCGCCGGCGACCAAGGTGCCGGAGGTGGTGGCGGGATGACGATGAGGAAGGAAATTGCAGCTGAAGTTCTGCAGACCAGCTTTTGATGAAGCGTTCGGCCGCTGCCCACGGTGGTCCGCACCTCCCCCGGTTGTCATCCGGAAACCGCGCTTCAGCGTGGTTGTCCGGGACCCAAGAACACGGTCGCCATCAGGTGATCTCGACAGCAGCTCGATGTCATGAACAGAGATGCGGTGTGGAAGGCGAGCCAGCAGATTGGAGTGACCGCCCGGTCGTCGGCTTACGCTTGGCAGCGAGTGATCATCACCGTAGCTTGAATGGTGCGGTGTTCATGGGTCCCGGGCTCCGCCGCTGAAGCGGCGGCCCCGGGATGACAATTGTAATTTCTTAATGCACTGGGAGAAGATCGGAATGCGTGACCAGCTGCTGATGAAGGCGACGGCGATCAAGATCGCGGAGATCTATATGCCCGGCAGCCCTCCGCATGCCGGTCGATCCGAAGAAGGTGGAGGAGCTCGCCATGAGCATCGCCGAGATCGGCCAGCAGGAGCCGATCCTCGTGCGCGCCGACAAGGAGCGCTATCGTGCTGGTCGGCGGCCTGCACCGGCTCGAAGCCTGCCGGGCCCTCGGCGAAACCACCATCTACGCCAATCTGGTGCAGGCCCGGAAGCACTAGAGTGGGTTCCGGCGCAATTGAATCGCTCCATTTTAATGTTGTCATCCCCGCGAAAGCGGGGACCCAGGGGCTGCAGAGCGCCCTGCCTCTCCTGGATCCCCGCTTTCGCGGGGAAGACAACTGAGGGTATTTGAAGTAACGCGGCGTTCATTTGAAAAGCCAGCACAGCGACGCTGAGTCTCCAATGACAAATGAGAGCAAACCCCCGAAGATCGTCTGGGCGAGCGGCGATGCCTATGAGCCTTATGTCGGCCGCTGGAGCCGGCTGGTGGCGCGGGATTTCTTTGCCTGGCTCGGATTGCCGAAGAAGCTGCGCTGGCTCGATGTCGGTTGCGGCACCGGCGCGCTGTCGAGCACCATCCTCGAGACGTCGGATCCGTCATCGGTGCATGGCGTCGATCCGTCCGAGGGCTTCCTCGCCAATGCGCGCCGCTATGTCAGGGATCCGCGCGCCCGCTTCGACATCGGCAATGCCATGGATCTGCCGGTGGAGAGCGCCGCCTATGATGCGGCCGTGTCCGGCCTCGTCCTCAACTTCGTGCCGAAGCCGGAGCAGGCCATGGCGGAGATGCACCGCGCTGTCGTGCCCGGCGGCACGGTCGCGCTCTATGTCTGGGACTATGCCGGCGAGATGCAGATGATGCGCCGCTTCTGGGATACGGCGGTGGCGCTCGATCCCGCGGCGGAGAAATTTGCCGAAGGCGCACGCTTCCCCATCTGCAAGCCCGAGCCGCTGGAGTCGCTGTTCCGCGGCGCGGGCTTCAAGGACGTGGCGGTGCGCGCCATCGACGCACCGACCGTATTCCGCGATTTCAAAGACTACTGGACGCCGTTCCTCAGCGGCCAGGCGCCGGCGCCCGGCTACAACATGTCCTTAAGCGAGGACCGCCGCGCCGCGCTCCGCGAGCGCTTGCGCGCCACGCTGCCAATTGAGCGCGATGGCAGCATCCATCTCATCGCGCGCGCGTGGGCGGTGCGTGGGGTGAAGTGAAAGCGGAGAGGTGCATTCACCACAATTTGTCATCCCGGAAATCGCGCGTCAGCGCGGTTATCCGGGACCCAAGAACACGAAGCCATCGGAGTTGACTCTTTGCCGCTCGGTGTTCATGGGTCCCGGACAATCTCGCCACGCTACGCGCTATGCGAGATTTCCGGGATGACAAATCATGGGGATCGATCTTGACATTACGGAAAATAAACCTATACTTAGATTGTCGGCCATCGCCGCCGGCCCCGATGTTGGACATTGTATATCCGCCTATTCCTCGACCGCCGTCGCAGCGGTTGAGTTTGCTTGCGTGAGCTCCGGCGCGAGTGCCGATCCCGCGCCGGCCCCCTCCCTACCCTCCCCCGCCAAGCGGCGGGGGAGGGGAACCAAGCGCGGAGTCCGTTACTGATGAAAGGGGAGGGGGCGACGCAATGGCGCGGGAATTCCCTTGTATGGCATCGTTCCGCAAAATCAGGGTCCCCCGGGATTTGTGCATTCTGACGAAAACGCCTTGCGGCATGGCCGCTTAGCTATGCGGAAAATGCGCGAAAATATGCGCAAAACTGTGCGGCCCGGAAGCCGGGCGCCGCTGTCAGGCCAGCCGGTGTAACAGGGCCAGAAAATGCTTCTGCTCGTCCGCGGACAGCGGCGACAGCGTCTTGCGGGTAATGGCGCTGGCGTGGGCGAGGGATTTCTCCACCGCCTGCCGGCCTTTCTCCGTGAGGGCGACGACGCGCCGCCGTCCGTCGCCGGGGTCGGCGCGGGTCTCGATCAGATGCAGCTTCATCAGCCGGTCGACGACGCCCTTGATGGTGGCGCCATCCATCGCCGTCCGCCGGCCGAGCAGGTTCTGCGAGGTCGGTCCGCCTTCATAGAGTTTCGCCAGCGCCGCCCAGCGGGTCGGCGTGATCTCCTTGTCGATATGCCGGGCGAAGATCGCCACATGGCGCTGGCTGGCGCGCCGCAGGATGAAGCCGACCTGTTCCTCGAGCCGGTAGTCGGCCGTGCCATTGCTCCGCCGCGGCCGCGCCGGCGGTCGCCGCCGTCACGTCGCCGGCCGGAACTTCCGGCTCAGCGGAGACCGTCTTCGCCCTTGATCTCATGCTTCTGCAATCCGCCGACCCGCGGCAGCGGCCGTCCGCTGTCGGTGACGGCAATGGCGACCAGGATCTCGTTGGCCCGCGGCGCATCGGCGACACGCACCTCGACCGCATCGAAATGGCTGCGCACGAAGGCGGCGTCCTTGTGGCCGAGCGGCACATCGACTGGCGTGCCCGGCCCGCCGCGCTTCTTGGCCGAGGGGATCAGCGCGGCGCCCTTCTCCAGCACGGCGCGCACCGGCTTGCCCATCTGCGGATGGAGGATCGCCGCCGCATGTTCCAGCTCGCCGTTCTCGCCGACGATCGCCGCCTTGCCATAGCTCTCCGCCTTGCCGCCGGGAATTCCCAGGGCGTCGACGCAGCGCTTGGTCAGCAGCGCGCCCAGTTCCTCGCCGATATCCATCAGCGGTTTCAGCTCCTGTACGAATTGTCCGGCATAGGGATTTTCGATGACGGCGACGGCGGTGGCCTTGCGTGTCGGCGGCGACACCGGTTTGCCCATCTCGGCCTGCGTCTCCTCGACGCTGACAATGATCTTGCGAATCTTGGCGCTCATCTCAAGCCGTCCTCCCCCTTGATCTCGCTCGCCTTGAGGCCGCCGGCGCGGTCATGGACCCGCGCCCCCGTGCTCATCGTGAGGATGAACACGATCTCATCCTCCCGCGGCGCATCGGGCAGGCCCACCTCCATGGCGCCGAAATGGCTGCGCACATAGGCGGCGTTGATATGGGCCAGCGGCACGTCAAGCCGGGCGCCGGCGCCGCCGACCTTCTTGGTCGAGGGCACGATCGCCTTGGTGCCGCCCAGCACGTCGCGCATGCCATAGCCGCCGGGCGCATGCCACAGCGCGCCATGCTCGATCTCGCCCGCCGTTCCGACGATGGCGCCCTTGCCGTAGGCTTCGATCTCCTTCGGCTTCACGCCCATGGCTGAAATCAGGCGCTTGGCCATCTCCACGCCCAGCGGCTCCAGATCCTTCATGAAGGGCTGGATGTCGGGCTCATAGCGGCCGGCGAAGGGATTGCGGATCACGGCGAGGCAGGCGCCCTGCCTGAACGGCTTGGCGGCCGGCGGCCCGCCTTCATGAAAGATGTCCTCGACGACCGTGGCGAATTTGCGGACTTCGACTTTCGGCATGAACAACCCCTAGGCGGCGCGCAGCAGACGGATGTCGTTGCTGCAGATCCTGTTATGGCCGCGCAGCAGCAGAACGGCGCCGAATATCAGCCCGGCCTGGCGCAGCATCTCGGCCTTGGCCATGCCGGGCTGCAGCGCGGTGCGGATATCGGACTCGAACAGCCTGCCGACATTCAAGGTGACCAGCCGGTCGCCGAGATCGCTGTCGGGATCGATCTCGCTGGCGGGCACGCGGCGGATCGCCGGATGGCCGGGCAGGTCGACTTCATTGGCGATGATCGTCGCCGCGGCGTCGGCCGTGGCCGCGGATTCAGCCAGCACGGTGACGGCATCGGCGATGCCGAACGAAAAGCTGCGGCCGCCGGAGCCTTTTGTCGCAGCACCCGAGGTGGCGATGCCGCGCACGGGCATATCCGCCGTCAGCATCACCGTGCCGTCCAGCGCCGGTGCGCGCAGATTGCCGACCACGCCGCAGCTCAGTTTTTCACCATGGGAGAGATGAAACGCGATATCGCCGCCATCATTGACATAGGCCTTGGCCAGATCGCGGCCGGCGAGCATCGCCGCCAGCACGTGATCGGCGACGGCCCCGGCGACGGCGGCCATCGGCGTGATGAATCCCTCGGCGTAGGGCTCGCATGCTGCCTGCATGCGGCGGGCGATTGGGCCGCGCAGGCCTCCTCCCTGACCCTCCCCCGCTTCGCGGAGGAGGGGAGCGCGCAGTTGGGGCAGCTCTTTCACAAGACCCGGCAGCACATCGGCGAACGCCGTCGCCGCCTGGCGGTAGGCCGCCGCGACTTCGCGGGCCTCGCCCCAGGCCTCGACGATCAGGTCGATCGGCCCATGCTGCAGATGCAGCCGGCGGCCGTCGGGCAGGAGAACGGCGAGCGGATTCATCGCGCCGGCTCCCAGCTGCGGCGTCAGCGGCCAGGGATGGGCCGGCGTCCAGGGGATCGTCTTCACCCGCTCGAGGTTGCGGATCGACTCCACCGGCCGGATGAAATCGCCATGGCCGCCCAGCGCCAGATAATCCGCGCGGCTCATGGTGAACTCGATCGGCCCGACGATGGCCGGCGTCGGCACATAGCCGAAGGAATTGTCGGGCATCGTCGTCACGTCCACCATGTAGGTGATGCCGCCGCCGGGCCAGACATAGACCGGCGCGCCACCGGAGGTGACGCGCGTCAGCGCATCCCGCACGGAGCGCGTGAGACGCACGGGATTCTCGGTAACGCCCGCCCGCAGGCTGCCGCCGGCGCCGGCCATGAACAGCACCGTGCAGAGCGCCGGCTCGCAATTCTCGCCGATGCGCTCCACCACTGTCGCGATGGCCGGCGGCATCTCCGCCGGCTGCGGCTTCAGATCCTGATCCAGCACGAACCAGGCCGCGTGCTCGCCCGTTGTCGAGACCATCAGCAGCTTCAGCCCCGGCCAGGCGGTCTTGGGATCGATCTTCTCGATGATGTTCAGCGGCTCGGTGATGTCCGTGCCGCCCCAGCCGGTGCCGGGATTGGCCACCTGGAAATAGCGGCCGGGCGTGGATTTCCGGCCTTTCACGCGAATGCCGGCGGGCCGCATGTCGAGGAACCGGCCGGCCTGATGCTCGCTCAGCACGCCGGTGATGTGGTCGTCGACGACGATGACCTCGTCGGCATGGCCGTGCCATTGCTTGGCGAAGATGCCGATGGTGGCGGAGCCGCAGCCGACGCGCATGCGCTCCTCGGCCGCGCCGTTGATGACCGGCGGCTTGCCGCCCTGCACCGTCAATGTGGCGCCGCCATCGACCGTCATTTCCACCGCGCCCTTGTTGCAGAGCGTCAGCATGGTGTCGCAGGTGACCACGCCTTCCTTCTTGCTGCCGCCGGTGAGATGGTGGACGCCGCCGAGCGACAGCATCTGCGAGCCATATTCGGCGGTCGTGACATGGCCGACCTGTTCGCCCTTCACCCGCACCGCCGCCTGTTCCGGGCCGACATAGCGGTCGGTGTCGATCTTCACCTTGACGCCGCAGTAGGAGAAGATGCCCTCGGTCACCACCGTCACCATGTCGACGCCGTCGACCTGCGAGGAGACGATGAACGGCGCCGGCTTGTAGTCGGGATAGGTGGTGCCGGCGCCGATGCCCGTGATGAAGCTGTTGGGGCCGGGCACCAGGGCGCCGTCCCATTTGCCTTCCATGAACGGCACCATGCGGCCGTCCTGGTCGATCGTGCGCTGGGCCACCACGAAGGGATCCATGCGCGCCAGCTTGCCGGCGATGTTGCCGTAGCGGTCGCAGGCGCCGGTCTTGCCGAGCCGGATGCGGCACAGCACCGGGCAGGCGTCGCAGGTGACGATGTCGTCGCTCTTGGTCTTGGCGGCGGTCAGCGCCGATTCCTCGGGCGTGTCGGTGGAGGCGACGGGATCGTGCTCGTTGCCGCTCATGTAGATTTCCCCCGGCTCAGGATGGCGGCGCGTACCCGGTCGGGCGTTGCAGGGACGCGATGAATACGCACGCCGATGGCGTCATGGATCGCGTTCATGATCGCCGGCGCCGTCGGGATCAGCGCCTGCTCGCCGATCCCCTTGGCGCCGAACGGCCCGACCGGCGAGGCGTCCTCGATCAGGATCGACGTCACCGGCGGCATGTCGCCGGCGGAGGGAATCAGATAGTCGTGCAAATTCTCCCCGCGGCCCGGCGTGAACTCCTCCATCAGCGCAAGGCCCAGGCCCTGGGCGACGCCGCCCTCGATCTGCCCTTCGATCAAAGTCGGATTGATGGCGCGGCCGACATCGTGGGCGGCGACCAGATTGACCACCTTCACCGTGCCCAGCTCCATGTCGACCTCGATCTCCGCCAGATGGGCGCCGAAGCCATAGACCGCGTAGGGATTGCCCTGGCCGTTCTCATCCAGCGGGCTGGTGGGCGGGTTGAAGGTTTCCTCCGCCTTCAGCACATAGCCGCTGTTATCAGCGGGCATCTCGGCGAGATTCAGCGCCTGCTCGCGGCCGCCATCGCGAACGATCACCTTGCCATCGCCGAACTGCAGCCGCGCCCCATCGCCCGCGTTCGCGGCGTGCAGGATCGCCGCGCGCAACGCCTGCGCCGCCAGCTCCGCCGCCTTGCCGGTGACGAAAGTCTGCCGCGAGGCCGAGGTCTTGCCGCAATCGGGCGTCAGATCGGTATCGGCGGAGATCAGATCGATGCGATTCGAGCGGTGCGCCGAGGGCATCGGCGAAGATCTGCGTCACCACGGTGTTCGAGCCCTGGCCGATATCGACGGCGCCCTGATGCAGCGACAGCCGGCCGTCCGCCTTGAGGCCGGCGCGGATCGTCGAGGGATTCGGCAGCGAGGTGTTGCCGCAGCCATACCACATGCCGGCGACGCCCACGCCGCGCCGCAGCTTGGCGCCGTTGCGCCCATTGAATTGCTTCACTTCGGCGCGGGCCGTCTGCCAGTGCGTGCGCAAGGCTTCGAGGCAGGCGCGAATGCCGACGCCGGCGCCCAGTACCTGTCCGGTCACCGTCGGCTGATCGGCTTGCAAGGCGTTCTCGATGCGGAACTCCAGGCGATCGATGCCGAGCTTGTCGGCGAGATCGTCGAACAGCTGCTCCTGCGCCAGCGTCGCCTGGGGCACGCCGAAGCCGCGGAACGCGCCGGCGGGCACCAAATGCGTATGGATGGCACAAGTCAGTGCCCGGTAGTGCGGCACGAAATACGGGCCCGAGGCATGCACCGGCACCCGGTTCGCCACCGTCGGACCCCAGGAGGAATAGGCGCCGGTGTTGAAATCGCCGGCAAAATCGATGGCCTGCAGCTTGCCGTCGCGCGACGCGCCGATGCGCAGGCGGATGCGCGAGGGGTGGCGCTTGGTGGTGCACATGATCGACTCGGGCCGGGTGTAGACCATGCGCACCGGCTTCTTGGTCAGCCAGGCCGCCAGCGCGATGAAGGGCTGCACCGACATGTCGAGCTTGGAGCCGAAGCCGCCGCCGACCGCGCTCGGCAGGATGCGCACCTGCTCCGGTGAGATTTCCAGCAGCTTGGCGATGTCGTCGCGGTTCATGTAGGGCGCTTGCGTGCAGACCTGCAGCTCGAGCCGGTCGCCGACGCGCCGCGCGAAACCGGCTTCGGGCTCGATATAGGCATGCTCGACAAAGCCGGTCTCGAATTCGCCTTCCACGACGGCGTCGGCAGACTTCAGCGCCGCCGCCGCATCCCCCTTGATGACGCGGCCTCGGGTCAGGATGTTGCCGGGCCGGTTCGGCTGCACCAGGTCGGCGCTGTCGGCCATCGCGGACTCGATTGTGCGCAGCGCCGGCAAGGGCTGCCAGGTCACCGGGAACTTCGTCAGGTCCAGCGCCTCGATCGCCTCGGCGTTGCCGACAACGGCGGCGATCGCCTCGCCGCGATAACGCACCTCGCCGCGGGCGAAAATCGTCTGGTCGGCAAAGGGGGCGATCGGGCCGTAGCAATCTTCCGTCGGCACGTCGCGCGGTGTCAGCACCCGCAGGATGCCCGGATTGTCGGCCACATAGGCGGGGATATCGCCCAGCATGAAGCGGGCGCGGTCGTGCGGCGAGCGCACGGCGCGCAGCAGCAGACAATCCTTCGGCGCTTCGTCGGCGCCGAAGATGTCGGTGCCGTCCACCTTACGCCAGCCGTCGAGCCTGACGATGCGCTTGCCCACGGCTTGGCCGGCCGCCAGCGAATTCGGCGCGACGCTATCGGCGTCGGAGTCCATGATAGCCGCGACGATCTTGCGATAGCCGGTGCAGCGGCAGAGCACGCCGCCGATGGCGTCCATGGTCTCGGCCTCGGTCGGCTTGGGCTTGCGCTCCAATAGCGCCGTCGCCGCCACCAGCATGCCGGGCGTGCAGATGCCGCACTGCGCGGCGCCATGGCGCAGGAAGGAATCCTGCAGGCGCCGGGTGGTGGCGGAGGACTTCGAGAGGCCCTCGATGGTCTGCACATCTTGCCCGTCAAGCTGACCCAGCGCGATCATGCAGCTGCAGGCGGGCGCGCCATCCAGCAGCACCGTGCAGGCGCCGCAATCGCCGGCATCGCAGCCGACTTTCGTGCCGGTGAGGCCGAGCTTTTCCCGCAGCACCTGGGACAGCCGCGCCGTCTGCGGCGCGCTGACATGCACCTGCCGGCCATTGACCGTGAAATCCGTGGTGCCGGGCATGCGGTCCATGGCGCCTATCCGCCCACGCATTGCTCGATGGCCCGCGCCACCAGGGTGCGCGCGGCGTCGCGGCGGTAGGCGGCGCTCGCGCGCACATCGTCGATCGGCGACAACGCCGCCAGATGGCCCGCCTCGACGAGATCGCCGAGACCGGGCTTGCAGGGCGCGCCGCGCAGGCGCTGCTCCAATTCCGGCAGGCGGCGCGCCACGGCGGAGCAGGAGCCGACGGCGATGCGTGCCTGGGCCACCGCGCCCTTGCCGTCGCTTTCGATCACCGCCGCGACCATGGCGATGGAGATCACCAGATAGCGCCGCGCGCCCAGTTTCACGAAGGCGGAAGGCCCGTCGATCGTCAGCGGCACGATGATGGCGGAGAGGATCTCGTTGGCTTTGCGCTCGGTCTTGCGATTGCCGGTGATGAATTCTGCGAGCGGCAGGCGCCGTGCGCCAGCGCGGGACAGCAGCTCCACTTCGGCATCCAGTGTAAGCAGCGGCGGCACGCCATCGGCGGCCGGCGAGGCGTTGCAGAGATTGCCGGCGATGGTGGCGCGGTTCTGGATCTGGATCGAGCCCACCTCCCGCGCCGCCGCCTTCAGCGCATCGAAGCAGGCGGGGAGCGGCGTGGCGATCAGCTGGCTCCAGGTGGCGCCGGCGCCGATCCGCACATGATCGGCTGTTGTCGCGATGCCGGAAATTTCGCCGATGCCCGTGATGTCCAGCACCGGCACGGTGACCGTGCGCCCCACATGGGCCGGATAGAAATCCGTGCCGCCCGCCAGGATCTGGACGTCGGGCGTCTCCAGGGCCTGGACCGCCTCGTCCAGGGTGCGCGCCCTAACATACATCGCTGTCACGCTGCCTCATCGTCGCCGTCCCAGTGCCCTCTTGTGCCGGGGCGATTATTCGTATGCAAATGATCTGCGCCGGCCCGCGGGCTGTCAAGCAAAGGCGGAACTTCGCGCTGGCGCCGCCGCAGCGGGCAGGGGAGCATGATTGCCGATTCACCATGAGCGCCGGCCATCCCTCACTCTCCTCCCGCCTTCAGCCATTTCTTGCCGCTGCGACGACAGCGGCCGGCCTGTCATTCGCGGCGCCGGCGGCGGCGCACACCACCGAAGGCGGGATCGTGTTGCTGCTGCCGACGGCGTACTACATCGCCGGCGGCACCATCGTCGTCGCGCTGACCTTCCTCCTGCTGCTGTTCGTGCCGGCGCGGCTGTTCCATTGCCTGATCCGCTGGCGCGGCCGGCTTGGCGGCTGGCCGGCGCTCCCACCGCCGATCGGCAGCAGCATCAGTTTCGCAGTGCTCGTCGTGCTGTTGATCGCCGGCCTCATCGGCAGCCGCGATCCCCTGGCCAATCCGCTGCCCCTGGCGGTCTGGACGCTGTTCTGGATCGGGCTGACGATCCTGCAGGCTCTATCAGGCGATATCTGGGCGGTCATCAATCCCTGGATTGCGCCGTACCGGCTCATCCTCCGGCTGCTGGGCCGATCCGCCGATGCCGAGCCGCTGCTGCGCTTCCCCAACTGGCTCGGCTATTGGCTGGCCGTGCTGGGCTTTCTCGCCTTCGGCTGGTTCGAGCTGGTCGATCTGGCGCCGGCCGATCCGGAGCGGCTGGCCTTCGCCCTGGTGATCTACACTGACATCACGCTCGTCGGCATGATCCTGTTCGGCGAGCGGGTGTGGCTGTCCAGGGCCGAATGCTTCTCGGTGTTTCTCGGCTTCGTCGCGCGGCTGTCGCCGCTGCAGCGGTCCGGCGGGACCAGGGCGCTGGCGTTTCCGGGCGCGACCCTGGCGGCGGCCGGCCCATTGCCGCTCAGCGGCGTGCTGTTCGTGCTGCTGACCCTCAGCACGGTATCGTTCGACGGGCTCGACAGGACCTTCTGGTGGCTCGATCTCGGCGGCATCAATCCGCTGGATTTTCCCGGCCGCAGCGCTGTCACGGGGCAGAACAGCGTCGGTCTCCTGGCCATGTGGGCGGTGCTGTCCGGTGCATATGCCGTAGCGATCTGGTTGGGCCAGCGGCTGGCTGGCAGCGGCGTGGATGCCGGAACCGCCTTCGGCGCTTTCGTCTTGTCGATCCTGCCGATCTCCCTCGGCTATCACCTCGCGCATTACCTGACGACACTACTGGTGAACGGGCAATATGCGATCCTTTCGCTGAACGATCCCTTTGCCCGCGGCTGGAACTTGTTCGGTCTCGAGGGCCGTCACGTCATCGTTTCCTTCCTCGCCGACTTCGATTCCGTCGCCATCATCTGGAAGCTGCAGGCCGCCGCCGTGGTTGGCGGCCATATCCTGGCGCTGGCGATCGCTCACATGATCGCGGTGGAACGCTACGGCGCCACGCGGGCGGCATTTTTCAGCCAGATACCGCTGGCGGCACTGATGGTGGCCTACACCCTGTTCGGCCTCTGGCTGCTGGCGGCGCCATCGGCCGGTTAGCCGCCACTATGTTGTCAATTGCAGGGCTGCATGATCTATTTGCATGCAAATAGATCGGCGGAGACTCATCCGCCCGCAAACGGGAGAGGCGAAAATGACGGACAAAAAGACGGACTCGACGGGCAAGAAATCGCTCCTGACCTCGCGGCGCAAGCTGATCAAGGGCCTCGGCGCGGCGGCAGGCGCCGGCGCGGCGCTCGGGCTGATGCCCGGCTCCATGCGCTATATCCAGGCGGCGAGTTCGGCGCCGATCAAGATCGGATTCCAGGCCCATCGCACGGGCATCGGCGCCTCCTATGGCCGCTGGTATGAGCGCACCTCCAATGCGGCGGTGAAGGCGATCAACGATGCCGGCGGCATCAACGGCCGGCCCATCGAGTTGGTGATCGAAGACGACGCCACCGATCCGAAGCGTGGCGCCGAGGTGGTGGAGAAGTTCGCCACCGAGCACAAGGTCGACGTGGCCTTCGGCACCCTGTTCTCCCATGTGGTGATCGGCTCTGCTCCGGCGGCGGGCGAGCAGAAGCTGCCCTATTTCGTGGTCAGCGAAGGCCACCATGTCGCGTCGGGCACGCTGAACCGCTATGTGTTCCAGCCCGGCATCACCGACGTGAAATCCCAGGTGATTTCCATGGCGCCCTGGATCGCCGGCAATCTCGGCAAGAAAGTCACGATGATCTTCCCGGATTTCGCCTTCGGCCATGATCACCGCGACTACTTCTCCGAAGCCATCGCCAAGCAGGGCGGCTCGATCGCCGGGCTGATCGCGATCCCGCCGACCGAGACGTCGTTCACCCAGTATTTCGCGCAGATCCCGGCGGATACCGAGGTGATCTATCACGTCATGGTCGGGCCGGGCGTGCTCACCTTCGTCAAGGAGATGGGCGAGCATTTCGGCTCCACCCGGCCGCAGGTGTTCGGCTTCATCGACTCCCTGGAGGCCGTCGATTTCGCCAGCCCGGGCCTGGAGTTCCTGGAGGGCACCTACTTCTGGGAAGCCAATCCGCGCTATGCCCAGGCCAACCAGACCGAGTACGACAAGGCCTTCCGCGCCGCCGTCGGCGTCAACGATGCCGGCGCCGCGACCGAGGACCCGAAGGATATCTCCACCTATTCCCACATGTTCGGCTGCTGGGAGACGCTCTATGTCATCAAGGCGGCGATGGAGACGGCAAGCTATCAGGACGCCGGCCAGAAGCAGGCGCTGATCGAGGCAGTGGAGGCCATAACCGACATCGCCGAGGGCGCCGAGCATCCGCAAGGCGACAAGAAGTTCAACGGCGCGATCCATCAGGCCTTCGGCCATCAGAATATCTCGAAGGTGGAAGGGCAGAAGCTGGTCGTCGCGCACCGCACCTCGATCGAGGACGGGCTGTACGAGCCCGAGGCGGATTACACGAAGATGGCGCTGTAGACGCTGGGTAGAATTGCACCAATGTCTGTCATCCCGGGGCCGCCACGTCAGTGGCGGAACCCGGGACCCAAGAACACGGAACCATCCGAGTTGTTTTCATCACCGTTCGGTGTCCATGGGTCCCGGATAGTCGCGCTTCGCGCGCCTTCCGGGATGACAATGTTTGCTGGTGTTGACATCGCGCCATGACATTCGGCCCAAAGCTGTTCCTCGCCCTCCTGGACGGTACGGTGTCGGCGTTCGTGCTGGCGCTCACCGCCCTCGGCCTCTCCATCGTCTTCGGCGTCATGCGCGTGGTGAATGTCGCCCATGGCGAGTTCTTCATGTTGGGCGCGGTGCTGGCCTGGGCTTTCGCCAGCCTGATCCCCGATATGCCGGCGGCCGGTTTCGCGCTCGCGCTCGTCGGCAGCCCGATCGTGGTCGGCGCCATCGCCATTTCCGCCGACCGGCTCGTGCTGCGGCGGCTGAACTACGGGCCGGAGGCGACCATCGTCGCCACTATCGGCCTGCTCTACATCATCCAGCAGATCGTGCTGATGACCTATGGCCCAGATGCCCGGCCGGTACAGGCGCCGATCAGCTTCCGCATCCTTTTTCCGTGGTTCGGCTATTCCGGCTACAAGCTGGTGGTGGTCGCGGCCTCGGCGATCCTGCTGCTGGCGACCTGGTATGTGATGATGCGCACCAGGCTCGGCCTTGTGATGCGGGCCACCCAGTTCGACCGCGAGACGGCGCAGGCCTTTGGCATTCCCGTCGACCGCGTTTATTCCCTGACCTTTGCCTTGGGCGCGGCGCTGGCAGCCGTCGCCGGCGTTCTGATCGTGCCGATCCAGCAGGCGCATTATCTCATGGGGCTCGATCCCCTGCTGCTGTCTTTCATCGTCGTCATCGTCGGCGGCCTCGGCAGTTTGCGCGGCACGGTTGTCGCGGCCTTCGTCATCGGCATCAGCGAAGGCGTGATCTCCGTCTTCTTTTCGCCGACGCTTGCCAAGATCATCGCCACGCTGTTCGTCGCGGCCGTGCTGGTATTCCGGCCCCAGGGATTGTTCGGGGGCAAGCGGACATGAGCGACACGAACATGCGCCGCGCCCTGCTGTTCCATCTGGCTGTCATAGCCGTGCTGTTTGCGTTGCAGTTCGTCCTGCCGGCCTATCACCACACCAACTTTGCCCGCATCATGGTGCTGGCCTGCTATGCCATCGGCTACAACCTCCTCGTCGGCTATACCGGCCTGATGAGCCTGGGCCATGCGATGTTCTTCGCCGCCGGGCTCTATGGCGCGGGCCTGACGATCCACTACTTCGGTCTTCCTGCACCGGCCGGTTTCCTGCTGGGTGTGCTCTCGGGAACGGTGCTGGCCATCGCCGTCGGGCTGGTAGCGCTGCGCACCAGCGGCGTCTCGTTCATGATCGTCACCATGATGCTGGCGCAAGCTTGCTACCTCGCGACGCTCTACTTCAACGATTTCACCCGCGGCGATGAAGGCATCGTGCTGAAGCCGGAAGCGCGCCGGGGCGTCTTCGCCGGACTGCCGTTCGATCTCAGCGATCCCGCGATCCGATTCAACCTGGCCCTGCTGTTGTTCGCGGTCTGCCTGTTCGGCGCGCTTGCCCTGGTACGATCGGAGTTCGGCCGCGTGCTGGTGGCGGTGCGCGAGAACGAGGATCGCACCCGGCTGCTGGGCTACGACACCAACCGCTACAAGCTGCTGGCTCTCGACTGGCTCCGGCGCCATGGCGGGCGCGGCTGGGGCCGCCTATGTGCTGCTGTTCTCCTATATGGGCTCCACCTTCGCCGGGATCGAATACTCGATCCTGCCGCTGCTCTGGGTGCTGCTCGGCGGCGCTGGCACCGTCGTCGGGCCATTCGTCGGCACGCTGCTGATGTTCTATATCGCCGAGTTCTCCAGCGACTACACCTCGGCCTACAAGCTCGTGGTCGGCGTGGTGCTGGTGCTGCTGGTCCTGTTCTTCCCCAAGGGCATCGCCGGCAGCCTCCGGGAAAGATATGCGCCATGGCTGCCGTGACGCTGCTCACCACCCAAGGGCTGAGCCGTCACTTCGGCGGCCTCAATGCCGTGAGCAATGTGGATTTCGCGTTGCAGGCCGGCGAGATCCGCGCCGTCATCGGCCCGAACGGCGCCGGCAAGACGACACTGGTCAGCATGATCTGCGGCCGCATCGGACCTTCGGCAGGACGCATCGCCTTTGAGGGCCAGGACATCACGAAGCTGCGCTCCTGGGAACGGGTCGCGCGCGGCATCGCCTATACGTTTCAGATCACCAGCATCTTCGGAAATCTCTCCTGCTACGACAATGTGGCGCTGGCGGCGCAACGGCAGCGCCACCGCCATGCCGATCTGCCGCAGCGGGTCATGGAGTCGCTGGACCGCGTCGGTCTCGCGTCGCGGAGCAATGCCGTCGCCTCGACTCTCTCCTACGGCCATCAGCGGTTGCTGGAAGTGGCCATCGGCCTGGCGCTGCAGCCGAAGCTGCTGATCCTGGACGAGCCGACCCAGGGCCTGGCGGAAGACGAGATCGTCGGCTTCTGCAAGCTGGTGCGGGAGATTGCCGACAACGCCACGGTGCTGCTGATCGAGCACAACATGCAGGTGGTGATGGAGTTGGCCCACCGCATCACCGTCATGAACAACGGCAGCATCCTGGCCGAAGGCTCGCCCGCGGAGATCCGCGCCGACCGCCGGGTGCAGGAGGCCTATCTCGGCACATGACCCTGCGCATCGACAACATCGACTGCTACTACGGCCATGTGCAGGTGTTGCGCGGCGTGTCGCTCGATCTCGCGCCCGGCGAGGTGCTGTGCCTGCTGGGCCGCAACGGCGCCGGCAAGACCACGGCGCTGAAGGCAATCATGGGCCTGGTGCGGCCGCGCGCGGGAAGGGTTCTACTCGACGATACAGACCTTACGGCGCTGCCGGCCCATGAAGTGCCGAAGCGCGGCATCGCCTATGTACCCCAGGGCCGGCGGCTATTCGCCGAACTGACCGTCGAGGAGAATCTCACGCTTGGCCTGATGACGCGCAATCATGGCCAGGAAACCCGCGACCGCGTGCTGTCGCTATTCCCGGTGTTGCGCGAACGGCTGCAGCAGCGCTCGGGTACACTGTCGGGCGGCGAGCAGGAGATGCTGGCGGTGGCGCGGGCGCTCTGTCTCGAACCGAAGGTGTTGCTGCTGGACGAGCCGACCGAAGGTCTGATGCCGGCGATGATCGCGACGATCCTGGAAACGGTGAAGGCGCTGCGCAGCCAGGGCGTCGCGACGATCCTGGTGGAGCAGCGGGTCCAGGCGGCCCTCGCCGTCGCCGACCGCGTCGCCTTCATGGAGCATGGACAGTTACGGGAAACGGCGACGCCGGAAGCTCTCCGCGCCGATCCCGCGCTGCTGCATCACTATGTGGGCGTGGGCTTGCGGGAAGTGGGGGCCAGGTAGAGTGGCGGCGCGCAATAGTTGTCATCCCGGAAACCGAGCGTCAGCGAGGTTATCCGGGACCCATGAACACCGAGCGGCGGTAAGTTAACCTGACGAGTTCCGTGTGCTTGGGTCCCGGGTTCCGCCGCTGAAGCGGCGGCCCCGGGATGACAATATTTTTCTACGCCGCCAGCTCCGTCGCGCTGCCGAGGACCACCCCCGCCGCACGCATCTGCTTCTGCGCCTCGGCGAGCGAGCCCTGCAGGTCTATGGCGCGGCAGCCGTCGAACAGAACGGTGGTGGAGAAACCCAGCCGTGCCGCATCCAACGCGGAGTAGGCGACGCAGTAGTCGGTCGCCAATCCCACCATCACCAGATTCGTCAGGCCTCGCTCCTTCAGATATCCCGACAATCCCGTCGGCGTCTTGCGGTCGTTCTCATAGAACGCCGAATAGCTGTCGATCGATTTGCGAAAGCCCTTGCGGATGATCAGCTCCGCCTTGGTCCAGCGGAGGTCGCGGTGGAACTCCGCGCCGGCCGTGCCCTGCACGCAGTGATCGGGCCACAGGGTCTGCGCGCCATAGGGCATGGTGATCGATGAAAACGGCGACTGCCCGGCATGGCTCGACGCGAAGCTGGAGTGCCCCGCCGGATGCCAGTCCTGGGTCAGGATGACATGGTCGAACGCCTCGACCAGCCCGTTCACCAGCGGCACGATCTCGTTGCCGCCGGCCACCGCCAGCGCGCCGCCGGGGCAGAAGTCGTTCTGCAGATCGATGACGATCAGCGCCGAATTC
This sequence comes from uncultured Alphaproteobacteria bacterium, assembly GCA_963816235.1. GTDB lineage: Bacteria > Pseudomonadota > Alphaproteobacteria > Dongiales > Dongiaceae > DATKFM01. The sequence goes on along the minus strand of CAWFKD010000001.1, from coordinate 725,576 downwards.
GGCCCGTTCTTCTTCATGCCCACGGCAGCGGCTCCCCGGTCTGGTTACCGATTATGATGTCCTCATCCGCCCTGCATGTACGGCAGGATGTAGACTTCGCTGTTGGCGGCGATGGGCAGCAGCGCGGCGTCCCGGTATATGAGGTTGTTGATCGACACGGAGACGCCGCGATCGAACAGCGGCTTGAGCTTCGGAAACTCCGCGCTCAGCTGCGCCAGCCCCTGCTGCACGTTCGGCGCATCCACCTCGAACTCGGTGCGGCCGCCGGCGGCGGCGCGCATCGAGCCCGGGAGGATGATCTTCGCCATTGATATGCCTTAGCGCTTGCCGGCTTTCTTCTCGTTGATGGCCTTCAGCAGCTTGGGCGGCGACATCGGCAGCTCGGTCATGCGTACGCCTGCGGCCGCCGACACGGCATTGGCGATCGCCGCCATCGGCGGAACGATCGAGGTCTCGCCGACGCCGCGCACGCCATAGGGATGACCGGGATTCGGGATCTCCAGGATAACCGCGTCGATCATCGGCAGGTCGGAGCAGACGGGAATGCGGTAGTCGAGGAAGCCCGCATTCTGCAGCCTTCCGTCCTTGCCGTAGATGTACTCCTCGTTCAGCGCCCAGCCGATGCCCTGCACCGCGCCGCCCTGATACTGGCCTTCCACATAGCTGGGATGGATGGCTTTGCCGGCATCCTGGAACACGGTGTAGCGCTTGACCTGGACCTTGCCGGTCTCCTTGTCCACCTCGGTGTCCACCATGTGAGTGGCGAAGCTGACGCCGGCGCCGTCCGCATTGATCTCGTAATGGCCGGCGATCGGGCCGCCGGTGTTCGCCGCGTTGGCGGCGAGATCGGCGAGCGATAGCGGCTCGAAATTGCCGGCATTGGAACCGGCCGGCTTGGCATAGCCGTTCTCCCAGACCACGGCGTCGGGCGAGATGCCCCAGGTCTTGGCGGCGCGCTCGCACAGCTTCTTGATGGCGTCCCGCGCCGCCGCGATGGTGGCGAGGCCGCTGGAGAAGGTGGTGCGGCTGCCGTCGGTGACGTCGTTGTAGCCGAGCGAGCTGGTGTCGGCGACGATGGTGCGCACCTTCTCATAGGGAATGCCCAGCTCCTCCGCCGCCATCAGGCACATGGAGGCGCGGGAGCCGCCGATGTCAGGCGTACCCACCGCGACACCTACGGTGCCGTCGATGTTGAGGTTGAGGGAGGTGCAGGTCTGACCGCCGAAATTGAACCAGAAGCCGCAGGCCACGCCGCGGCCCTGGTTGGGGCCGAGCGGCGCCTTGTAGTGCGGATGGTTCTTGGCGGCTTCCAGCGTGGCGCGGATGCCGATCGGCGGATAGACCGGGCCGTAGGACGACTTGGTGCCCTCCTTGGCCGCGTTCTTCAGCCGGAAATCCATGGAGTTCATGCCGAGCTTCTGCGCCAGCTCCTCGACCGTGCTCTCGACCGCGAAGGCCGCCATCGGCGCGCTGGGCGCGCGGTAGGCGGCCAGCTTCGGCCGGTTGCAGACCACGTCGTAGCCGACGGTCTTCACGTTCTCCAGGTCGTAGCAGGCAAAGGCGGTCATGGCGCCCATGTCGACCAGCGAGCCCGGGAAGGCGCCGCCCTGGTAGCGCAACTCGGCCCAGGCCGCGGTGATGCGGCCGTCCTTCTTGGCGCCGATCTTGACGTCGATGCTGCTGGAGGCGGTGGGGCCGGTGGCCTTGAACACCTCTTCGCGGCTCATCACCACCTTGACCGGCCGGTTGGCCTTGCGCGACAGCGCCAGCGCCACCGGCTCGATGAACACGGTGGTCTTGCCGCCGAAGCCGCCGCCGATCTCCGACGCGGTGACCCGCAGCTTCGATACATCCATGCCGAGGAGCGCGGCGCAGGTATTGCGCACCATGAAGTGGCCCTGGGTGCAGACCCAGAGTTCGCCCTGTCCATCAGGGCCGCACGCTGGCGAGGCAGGCATGGGGCTCGATATAGCCCTGGTGCGTCGCCTGCGGTCTTGAAGCTGCGCGCGACGATGGCGTCGGCTTCCTTGAAGCCTTTCTCCACGTCGCCATGGCCGAACTCGTGGCGGAAGGCGACGTTGGACGCCTTCTTCGGCTTGGGCTCGACGCCGTCGGTGAAAATGTCCGCATGCAGCACCGGCGCGGTGGGCTTCATCGCCTCATCCACATCGGTGACGTGCGGCAGCACTTCATAGTCGACCTTGATCAGCGCCAGCGCCTTCTTGGCCACGGCGGCGCTGATGGCGGCGACGGCGGCGACCGCATGGCCCTCATAGAGCGCCTTCTCGCGCGCCATGACATTGACCAGCACGTTGCGCGTTCCGCTGTCGAGATTGGCGCCGTCGGTGAAATCGGCTGACGTGATCACCGCCTTCACGCCCGACAGCTTCTCGGCCTTCGAGGTGTCGATCTTGCGGATGCGCGCATGGGCGTGGGGGCTGCGCAGGACGCGGCCCACCAGCATGCCGGGCGCGGTGGCGTCGGCGCCGAACTTGGCGCGGCCGGTCACCTTGTCGATGCCGTCGGGACGCAGCGGGCGGGTGCCGACGACCTTGAACTTGCGGGTCTTCACATCGGTTTGCGGGTCCAATGGCATGGTTCAGCCCTTTCTCATCTCAGCGGCCGCGGCCTGCACCGCGCGCACGATCTTGTCGTATCCGGTGCAGCGGCAAAGATTGCCGGCAAGCCAGAAGCGGATCTCATGTTCCGAGGGGTTGGAATTCCGCTCCAGCAGCGACTTTGCCGCGATCAGGAATCCGGGCGTACAGATGCCGCATTGCAGGGCGGCATGTTCCAGGAACTTCTTCTGCAGGGGATGCAGGGCCTCGCCGTTGGCCATGCCCTCGATGGTGCGGATCTCCCGGCCCTCGGCCTCGGCGCCGAGCACCAGGCAGGAGCAGACCAGGCGGCCATCGACGGTGACGCTGCAGGCGCCGCAATCGCCGGTGCCGCAGCCTTCCTTGGCGCCGGTCAGGCCCAGGCGATCGCGCAGCACGTCCAGAAGCGGCTCATCCGCCTCGCAGAGGAACTCGATGGCGTCGCCGTTGATTTTCGTCGAAACACGAACCTGAGACATTATTTGCTTCCCTTCGCGCGCTTTAGGGCGATTTGTGCCGCGCGCCGTGCCAGCACGCCAGCGATCTCGATACGATATTCCTTGGTGCCGCGCTTGTCGTCGATCGGACGGCAGGCGGCGGAGCAGGCGGCGGCCAGCTTGTTGAGGGCCGCATCATCCACCTTGCTGCCGATCAGCGCCTTGGCGGCATCGGCCACCAGCAGCACCTGGGCGGCGACCGCGCCGAGCGACACCCGGGCGGCGGTGCAGACGCCCTTGGCGTCCAGGGTCAGATTGACGCCGACGCCGACCACGGCGATGTCCATTTCCGTGCGCGGTATCAAGCCGCAGATAGGCGTCGCCCGAGCGCGGCGGCCGCTTCGGCAGCAGGATGGCTTCCACCAGCTCGCCCTTCTTCAGGCAGGTCTTGCCGGGGGCGGTGGGAACCTTCTCCACCGGCACGCTGCGCTTGCCCTTGGGGCCGGCGATCACGGCGCTTGCGCCGGCGCACACCAGGGCCGGGCACGCTGTCGGCGGCCGGCGAGGCGTTGCAGAGATTGCCGGCCAGGGTGGCGCGGCCCTGGATCTGGGTCGAGCCGATCAGGTTCGCGGCCTCGACCACGCCGGGCCAGGCCTTCTTCAGGGCCTTGTGTTCGCCCAGTTCGGAGCCGGAGACCGCAGCGCCGATGCGGAAGCCGCCGGCCTTGGCGGTGATGTCCCGCATGCCGGGAATCCGCTTCACATCCACCAGCAGATCGGGCTCGATCCGGCCGGTGCGCATCTGCACCAGGAGGTCGGTGCCGCCGCCCAGCACGCGCGGTGTCCGCGCCTTGCCGGCCAGCAGCTTCACTGCCGCATTAATCGTCGTCGGAGCTTCATATTGCATGGTGATTTTTCGGGTTCTGGGGTTTCGATACGCGCGCCGGAATCGATCGCGCCCGAGGTAAACGTAGCGGTCGCGCCATGGCGTAGGCAAGGGCCAAGCGGGTGGCGCAATTCTGCAATGCGTTCGCAACGCCTGCGGCAAAAAGGCTCGCAAAATCAGGCATTCGCTACCATTTTTATCAGATGTCCGGAGGCTTTATGCGGCGTTTCCGTCAGGCGGTTCTTGTGCAGAGGGCGCTGGGCGATGCTATTGTATCTCCGGCGCGACGGCCGGGTTTCCGGCGGCGCGCTCCCTCGTCATTCGCAAGGTAGTTCCGATGGCCGAAATCGACCTCTTGTCCCCGACCCTCCGGCTCCATGCCGCCGATCCCCTGGTCCTCGCCATGCGCGACCTCAAGCCCGGCGATACCATCGAAGGCGGCAAGGTCAAGCTGCAGGAGCCGGTGGGCAAAGGCCACAAGGTGGCGGTCAAGGCAATCGCCGCGGGCGAAACGGTTCGCAAGTATGGCCAGGTCATCGGGGTCGCCACCAAGGCCATCGCCCCCGGCCAGCATATCCATGTGCATAACCTGGAATTCCGCCCCAGCACGGCGGATCACAGCATCGGCTCGGAGCGCCGCAACGAGCCGCCGCTGCCCGAAGCCGAGGCGGCCACCTTTCAGGGCATCATCCGCGCCGACGGCACGGTTGCGACCCGTAACTACATCGGCATCCTGACCACGGTGAACTGCTCCGCCACGGTGGCGCGGATCATCGCCGACCAGTTCCGCGGGCCCAACGCCCTGGCCGACTATCCGAATGTGGACGGCGTGGTCGCCCTGACCCACACCGACGGCTGCGCCGGCGCCAGCGAGGGCGAGCCGATCGACCTGCTGCGCCGGACCATCGCCGGCTACGCCCATCATCCGAACTTCGCCGCCGTGCTGATCATCGGCCTGGGCTGCGAGGCCAACCAGATGAGCCGGCTGGTGGAATCCCAGGGCATCAAGGTGGGCGACCGCATCCATACTTTCGTCATGCAGGAAGTGGGCGGCACCAACGCCACCGTCCGCGCCGGCGTCGAGCGCATCAAGCAGATGCTGCCGGCCGCCAATGCGGTGAAGCGGGAGACCGTTTCAGCCAAGCATTTGACAGTGGGCCTGCAATGCGGCGGCTCCGACGGCTTCTCCGGCATCACCGCCAACCCGGCGCTGGGTGCTGCGGTGGATATCCTGGTGAAGAACGGCGGCACGGCGATCCTGAGCGAAACGCCGGAGATCTATGGCGCCGAACATATGCTGCTGCGCCGCGCCGTCAGCCAGCAGGTGGGGCAAAAGCTGATCGACCTGCTGAAATGGTGGGAGGAATATGCCGCCACCAACAAGGGCAGCCTCGACAACAATCCGTCGCCAGGCAACAAGGCCGGCGGCCTATCCACCATTCTGGAAAAATCCCTCGGTGCGGCGGCCAAGGGCGGCAGCGCCGACATGGTGGAGGTCTACCGCTATGCCGAGCCGGTGAAAGCCCGCGGCTTCGTGTTCATGGACACGCCGGGCTACGACCCGGTGTCCGCCACGGGCCAGGTGGCGGGCGGCGCCAATTTGATCTGCTTCACCACCGGCCGCGGCTCCTGCTATGGCTGCAAGCCGTCGCCCAGCCTGAAGCTGGCGACCAACACGCCGATGTATCAGCGGATGAAGGACGACATGGACATCAACTGCGGCGAGATCGCCGATGGTACGTCAACGGTGCAGGAGATGGGCGAGCGCATCTTCAAGATGATGCTGGAGACGGCCTCGGGCAAGAAGAGCCGCAGCGAAGAATACGGCTACGGCGACGACGAATTCGCCCCCTGGCATCTGGGCGCGACGTTCTGAGAGGAGCAGCTCAGGGCACGTCTCGTCCGATCACATAATTTGAAATCAAACCTCCCCCCTTGAGGGGGAGGTCGCGAGCGTCAGCGAGCGGGTGGGGGGTATGGCTCGGTCGTGACGATTTCAATTCCTGCCGATCCGACTTTCACTGATTGCACGCGTCTTTGAGATACCCCCCTCCTGGATCATCTCGCTGACGCTCGCTGATCCATCCTCCCCCTCAAGGGGGGAGGATGATGTAGTTCGTCCGGCTGGACTCTCCTGATTAAATCACCTTCCCCGGATTGAGAATCCCCCGGGGATCGAACGCGGCTTTGATCCGGCGCATCAGTTCGATCTCGGCTGCCGAACGGGAGCGGTTGAGGTAAGGACGCTTCAGGATGCCGATGCCGTGTTCGGCGGAGATGCTGCCCTGCATGGCGCCGACGATCTCGTAGACGATCTCATCCATTTCGTGTTCGACATTGCCCGCCGCCGCGCCGGCACTGGCGGAGATATGCAGATTGCCGTCGCCGATATGGCCGTAGAAGGTGGAAATGCCGTCCGGCCAGCGTGTCTTCAGCGCCTCTCGGCAACGCTCGGCGAATTCGCCGATGCGGCCGATGGCCAGGCTGACATCATAGTTCACCAGCTGGGGCACGGTTTCCAGCGCCAGGCCCTCGCGCACGGTCCAGAAATCCCGGGCTTCCTTCTCCGTCTTGGCGATCAGAGCATCGGTCACGTCGCCCGCCTCCAGCGCTGCACCCAGCGCCGCTTCGACGCGATCGCCATCGCCGGCAGGATCATTCCCCTCATACTCGGTGAGAACGTAGAAAGGCTGGCCTTTGGGCAACGGCATCACGCCGGTGACGGTATGGCCGGCGACAAAGTCGTAGAAATCCGGCCACATCACCTCGAAGGCGCTGATGCCGCCGAGCTCGCTCTGCAGCCGCCGCAGCAGGCGCAAGCCGGCGTCAAATCCGGTGGTGGACAGGAACGCCGTCGTCCGGCTGCGGGGCAGGGGATGCAGCCGCAGCACGGCGCGGGTGATGACGCCGAGCGTGCCCTCGGCGCCGATGAAGAGCTGCTTCAGGTCATAGCCGGTGTTGTTCTTCATCGCCTTGTCCAGCGCGGTGATGACGGTGCCGTCGGCCAGCACCACCTCCAGGCCGAGCACCAGGGCGCGGGCCATGCCATAGCGGATCACCCGGTTGCCGCCGGCATTGGTGGCGAGGTTGCCGCCGATCTGGCAGCTGCCGCGGGAGCCGATATCCAGGCCCAGGTAAAGCCCGGCGTCGCGGGCGGCTTCCTGCGCCACTTGCAAGGGCGTGCCGGCCCGGACGGTGAGGGTGGACGCTTCCCGGTCCAGCTCTTCGACGCCGGACAGGCGGTCCAGCGACAGCGCGACCTGGCCGGGAGCGGGGTTGGCGCCGCCGGCCAGCCCGGTCATGCCGCCCTGGGGCACCACGGGAATGCCAAGCTTGTGGCAGACGGCGAGGCAGCGGGAGACCTCCTCGGTGGATCGCGGCCGCAGGATCGCCGGCGGCACGGCCTTCGGCGCGCCGCTCCAGTCGCCGGCACGGCGTTGGCGAAGATCGGCATCGGTGGAGACGATGTCGGGGCCGAGCTCCTGGAAAAGCTGGCCGGCAAGGTCGGGCGCATTCATGCTGCATATTCCCGCCGCGCGGCACGCCGATGTCAACGGCGGCGGTCGGGAACGCAATTGTGGAAATGTCGATCAGTTGGAGAATAAAATGAACGACAGCAGTAAGTCGGCCATCGTCACCGGCGCTTCCCGCGGCATCGGCGCCGCAATCGCCGAGCGTCTGGCCGCCGATGGCTTTGCCGTGGTGATCAACTATTCCGGCAGCGAGGCGGCGGCCAGGGCCCTGGCGGGCAAGATTACGGGCAAGGGCGGCAGCGCCGTCGCGGTACAGGCCGACGTCAGCGATCCGCAGGCCGTGAAGCGGCTGTTCGATGCTGCCGAGACAAATTTTGGCGGCGCCGATGTGCTGGTCAACAACGCCGGCATCATGATGCTGAAATCCATCGGCGAGAGCGACGACGCGCTGTTCGACCGGCAGGTCGCCATTAACCTGAAGGGCACGTTCAACGGCCTGCGGGAGGCGGCGTGGCGACTGCGTCAGGGTGGGCGCATCGTCAATTTCTCCACCAGCGTGGTCGGGCTGAAGCTGGAGAATTACGGCGTCTACGCTGCGACTAAAGCGGCGGTGGAAACCCTGACGGCGATCCTGGCGAAGGAACTGCGCGGCCGCTCGATATCAGTCAACGCGATTGCGCCCGGTCCGACCGCGACCGATCTCTTCCTGAACGGCAAGCCGCCGGAGCTGGTGGACCGCATGGCGAAGATGAGCCCGCTGGAGCGGCTGGGCACGCCGGAGGATATTGCGGCCGCCGTGGCCTTTCTCGTGGGGCCGGACGGATCCTGGATCAACGGCCAGACCCTGCGCGCGAATGGCGGCGTGGTGTGAGGCAAAAGAAAACCTCCCCGGCTTCGCGCTGCCGGGGAGGAGTAGGATGCACAATTAGCCCAGGCTCGGGCCTCCCTTAGACGCCGATTTCGCCGCCGCCGTCCTTGGTGATGACCACCACGGAGGGCCGCGGCGGAGTCTTGTCGTCGAAATCCGGCCAGCGGGTGGTGGCCTTCTCCAGCATTTCGGATTTCTCCGCCGGATGCTGCACGGCCAGGAACAGGGTCTGTCCATCGGGCGTGAAGCAGGGGCCGCAGACCTCCGCATCCATCGGCGCGGCATAGAGCAGCTTCGGCACCGCGCGGCCGGGACCCTCGACTTCCGTGCCGTAGAGCCCGTCGGCGATGCCGAAATCCGGCGCGCCGTCGGTGGCGATCCAAAGCCGGCCTTGCGGATCGAAGGCAATGTTGTCGGGGTTGGCGAACCATCCATTGGCGGAAACCTGGCCGCCATATTTGGCGCCCTGGTCCGCCGCGGCGGGATCGCCCGCGAGGATGAAGGTGTCCCACTTGTATTGCGCGGCAGCGTGGTCCGCGTCCTTGCCGTCGCCCGGCGGCAGCAGCTCCAGGATATGGCCGGTGACGTTCTTGGCCCGGCTGTTGGCGGCGTTCAGCTTGTCGGCTTCGCGTTTCTTATTCTTGGTCAGGACCAGGTAGACGCGGCCGGTGACCGGATTGGATTCGAAGTCCTCGGGCCGGTCCATGGGCGTGGCACCCAGAAGATCACCGGCCTTGCGCGCCTGCATCACCACGTCGCCCTGGCTGTTGAAGCCGTTTTCGGCCGTCAGCGGCCCCTGGCCGAAAACAAGCGGCAGCCAGTCCAGCGTGCCATCCTCGTTGAAGCGGGCGACCGAGAGCGTGCCGTCGTCCAGCAGGTCGGCGTTCTTGGCGCGGTCGGTGAGATCGACCTTGCCGTTGCTGACGAAGCGGTAGGCATATTCGAAATAGTCGTCGTCGCCCAGATAGACGACGGCGCGGCCATCCTTGTTGATGACCGATGTCGCCGCCTCATGGCCGAAGCGGCCCAGGGCAGTGCGCTTGGCCAGCTGCGAACCCGGCGTGTAGGGATCGTACTCCACCACCCAGTCGAAACGGTTCGGCTCGTTCGGTTCCTTGTCGACATTGAAGCGGTCCTGATAGCGGGTCCAGCCGAGGCTGTCGCCGACTTCGGCATAGCCGGCGCGCTCGAACAGCGCGGGATTCGGCACCTTTGTGGGGTCGCCGCCGAACAGGTCGGAGGCGCCTTCCTCGCAGAACAGCACCGTGCCCCAGGGCGTGGTGCCGCCGGAGCAGTTGTCCAGCGTGCCAAGGACTTCATCGCCCGCGGGATTGGCCGAGGTCTTCAGGAGATCGTGGCCGGCGGCGGGGCCGGTCAGCTTGATCGCCGTGTTGGCGGTGATGCGGCGGTTGTAGGCGCTGTCAGCCACCACCTGCCATTGGCCGCCGGTTTTCTTGATTTCCACCACCGAATGGCCATGGGCGGCCATGGTGACCTCGGCCTGATTCTTGTCGAGCTTGGTCGCCACGTCATCCTCGGTCAGACCTGGCCACATGATGTGGGCATCGACATATTCGTGGTTGACGCAGAGCAGACCGTGGTCGGAGCTGTTGGAGCCCACGGGCAGCGGCATGAAGCCGACGAAGTCGCAGTTATAGCCGAACTGCTTTTCCTGGGCGCCGCCGGTCATGGCCGCGGGCTCGAATGCGCCGGCGCCGGCCATGATCGGATCGCCCCAGCGCAGCAGCACCTGCTTTGTATAGCCGGGGGCGACGTGATCCTTTTCGTCATAGACGCGCGGCAGTTCGCTGAAGGTCAGCGCGGGCGATGCCGCGGCGGCAGTGCCGGCGCCGAAGATGCGGCCGCCGAACATGCCGAGGCCGGCGGCAGCGCTCATGCCCAAAAGGGCCGTGCGCCGGGACAGGCGCGCTGCGATCACGCGCTCGATCGGCGTCGCGGCCGAGCGGCTGGAATTGGTCGAGTCGGTCGAGTCGTGAGCCACGGGCTCGCTCATCGGAGTCTCCCTATCTTCTGTGTTGAAACTGGAACGGGCAACGGCCCGAATCGGCCGCTGTCCCCGGACGTTAAGGCCACGCGATTGCCCGAATGCGACGAAAGGATGAAGCTTTTGCGACGGGCCGCGGCTGTACGCTCGAATTAGGTAGAATCCCCCTCACGCCTGCCCCTCTCCCCCAAGGGGAGAGGGGTCTTTCTTGGCACGCCGTCGTTGGGAGAGGGTCAGGGTGAGGGGGTGTTGACGGAACGCGTTCGTTCGTCACATTGGGCGCCCCATGTTCGAAGCAACCCTCGCTCAGCCCGTCAAATTCCTCGACCTTACTTTGCCGAAACTCACAGCGGCCGAAGCCGTGGAGATCGCGCGGCGGGAATTCGGTCTCACGGGCGAGGCCAAGCCGCTCTATAGCGAGCGCGACGCCAACTTCCATCTGCGCCCGGCCGATGGCGGCCCTGGGCATGTGCTGAAGATCGCCAATGCGGTGGAGGATCCGGCCGTGGTCGATCTGCAGACGGCCGGCCTGCGCCACATCGCCCGCGCCGATCCCGGATCTGCCGGTGCCGCGGGTGGTCCTGTCGCGCGACGGCGAGGCCATCGCCTGGGTGGAACTCGATGATGGCGCGCGGCATATGGCGCGGGTCTATAGCTTCCTGCCCGGACGGATTCTGGAAACGGTGCCGCACAAGCCGGCGCTGCTGGCCGATCTCGGCCGCTTTGCCGCGCGGCTCGACAAGGCGCTCGCCGGCTTCACCCATCCCGCCGCGGCGCAGGAGATCCCCTGGGACCTGCGGTTGCTGCCGCGCATGGCCGGCCATGTGGACGATATCGACGGCGACGGGCGGCGTGCGATGGTCCGGCGCGTGATCGACCGCTTCGCGACAGAGGCGTTGCCCAAGCTGGCGCGGGTGCGCAGCCAGATCATCCATAACGATCTCAACCTGCACAATGTACTGGTCGATCCGGATGACGGCGTCCGCGTCGCCGGCGTGATCGATTTCGGCGACATGGTGGTGGGCCCGCTGCTCTTCGAGCCGTCGATCGCCGCGGCTGATATCTGGATCGGCAAGGACGATCCGCTGGAAGCCTCCAGCACCGTCATCGGCGCCTATCACCAGGTGCTGCCGCTGCGGGAAGACGAGATCGGCCTGATCTACGACCTGCTGCTGGCGCGCAACGCCATTTCCGTGGTGATCTGCGCCCGGCGGGCAAAGCACAATGCGGAGACGCCGAGCTATCTGGAATCCTACTACGAGCCTTGCATGGCCGCCCTTGAGCAACTGCTCACCATCGGGCATGACAAGGTCACAACCGCGCTGAAAGCGGCCTGCGCCTAGAGAAAGAAAATCTGTCGATGACATCAGCAACTTCAATCACGGCGCCCGCATCCGGCGATATCCAGCAGCTCCTGGCGCGGCGGCGCCAGCATATGGGCTCGCAGCTCTACATGTTCTACGATCCGCCGCTGCATCTGGTGCGCGGCGAGGGCGTGTGGCTGTATGACGCGCAGGGCCGCGCTTATCTCGACGTCTATAACAACGTGCCCCATGTGGGCCATTGCCATCCCCATGTGGTGGCGGCGATCGCGCGGCAGGCGGGGCGGCTGAACACCAACACCCGCTATCTCTATGACGAAGTGCTGGACTATGCGGAACGGCTGACGGGGACGCTGCCGGCGGGACTGGATGTGGCGGCGTTCGTCAACTCCGGCAGCGAGGCTGTCGACCTCGCCTGGCGCATGGCCAAGGCCCATACCGGCCAGCGCGGCGCCGTCGTCATGGAAGAGGCCTATCACGGCTGGACCGATGCGGTGGAAGCGCTGTCGCCGGCGGGCAAGCCGGAAAGCGCGATGGCGCCCCATGTGATGACGCTGATGGCGCCGGACGAGTATCGCGGCCGTTACGGCGCCAATGTGGTGGACCGCGCCGCCCGCTATGCGGCGGATGCCGATCGGGCGGTCGACTCTTTGCAGGCGGCCGGCTTGCGGCCCGCGGCTTTCATCGCCGATCCCGGCTTCTGCACCAACGGTATCCTGGAACCGATGCCGGGCTATCTCGGCCGCGTCTATGACCGGATGCGGGCCGCCGGCGCTGTCTGCATCGCCGATGAAGTGCAGACCGGCTTTGGCCGCACGGGCGCGCAGCCTTGGGGCTTCGCCTTGCACAACGTCACACCCGATATCGTCACCATGGGCAAGCCCGTGGCCAACGGCCATCCCCTGGGCGTGGTGGTGACGCGGCGCGAGATCATGGAGTCCTTCATGTCGCGCACCTCGTTCTTCAGCACCTTCGGCGGCAACAATGTCGCCTGCGCCGCCGGCATGGCGGTGCTGGATGTGCTGGAGAAGGAGCAGCTGCAGGCCAGCGCGCTGAAAGGTGGGCGAGCATCTGAAGGCGGGGCTGCGCGGCCTGATGAAAAAGCACGATCTGATCGGCGATGTGCGCGGCATGGGGCTGATGATCGGCGTGGAGCTGGTGACCGATCGCAAAGCGCTGACTCCCGCGACCAAGGAAACCAAGCGCGTGCTCAATCTGATGCGGGACCATGGCGTGCTGGTCGGCTATGAGGGCCGGCACGTGAACATCGTCAAGGTGCGGCCGCCGATGCCGTTCAAGATCGAGCATGCGGACCAGACCGTGGATGCCATGGACAAGGCGCTGAAGGCTCTCTGAGTTGGGAAAAACATGAAGAAAACCATGAGGGCCGCGGTGCTGCGGAAGATCGGCACCAAACTCGCGATCGAAAATCTCCCCATTCCGGAACCCCAGCGCGGCGAAATCCTGATCAAGGTGGCGGCCTGCGGCGTCTGCCACAGCGATCTCCACGCGGTGGACGGCGACTGGACGCCGGGGCCGGTGCTGCCGCTGATCCCCGGCCATGAAGTGGCGGGACATGTGGCGGCGCTTGGCGGCGGCGTGACCGAATTCAAGGTTGGCGACGCCGTCGGCGTACCCTGGATGTTCAGCGCCTGCGGCGCCTGCGAGTTCTGCCATGCCGGCATGGAGACGATCTGCAAGAAGGGCGAGGCGACCGGCTACAGCAAGCCCGGCGGCTATGCGGAATACATGACCGCGCCGGCGGATTTCGTGGCACGGCTGAACAAAAACGCGAACCTATACGAGCTGGCGCCGATCCTCTGCGCAGGCGTCACCACCTATCGCGGCTTGAAGCGCACGAACACGCGGCCGGGCCAGTGGATGGCGGTGATCGGCATCGGCGGGCTGGGGCATATTGCCGTGCAGTACGCCAAAGCGATGGGCCTGCGGGTCGCGGCGGTGGATGTCTCCACGGACAAGCTGAAGCTGGCGAAGCGGCTCGGCGCGGAAGTGCTGGTCGATGCCAGCAAGGAGGACGCGCCGGCCGCGATCCAGAAGAAGACCGGCGGCATGCATGGCGCGATCGTGGCCGCCGTGTCGCCCCGCGCCTTCGAACAGGCCATCGGCATGCTGCGGCCCGCCGGCACCGTCTGCTATATCGGCCTGCCCGGCGGCGAGAACGACAATATCCGCGCGTCGATCTCGGCCATCGTGAATGGCGAGTTGTCGGTGCGCGGCTCCAATGTCGGCACGCGGCTGGATCTGAACGAGGCGGTGGATTTTGCCGCCAACGGGCTGGTGACGGCGAAGATCAAGACAGCGAAGCTCGCCAGCATCAACGATATCTTTGAACAGATGCGCACCGGCCGCATTCTCGGACGGATGGTGTTGAAACTTGCCTAACGGCTCTTAACGCTGTCCCGCCCAACGCCTGCCGCAATCGCGCGGCAGTATCGCTGCCATGAGAAGCGGGCGTCGCGGGATGCTGAAATTGATGCTGGGTGCCAGCGTGGCGCTTGGCCGCGCGGCCGGTGCTGGCGGACGAAACGCCGGCGGAGAAACTCATCGCGGCGGCGCGGGCGCAGATCGGCGTCACCCTGATCTACGATCCCAGCTATGTGCGGCTCGACTATCCCAACGGCGATATCGGCCGGCTCTATGGTGTCTGCGCCGATGTGATCGTGCGCGCCTATCGCGATGGGCTCGCGCTCGATCTGCAGGAGCTGCTGCACCGGGACATGAAGAAGAATTTCGCCGCCTATCCCGCGACCTGGGGATTGGACAAGCCCGACAGCAATATCGATCACCGCCGGGTGCCGAACCTCGAAACATTCCTGAAGCGCCGGGGCGCCCAGCTCTGGCGCAACAAGGGCGCCGTCACCGACGGCGCCGCCTTTCCGGAACCGCTGCAGGCCGGCGATATCGTCACCTGGCGGCTGAGTGGCCGCCTGCCCCATATCGCCTTCATCGCCGAGACCGGCGAGGCGCCGAGTGTGATCCACAATATCGGCTGGGGTGCACGGGAGAATGCGCTGAGCGATCTCTCGCCCCATCTGCCGGTCGGCCACTACCGCTGGGTCGGCTGACTCACAGCTTGGGCCGTACCGCCTGATGGGAGGCGGCGCTTTCATAGGCGGCTTCCACCAGCGCGTAGGTCTTGAGATTGTCGCGGCCGGAGGTGTCGGGCTCGCGGCCGGCCCTGAAGCACTCGACCCAATGGCGCTGGATGTTCAGCACGCTCTCCTGCGACACATGCCAGGGCTCCGACGTCCAGGGCAGCAGCGGCGTGCGCAGAGAACGCTTGCTGGTCTTGCCGTCGGCATGCAGCGTCAGTTCCAGGCCCGGTGATACGATCAGGCTGCCGCGGCGGCCCTCGATCTCCAGCAATGATTCCGGGAAGGGATCGGGATCACGCCGCGCCGCATAGCTGAAATCCACCACGCTCACCGCGCCGGACCGGTGGCGCAGCGTCACGGTGGCGGCGTCCTCGCCGGCGATGCCGGGCTTCAGGCTCTGGGTCTCGCAATAGACCCGCTCCGCCTCGCCCATGAGCAGGCGCGCCAGGTCCAGGCTATGCACGCCGATATCCAGCAGGATGAAGCGCGTCTCCTTCGCCAGATAGGGCTGGCCGGCATAGATGTCATAGGCGGTGCGCCAGTTGACGCGGCCCCAGGTGACCTCGCCGATGGCGCCCTCCAATATCAGCCGCTTCGCCTCGATCATGGGGGCCTGCCAGCGGAAATTCTCATGCACCATCAGCGGCAGGCCGGCTTTCTCATAGACGGCAACCATCTCAATACATTCCGCCCATGTCGGCGCGAAGGGCTTCTGCACGATGGCCGGTGTCTTGAGCGATGCCGCCAGCAGCACCAGCTGGTGGTGCGTCGGCATGGTGGTGACGATGTCGACGAAATCGAGCTTCTCGGTCTCCAGCATTTGCCGGGCATCGTTGTAGGTCTTCGGCACGCCGAACTTGGCGGCGGCGGCCTTCGTCTTCGCGGGATCGACATCGCAGACGGCGGCAAGCTCCACCTCTGCGCCGAGGTCGCGCCAGGCATTAAGGTGGTTTTGCGCGTAGAAACCGCAGCCGATTACGCCCATGCGCAGTTTGGCGGCCATGATCGAGCCTCGCCTTAGTAGGTCGCCCGGCCGCCGCTGAGATCGAACACGGCGCCGGTGGTGAAGCTGTTCTCCTCCGACACCAGCCAGGCGATCATGTTGGCCGCCTCCTTCACCTCCAGGAACCGGCCGCGGGGGATCTTCGCCAGCATGTAGTCGATATGCTGCTGGCTGATCTGGTCGAAGATGCGGGTGCGCGCCGCCGCCGGCGTGACGCAGTTCACGGCGATGTTATGCCCCGCCAATTCCTTGCCCAGTGATTTGGTCAAGGCGATCACCCCCGCCTTGGCGGCGCTATAGGCGCTGGCGTTCGGATTGCCCTCCTTGCCGGCGATGGAGGCGATGTTGACGATGCGGCCGTAGTTCTGCTGCTGCATGAACGGCACAACGGCCCGGCAGCAATGGAAGGTGCCGTTGAGATCGATGTCGATGACCTCGCGCCAGGCCTCCAGCGGATAGTCCACCGTCGGCACGGTCGGCCCGGCGATGCCGGCGCTGTGGGCCAGGATGTCGATGCGGCCTAGCTTCTTGTGGGTTTCGGCCGCGGCGGCGGAAGTGGCGTCCGCGTCGCGGATATCCACGGCGATGTCCAGGACCTCGCCGCCCAGCTTCTTCCGGGCCTCCGCCAGCTCCGATTTGTCCCGGTCCCAGATCGCCAGCTTGGCGCCCGATTGCACGAAGCGCTCGGCCACGGCGAAGCCGATGCCCTGGGCGCCGCCGGTGACAATGGCGACCCTGCCGCCGAGATCGATCTTGTTCATGATTCCCCCGATTGATTTTGCTCAGTTCTCGGCCACGCGCCGTTAATGTTTTCATAGAGGGCGTGCGGTGGCGCGGCAATTCCCGACGGAAGGCGATTGCGCCCGGTGCCCGGTTCGTGGGAATCTTCTGGCCACGGAAAAAATCCCACGGACCGCCCCGATGCTGATGTCCGCCCCGCTCGCGCCGCTGACCCATTCCATGGCAGCGCGGGCGGCGGAACATATCGTCAATTTGCGGCTAAAGCATCAGGTCCTCAGCGGATTGCCCGAAGCCTGGCGCCCGCGCACGATGACCGAGGGCTACCTGATACAGAGCTTCGCCCACCGCTATCTCATCGCCGCGGGTTTCGGTTCTATCGCCGGCTACAAGATCGGCTGCACCACGCCGGTCATGCAGCAGAAGCTGGATATCGATCATCCCTGCGCCGGCGCGATCTTCAGTGCCGAACTGCGCCAGGGCCGTGCCGACCTGCTGCAGACCGATTTTCACAGGCCTTTCGTGGAATGCGAAATTGCGATCCGCCTCGGCAAGGATATCGATGCGGAGATTCCGGTGACCGCGGGCGCAGTGGCGGAGGCGGTCGAGTGCTGCATGGCGGCGATCGAGATCGTCGACGACCGCTACGAGCTGCCGCAGATGCTGGGGCCGGCCATCCTGACCGCCGACGATTTCTACTGCGCCGGCTGCGTGCTGGGGCCGGACGTGACAGACTGGCGCCGCCTGGATCTGGCGGCGATGCGCGGCCGCATCTCAATCAACGGCGAGACTAAGGGCGAGGGGGTCGGCGCCGATGCGATGGGGCACCCGTTCAACGCCGTCGCCTGGCTGGCGACCAACCTGGCGGGCCGGGGCGAAAGACTACGGGCCGGCCAGGTGGTGCTGACGGGTTCGATCGTGCGCAGCGAAGCGGTGGGTCGGGGCGATCAGGTCACGATCGCAGTGGACGGGCTGGGCGAAGTCTACGCCCGCTTCCATTGAAGCCCGGCGGAATGCCGGGCGGGCGCGCTATCTAGCGGGCCCAGCCTTCGACCAGCAGATGCTGGGCTTCGCGCATATGGGCATAGCTGGCGGCCAGCTTCTGCTCGATGACGCTGGGATCATCCTCATCGCGGCAGACCAGGGTGCAGAGCGCGAGGATCAGCGCCATGTAGATGTCGGCGCCGGACTCGCCGGAGCCGTGCATGCGCGCCGCCTGGCGCAGAAACTCCTCGGACAGGCGATACACATCCTCGGGCGCCGTATTCACAGCATCGACGATCTCGCGCGTCGGCTGCGGCCGGCTGGGGAAGGGGATCACGTTACTAGCGCTAACGTTGCTCGCCATGGCGGGTCCTCGTTTCTCGCGTTCTCTCCAGAACACGGGCGTATTATCGGACCCGGTGTATTAACGATGGTCTAATGAGCGGTTAAACCAAGGCTAAGGCTGGCCACGGAAATATCTGTAGGTATTGGATAATAATCTATTGCTACGACAATTCGCGCGGCGCTCCGGAGGGGCGCGAAAGGCAGCAAATCCCGCCCGAATCGGCGAATCAGTTCAGCGCTTCGGCGCGTCCTCGCCGAAGCAGGAGCTGGTGCCGAGATGGCAGGTCGGTCCCTGCGGCTTTGCATAGATAAGGAGGGTATCGCCGTCGCAATCCCGGCGGATGCCCATGACGTTGAGTGCGTGGCCGGAGGATTCGCCCTTCTGCCACAGCCGCTGTTTGCTGCGGCTATAGAAGGTGACGAGGCCGCTCGTCGCCGTCGCCTCGAGCGCCGCCCGATCCATATAGCCGAGCATCAGCACCTGCAGGGTCTGGGCGTCCTGAATGATCGCGGGCACCAGGCCGCCGCCCTTGGCCCAATCTACATCCTCTGGCTTGAAGGTCAGCTCGATCATTGCCGCACCGGAATTTTCTGGCCGGCAAGATAGGCCTTGAGATCGGCGATGGCGATGACGCCCTTGTGGAAGACGCTGGCGGCCAGCGCCGCGTCCACCCGGGCCTTGCGGAAGACATCGCGGAAATGCTCCACCGCGCCGGCGCCGCCGGAGGCGACGATGGGGATGGTCACCGCCTGCCGGGCGGCCATCAGCTGCGGCAGGTCATAGCCCTGGCGCATGCCGTCCTGGTTCATGCAGTTCAGCACCACCTCGCCGGCGCCCCGGTCGGCGGCTTCGCGGATCCAATCGAGGGTGCGGCGGCGGGCCGGCCGGGTTTTGTCGGGGTCGCCGGTATATTGATAAACGAACCAGTCGCCGCCCTCGGCCTTGCTGTCGATGCCGACGACGATGCACTGGGTGCCGAAGGCCTCGGCGATGTCGCCGATCAGCCGGGGATTCTCCAGCGCCGGCGAATTGATCGAGATCTTGTCGGCGCCGCTATGGAGGATGTGCTCGGCGTCGGCGACGGCGCGGATGCCGCCGGCGACGCAAAAAGGGATGTCGATCACCCGCGCCACCTGCTCGACCCAGTCGCTGGTCACGGTGCGGCGGTCGCTGCTGGCGGTGATGTCATAGAAGACCAGCTCGTCGGCACCCTCGGCCGCATAGCGCTGCGCCAGCTCCACCACCTCGCCGACGATCTCGTGATTCTGGAACTGCACGCCCTTCACCACCTGGCCGTTCTTCACGTCCAGGCAGGGGATGATGCGCTTGCTCAGCATGCCAGCGCCTCGGCCAGGGTGAACTTGCGCTCGTAGAGCGCCTTGCCGATGACCGCGCCGGCCACGCCGATATCCCGGAGGTCCCGCAGATCGCCGAGGCGGGCGATTCCGCCCGAGGCCTGGACGGCCAGGTCGGGGAATTGCGCCCGGAGCCGCCGGTAGAGAGCCAGGTTCGGCCCCTCCAGCGCGCCGTCGCGGCTGATATCGGTGCAGAGCAGGTGCTTCAGCCCGGCTGCGACGAAATCCTCGAGCACGACGAACAGGTCCGAGGCCGTCTGCTGCTGCCAGCCATGGGTGGCGATGGCATAGCCGTGGTTCTCCACCGGCCGCACATCCAGGGCCAGGACGATGCGCTCGGCGCCATGCTCCTTGATCCAGCCTTTCACCAGGTCCGGCTTGCCCAACGCCAGGCTGCCGACCACGACGCGGCCGATGCCATGCTGGAAATGGCCGGCAACGGCGGTCGCGTCACGGATGCCGCCGCCGGTCTGGATGCTGGCGCCCGCCTGGGTCAGCGTCCAGATCAGCGCGCATTGGGCCGAGGCGCCGCCCTTGGCGCCGTCCAGATCCACCACATGCAGCCATTGGCTGCCGGCGGCGCTGAAGCGGCGGGCGATCTCCAGGGGATCGTCGCCATAGACGGTCTCCTGGTCGAACTGACCCTGGTGCAGGCGGACGCAGCGGCCCTGCCTGATATCGATGGCCGGATAGATGATCATGCGACGGCCAGGAAATTCTCGAGGACACGCTTGCCCACGGCGCTGGAGCGCTCGGGATGGAACTGGCAGCCATAGAGGTTGCCGCGATGGACCATGGCGGCGAACGGCACGCCATAGTCGCAGGTGGCGACGGTGTCTTCGGTCACCGGCGCGAAATAGCTGTGGACGAAATAGGCCTGCTGCCCCGGCGCCAGGCCCGACAGCAGTGGATCGTCGGCGCGGGCCGCGTTCATGTCGTTCCAGCCCATATGGGGCACGGTCATGTCCGGCCCGTCCTTGAAGCGGCGCACCTCGCCCTTCAGCAGGCCGAGGCATTCCACATTGCCCTCGGTGGAACGCTCGAACATCAGCTGCATGCCCAGGCAAACGCCCATCACCGGCTGCCGCAGGCCGCGCAGGCAGGGGATGAGGTCCTTCTGTTGCAGCTTGGCCATGCCGGGGCCGGCGGCGCCGACACCGGGCAGCAATACGTGACTGGCGGCACCGATCTCCGCGGGGTCGGCGGTCAGCTTTGCCGGCGCGCCCAGGCGCTCCAGCGCGAACAGCACCGAGTTGATGTTCGTGCCGCCGCTATCGACGACCGCGACCTTGGCCATGGCTCTAATCCATCATCTTCTCGATGGGCAGCACCAGGATGGCGCTGGCGCCGGCGGCCTTGAGCTGCTCCATCGTTTCCCAGAACACGCTCTCGCGGCTCACCGCATGCACCGCCACCTTGTCCGGCATGCTCTCCAGCGGCAGCACGGTCGGCGACTCCGCACCCGGCAGGATGCGCGCAATGGCCGGCAGCGCCGAGCGCGGCGCATGCAGCATGATGTATTTCGCCTCCGACGCCTTCAGCGCGCCCTGGATGCGCTTGATCAGCCGCTCGGCGATCTCGGCCTTGCCGCCGGTCAGCCGGT
Source organism: uncultured Alphaproteobacteria bacterium (assembly GCA_963816235.1). Taxonomy (GTDB): domain Bacteria; phylum Pseudomonadota; class Alphaproteobacteria; order Dongiales; family Dongiaceae; genus DATKFM01. The sequence goes on along the minus strand of CAWFKD010000001.1, from coordinate 704,843 downwards.
CCTTGCGGCCGATCAGCAGCGCCTGGCTGTCCAGCAGGGTATGCACCGGCTTCAGGCCATTGGCCTCCAGCGTGGCGCCGGTCTGCACGATGTCGCAGATGGCGTCGGCGATATGCAGCCGGGGCGCCACCTCGACCGAGCCGTTCATGACCACGATCTCCGCCTCCACCTTGGCGGCGGTCAGCATGGCCTTCAGCGAGGCGGGGTAGGTGGTGGCGATGCGCAGGCCCTTCAGGTCGCTGAGATCCTTGAACGGCCGCCCCTCCTGCACCGCCAGCACGAGGCGGCAGCGGGCATAGCCCAGGGGCAGGATGGTGCCGGTCTTGAAGCCGTCGCTGGCGGCGCGGCGCTTCTCCTCCACCACATTCTCGCCGACGATGCCGAGATCGCAGACGCCCTCCTCGACGAAGCCGGGGATGTCGTCATCGCGCACCAGCAGCAGGTCGATCGGCAGCTCCTCGATGCGGCAGAACAGCTCGGTGCGGCTGCGGGAGATATGCAGGCCGCATTTGCTCAGCAGCTCGAAGCTGGCATCCGACAGGCGGCCGGAGCGCTGCATGGCAAGCCTCAAACGGTCGCCGTCCATCGAAGTCATCCTTCCTCATCGGGGAGCCGGTTTGTACCGTCCGGGGGCCCTTTTTCGCAAGCCGGATGAACGGGCTAGGGCATTCAGGTTTGACACCCTCGGAATGCCCGTCATAAGGGAAACAGGGGCAATTCCCTGCAGGATTCCCATGGCTTCGCCCGCACCGCGCTATCGCATCGGCATCGATCTCGGCGGCACCAAGATCGAGGCCATCGCCCTGGCGCCCGATGGGCGCGAGCTGCTGCGCCGGCGGCAGCCGACGCCGAAGAACGATTATCGCGGCACCATCGCCGCCATCGCCGGGCTGGTCGGCGCGGCGGAGCAGGAGCTGGGCGAGGCGGCGACGGTGGGCGTGGGCATGCCCGGCGCCATCTCGCCGGCCACCGGGCTGGTGAAGAACGCCAACTCCACCTGGCTCAACGGCCAGCCGTTCGACCGCGATCTGGCCGCCGCGCTCGGCCGGGCCGTGCGGATGGAGAACGACGCCAATTGCCTGGCGGTCTCCGAGGCGACGGACGGCTCTGCCGCCGGGGCGGCGATGGTCTTCGGCGTCATCATCGGCACCGGCGTCGGCGGCGGCATCGCCATCCGCGGCGAAGCCTGGCGCGGCGCCAATGCCATCGGCGGCGAGTGGGGGCATATCCCGATGCAGACGCCCCGCGACGATGAGCGGCCCGGGCCGGCCTGCTATTGCGGCCGCTTCGGCTGCGTGGAGACTTTCCTGTCCGGGCCGGGGATGCTGCAGGAATACAACGCGACCGCGAAGCCTGCCGCGAATGTGCAGGAGATCCTGAGCCGCGCCGCCGCCGGCGAGGCACAGGCTGAAGCGGCGCTGGCGCGCTATGAGGACCGGCTGGCGCGCTGCCTGGCGACGGTGATCAACATCCTCGATCCCTCCGTCATCGTGCTCGGCGGCGGCCTGTCGAACATTGCGCGCCTGTACGAAAACGTGCCGGGGCTTTGGACTCGCTGGGTGTTCTCCGACCGGGTGGACACGCCGCTGCGCCGGGCGATGCATGGGGATTCCAGCGGCGTGCGCGGCGCCGCCTGGCTCTGGCCGCCGTTGGGCGAGGCAAAGGGAGGCGTTGCATGAGTTGGAACCCGGCGCAGTATCTGAAATTCTCCGATCACCGTTTCCGGCCGGCGATCGACCTGCTGGGCCGCATCGATGCCGCGCAGCCGCGAACTGTCTGCGATCTCGGCTGCGGCACCGGCCATCTGACGCTGGAACTGAAGAAGCGCTGGCCGGATGCCGATGTGTACGGCGTGGATTCCTCGCCGGACATGCTGGCGAAGGCGCGGGAGGTGGCGCCGGCGGTGAAGTTCAGTCTGGCGAATGCCGGCGACTGGACGCCGGAGCGGCCGCTGGATGTAATCTTCTGCAATGCCGTGCTCCATTGGCTGCCCGATCACGGCAAGCTGTTTCCGCGGCTGATGACGTTGCTGGCCGAGGATGGCGTGCTGGCGGTGCAGATGCCGGGCAGTCATGGGCTGCCGGCGCATCAGCTCTTGTTGAAGGCCGCCGCCAATGGACCTTGGAAGCCAAAGCTCGCTGCCGTCACGGGCATACATGCGGTGCACGACCCGGCCTTCTACTTTCGCGCACTCGCCAGTTCGGCCAGAGACATAGATGTCTGGGAAACGACGTATCTCCACACGCTTAGTGGCGCCGACCCGGTGATTGAATGGGTGAAGGGCACGGCACTGCGGCCCTACCTGGATGCCCTCGATCGCCAGGAGCAGGAGGCATTCCTGGCTGAATATCGCGCGCTGGTCGCCAAGGCGTATCCGGCGGAGCTCGACGGCCGCACGCTATTCCCCTTCCGCCGCGTCTTCGTCGTTGCGCGGCGAAACTAGAGCGCTGGAATCGAACGTACCAATCCTCCCCACTTGAGGGGGAGGATGGCTCATCGAGCGTCAGCGAGATGAGTCAGGAGGGGGGTATCTCAAGGCCGATCACTGGCGATGAAAATCGAAGTGCGTGGGCCGCTGTTCATTGCTCGACGGCCAACCCCCCACCCGCTCGCTGTCGCTCGCGACCGCCCCCTCAAGGGGGGCGATTCGATTTGTAAGTTTGTTCCGAGAACTGAAGGTCAGCGATAACACCCCGCCACCCGCGCCCGCTGGATCACCAGGGCGAGGATGGCGTCGAGCAGCGGCGTGTCGATGCCGACGAGATCGCCCATCTCCGTCACCACGCTGAGCAGCGCGTCGATCTCCATTGGGCGGCCCAGCTCCAGATCCTGCAGCATGGAGGTGCTTGTGCTCGCCGACGTCGGCGGCCCAGCCGATGCGGGTCTCGACATCGATGCCGAACTTGACGCCGAGCGCGTTGCCGACCGCCTCGGCCTCCTCCATCATCCGGCGGATCGACCGCGCGCGTGCCGGGATCGGTGGCGATCTCGACCAGCGTGCCTGCGGTGAGCGCGCTGACCGGATTGAAGCTGAGATTGCCCCACAGCTTGACCCAGATGTCGTCGCGGATGCGCGGCCGCACCGGCGCCTTGAAGCCGGCCGCGGTCAGCGCGTCCGACAGCCGCTGTCGCCCGGGCCGATGTTGCTGCCGTCGGGCTCGCCGAGCATGAAGCGGTTGCCGTACTCAGTGCTTCACCACGCCGGGCTCCACCACCGAGGCGGCCGGATAGACCACGCAGCCGATGCAGCGCTCGCGGCGGGATCAGCCGCCACAGGCTGCCATCGGGATCGAGGCTCTGGAGCTGGTGATCTGGCATGCGGCCCGGGATCGGCGTGTAGAAGTACCACCAGGGCATGCCGTTCATCGCCGTCACCACGGCGGTCTCCGGCCCCAGCAGCGGCTGCATCGCCTTGGCGACTGGCGCCACGGAATGGGCCTTCAGCGTGACGATCACACAGTCCTGCGGCCCGGCCTTGGCGGGATCGTCGGTGACCTGCGGATGGGCCGTCAGCTCCTGGCCGTCGATTTGCAGCCGCAGGCCTTTCTCCTTCATCGCCGCCAGATGCGGCCCGCGGGCGATCAGCGTGACGTCCTCGCCGGAGAGCGCCAGCTTGCGCGCCCAGCAGGCCGCCGATGGCGCCGGCGCCGTAGATGCAGATCTTCATGCGCCGAGGCCCAGCTTGGCGGCGAGGCCGATGCGCTGCAGCTTGCCGGTGGCGCCCTTCGGGATCTCCTCGAGGAACAGCACGCTGCCGCGGCACCTTGAAATCCGCCAGGCGCTGGGCGGCGAAGTCCCGCAGCTCGCGCTCGGTCAGTGCCGCGCCCTCGCGCAGCACGATGGCGGCGCGCGACCTCCTCGCCCAGCTTGTCGTGGGGCAGGGCGAAGGTGACCGCCTGCGCCACCGCCGGATGGCCCAGCAGCACGGTCGTCGACCTCGCGCGGCGAGATCTTCTCGCCGCCGCGGTTGATCAGCTCCTTCAGCCGGCCGGTGATGGTGAGATAGCCCTCGGCATCGAACACGCCCTGGTCGCCGGTGCGGAACCAGCCGTCGGTGAAGGCGGCGGCATTGGCGCTGGCATTGGCGACATAGCCGGCGGTCACGTTCGGGCCCGTTGATCACCACCTCGCCGGTCTCGCCCGGCGGCAGCTTGCTTGCCGTCCTCGCTCGAGGATGGCGACCTCGGGCCCCGCCGCGCGGCCGACCGAGCCCGGCTTGCGCGCCGCCGGCGGCAGCGGATTGCTGGTCATCTGATGGGAGGCCTCGGTCATGCCGTAGGACTCGATGACCGGGCAGCCGAACGTCTGCTCCAGTTCCTTCATGACAGGCGGCGGCAGCGAGGCGGAGGAGGAGCGGATGAAGCGCAGCTTGCGGCGCGCGAGGATCTCCCGGTTGCGCTCGGCGCGGGCCAGGATCGCCTGATGCATGGTGGGCACGGCGCTGTACCAGGTGGGCGCGGCCTCCTCGAGCCAGGCGAAGAATTTCAGGGCGTTGAATCCCGGCGTGCAGAACACGCTGCCGCCGGCGGCGATGGTGGAGAGCACGGCGCCGATCAGGCCGTGGATATGGAACAGCGGCATGATGTTGAGGCAGCGGTCGGCGGGCGCCAGGGCCAGCGTCCCGCCGATATGCTTCGCGGAGGCCAGGATGTTGCGCTGCGACAGCGGCACCAGCTTCGGCCGCGACGTGGTGCCGGAGGTGTGGAGCAGGAGGGCGTCGTCCTCGGGGCTGGAGAAGTTCGGCGCGCCGCTGGCCGCCGGGATATCCAGCCGGAACAGCCCGGCCGGCTGCCGGATCGGGCACCAGCTCGATCACGGCGATATCGAGCTTGCGGGCCGCCTCGCGGGCCGGGGTCTCCACGCCCGGCCTGGACCACCAGGGCCTTGGGCGCCAGGTCCCGCAGATAGAAGTCGAACTCGTCGGCCCGGTAGGCTGGGTTGAGCGGGCGCCGTGGCGGCCCCGGCGCCGATCGCCAGGAAGGCGCTGGCCATGTCCGGCCCGTTGGGCAGGACGATCGCCACCCGGTCCCGCCGCGGCCGATGCCCCGGCCGTTGAGGGCTGCCACCGTCCGCCCGGCCAGTCCGGCCAGACCGCCATAGGACAGCGGCGGCCGCTCCGGGCTGAGGATCGCCAGGGCGGCGGTGGGCTGGCGGGACATCAGGTCGATCAGCGGCATTCACGAACTCCGGAACGAAGGTCTCTTTGGGGCGCAGGCTTCTATCTCTTCTTGCGTCATTTTCCCGGCCGCTCAAGGACGGACCGCTTGGCGAATTGGTTCACGGCCGTTAATCCCCTTGCGCCGTTAACCAGAAATGCCACAGCATTCTCACGAAATCGTGTGAGGCCGCTCCAGGCAATAGGAAGCGGGTATGGCAGCGCGCTGAAGTTGTCGCATATACATTTTCTAGATTTTTCCAGGCTTTGCAGCAAACCGTGACAATGCTTGCCGGCCATGGACTTAGCGGATGGGCGACGGTGCCGGAAACGGATTTCTCCGGCCGTTGTTCAGGGATTGTTAAAGCGCGCTCCCTATCCTTGCCTACAACTCAGACTGGGTATCGGCCGCTACAGGGGGTCGATCCGTTCAGGAGCATTATTTGATGCGTAACGGCGCAGACATGGCTCGCCAACCCGAGATGGCCGACTGGATTCAGCAGGCCGTCATGGCGGCCGGCGATCTTTTCTACGATTGGGATCTGACCACCGACAACATCGTCTGGGCGGGTCAGGGTGCGCAGATTTTCGGCGAAGACCCCGAACCTTTGAAGCGCGGCGAGAAATTCCTGCAGCGGGTCAATCCCGAGGATATTCCGCTGCGCCTGAAGTCGCTCTCGGACCATGTCAGCGACAACAAGCCCTATGATTGCGAATACCGCATCCGCTGCGACAACGGCACGTTCGTGTGGGTGCATGACCGCGGCAGCGTGATTCGCGCCGGCAACGGCATGCCGCAGCGCCTGGTGGGCAGCCTGCGCCTGATCACGGCGCGCAAGAAGCACGAGGCGCGCCTGGAGCGCATGGCCAGCTTCGACGAACTGACCGGCCATCTCAATCAGGTGCGCCTGCGCGAGGCGCTGGAGCACGCGCTATCGAATACAACCGCCGCGCCGAAATTCCCGGCGCCTATCTGGTGATCGGCGTCGACAAGCTCTCGCGTCATCAATAACACCCTCGGGCCAGAGGCCGGCGATGCCGTCCTGATGGCGATCGGTCAGCGCCTCGACCGCTGCTGCGCGCCAGCGACGTCATCGGCCGCATCGGCGGCGACCGCTTCGGCGTCATCCTCGGCCAATGCTCGGAAGGGCCAGATGGCGCGGGCGGCCGAACGTATCCTTCTGTCGGTGCGCGAGCAGCCGGTTCAGGCCGACGATACGGATACCGACATGTCTCCGTCTCCATCGGTGGCGTGCTGTCTCAGCGAATTCTCCACCACGGCCGTCGATGTGATGGCCAAGGGCGAGACGGCGCTGAAGCAGGCCAAGACGCTGCGGCCGCGACCGCTTCATCCTTACAGGTGTCGGTGCAGCAGGGCGAAATGCATCGCCAGAATCTCATCATCGGCAACAGGTGAAACAAGCGCTGCGCGATCACCGCCTGCAGTTCGCCTTCCAGCCGGTCGTGAACTCCGACAGCGAAGTACCCGGTCTTCTACGAGTGCCTGCTGCGCATGCGCGACGAGCAGGGCCAGATCGTGCCCGCCGGCGTCTTCGTGCCCGTGATCGAGCAGCTCGGCCTGGTGCGCATGATCGACCGCCATGTGCTCGACCTGGCGTCTGGACTTCCTGATCGACAATCCGCACTCTGCAGCTCGCCATCAACATCTCCGGCCTGACTCGAGTCCGATCAATGCTGGCTGCGCCGCATGTCGGCGCTGCTGAAGAGCCGCCCGACGTGGCCAAGCGCCTGATCGTCGAAGTGACGGAGACCTCGGCGCTGATCGACATCGAGGAGTCCGCGCGCTTCCTGCAGACCATCCGCGAGCTCGGTTGCCGCGTGGCTGTCGATGATTTCGGCGCCGGCTTCACCTCGTTCCGCCATCTGAAGACGCTGACGCTGGACATCGTCAAGATCGACGGCTCCTTCGTGAAAAATCTGGCCGGCAATGTGGACAATCAGCTCTTCATCCGCAATCTGCTGGGCCTCGCCGACACCTACGGCATGGAGACCGTGGCCGAATGCGTGGAGACGCAGGAGGACGCGACCTTCCTGATCGGCGAAGGCGTGAAGTATCTGCAGGGCTATTTCTTCGGCAAGCCGAGCCTGGAGACGCCGCTGCCGAAGGATTATCTGATTGCCGCTGTTGGTGACCGCGCCTAGACGCAGCCGCCCATCGGGTTTGCTATCGGGCCCGGCGCGTCAGGCGACCGGGCCTTTCTTTTGCCTCCAAGCTGGGCGATATCGGGGGATATGGCGCAGGGGTCTTCCATCGGCGGTCGGATGGCGGAAGCGGCAGGCTGCGGTCTGCGGCTAGCAGTGGCCGTCCTGTGTCTCGCCTGGGTGTTGTCTGATTGTCTGACAGCGAGCCCTGTGTTCGCGCAGGACGCGGAGAACACCGCAAGCCAAGCGCCCGGTCTCGACGACCTCTCGCGCCTGCCGCCGGAGTTGCGCCGAGCCGCTGGCCAAGGCCTATGCGCCCGAGGATCTGCAGGCCACGCTGCCCGAGGATCTGAAGCGCGAACCGATCGATCTGCCCCAGCCCTGGATCCCGCCGGATTGGCTGGGCCGCATCGTCGAGATCATGTTCTGGCTGCTGATCGGCGTCGGCGGCGCTGCTGGCGCTGTTCTATCTCGGCCGCGAAGTTCCCGCCTGGCTCAGCCGGCAGCGCCAGCTCAAGGCCGGCGCCACGGCGATGGTGCAGGGCTCGCCGCTTGCCGCTGACGGCCGAGCTTCTCGATGCCCTCGGCCGACGCCGACCGGCTGGCGGCGGAGGGGCAGTTCGCCGAGGCGCTGCATCTCCTGCTGCTGCACAGCATCGATTATCTGAAGCGCCATCTGGGCGCCGTCTACGGTCCGTCGAGCACGGCGCGGGAGATTCTGCAGCGGTCGCGCTTGCCGGACGCCGGCCGGAATTCCCTGGGCGCCATCGTCGACGCCACGGAGCTCAGCTATTTCGGCGGCCGGCCGGTCGATGGCGGCGTCTATGCCGCCTGCCGCCGGCATTATCAGGCCTTCGCCCTCGGCGGGACGCCGTCATGAACGACTCGATCTTCTCCGGCCGCACGCTGGCCTGGCTGCTGGGCATCGGCATCGCCTGCTTCGCCGGCATGATGCTGCTGTTCACCTTCGGCAGCGAGCTGTTCCCCACGAGCTCGATCCAGCCCAGCACCTATTCGAAGTCGGCGATCGGCCATCAGGCCTGGGTGCGGCTGCTGCAGAACATGGGCAAGCCGGTGCTGATCAGCCGCAACGACTCCGTGAAGAAGTCCCGTGGCGGCCTGCTGATCCTGGCCGAGCCCGACACCGGCGGCGACGAGCGGCAGCCGATCGACGAGCTGCTGCAGGCCGAACGCGTGCTGGTGGTGCTACCGAAATTTAGCGCGAATCCGTCGCTGCTGAACAGCAGCTGGGCCGAGTTCCGTCAACCGCATTCGCGCGAACTACATCTCCGAAGTGCTGCGGCAGGTGACGAAGACCGGCACGGTGCTGCAACTCGACGCCTCGCCGCCCTGGCTGCCCAGCGGCCTTGGGCCGGCGCCTGACCTGCCGCGGCCGCAGGTCATGCTGGGCTCCGGCCTCAAGCCGGTGATCACCAGCAAGACCGGCATTCTCCTGGGCCTGACGGAGATCGCCGGCAGCAAGATCTGGGTATTGTCCGATCCCGACCTGATCTCCAACCACGGCCTGCTGCGCGGCGCCAACGCCCAGCTTGCGTCGGATGATCATCGATGTCATCAGCGACGGCGGTCCGGTGATCTTCGACGAGACGATCCACGGCTACTACCTCGATCCCAATCTGCTGAAGGCGCTGTTCCAGTATCCGCTGGTGTTCGTGACCACGGCGGCCTTCGCGGCGATCCTCATCCTGCTCTGGGCCTCGACCGGCCGCTTTGGCGCGCCGGCGCTGGCCGAGCCGCCGCTGCGCATGGGCAAATCGACGCTGGTGGCGGCGGATGCCGCGATATGCTGAGCTTCGGCCGCCATGAGGCGCCGATCGCCGCGCGCTACCGCAAGGCCGTGACCTGGAGGATGTGGGCCGCCGCATCCATGCGCCGCTGCAGGCCGATGAACGCACCCTGGCCGCCTGGCTGGACCGTGTCGGCCAGTCGCGCGGCGTCAGCCGACAATTCAGCCGCGTCTGGCGGCCGACTTCGAGATCCTGCCGGGCGGCGGCGCCTACCAATCGCGCCTGCTGCTGATGGCGGCGCAGGAACTTTATCGCTGGAAACGAGGAGATGCTGCATGGACCTGGACCGGATTCGCTCGGCATCGCTGACCGGCTGAAGGGCGAAGTCCGCAAGGTGGTGATCGGGCCAGGACGGCGCCATCGAGTCTGCTGCTGATCAGCCTGCTGTCCGACGGGCATGTCCTGCTGGAAGGCGTGCCCGGCGTCGCCAAGACGCTGCTGGCGCGCAGCTTCGCCGCCGCGCTGTCGCTGAAGTTCGGCCGCATCCAGTTCACGCCCGACCTGATGCCCGGCGACGTGCTGGGCACCAACCTGTTCAACTTCCAGACCAACCAGTTCACCCTGACGCGCGGCCCGATCTTCACCGCAGCTGCTGCTGGCCGACGAGATCAACCGCACGCCGCCGAAGACCCAGGCCGCCCTGCTGCAGGCGATGCAGGAGCGCAATGTGACCATCGACGGCCAGACCCATGAGCTCGGCGGCGGGTTCATGGTCATCGCCACGCAGAACCCGATCGAGCATCAGGGCACCTATCCGCTGCCCGAGGCGCAGCTCGACCGCTTCCTGTTCAAGCATGTGCTGACCTATCCCGTCGCGGGACGAGGAGCGCGCCATCGTCACCCAGCACGGCCAGTCGCACGACCATGCCCGACGCCGGCGCAGTCTCGGCGTCGAGGCGGTCGCCGACTCTCGACGATCTGACGGCGATGCGGGCGGCGATCGAGAACGTCCGCCTGTCAAGTCCGACATCGTCGACTATGTCGTCGATATCGTCCGCGCGACGCCGCGAGCATCCGGCGCTGCAGTATGGCGCCTCGCCGCGCGCCGCCAACATGCTGGCCATCGTCGGCCCGCGCGTTCGCCGCGCTGCAGGGCCGCGACTACGTCATCCCCGACGACGTCAAGACGCTGGCGCCGCCGGCGCTGCGCCACCGCCTCGTGCTGGCGCCGGGCGCGAGATCGAAGGCCTCGATGCCGACAAGGTCGTCGGCCAGATCCTCGACCAGGTGCCGGCGCCGCGATGATCCGGCCGACGCTCCGCGCCGTCTTGCTGTTCGCCGCCGGCATTCCCGCTGGCCGTGCTGGTGATCGTGCTCGAACGCCGATCTCTGGCCGCTGGTGCTGACGTTCTATGCGGCGCTGGCCGTGCTGGCGCTGGCGATCGATGCGCTGACGGCGATGCCCGGCGGGCGCTGCCGGCTGCGGTCCGATCTGCCGACGCTGCTCTATGTCGGCGACAGCGATCGCGCTGACGGGTCGATCTGGCCAACCGCTCGGCCGCTGGGCGGTGCGGCTGGAAGGGCGCTGCGATGTCGGATCGCGCTGCTGCGCCGGAGCCCGGCCACCGCGTCGCCATGCTGGGGCCGGGCAGCAGGCGGTCCGCTCGAATTCCCGCTGACGCCGCTGCGGCGCGGCAGCGCCATCGTCGAGCGGCTGTGGCTGCGCTGGCGCGGACCGCTGGGCCTGGTGCAGCGTCAGCGGCTCGAAGCGGAACCGCTGCGGCTGCCGGTGGTGCCGAATGTGCGGGCGGTGCGGATGGCGGCGGCCCAGCTTCTTCTCGCCCGACGCCCTGATCGGCATCAAGGTCCAGAAGCAGCAGGGCGACGGCTCGGAGTTCGATGCGCTGCGCGACTATATGCCCGGCCTCGATCATCGCTCCATCGACTGGAAGCAGTCGGCGCGCCACCGCAAGCTGCTGTGCAAGGAATTCCGCACCGAGCGCAACCATCCGATCATCCTGGCGCTTCGACACCGGCTATCTGATGCGCGAGCCGATCGATGGCGTCGCCAAGCTCGATCACGCCATCAATGCCGGGCTGCTGCTGGCCTTCATGTCGGCTGAAGGCCGGCGACCAGGTCGGCCTGTTCGGATTCGACTCGAGAGTGCGCACTTTACCTGCCGCCATCCGGCGGCAATGCCGGCTTCAGCCGCGTGCAGCGGCGTTCGGCCGATCTGGACTATCAGCCATGAGGAAACCAACTTCACCCTCGGCCTGACCGACCTTTTGGGCCGGCTCAACCGGCGCGGGCTGATCGTGCTGATGACGGATTTCGTCGACACGCATCGCCGCCGAACTGATGCTGGAGAACGTCACGCGGCTGGCGCAGAAGCATCTGGTGATCTTCGTCACGCTGCAGGATCCCCATTTGCAGAAGACCGCCGCGCAACGCCCGAAGCGGCTGCTGGACGTCACCGAAGCGGTGGTCGCCGACAATTTCCTCCGCGAGCGCGCGGTGGTGTTCGAGAAGCTGAAGCGCCTGGGCGTGCATTGCCTGGATGTGCCGCCGGAACGCATCGGCATGGATCTGCTGAACCGCTATCTCCTGATCAAGCAGCGGGAGCTGATCTGATGGCCGAACCGCAGCTCGAAGAGTCACGTATTCCGCCGGGAGCGCGAGGCGAGCTGGCGCGAGCTGGAAGGGCTGGTGGGCCGCGCCGAGCGGCGCGGCGGCATCCGCAATCTGGACCTGGCCGAGCTGATCCGCCTGCCGATGCTCTATTTCGCGTCGCTGTCGCTCGCTGTCCGTGGCGCGCAACATCTCGCTCGATCACAACCTGCTGGCCTATCTGGAGAGCCTGTCCAGCCGCGCCTATCTCATGGTCTATGGCGTGCGCGCCAATTTCTGGGGCTCGGTCGCGAGTTCTTCCGCTATCGCCTGCCCGCAGGCCGTGCGCGGCATCTGGCCGGCCGTGCTGCTGTCGCTGCTGGCGCTGAGCGCCGGACGGTCTGCGGGCTATGGGCTGACGATTTCGAATTCCGACTGGTTCTACAGCTTCGTCGATCCGGCGCTGGCCAGCGGCCGCACCCCCACGGCGTCGACCGAAAGCCTGCGCGAAGTATTGTTCGAGCGATGCCGATACCGGCGATGTCGAAGAGCTGTCGGTGTTCTCCACCTTCCTGTTCACCCACAATGCCCGCATCGGCATGATGTGCTTTGCGCTCGGCTTCGCGCTGCGGGCTGCCGACCATGTTTCTGCTGATCCAGACCGGCCTGATGATGGGCGCGTTCATCGCGCTCTATGACAGCCGCGGCCTGGGCGTCGATATCGTCGGCTGGCTGATGATCCATGGCGTGACCGAACTCGGCGCCATCGTCCTCTGCGGCGCGGCCGGGCTGATGCTGGGCTATGCCATCGCCTTTCCCGGCGCGCAGAGCCGGCTGGCCAATCTCGCCCAGCACGGCCGGCGCGCGGCCATGGTGGTCATGGGCGCGGTATTCATGCTGCTGATCGCCGGCATGCTCGAAGGGCTGGGCCGTCAGCTGATCGATGACACCAACACGCGGCTGACGATCGCCGGCGCCACCCTGCTGATCTGGGTGGGCTACTATGTCACCGGCGGCCGGTCCCGGAGTGCGGCAGATGGCGACAACAGCTAGCGCCCGCATCGGCGCCCTGCTGGGCGCGGTCGATCCGGCGGCGCGCCGGATGATCTCGACGCCGGAAGGCATCCTGCTGCCGGTGGATCTGGCCAGCCGGGGCGAACGGGCCGCGGCCTTTCTGATCGACCTGTTTGCGATCATCGTCGGCTTCGTCGGCATCTGTCCTGCGTGCTGGTCCTGATCGGCGCCAGCGGCGCGGAAATGGGCGCCTGGTTCTGGATCCTGCTGATGCTGGTCTTCTTCTTCCTGCGCAGCTTCTATTTCGCGGCCTTCGAGCTGCGCCTGGCGCGGCATGACGCCGGGCAAGCGGGTGTTCGGCCTGCGCGTCATCGACCGCGGCGGCGGCGCGCTGCGCGCCGATGCCGTCTTCGCCCGCAACCTGATGCGGGAGGTCGAGGTGTTCATCCCCGCCATGATCCTGATGATCGGTCCGTTCATGGGCGGAGAAGGCGGCGGCATCTGGCTCGTATCTGATGCTGCTCGGCTGGATGGGCGTGCTGACGCTGCTGCCGCTGTTCAACAAGGACCGGCTGCGGGCCGGCGACCTGATCGGCGGCACCTGGGTGATCCTGGCGCCGAAGGCCGTCCTGCTGCCCGATGTGGCGGTGATGCCACCGGCGGTATCGGCGAATGCCGCTGTTGATGCCACGGTCGACGGCCTCCGCTTCAGCCGGCAGCATCTCTCGGTCTACGGCGTCGAAGAGCTGCAGACGCTGGAACATATCCTGCGCCAGGAAGGCCCCCACGCGGTGCAAGTGCGGGACGAGGTGGCGCGGCGGATCCAGCGCAAGATCGCCTGGCAATCTCCGGGCCAGCCGGTCGAACCCCGCGCCTTCCTGCAGGCCTTCTACGCCGCTCAGCGGCGGCATCTGGAAGCGAAACTGCTGTTCGGCAAACGCCGGCAGAACAAGTTCGACCAGGCCTGATTTCGCCCGGCGCCTGCACGTTGCCTAATCGAAAACGGCGGCGATGTCCTCGATTTCGAAGCCTTCCTTGGCGCGACGCAACTCTACATATCCGATCGCGGAGACAATCGAGACGAACGTTGCGATGACGATTTGTATTACGAGGCCAAGGATCATCCCCAAAGCGGTTTCTGCAAAGCGGTCGCTCATTCCGGACACAACGGCTGAAACAACAATCAGTAGAGCGACGACAACGAATATCCGCCATGACTCGCCCCGGGTGAGTTGCAAGCTGCGAATAAAGGCAGTTCTGACGTCCGGGCGCTCGACGACAATGATCGGGATGACAACCCAAAATCTGATATAGGCAAAGGGAATCAGCAATACGGCGATCAAAGAGAACCAAGGGCTGATACCTGACGCCAAAATGTACGTGACGGCACCAATGGCACAAACGATGAGAAGGAACACAATCGTTACACCGAGTACCGGTAGAATCACAGAAAACGCTCGAGCTAGGCAGGCGTTGAAGGCGACAGGTTGATTCCGCATGTGCTGAATCGCGCCGTAGCAAATGCCGGCAGCGGAAAGTTGCGTGGCTGCCAGCCCGAGCGCGGCGGCAATCAGCGTTGTCACCGCCAGCAAAACAGCCTGTCCGGTGCTGGCGGTTCCCAGCATCTCGAATGGATCGGCTCGCGTGTTATCGAAAGAGACCGAGAAATACCCAATGAAGGCGATAACCAAAAATACCGCGACGATGACGATGATGATCAGCACCGCATAGCTAAGAAACGTTAGAATCGAGAACGACCAGAGATTTTGCCGATAGGATTTCTATAGAATTCGAGATCACGCTCCTGATCGAGAATCTTGGTTGCGAGTTGGAAATCATGGCAGCCCTCCGCGGGACCGGCCCAACCTGTTCCTCAATTCATATGCTTTGTTCGGCCGGTGCACCAGGATCAGCGGGCCGGGCGCGCTTGCGGGGCATAGGCTGCTCAATCGAAGATTGCAGCAATATCCTCAAGGCCGAAGCCCTCCTTGGCGCGCCTAAGCTCGACATAGGCCACTGCCGCGGCAACGGCGAAAAGCGCATTGGCAATTATGCTGATGAGGATGTTCAAGCCCTGGCCGACGAATATGCCCGTGACGCCGCCGAAGACGCTCAGGACACCGATCACTATTCCGGCAACCATCGACATCGCGAGTGTCGCCAGCCACATGACCAGCAGGACGCCAAAGAGGCGCCATGTGTGGCCTTTAGTCAAATTCCAGCTCCGCCACAAGGCCGCAAGAACGCCCGGTTGCTCGACGGCAATTGCCGGCACCGTGACCCAGAGCCGTACGCCGATGATCGCGAAGACGATGAAAATCGCGAAGAATCCGAAGAACAGCCAGAGGGACGCAAGAAGCCAGGATGCTTTCGAGCCGTCGCGGAGAACAAACAGGAAGATCGGCGAGACCCCAATCGCAAGGATAATCAGCGCCCCGAGAAAAATGAGAAATGTTGCGCCCGTGCAAGGCAGGACCACTGCCACGCCGCGCTGCAGGCTCTGCCAAAATCGGACGGGCTGGCCGCGCAGATGCTGGAACGTGCCGTAGGCGGTGGCCGCCAGCCAGATTGCCGTCGTCGCGATCGATAGGATGAACACGCCGGCGCTGGCGGCGATGATCCAAACCCAAGGCAGTGCCGCAAGTTCGTCCAGATTGAAGGGGTCCGCGGAATCGCCCGTTGGAGTAAGTCCCAATGCGTTGGGGTCTTGCACCAACAGATAGATGTAACCGCCGATGAAGATCAGAGTCGGAATGAAACCGATCAGCGCAAACCCGCTGAATGGCAGTATCCGTGTGAAGTAAGCCGCGAAGGTCTGCGAAATGACATTGCCGACGAGAAACCGTTGAGTTTGTGCAAACGCCATGGAAATCCCCGAATCCGTGGGCGCGGGCTGCGCTGAGCCCAATCAGTTACATGCAGAAATAGTTAATAGCCGGTCAACGACGGCAGGGATCGGCGATGTCAGGGGTTCAATCGACTGGCTGCCCGGTCCCGCACCGGCCGGCATTGCGCAAGTCGCGGCGGTGCATTGGCGTCAGCCAACGGGCGAGGGACTATTTGCCCTTGTCGGTCTTGCTCATGGTCTCGATGCGCTTTTGCAGCGCATCGATCTGGGCCTTGAGCTCGGACAGGCTGTCGGGTCCGCTACTGGCCGGGGCTTCGCCGCTATTTGGCTGCTCTCCGGCGGCTCCGGTCTGATAGGGGGCGAACATCTTCATCGCCCGCTCGAAGAAGGCCAGGTTCTGCTTGCCGATCTCGTCGAAGCGGCCGAACGGGAACATGCCGCCGAAGGTATCGCGCATGTAATTGCGCATCTGCTCCTGGTTGCTGGCGAAGTACTCCATGGTGTGCTCGAGGTAGCGGGGCACCAGGAACTGCAGATTGTCGCCGTAGAAGCTGATGAGCTGCCGCAGGAAGTTCAGCGGCAGCAGGTTCTGGCCCCCTTGGATTCCTCCTCGACGATGATCTGGGTCAGCACCGAGCGGGTGATGTCCTCGCCGGATCTTGGCGTCATAGACGACGAATTCCACATTGTCCTTCACCATCTGGCAGAGATGGTCGAGGGTCACATAGCTGCTGGTTGCCGTATTGTAGAGCCGGCGATTGGCATATTTCTTGATGACGATCGGCGTCTTGTCGGTCGCGGTCCCTTCGGCCATGGGGCCCTACTCCCTGCGCGGTGTCTTCAGAGTGACCAAGGATAGCAGGAAATCCTCGGGTATTGTGCAATGCATTAAAGACCTTGCTGCGCCGCCGCGAAGGCCGGTGGCGGGCGCGGAACGCTCATTTATAGTGCCGGAATGGACGAAACGGCCGATCTCAGGGCGCTGGCCAGCCGCTATGTCGACCTCTGGGAGGATCAGATTGCCGCCTTGGCCGTGGATCCGGCCCTGAGCGAGCTTTTCCGGGCCTGGATGGGGTTGGCGGGCATGGGCATGGCCGGTGCGGGGCCGCTGCCCTGGGCGGGATTTGCAGCGGGAGTACGGGGTGAAGGCCGAACAGAAGCCAGGGCCGGCGGACCAGGAACGCGTCCGGCGGAGACGCGGCCCGGGCCGCGTCCGCTGCCGCTGCACCTGTCGATCGCGGGGATGACCTGGCTCGGCTCGCAGAGCGCCTTGCCGCTCTGGAGGAACGGCTGGCCCGGCTGGAATCCGGCGCGCGGACGCGCCTGAAGGCGCTGGCGGCGGAAGCCGCAAGCCACAGCCCCGAAAACCTCGCCGAGGCCGTTGAGAGCGAGGTCCGCCGCCGCTGGGGCCTGCTGACCCAGGGCATCGAGGCCTATCGCGAACCACCCCTATCGCCGCAACCTGGCGCCGCCGGCCGAGATCTGGCGGGAGGGCACGTCACGGCTCCTGGACTATCGCGCCGCGCGGCCGCCGACGGCGCCGGTGGTGCTGGTGGTGCCCTCGCTGATCAACCGCGCCTATGTGCTGGATCTGACGGCCGAGCGCAGCCTGATGCGGTTTCTGGCCGGCGCCGGGTTCCGCGCCGCTGCTGCTCGACTGGGACGCGCCGGGCGAGGCGGAGCGGCGCTTCACCCTGACCGACTACATCGCCGGGCGGCTGGGCCGGGCGATCGACGCCGCGTGCCGGCCTCGGCGGCGGCCCGGTGGCGCTGGTCGGCTATTGCATGGGCGGGCTGCTGGCCCTGGCGCTGGCCCTGCGCCGTGCGGCACGAGGTGCGCGGCCTGGTCTGCCTGGCGACGCCCTGGGACTTCCATGCCGAGCGGCCGGACCAGGCGCGAGCTGATCGGCGCCGCCCTGCCGGCGCTGGAGCCGCTGCTGCGGCAGGCTGGGCGAGCTGCCGGTCGATGCGATCCAGGCGCTGTTCGCCGGGCTGGATCCGCTGCTGGTGGTTCGCAAATTCGTCGCGTTCGCCGGCCTCGACCCGGCCTCGCCGTCGGCCGCGCAGTTCGTGGCGCTGGAGGACTGGCTGAACGACGGCGTGCCGCTGGCGCGCCGAGGTGGCGCGCGAATGCCTGGGCGGCTGGTATGGCGGCAATACGCCGGCCGCGGGCGAGTGGCGCATCGCCGGCGAGCCGGTGCAGCCCGCGGCAGATCGAGGTGCCGACGCTGATCGTGGTGCCCCGATGCCGACCGCATCGTGCCGCCGCCCTCGGCGCTCGGCGCTGGCGCGCGCAGATGCCCCAGGCGACGGCGCATGCGTCCGACTCCGGCCATATCGGCATGGTGGTCGGCGGCGGCGCGGCGGATCGGCTCTGCAAGCCGCTGGCGGCCTGGCTCGACGCGTTGCCTGGACCGGCGCGGCGAAAGCGCGCGGCGCGGAACACGGCAAGAGTCGCCTTTACCACCCGGCGCACGCCGCAGCTTATGTTCGTTCGCAGACGCGAAATAATGGCAAAGGAGACCGGCGATGACCGACGTCGTGATCGTCGGCGCCGCCCGCACCCCGATCGGCGCCTTCAACGGCGCGCTGAGCAGCCTGCCGGCCACCAGCTCGGGCACGATCGCGATCACCGAGGCGCTGAAGCGCGCCAAGGTCGAGCCGGGCGAGGTGACGGAGGTCATCCTCGGCCAGATCCTCACCGCCGGCGCCGGCCAGAACCCGGCGCGCCAGGCGGCGATCGCCGCCGGCATTCCCGTCGAGAAGACCGCCTATGCGATCAACCAGCTCTGCGGCTCCGGCCTGCGCGCGGTGGCGCTCGGCTATCAGGCGATCCGCAACGGCGACTGCGAGATCGTCGTCGCCGGCGGCCAGGAGAGCATGAGCCAGGCGCCGCACTGCATGCATCTGCGCAACGGCACCAAGATGGGCGATGCCCAGATGGTCGACACCATGATCAAGGACGGGCTGTGGGACGCCTTCAACGGCTACCACATGGGCAACACCGCCGAGAACGTGGCGCAGAAATGGCAGATCACCCGCGAGCAGCAGGACGAGTTCGCCGCCGCCTCGCAGAACAAGGCCGAGGCGGCGCAGAAGGCCGGCCGCTTCAAGGACGAGATCGTCGCCGGTCACGATCGTCACGCCGCAAGGGCGACGTGATGGTCGACGCCGACGAATATCCGCAAGCCACGGCACGACGCTGGACAGCTGGCCAAGCTGCGGCCGGCCTTCGACAAGGACGGCACGGTGACCGCCGGCAACGCCTCGGGCATCAATGACGGCGCCGCGGCGGTGGTGCTGATGAGCGCCGAGGAGGCGGCCAAGCGCGGCCTGAAGCCGCTGGCCCGCATCGTCTCCTGGGCGACCGCCGGCGTCGATCCGGCGATCATGGGCTCGCGGCCCGATCCCGGCCAGCCGCGCGGCGCTGAAGAAGGCCGGCTGGACGGCTCAGGATCTCGATCTGATCGAGGCCAACGAGGCCTTCGCGGCGCAGGCCTGCGCGGTCAACAAGGATCTCGGCTGGGACACCAGCCAAGGTCAACGTCAATGGCGGCGCCATCGCGCTCGGCCATCCGATCGGCGCCTCGGGCGCCCGCGTGCTGGTGACGCTGCTGCACGAGATGCAGAAGCGCGACGCGCAAGAAGGGCCTGGCGACGCTGTGCATCGGCGGCGGCATGGGCATCGCCATGTGCGTCGAGCGCTAGATCGACTTGCGCAAGGCCGGAGCGCAAGCCGGCCAAAACGATAGCGCGGTTCGGAGGCCGATCGGAAGCAGGGAGGAACATGGCACGGGTGGCAGTGGTCACCGGCGGCACGCGCGGCATCGGCGAGGCGATCTCGGTCGGCGTTGAAGAATGCCGGCTACAAGGTCGCGGCCAACTATGCCGGCAATGACGAGGCGGCGCAGGCGTTCAGCGCGGAGACCGGCATCCCGGTCTACAAGTTCGACGTCGGCGACTTCGACGCATGCGAGGCGGCGGTGAAGAAGATCGCGGCCGAGCTCGGGCCCGGTCGAGATCCTGGTCAACAATGCCGGCATCACCCGCGACGGCACCCTGCACAAGATGACGCCGCAGCAGTGGGACGAGGTGATCCAGACCAATCTCGACTCCTGCTTCAACATGTGCCGCTGCGTGATCGACGGCATGCGCGAGCGCAGCTTCGGCCGCATCGTCAATATCGGCTCGATCAACGGCCAGGCCGGCCAGTACGGCCAGGTGAACTACGCCGCCGCCAAGTCGGGCATCCACGGCTTCACCAAGGCGCTGGCGCAGGAAGGCGCCGGCAAGGGCATCACCGTCAACGCGATCGCGCCGGGCTATATCGACACCGACATGGTGCGCGCCGTGCCGGCGGAGGTGCTGGAGAAGATCGTCGCCCGCATCCCGGTCGGCCGCCTCGGCAAGGCCGAGGAGATCGCGCGCGGCGTGCTGTTCCTGGTCGCCGACGATGCCGGCTTCATCACCGGCTCGACGCTGTCGATCAACGGCGGCCAGCACATGTACTAAGCGGCGCCGGGCGCCGATCTAGGATGGCGGATTGGGCTAAGGTCCAATTGCCATTGGCGCCGGGAGGCCCGCAATACTGCCAACAACAAGAACGCGGGGAGGCGATCATGGGCGTGTCGTTGTTTCGGTTGGCGTACATCAAGCAGCTAGCTCTTTGTGCCGCTGTCGGCGGCGCCATGCTGGTTAGTGCCGGAGCCAATGCCGGCGCACTGGACAGGGCCCGTGACTCCGGCATCTTCAAGATCGGCTATCGCACTGATGCCGCTCCCTATTCCTTCAAAAACGACAGCGGCAAACCGGCGGGCTATGTGGTCGATCTCTGCCGCGAAGTGGCGGCGGCGGTGCAGAAGGACGCGGGCCGCGAGGTCAAGGTCGAGTATGTGATCGTGACAGCCGAGAACCGCTTCGATGCGGTGCAATCCGGGAAGATCGATATCCTGTGCGAAGCGACGACGGCGACCCTGGCGCGGCGCAAGCTGGTGGACTTCTCGCTCATGACCTTCATCGACGGGGCCGGCGTCATCGTGCGCAAGGACGGCCCGCAGAGTTTCGCCTCCATGAGCGGACAGAAGATCGGTGTCCACGCAGGCACGACCACCGAGAAGGCGCTGCAAAAAACCCTGATCGACCTGGACATCAAGGCGGAAGTGGTCGAGGTCGCAGATCACGAGCAAGGGGTGAAAATGCTGGCGGACGGTAAGCTGGCGGCTTACTTCGCCGACCGCGCGATCCTCTCTTTCCTGTTGATCGGGCCGGATTCGCCGAAGAATATTTTGATCGCCAAGGACTATCTGACGCGGGAGCCCTATGCCCTGGCCCTCGCCCGCGGCGATGACGATTTCCGGCTGCTGGTCGACACCACCCTGGCGCGGCTCTACCGTAGCTCGGCGATCGACAAGATATTCGCCCGCAACTTTGCCAATGCAAAGCCGAGCGATGTCTTAAAGGCGCTCTACATCATCAACGCGCTGCCGGAGTAGATCGCTCCGGACAATTGTCCCAACGGCTGTAGCCGGGTTACTCTGCGACTCCCTATACCGAAGTTGCGGAGCCGACAGAATGCCCAGCGTCAAACCCATCGAGTATGCGGACGCCTCGCCGGAGGTGCGCGCCGTCTATGACGACATCATGGCGACTCGCAAGATCGACTGGATCAACAATTTCTGGAAGGTGCTCGCCCATCATCCGGCGAACCTGAAGCGCACTTGGCAGAGCTTGAAGGAAGTGATGGCGCCGGGCGCGCTGGACCCGCTCTTCAAGGAAATGATCTACGTCGCCGTCAGCGCCAGCAACAATTGCGAATATTGCGTCGCATCCCATACCGCGTCGGCGCGCAAGGCCGGCATGACCGACGCCATGCTCGGCGAATTGCTGGCGGTTGTCGGCATGGCCAACGAGACGAATTGGCTGGTGAACGGCTATCGCGTCGAGATCGACGAACGCTTCGAGCCGAAGTTCTGAGACATCGGCTGGGCGAGCGGCGCCTAGGCGCCGACTTCGCGCCGGTGCATCTCCACCAGCGCCGCCATGCTCGGTACCTCGCCGTCGGGCTTCACGGCGCCGACCGGCATGGTCGCGCCGCCGCCGCTCTTGCCCGCCCGGCGGTTGATCCACATGGTGGTGAGGCCGATCTTCTTTCCCGGCACATGATCGTGGAACAGGCTCTGGGCGGTGTGCAGGACCTTGTCCTTCGGCACGCCCATCTTCGCCAGAGTTTCCAGTCCGACCGTGAAATGCGCAGGGGCCGGCTTATAGCTGCCCACATCCTGCGCCGTCACCACGGCATCGAACGTCACGCCCAGCTTCTGTTGCTGTGGGCAAAGGAGGCGCGGTCGATGTTGGACAGCACCACCAGCTTGTAGTGCTGCTTCAGATAGGCGAGCGCCGCGGCGCTGTCGGGAAAGGCCGGCCAATCCTTCACCGATTGGCCGAAGGCGCGGTCTCCTCGGCGGTCGCCGGCGCGTTCAGCTTTTCGCCGATGCGCTGAAGGCCGAGGGCGAGCGTGTCCGGATAGAGGATCGTCGGCTGCTCGGCCTGAATGCGCGACTTCGCCTCGGCGAAAAGTTCCAGCAGCCGTCGTCATCGGCGGCGACGCCGGTCCGCTTCCGCCAGGGTCCGAAGGCGGCGAGGATGCCGCTCTCCCAATCGATCAGCGTGCCGTAGCAATCGAAGGTGAGGGCCTTGAAATCCTGCAAGCGCATATGCTTCTCCGATGAAGGCGGTGCGTCGCTTGACAGTTTCCTACCGCAACCGATAACGCTGCGCCATGGCTGAAACTGTCGTCAGCAAATCCGGCGCGGGACGCCGCCTGCACGCAACCGCGATCGGCGGCATCGCTGTCCTGCTCTGGGCAACGCTCGCGCTGCTGACGACGGCCGCGCAGCCGGTGCCGCCGTTCCAGCTGATGGCGCTTACCTTCGGCATCGCGTTCCTGCTGGCCGTGGGAAAGTGGATGATCGCACGCTCGCGCGGCGGTCCGCCGCTATTCTCCCACTTGCGCCAGCCCGGCCGCGTCTGGGCGCTCGGAGTCGCCGGCCTGTTCGGCTACCACTTCTTCTACTTCACGGCGCTCGGCATCGCCCCGCCGGCAGATGCCAGCCTTATCGCCTTCCTATGGCCGCTGCTGATCGTGCTGCTGTCGGCACTGCTGCCGGGCGAGCGTCTGCGCTGGTGGCATCTCGCCGGTGGCGTTGCCGGACTTGTCGGAGCCGGTCTCCTGGTGACGCGCGGCGGCGGCATGGCGCTGCGTCCGGAATACATCATCGGCTATCTCGCCGCGCTCGCCTGCGCCTTCACCTGGTCGATCTATTCGGTGATCAGCCGCCGGTTCGGTGAGGTGCCGAGCGATGCGGTCGGCGGCTTCTGCGGCGTCACGGCGGTGCTGGCGCTGATCTCGCATCTTCTGTTCGAGCAGACCCAATGGCCGGATGCATCGGGCTGGCTGGCGGTGATGGCCCTGGGAATCGGCCCGGTCGGCGCCGCGTTCTTCGTCTGGGACTACGGCGTGAAGCATGGCGACATCAAGGCGCTGGGCGCCTTGGCCTACGCGGCGCCGCTGCTGTCGACGTTGCTGCTGATCAGCTTCGGCCGCGCCGAAGCGAGCTGGACGATCGCGCTGGCCTGCATCCTGATCGTCGGCGGCGCTGTGCTGGCCAGCGGCGACATGCTGCGGCGCCGCTAGCGGCCCGGTTCCCAGCCCGGCGGTGCCATCTCGAAGGCGCTGAATTCAAAGGCCGGCGCCACGGTGCAGGTCACCAGCACCCAATCGCCCAGCGGCCGAGCCGCCTGCCAGCAATTCGCGGGCACGACAGCCTGCGGCCGATCGCCTCGCGCGAGATTCGGACCAAGGCGGATGACCTCGCTCCGCTTTCCGTCAGCCGAGACCCGCAACTCCAGCGGTCTGCCGGCATGATAGAGCCAAATCTCCGTCGCGTCCTTCACCCGGTGCCAGTGGGATTCCCTCTCCCGCCGCCAGCAGATAGTAGATCGCAGTCAGCGCGCCGCGTGCACCGGCGGGCGGCCGATGGCGATAGGTTTCCCTATAGTGGCCGCCTTCGGGATGGGGCTGCAGCCGCAGCCGCTCGATGATTTCAGCCGCTTCCGGCGTCATTGCCGCGGTCAGCCTGGCGGCACCGTGGCGCTCATCGACGGCCGCTGGGAAAAGACCTCGAACCATTTCGCCAGCTTCGGCCGGCCCTGCCGCCAATTGTCGGCGCCGTGGCGCAGGTCCATGTAGCCGAGCGCACAGCCAATGGTGATGGTGCCGATATCGGTGGCGCCCTTGGGATCGCCGAGCTTGTCCGCCTCGGCCTCCAGGCTATCCAGCGCGCCGGCGATCACCTTGCGCCCTTTCTCCTGCGCCGCGGGCGAGCGCTCGTTTTCCGGCCGCCGTCCTTCCATCACCCGCGCCACCGCCGCATCCATGATGCCGTCGCCCAGCGCCTGCCGCCGCAGCGCCGCCCAGCGCGCCGGGCCGGCCGGCGGAAACATCTTGGCGCCGCCATGCTGGCTGTCGAGATATTCGCAGATGACCGGCGAGTTGTAGAGCGCCTGCCCGTCATCGGTGATCAGGCAGGGCACCTTGCCCAGCGGATTGTCTTTCGCCACCTCGCTGCCGGGCCCGAGCACGCTCGCGGGCGCGCGCTGGATCTTGCCGTCGATGCCGGCTTCCGCGACGAGCACGGTGATCTTGCGGACGAAGGGGCTGGTGCCGGAAAAGTAGAGTTTCATGGTCGGTTTCCCAAAATGACTTTCAGGGCAAGCGTTGCGCCGGAGCATGGCGAAAGGCCTGCTTCTTGTCCAATTGCGCGGCCCTGCGGCGAACGCTTGCGGACCGGGCGGACCCATGGTTTGTCATGCGCCGGGATTTGCATGCGAGGTCCTTCATGCGCTCGGCGCTGCTGATCATCGACGTACAGAATGGAATCCTCCGCGGGCTGGGCCCTGCCGGCCGCCAGGCGGTGCTCGATGCGGCGCTCGATGAGACCGTGCGCCGTATCCAGCAGGTGCAGCAGCGCGCACGCGATGCCGGCACACCGGTGATCCTGGTGCAGAATGACGGCGAGCCGGGTCATCGCCTGGCGGTCGACAGCGAGGGCTGGCGGCTGCGCGAGGAAATCCGGCCGCTCCTGGGCGAGCCGGTGGTGCGCAAGACCGCCTGCGATTCCTTCTATGAGACCGACCTTGCCGATCAACTGAAGCGTCGCGAGATCACGCATCTCGTGATCGGCGGCTGCATGACTTAGTATTGTGTGGATACAACCTGCCGCAGGGCCGTGACGCTGGGCTATGACGTCACGCTGCTCGCCGACGGGCATATGACGGCCGATTTGGGGAGGCCTGACCTATGGGCAGATCATCGCCCATCACAATTCATTGCTGGATGGTTTCGATGCCGGCAAGAATTGGATCGGTTTGGCGGCTGCCGCCGATGTGAAGTTCTGAACGCCGGCAAAGGGAATCCCGGCTGTCCATTTGCTTTGCCGGCGGGGGCGCGGCAGAGTCCGCGTCTCGATCCTGCCAGCGGCTCATCCCATGAAAATCACCGATCTCAAGACCTTCGTCGTCGGCAATCCGCCGCCGGGCTTCGGCGGGCGCTATTTCATCTTTCTGAAGCTGGTCACCGACAACGGCATCGAGGGCGTGGGCGAGGTCTATGCCGCCACCTTCGGCCCCCATGTCGTGGCGCAGATGATCGAGGACGTGTTCGAGCGCCATGTGCTGGGCATCGACCCGTTCCGCATCGAGACGCTGTGGCGCCGCGTCTATGGCCCCGGCTACACGCTGCGGCCCGACATCTCGCTGATGGGCGTGCTGTCGGCGATCGAGATGGCGCTGTGGGACATCATCGGCAAGGCGGTGGACAAGCCGGTCTACGAGCTGCTGGGCGGCAAGGTGCATGAGCGGCTGCGCAGCTACACCTATATCTATCCCGAGGGCAGCGAGACCGAGGCGATCTACCACGACGCCGAGCTGTCGGCGAAGCGCGCCGCCGAATATGTCGCAGCAGGGCTTCACCGCGGTGAAGTTCGATCCGGCCGGCGCCCTATTCCGCCTTCGATCCGCGCCAGCCGTCGCTGGAGCGCTGGAGCTGTCGGAGAACTTCTGCAAGCTGCTGCGCGAGGCGGTGGGCACCAAGGCCGATCTGCTGTTCGGCACCCATGGCCAGTTCACCGCCTCCGGCGCCATCCGCCTGGCAAAGCGGCTCGAGCCCTACGATCCGCTGTGGTTCGAGGAGCCGACGCCGCCGGAGATGCCGGAGGAGATGGCCCTGGTGGCGCGCGCGACCTCCATTCCCGATCGCCACCGGCGAGCGCCTGACGACCAAGTATGAATTCGCCCGCGTGCTGGAATGCCGCGCCGCCTCGATCCTGCAGATGGCGCTGGGCCGCGTCGGCGGCATCCTCGAGGCGAAGAAGATCGCCGGCATGGCCGAGGCGCATTACGCGCAGATCGCGCCGCATCTCTATTGCGGGCCCGATCGAGGGTGCCGCGAACATCCAGCTTTCCGCCTGCATCCCGAATTTCCTGATCCTCGAAAGCATCCAGACCTGGGGCGGCTTCCACGCGCAGATCCTGAAGAAGCCGATCCGCTGGGAGGAGGGCTATGTCATCCCGCCGACGCGAGCCCGGCCTCGGCGTCGAGCTCAACGAGGACGTGGCGCTCGCCCATCCCTACACCGGCGACAAGCTGCATCTGGAAATGGCTGATCGGCCGATCAACTGACCCTGGCGACTGAACTCATGAGCAAATCCGCTACGGCTTTATCGGCCTCGGCCATCTCGGCGGCAACTCGCCGGCAGCCTGCTGCGCGAGGGCTTTGCGGTGACGGTTCACGATCTGAACCGGATCTCGGCCGCGCCGCTGCTGGCCCGCGGCGCAGCTTGGGCCGACACGCCGAAGGCGCTGGCCGCCGGCTGCGACGCGGTCATCACCTGCCTGCCCTCGCCGGCGGTGTCGGAGAAAGTGCTCTGCGGTGCCGATGGCATTCTGGCCGGCCTGAAACGCGGCGGCACCTGGATCGAGATGAGCACCCTCGGCCGCGACGAGATCCTGCGCCTGGCGGCGCTGGCGGCGGACAAGGGCGTCGACACGCTGGAAGCGCCGGTCACCGGCGGCGTCCATCGCGCCGCGGCCGGCGAGATCACCGTGCTGGTCGGCGGCGACGCGGCGCTGTTCGAAGCCCACCGGCCGGCGCTCGAGGCCATGGGCGGCGAGATCTTCCATATGGGGCCGCTCGGCACCGCCGCCGTGATCAAGGTCATCACCAACATGCTGGCCTTCATCCATCTGGTGGCGGCCGGCGAGGCGCTGATGCTGGCCAAGCGCGGCGGCCTCGATCTGGCGCAGGCCTTCCACGCCATCAAGGCCAGCTCCGGCAACAGCTTCGTCCACGAGACCGAGAGCCAGCTGATCCTGAACGGCAGCTACAACATCGGCTTCACCATGGATCTGGCGCTGAAGGACCTGGGCTTCGCCACGCGGCTTCGGCCGCGAATTCGGCGTGCCGCTGGATCTGGCGGCGTTGACGCTGCAGACCTTCGATCCGGGCGCGGCGGCCTATGGCGGCGGCGCCTGGTCCGACCATGGTGGTGAAGCTGCTGGAGGATGCGCTGAAGACCGATCTGCGCGCGCCCGGGTTTCCGGCTGAACTCAATGAATAGGTCGCCGGACAGCGGCTATGCCTGGTGGCGGCTTGCCGCCTCGCTGGCGCTCAGCACCATCGGCGGCGTCGGCCTGTGGTCGGCGGTCGTCGTGCTGCCGACCATCGAGGCCGAGTTCGGCGTCGGACGCGGCGGCGCCTCGATGCCCTATACCGCGACCATGGTCGGCTTTGCCGTCGGCGGCGTGCTGATGGGCCGCGTCGGCCGACCGCTTCGGCATCATGCTGCCGCTCATCTTCGGCACCGTGATGCTCGGCGTCGGCTTTCGTCGCCGCCGGCGCTTGCCGGCAGCCTATTGGCAGTTCGTCCTGGCCCAGGCGCTGCTCATCGGCATGCTCGGCAGCTCCGCCACCTTCGGGCCGCTGGTGGCCGACGTGTCGCTCTGGTTCCGGCGCCAGCGCGGCATCGCCGTCGCCATCGTCGCCAGCGGCAATTATCTCGCCGGCGCGATCTGGCCGCCGGTCCTGCAGTACGCCATCGACGCCGTCGGCTGGCGCCAGGCCTATATGGGCGTCGGCGCCTTCTGCGTCGTCACCATGCTGCCGCTGGCGCTGCTGCTGCGCTCGCGCGCGGCCATCGACGCAGCTCGACCATGCGGCGGCACTCCCGGCTCGCGCCGATGCTCCGCCGGCGAGCTCGTCCGCCTCTATCGCCCGGCCTGCTTCAGGCGCTTGCTGGTGGTCGCGGGCCTCGCCTGCTGCATCGCCATGTCGATGCCGCAGGTGCATATCATCGCCTATTGCGGCGATCTCGGCTATGGCGCCGGCGCGCGGCGCCGAGATGCTGTCGCTGATGCTGGGCTTCGGCGTCGTCAGCCGGCTGGCGCTCCGGCCTCATCGCCGATCGCATCGGCGGCGTCGGCACGCTGATCGCTGGGCTCGACCCTGCAATGCCTGGCGCTGCTCTTCTATCTGCCGTTCAACGGGCTGATGTCGCTCTACGTCGTCTCGGCCTTGTTCGGCCTGTCGCAGGGCGGCATCGTGCCGAGCTATGCGCTGATCGTGCGCGACTATTTCCCGGCGCGCGAAGCCGGCGCCCGGGTCAGCCTCGTGCTGATGGCGACGCGTCATCGGCATGGCGATCGGCGGCTGGATGTCGGGCGAGATCTTCGACCTCACCGGCTCCTACCAGGCGGCCTTCCTCAACGGCATCGCCTTCAACCTGCTCAACATGGCGATCGCCTTCTGGCTGCTGATGGGCCGGTTGAGGACGAAAGGAGCCCTCGCGCGGTAAAAACAGCGCCTAGTTCAGCCCAGCGGAATCTCGTTGCCGGTGAGGCGTGCGGCAAAACGTTGCTCATGCGCGCAATCTAGCGCGATTTCGGCGAACTGGTCGAAGGCGACGGCGAGCACGATGATGACGCCGATGATGATCTGCTGGACATAGGGCGAGACGTTCAGCAGCACCAGGCCGTTGATCAGCACGCCGATCAGGATCGAGCCGATGACCGTGCCGAAGACGCTGCCCGTGCCGCCGAACAGGCTGGTGCCGCCGATCACGACCGAGGCGATGACGGTCAGCTCGTAGCCGATGCCGGCGACGGCCTCCGATGAGTTCAGCCGCGCCGACAGCACGAAGCCCGCGAGCCCGGCGAAGAAGCCGACGATCACGTAGACCGAGCAGCAGCACGCGCCGCACGGCAGGCCCGCGAGCCGCGCCGCCTCCGGATTGCCGCCGACGGCATAGACCTGGCGGCCGATAGCGCGTGTAGCGCAGCACGATATGGGCCAGCGACGGCGAACGCGAGGAAGACGATCACCGGCACCGGCACTCGAGCTGCGCGATGCGGCCCTGCCCCCACCAGACATAGCCTGCGTCGAAGCCGCTGATCGGGCCGCCGCCGGCGATCAGCAGCGCGGCGCCGCGAAAGACGGAGAGCCCGCCGAGCGTCACCACGAAGGGCGGCACCTTGAGCCGGGTGATGGCGAAGCCCTGCAGCCAGCCGCCGGCGACGCCGACCAGCGACCGCCGCGATCATGGCCGGCGAACCAGCCATAGCCGGCCGCCTCCGTCGCCGCGCCGACCGAGAAGCGCGACTCGATGCCGCCCTTGGCGACCATGGCCGCGGCCAGGCCCGCCAGCGCCAGCAGCGAGCCGACCGACAGGTCGATGCCGGCGGTGAGGATCACGAAGGTCATGCCGATGGCGATCAGCCCGGTGATCGAGATCTGCCGCATGACGTTGAACAGGTTGACCGACGACAGGAAGCGCGGCTCCAGGATCGCGAACACGATCATCAGCGCGACCAGGAAGATGACGGGCGCGAACCGGCCGAGATGGCGATCGAACATGCGCCGGTCGCTCGTGCCGCTTTCCGTCGTCTGCGTGGCATCTGCGCCCCTTCGTTCGCCGTTGTCATGCCGCCTTCGCTTCGCCCATGGTCATCAGCGACATCAGCTTCTGCTCGGTCGCCTCGTCGCGGCCGATGCTCGCCGGTGATCCGGCCCGCGCGCATGGTGATGATGCGGTCGCTGATCGCCAGCACCTCCGGCAGCTCCGAGGAGATGGCGATGATGGCGATGCCCTGCTGGCCATGTCGTCCAGCAGCTGATGCACCTCGGCCTTGGCGCCGACATCGATGCCGCGGGTCGGCTCGTCGACGATGAGGATGCGCGGCTCCAGCGCCAGCCAGCGGGCCAGCACCACCTTCTGCTGATTGCCGCCCGACAGGTTCTTCACCTTCTGCTCGCCGCTGGCCATGCGGATGTTGAGCGCCGGGCGGAACCGCTCCATCAGCGCCCGCTCCGCGTCGGCGCGGACGAAGCCGAGCCGCAGGCAGTTTGCCGAGCGCGGTCGATGCTGCAAGGTTCTTCGCGCACCGCGAGGTCCAGGAACAGCGCCTGCTGCTTGCGGTCCTCCGGCACCAGGCCGATGCCGGCGGCGATGGCGTCGCGCGGCGAGTTGATGCTGACCGGCTTGCCGTCCACCGTCACCGTGCCGGCGGTCCGGGATCGGCGCCGAACAGGCAGCGCGCCAGCTCCGTGCGGCCGGAGCCGACCAGGCCGGCGATGCCCAGGATCTCGCCGCGGCGCAGCGCCAGCGACGTCCTGCAGCACGACGGCGCGCGGATCGGTGACGGCCGCGGCCGCGACAGCCCTTTCACCTCCATCACGGTACTGCCGGGCGTGCGCAGCGGCAGCGGCTTGAACAGCTCCGCCGCCGAGCGCCCGACCATCATCCTGATGATGCCGTCGATGGTCAGGCCGGCGATCTCCGCCTTGCCGCCGGCCGGCCGTCGCGCAGCACGGTGATGCGGTCGCAGATCTGCAGCACCTCCGGCAGGCGGTGGGTGACGAAGATGGTGCTGATGCCCGTCTGCTTGAGGTTGCGCACGATCTGGAACAGCCGCTGGGTCTCCGTCTCGGACAGCGCCGAGGTCGGCTCGTCCATCACGATCAGCCGCGAGCGCATCGAGAGCGCGCGGGCGATCTCCACCATCTGCTGCTGGGCGACCGAGAGATCGCGCACCAGCGCGCCGCCGGCGAGGTCCAGCCCATGCTGCCGAGCAGGTCCGGCGTCGCGCCGGCGCAGCTCGCGCCCAGCTCACGAACGGCCCGGTCACCGGCTCGCGGCCGAGGAACAGGTTCTCCTCCACCGTCATGGAGGGGATCAGGTTGAACTCCTGGTAGATGGTGACGATGCCCAGCGCCTGGGCCGCCTGGGGGTTGGGCAGGAGCACCGTCGCGCCGGCGAACTCGATCTCCCCGGCGTCGGGCGTCTGCGCGCCGGCCAGGATCTTCAGCAGCGTGGATTTGCCGGCGCCGTTCTCGCCCAGCAGGCCATGCACCTCGCCTTCGCCCACTTCCAGGGCGACGTTGTCCAGCGCCTGCACGCCGGGGAAGCGCTTGGCGATCCCGGTCATCCGCAACAGCGGGCGGGACATCGGAGCCGGGGCCAGGGAAGGCGCGGGGATCCGGGATGCGGATCCCCGCTGTCGAGCCTACTTCACTTCGCCGATCCGTTCGGCGGTGTCGAGATTTTCCTTGGTGATGGCGACCGGCGTCAACAGCACCAGCTTGCTTCCGGGTCCTTGCCGCCGCGCAGCTTGTCGACGAGGATCTGCATCGCCTTGCGCGCTCTGGCCGCCGGGGAACTGCTCGATGGTGGCGGTCAGGCCGCCGTCGCGCACCGCCGCCAGCGCCTCCGGCAGGGCGTCGAAGCCGATGATCTTCACCTTGCCCTCCAGGCCGCGGCGCCTTGACCGCCTCCATGGCGCCCAGCGCCATGTCGTCGTTGGCGGCGACGATCACGTCGGGCGCGCTCGGCCATGCCGGCGAGCCCGGCCTCGGTGACCGACAGGCCCTTGTCGCGGGCGAAGTTGGCGGTCTGCTCGAAGACGAACCTGTACTTGTCCGCCGCCTTGTCGAGCACGTTATGCAGGCCCTGATTGCGGTCGATGGCCGGGCTGGCGCCGGGCTGGCCCTGCAGGTTCATCACCTTGGCGCCGTCGGGGAACAGCGCCATGACCAGCTCGCCCTGGGCCTCGCCGCCCTTCACATTGTCGGCGCCCACATGGGCCGAGGATGCCCTCCACCTTGTCGACGCGGCGGTCGACGGTGACGACCGGGCACGCCGGCCTCGATCGCGCCCGCGATCGCCGGCGCCATGGCGTCGACTTCGTTGGGGCTGATGACGATGCCCTTCACGCCCTTCACGATCGCCGTCTCGACATCGGCGGTCTGCTTCGGCGAGGAACCCTGGCCGTCGCTCTCGACGATGGTGATGCCGCCCAGCTTCTCGGCCTCGGACTTGATCGCCCCCATCATGTGAACGAAGAACGGGAACGCCATGTTCGGCAGCGAGGCGAGGATCTCGATATTCTCCTGCGCCAGCAGGCGGCGGCCGTCGAGGCCGGTGATGGCAAAGGCGCTCGCGCCGGCCAACAGGCCGCGCCGTGTAATCCTGATCATTGTTGCTCCTCCCGGTTGTGAGACGCTAGTCAGTGTCCGGCGGCATTCCGCGCCGCTTCTCGCGATCAGTCTAGGACCCGGCTTGTTTTGCTGTCAAACATCGGCCTCCCATAGATATTAAGAATGGCGGCGCAATACGGCCTTCGCTTGATGGTGTCGCGCCATCGGCCATGTTAACGTCCCCTGCTTCATTTGCTGCATTTGCTTCATCGCGCGCCCGAGGGGGATCTCCATGTCCATGAAGAAGCTGCTGGCCGCCCTTGTCCTGCTGGCCGTGCTCCTGCCGTGGCGAAACGTTTCGGCCGCCGATCTGGCGCTGGTGCTGCTGACCGATGTCTCCAGCAGCATGGGCGACGACGAGTTCAAGCTGGTGAAGGAGGGCTACCGCGCGGCGTTCGCCGATCCGGAGGTCCTCGCCGCCATCGCCAAGAATCCCCGCGGCATCGCCGTCGCCTATGTGGAATTCTCCGACGAGAACAGCGTCCTGGTGGTGAAGGGCTGGGACCTGCTGACCGACAGCAGCTCGGCCCTGGCCTTCGGCAACGCGGTCGCTGCCGCGCCGCGCTCCAGCACCGGCAACACGGCGCTGAGCAACGGCATCCGGCGGGCGGCGGAACTGCTGCTGGCCGGCAATTTTGAGGGCGCGCGTCTGGTCATCGACGTGGCCAGCGATCATCCCGGCGACGGCGGGCAATCGGCCCATGTCCGCGAGAGTATTGTCGAGGCGGGTATCACCGTGAATGCCCTGCCGATCATGACCAACAACCGGGCCGGCTCCTTCGACGGCCGCACCACCTTTGCCAGCGCGCAATGGGGCCTCGGCGGCATCGTCGGCTTCTATCGCGAGAACGTCATCGCCGGTCCCGGCAGCTTTCTTGTCGAGGCGAACGACTACAAGGCCTTCGGCGAGGCGCTGAAGCGCAAGCTGCTGCTGGAGCTGATCGCCGGCGGCAATCTGGAGGATGCGTCGGTCAGGCCGAAGCCGTCGTCTACGCCGCCGGCGATGCAGTCGGCGGCGGCGGAGTAGATGAAAATGACCCCTCTCGCCCCGGCGCGATCGCGTAGCGATCGTCGCCGAGCGGGAGAGGGATGCCACATTCGCGTTCAGCGAATGTGGCGGGGTGAGGGGGTGGGCGCACTAACGTTGAAAACCCTTGGCGGCCGCACATCTCCGCGCGCACGAACAACGGCGCCGGCCCCCTCACTCGTAACATCCGCTGGACGCGGATGTTACGTGTCTCTCCCCCACTTCGTGGGGGCGAGACGACATTCTAGCTGTCACTCACGCCGACCGGACTTCCTTCGCCACCGCCTTCTGCTTGTCAAAAGCGGCGCGGCGGCGGGCGATCTCCTCCGGTGACAGGCGCGCGATGTTGCAATAATCCAGCTTCCAGTCCGCGCTCTCGCTCCAGCGCAACGGCGACTGCACCGTCGTGCGCGCGGCCGGCGCGGACTCCAGCAGTCTCAATGCGAGCTCGAGCGTGAATGCCTGCGACTCCGCGTCATGGGGCCGCCCGGCCGAATTGCCCAGCGGGAAATCGGTGAACAGGAATCGCGGCACGCCGACATAGCTCCACGATGTCCTTGGCGCTGCCCATGACCACCGTGGCGATGCCGGACGATTCCAGCGCCCGCGCCGCCAGGCTCACCGTCTGGTGGCAGACCGGGCAGTTCGGCACGAGGATCGCCGCGTCGGCGCCATCTGCCTTGCACCTGTTGACAAGCTCCGGGCAGTCAATTTCGAGCGTCGTGCGATGGCTGCGATTGGTGGGCGCGCCATGGTACCGTGGCGCGACAGAGCCGATGCGTCCGCTCCCGGCGGCGCGGCGCAGCGCCGCCAGCGGAAAATAGGCCGCCATATCCGTTGCCCGCGTATGCTGCCGGTCGATGGCGACGTGGGAGATGCGCAGATCGGGCGTGCCATCGGCATCGCCGGAATAGACCTGGTAGAACTTCGCCG
The DNA here is from genome assembly GCA_963816235.1 of uncultured Alphaproteobacteria bacterium. Classification (GTDB taxonomy): domain Bacteria; phylum Pseudomonadota; class Alphaproteobacteria; order Dongiales; family Dongiaceae; genus DATKFM01. The sequence goes on along the minus strand of CAWFKD010000001.1, from coordinate 670,761 downwards.
CCGAATTGTACGGTGCGCCCGGCCCCTGGTCGCCCTTGTCCGGCTGGTACGGCGCTGCCGTCGTGATCAGCGCGACCCGGCTCTGCGCCAGCGGCTTGCGCAGCGGCCGGAACGGCGCCTCGGCAAAGTGGGCCCATTCATAGGGCGCGCCATAGCCCAGCGCCGCGTAATATTCACGGATGCGCGGCAGATAGGGGATCGGCGCGTCATCGCCGGGCGCGAAACCGAATTCATTGCTCCGCTCGCTGCTCACCCCGCCGTCTCCATTGGCCGCGCTGCCTCAGTGCCTATTGCCCGCCGGGCCGCTATACTGGATGCTAACTTCGCCTGACAGTAACATGAAGCATCGGAGGCGCGTGAAGATCATGATCCTGGCACGGATATTCGCCGCAGTCACCGTCACGGCATTGCTCCTGTCGCCGGTTGCGGCGCAGGTCAATCCCTTCAGCCGGGACGGGTTCAGCCTCTCGAAATCCGATATCGCAAAGCTGGAAGAGGCCACGCGGCCCTTCTATGAGGATGTCACGGTACCGTTAGGCACAGCCCGCGCCTGGAAGAATCCGGAAAGCGGCAATGGCGGCACCGCCGTTCTGGTCGAGCGCTTCGAGTACAAGAAGCTGCCCTGCCGGCGCATCCAGCATGACATCAAGCTGGAAAAGTTGGCCGACCCCTTCCACTTCGTCATCGACCGCTGCCAGGTCGCCGACGGCTCGTGGAAGTTTCTATAGCGCCCGCGGTTTCTTCCCCCGCGAAAGCGGGATCCCAGGAGTTGCAGACGCCCACGGTCTCGCCGCTGAGGCGGTTGGAGACCGCTGCCATAGCCATAGGTTTCGCTGCATGCCGACGGTGGAAGCACTAATGACGCGGGCCGCGCAGAGGTCTGCAAGACCGCCGCGTGCAACTCGACGCTCCTTAGGTGCCGCGGATTGAACACCGACAAATCCGAGGCGCAGACATGCCAGTTAAGTGACGATCATGCCGCACATTCGATTCCGTCCGAGACTGCAGGTTCGACGTCTCCTGACAGTCGCATCCAATGGCGTCAGGCGGATGCTCTGGCGCTGCCGTTTGAAGATGCGGCCTTCGATCTCGTTTGCTGCCAGTTCTGCGCGATGTTCTTTCCCGATCGCACATCAGGCTTCCGTGAAGCAAAGCGAGTCCTGAAGCCCGCGGGCATTTCCTGTTCAACGTATGGGACCGCATCGAGGAGAATGTATTTGCAGATGATGTGACGAATTCACTCGCGAAGATGTTTCCGAACGATCCGCCGCGCTTTCTGGCACGCACGCAGCACGGCTACCACGATACGGCACGGATCCGTCGCGAATTGGAGGACGCAGGTTTCTCGGGTCACTATCGAGACAAGAGCCGAACAAAGCCGCGCATCCTCGCCGCGCATTCCAGCCGTTGCGTATTTGTCAGAGAACTCCTCTTCGCAACGAAATCGAGGCCAGAGTCGCGGTAAAGCTGGCGCTGCACCGACCATGCCGCAGCCGCGATTGCAGACAAACATGGCAGAGCCGAGGTTGCCGTCAAAATTCAGGCACACGGTGATCAGTGCACTGAATCGTCTCAGGTGTCCGGAGCTCCTGTGCCATTCTCCGGCAGGATAATTTTCCCTCACACCTTCCGGAAAAACCTTCCATACTAGAGACACCGCCGCCCGCGCTGGGCGGCCTTGATGTTGGACATTGTCTATCGGAATGCCATATGCGCGCCGGACGCGGCGGCGGACGATGCCGCGCGCCCTCGGATCTTATTCGCGGAGATTTTCCGGGCATGATTCCCTTGCATGGGATCGTTCCCGAAAATCAGGGTCCCCCGGGAATCGCGCACTTTCGCGGTTTTTCCGCGTGGGATCATAAACTTACCCGCACGGGAAAATACGCGAAAATAGCACGTTGGCGGCCAAGGCTGCGGCCCACGCCCACGACGACGCCACTCCGCCCTAGAACTCATCCTTCCGCCGCCGGATCTCCGCGAACACCGCCACCGGATCGGCGCCGGCGAGGCCGAGGCCGGCGGCGACCGATGGGTTCGTCGGCGCGGAAGAAGGGATTGGTCGCCTGCTCCTCGCCGATGGTCGAGGGGATGGTGGCCACGCCCCGCGAGCGCAGCTCATCCACCCGCACCGCGCGCATGGTGAGCGCCACGTTGCCGGGCTCGATGGTCAGGGCGAAGCGCGCGTTGTTCTGGGTGTATTCATGGCCGCAATAGACGCGGGTCGCCGCGGGCAGGGCGCGCAGCTTGCTCAGCGATGACCACATCTGCGGCGCCGTGCCCTCGAACATGCGGCCGCAGCCCATGGCGAACAGCGTGTCGCCGCAGAACAGCGCCGCGCTCTCCGGGAACCAATAGGCGATATGGCCGCGGGTATGGCCGGGGATGAACAGGATCTCGGCGTGGGTGGTGCCGAATTCGTAGCGCTGGCCTTCTTCCACCGCGATGTCGATGCCGGGGATGCGGTCATGATCCGCCTTCGGCCCGACGATCTTGCAGCCGGTGGCCTGCTTCAGCCGCAGATTGCCGCCGGTATGGTCGTGGTGATGGTGGGTGTTGAGCACATGGGTCAACTCCCAGCCGCGGCCCCGCGCCATCGCCAGCACCGGCTCCGCCTCCGACGGATCGACCACCGCCGTCAGGTTGGCCGCGGGCTCGCGCACCAGGTAGGCGTAGTTGTCTCTGAGCAGGGGGACGAGGACGATTTCCAGCGCCATGGCCGGCGGAAATTACCATCCGAGCCCCGCAATCGCCACGCTGTTTCGTTAACCGGTTCTGCTATAGTGGCGCCATGTGGAACGACGTGGTCGATCTCCGGGATTTCTACAACACCCGCATGGGCGAGGTGACGCGCCACCTGGTGCGGCGCAAGATCCGCTCCATCTGGCCGGAGGTGCGGGGCATGAGCATGCTCGGCCTCGGCTATGCCGTGCCGTTCCTGCGCCAGTTCCGCGAGGAGGCGGAGCGGGTGATCGCGGTGATGCCGGCGCAGCAGGGCATCCTGCCCTGGCCGCCGGAGGGACCGAACTGCGCCGCCCTGGCGGACGAGACCGCGCTGCCGCTGCCCGATGTGTCTGTCGACCGGCTGCTGCTGGTGCATGGCCTGGAATGCGGCGAGCATACCGCCGACATGCTCAAGGAGATGTGGCGCGTGCTGACCGGCAGCGGCCGAATCCTGATCGTGGTGCCGAACCGCCGCGGCATCTGGGCCCAGACCGACCGCACGCCTTTCGGCCAGGGCCATCCCTATTCGGCGTCGCAGCTCTCGAAGGTGCTGCGCGCCAACATGTTCATCCCCATCCAGACCCAGCATGCGCTCTATGTGCCGCCGACGCGCTCCCTGGCGATCCTCTCGACCGCGCCGGCCTGGGAACGCATCGGCGCCCGCTGGTTCCCGGCCCTCGGCGGCGTGACGCTGATCGAGGCCGGCAAGCAGATCTATGCCGGCACGGCCGTGCGGGCGAAGCGGGCGAAAGCGCCTGTGGTCGTGCCGTTCCCGGAAAGCGCCCGCGGCGGTGCCGGCCGCAGCTACCTATCGCCGCCGGAGCGGAAGTAGCGCGCCGGGCTAACCCGTTTCCCCCAGGGTAATCGCGCCGTTCCATCCCGCCCGCTGAAATCCTTCGGCGAAGATCGCCATATGCTGCGGCAAGCGGAAGGGATAGGTCGACCGGAGATAGCTATCGGACAAATCGGGCTGCAGCTGCAGCAGCTTCCGGAGCGCGTCCTGCGCCTCCGCCTTCGGTCCCTTGTGCCCGAGCGCGGCGACGAGGCGATGATAGGCGCGAACGCTGCCGGGCTCATGGCGGATTGCTTCTCTGGCGTCCGCGAGCGCGCCATCCAGGTCGCCGAGCAGAAGCCGCGCGAGAGACAGGTCGGCCAGGATCAGGGACCGGGACTGGTAGCGCGGATCCAGTTGCAGGACGGTCTCCAGATGCTCCTGCGCCTCCTGGGGCCGGCCGGCGAAGACCGCGACGCAACCCGAGAACTGATGGGCGATCACGGCCGACGGATTGAGCGCGATGGCCCGCTCCACCTCATGCTGCGCGCGATCATATTGGCGGCTGGTCCAAAGCAGGCGCGATCCCCAGCAGCGCATGGGCCAGCCAGTCGTCGTCGTCCAGTTCCACGGCGCGCCGCGCGGCGTGGAGAGTCGCCGCCAGGACCCGCGGCGGATTCTTCGTCCAGCCGGACAAGGCATCATGGAAATGCGACAGCGCCAGCAACGTGTGGGCATAGGACGACGAGGGATCGAGCTCGATCGCCTTCTGCAGCAAGGTGCGGGCCTCGGCGGCATCGGCGCCGGCATATTCATGCAGATGAGAGAACGCGCCATAAAGCCGCGCCAGCGCGCGCTGGGTATAGTCCCAGCTGTCGAGATTGTCGGGATGCTTGCACAGCGCGCGGTGCAGCTCGGCGCGGCTGAGCTGCGGCTCGATGCTCTGGACGATGCTGGTGGTGATCTCATCCTGGACGGCGAAGAAATCGCGGCCATCGCGGTCGTACCGCTGCGCCCAGAGTTGCGTCCCCGAATTCGAATCCACCAGCTGGGCGGAAATGCGGAACTTGTCGCCGGCCCGGCGCATGCTGCCTTGCAGAAAATAGCGTGCGCCCAGTTCCTGCGCCGCCCGCGCGGCGCCGCCGAGCTTGGCCTTGTAGAAAGCCGTGGAGTTGCGGGCAATGACCGGGAAACGGCGCCAGCATGACAGCGCCGTGATGATGTCCTCGGTGATGCCATCGGCGAGATAGGCCTGGTCGGGATCCTCGCTGAGATTTTCGAACGGGAACACGGCGACGGCAGGACGCGCCCACAAGCCGTCGGCATTGCTGCCCGATCGCGGGCCCGTGTTGCCGTTATCGGCCGATACGAGGGCGACGGGTTCCGGACGCGGCTGCGCGCGGTCTTCCAGATGCCGGAGAGCTTCGCGGTAAAGTTCGGTCGTTGCGGGTTCGGGAACCGTGTTCAACTCGCGCTTTAGAATCTCGGCACATTGCCGGTAGCGGCGGATCGCCGTGTTGTAGGCGCCCTGGTCGAGATGAAGCCTGATGAGTTGCCGATGGGCTTCCTCCGCCAGGGGGTCGAGCACGAGCGCCCGATTGAGCGCCGCCGCGGCACATTCCAATTCGCCCGCCGACGCCTGACATCTGGCGAGCCTGATCAGCACCGCCACCGCCGACTCATAAAGCTGGGCCCGCTCCTGCTGCAGCCACTCTTCGAAGGCGGAATCCCTGAGCTTGAATCCGTCGAGGAACGGCCCCCGGTACAGATCCGCCGCGGCGCGCAGATCCTCGGGCGAATCGCCGGCGGCAAGACGCTTGAAGGCGACGATGTCGATGTCGGCCGCGCTAGGTCGCAGGGTCACCGTATCCCGGTCGACACTGAGAATCGACGCGGCGCCGTTCAGCGCACGGCGGATCGAGGTGAGCGTCTGGCTCAGGCTATGGCGCGCCTGCGCATCGGCGCGCTCGCCCCACAAAAGGGCCGTCAGCCTATCGCGAGGCTGCGCTTCGCCTGCGCGACAGGCCAAATAGGCCAATAGTGCTTCCGCTTTGCGCGTGGGCAGCTCGATGGCACTGCCATCGGGCCACTGAGCGGCAAAGCCGCCGAGGAAAATGAATTTGATCTCCACCGTCAGCTAGCCTCTTTGCAATGGGCCTTAGCCACATAAATTGGGCCACTCGCCGCTATATGTAAGGAGATGATCGCGAAAAAATGCCACTCAATCCGCATGGCAGTAACAACAGCCATGGCTGTTGTATTCCGGGCACGTAGTGCCAATCCGAACATCACCTAAAAACACTAACGGCGGCGGCGTCTGCAAACTGTGACGCCGGTCACACTGGCGGGGGGCCATGGCACTATCACAACTGCCCGCGGGCGACAAGTTACCCGGCTTGCAATTTTGAGACTTTTTTGATGCCGTTGTGGCGGCCTTGTGACGCCGCTTCCGTATCATGAAGCTCCCCGCCCGAATCTCTATGGAGCCCCTCATGGCCGGATTGCTAGCCCTCGTTTACGGCGTCATAGCTTACGCGGTCTTCTTCTTCACGTTCCTCTATGCCATTGGATTTGTCGGCAACCTGGTTGTGCCGAAGTCGATCGATTCCGGCAGCGCAGGACCGTTGATCGAGTCCTTGCTGATCAATGTTGCGCTTTTGGGACTATTTGCCGTTCAGCACAGCCTCATGGCGCGGCCGGGGTTCAAGCGGCTGTGGACCAGGATCGTGCCGACCTCGGTCGAGCGCAGCACCTATGTGATCTTCGCCAGCGCGGCGTTGCTGCTCCTCTACTGGCAGTGGCGGCCGATCGGCGCGCCGATCTGGACGATCGAGCAGCCGCTGGCGGCCCTGGCTCTTCACGCCGTCTTCTGGCTCGGCTGGCTGCTGGTTCTCTTCAGCACCTTCCTGATCAACCATTTCGAGCTGTTCGGGCTGCGCCAGGTAATCGGCCGCCTGCTGCATTGGCCGGCGGTGGCGCCCGAGTTCCGCACGCCTTCGCTCTATAAGCAGGTCCGTCACCCGCTTTACCTCGGCTTCCTGCTGGCGTTCTGGGCGACGCCGGCGATGACCGCCGGGCATCTCCTGTTCGCTCTGGCCACCACCGGCTATATCCTGATCGCGATCCAGCTCGAGGAACGCGACCTGATCGCTCTCTTCGGCGACCGCTACCGCCGCTATCGCCGGCAGGTCAGCATGCTGATCCCAATACCCCGCGGGAAGTTCGTCGACCGGTCAGCCGAAGATCCTCTCGTGCAATGGAAGCAGCGTTAGACATGAAGACACAATCTTCCGCAGTGCGCTCGGAGCAGGCTTCGCTTCCGGTGCCGGCAAATGAGGAGGGCGCGCTGTACAAGCGCGCCCTTATGGTCGAACTCAGTCCATGGCTGTGCGATGTCGCGGTTGTCCTCGACGCGGCCGGCGTTCATTCGCCGCCCTTGGATGCGGCAGGCGGCGACTGGATCCAGCGCTTTGCCGATCGGGTGCTGACATGGCTGCAGCGCTCGCAGCAGCGCCGGCAGCTCGGGGCGCTCAGCGACAGCATGTTGCAGGACATGGGCCTGTCGCGCGCCGATGTTGATCACGAAACCAGCCGGCGCTTCTGGCAGGATTGATCTGAAAGTCAGCGGCGGCGCAGCAGGAACAGCCCCTGCTCGCCGAACAGGTTGGCGTGCCAGAGCGAGCGGATGGCGCTGGGCGTGCCCTTGCGGGAGATCACCACCGCCCGCTCCACCTGGATGCCCAGATCCTGCGCCAGCTGGATGAAATCCAGGATGGTGCAGAAATGGATGTTCGGCGTGTCGTACCAGCTTTCCGTCAGCGTTTCAGTCACCGGCATGCGGCCGTGGGACAAGCAGATGCCAGCGCACCCGCCAATGGCCGAAATTCGGGAACGACACGATGGCGTGGCGGCCGATGCGCACCAGCTGCTGCAGCACGCCCTTGGGATCGCGGGTCGCCTGCAGCGTCTGGCTCAGCACCACATAGTCGAAGGCGTCTGACGGGATAGTCCTTGAGATCGGTGTCGGCGTCGCCCTGGATGACGGTCAGACCCTGGCTGACGCAGGCGTTGACGCCGGCCTGGCTGATCTCGATGCCGCGGCCGTCCACCTGCTTGAAATGCACGAGATAGTCGAGCAGCGCGCCGTCGCCGCAGCCGACATCGAGCACCCGCGCCTTCGGCGCCATCATGTCGGCGATCAGCTGCAGGTCGATGCGGATGCCGCCGCTGGCGGCGGGCCGCGCGCTTTCCCCGGCGATCTGGCTGGCGAGAACAGTGCTGGTCATCGGCGTCTACAGACCGCGATGCTCGGCGCAGCCGGCGAGGAAGCCGCGCAGGGTGGCGAGGAACTCCGGCTCGTCCAGCAGGAAGGCGTCGTGGCCCTTGTCGCTCTCGATCTCGACGAAGCTGACATTGGCCGCCACGGCGTTCAGCGCATGGACGATGGCGCGGCTCTCGCTGGTCGGGAACAGCCAGTCGCTGGTGAAGGAGAACAGGCAGAAGCGCACCGGCGTGCCGCGGAAGGCGTTGGGCACCGAGCCGAACTCCCGGGCCAGGTCGAAATAGTCCATCGCCCGGGTGATGTAGAGATAGGAGTTGGCGTCGAAGCGGTCGACGAAGGTGGAGCCCTGGTGGCGCAGATAGCTCTCCACCTGGAAGTCGGCGTCGAAGCCGTAGGTGACGTTGCGCCGCGGTCCTGCAGGTTGCGGCCGAATTTGCGGTGCAGCGCCGTCTCCGACAGATAGGTGATGTGGGCGGCCATGCGCGCGACGGCGAGGCCGCGGGCGGGGTTGCGTCCCTGCACCTGATAGTCGCCGCCGCACCAGTCGGGATCGGCCATGATCGCCTGGCGGCCGACCTCGTGGAAGGCGATGTTCTGCGCCGAATGCCGCGCGGCGCCGGCGATCGGGCACGGCGGCGAAGACATGCTCGCGGATAGGCCGCCGCCCATTGCAGCACCTGCATCGCCGCCCATGGAGCCGCCGGTGACGCAGAACAGCTTGTCGATGCCGAGATGGTCGATCAGCAGCTTCTGCGCCCGCACCATGTCGCCGACGGTGATGACCGGGAAGCCGAGGCCATAGGGCTGGCCGGTGCGCGGATTGATGTCCCGCGGCCCGGTGGTGCCCATGCAGCCGCCGAGCACGTTGGTGCAGATGACGAAGTAGCGTGTCGGTGTCGATCGGCTTGCCCGGCCCGACCATCAGCTCCCACCAGCCGGGCTTGCCGGTGACCGGATGGGTCTCGGCGGCGAACTGGTCGCCGGTCAGGGCGTGGCAGAGCAGGATGGCGTTCGACGCGCTCGCGGTTCAAGCGTGCCGTAGGTCTGGTAGGCGATGGTGAAGGGGCCGAACTCGACGCCGCAATCCAGGGGCATCGGCTGGTCCGCGCCAAAGGTGACGCGGTGGCCCGGAAGATCGGGCCAGCCGGCAGCCTGGCTGCGGGAAAGGGCGGTCATGGGTTGCGGCTGCCTTCGCGAAATCGGCGTCTAAGTCGTTGGGATAGCTGGAAACCGGGGCTGCTGGCTGTCAACGTTTTCTTTGCTTTTGGCCGGACCAGCGACTATCACTAACGGCCTTCCGGGGACAATCGCTCACCATGCCTTCCAGCGCCGACAAAATCGACGATCTCCGCCGCCAGATCGACGAGATCGACAATAAACTGCATGACCTGCTTGATGCGACGGGCGGATGTGGCCGCCCAGGTCGGCGCGGTCAAGGCCAATGGCGGCGACAATGGCGACCTCTTCATCCGGCCCGGCCGCGAGGCGGTGATCCTGCGCCGCCTGGTGGCGCGCCATCACGGCCCGATGCCGAAGGCCGCTTTGGTGCGTATTTGGCGCGAGCTGATGATGGACCTGCTGCGGGTGGAGAATCCCTTCGTCGTCGCGGTCTATGTGCCGGACACGCGGCCCGGCTTCTGGGATCTGGCCCGCGATCATTTCGGCAGCCACACGCCGCTGACGGCGTTCGAGACCATCGGCCAGGTGCTGCGCGCCGTCATGGAAGGTCCGGCCACCATCGGCGTGCTGCCGCTGCCGCAGGAGGATGACCGCGACTCCTGGTGGCCGCTGTTGCGTCAGCAACGAGCCGCAGGCAGGCCCGGGTCATCGCGCGGCTGCCCTTCGGCGATTGCGGCAGCGTCCGCGGGCCCGAGGTGCGAGGCGCTGGCCATCGGCCGCGTGGTGCCGGAGACCGATCGGCGGCGACCGCAGCCTGCTGGTGCTGGAAGCGGTGCCGGAGCTGAGCCGCAGCACGGTGCGCGACATGATGACCGAATGCGGGCTCGAGCCGCGCATCCTGCATCAGCGCCTGGCGCCCAGCGATCCCAGTTCCACCCTGTTCCTGGCCGAGCTTGATGGTGCGGTGTTGCCCGCGGATGCCCGGTTCGAGCAGGTGGCGGCGCGGCTGGCCGGCGGCCTGAAGCATGTCTGGTCGCTGGGCAATTACGCAGTGCCGCTCACCGCCGGCGAGCTGGCGAACGGCGACGAATAGGAGAGCAGGCATGCTCAAGGCCCGTCCCGGCATCATGGACATCGCGCCCTACAAGGGCGGCGACGCGAAGCTGCCGGGCCAGACGCGGGTGATGCGGCTGGCCTCGAACGAGAGCCCGCTGGGCGCCAGCCCGCAGCGCCATCGAGGCCTATCGCGCCATCGCGCCGGAACTTCACCGCTATCCCGACGGCGGGGCGGAGGATCTGCGCGCCGCCATCGCCGCGGCGCACGGCCTGCCGACCGGAGCAGATCGTCTGCGGCGCCGGCTCCGACGAGCTGATCTGCCCTGCTGACCCGCGCCTATGCCGGGCCGGGCGACGAGGTGCTGTACAGCCAGTACGGCTTCCTGATGTACGCGCATCGCCGCCAAGACGGTGCGGCGCGACGCCGGTCGCCGTGCCGGAGCAGGATCTACGGCGCCGATGTCGACGCCCTGCTGGCGCGGGTCACGCCGCGCACCCGCATCGTCTTCCTGGCCAATCCCAACAATCCGACCGGCACGCTGCTGCCGGCGGCCGAGGTGCGGCGGCTGCACGCCGGGCCTGCCCGCCGACGTGCTGTTCGTCATCGATGCCGCCTATGCCGAATATGTCGGCGGCGCGGACTACGAGGATGGCGCCGCACTGGTCGCGCGACCACGACAACGTCGTCATGCTGCGCACCTTCTCGAAGATCTACGGCCTGGCGGCGCTGCGCCTCGGCTGGGCCTATGGCCCGCCGGCGGTGACCGACGTGCTGAACCGCGTGCGCGGGCCGTTCAACGTGCCACGCGCCGGCCCAGGCCGCCGGCGTCGCGGCGCTCGGCCGACCAGCGCCCATGTGGACAAGGCGCCGGCGCACAACGACCGCTGGCTGCCCTGGCTGGCGGCGAAGCTGGCGGAGGTCGGCCTGCAGCCGGTGCCGAGCGCCGGCAACTTCGTGCTGGTGCGCTTTCCCGATCCGGCGCTGACGGCCGACTGGCGGCGGAGTTCCTCAACGGCCGGGGCATCCTGCCGCGCAAGATGGGGGCCTATGGCCTGGCCGATTGCCTGCGCATCACCATCGGCCTCGCCGACGAGAACCAGGCCGTGGTCGAGGCGCTGGCCGATTTCGCCGCGCCCCGCGGCGCCGTCCACCGCGTGGGAGCGCGCTGACCATGGCCGAAAAGCCGCTGTTCGACCGCGTCGCGCTGATCGGCATCGGCCTGATCGGCTCGTCGATCGCCCGGGTCATGCGGCGCGAGCGCATGGCCGGCCATATCGCCGGCCACGCCCAGAGCCAGCGCACGCGCGACAAGGCGGTGGAGCTGAAGCTCGTGGACAGCATCCATGACGACCGCCGCCGCGGCGGTCGAAGGACGCCGACCTCGTGATCGTCTGCACGCCGCTCGGCGCCTATGCCGCGATCGGCGCGGCCATCGCGCGCCATCTCAAGCCGGGCGCCATCGTCACCGATGTCGGCTCGGTCAAGCAGGCGGTGATCCGCGATCTCGGCCCGCTGCTGCCCGAGCATGTGCATTTCGTTCCCGGCCATCCCGTCGCCGGCACCGAGCATTCCGGGCCGGAGTCGGGCTTCGCCGAGCTGTTCCAGGGCCGCTGGTGCATCCTGACGCCGCCGCCCGGCACCGACGAGGCGGCGGTCGAGAAGCTGGCGCGAGCTCTGGCGGCGCTGCGGCAGCCAGGTGGAGATCATGGAGGCCGGCCATCACGACCAGGTGCTGGCCATCACCTCGCACCTGCCGCATCTCATCGCCTACTGCATCGTCGGCACGGTGACCGACCTGGAGGAGGTGACCCAGAGCGAGGTGATCAAGTTCTCCGCCAGCGGCTTCCGCGACTTCACGCGCATCGCCGCCTCCGACCCGGTCATGTGGCGCGACATCTTCCTCAACAACCGCGAGGCGGTCCTCGAGATGCTCGGCCGCTTCACCGAGGACCTGACCGCCCTCCAGCGCGACATCCGCTGGGGCGAGGGCGACAAGCTGGAAGACCTCTTCACCCGCACCCGCGCCATCCGCCGCGGCATCATCGACGCCAAGCAGGCGTAGGCGGGCACCGGCCGAAGGACCGATTTGTAGGGGCGACCTGCGGTCGCCCTTTGTGACATCGCGCAGCTGGCGGCAAGGCGACCGCAGGTCGCCCCTACGGGCCGTGCGTTTTCTCCGGCCGGTGGCGCCACTTTCCAGCGGTAGTAGCGAATCCATTCGATCGACCCCATGCCAAGCGAGGAATCCGCGCGAGGCATCCGTCCAGCGGGCCGGCATACAGGAAGATGGGGTCACGCGAAGACGCGGAGCCGCGAAGGGATGCAGGGGCGTCCTCGGACTTGATCCGGAGATCGCAAACCCGCCCTCCCGCCGCCGCAGACTCGCCCGTTGGGTTGTTTTCCACGAGCGGCCAGGCCAAACCGTTGATAGTCAGCCGCTATTCTTCGGACTTTTGTTTTTTGAGAAAACAACCCAGGACCAAATCCGGGTAGGTGCTCCGGTATCGACGGAGCGCAGGGCATGACCTCGGACGCCGGAATAGCTCACTTCCGGTCGCACGCCATCCTATTCACGATGTCCAACATCAAGGTCAAGGACATAGGAACGATTTCAGGTCATACAAGAGTCATGTGGAAATCCAATTTAGGAGTGAAAGGCAATGCGATCCGCTGCCCGCAGATGCTGTAACCTCATTGCCGCATTTCGGCAAGTAATTCGTTTAGACAAAAGTTTTGCGATCTTTGACTCAGGCCATACGGTCTACAGTATTACAACTATCAATAATTCTATCGATGCAATAATCACGTAATAGAGTCTATTTAAACTGCAAGGATTTACTTGATGCTTTGCGATACCTTGTTGTACCTAAGCAGGTGCATGGTCATTTGCGTTGACGGAATCATGAAACACAGAGTTGGCGTGACCTTGGGGGCTCTCTTCGCTCTTGCATGCGGGATCGCAACATGGCTGCTCGCGGGAGCGCCGGGACTTCGATTTCAGCACTCGGAGCCAACAGACACAATCCGCGTAATGGTAGAGAACCTGGAGTATCACATTCCTGCGGAATTGCAGCCGGTCTTCGAACCGGCAGATGCTGTTCTAAATTGGTTCGAAATGCCGAAAGGTGCGTCGATCCGCCGGTATTCTCAAGAGTCGACCGCGCCTCCGCAGCCCTTGAAGAACGTTCTGATCACAACGAATGCTTTGAAGAAACTAAGCGAAGACGACGCAAGTTACAGGAGGCTCCGTGATCTGCACTACGTTGCAGTTTTAGAGCCATTGGAGAGAGAGGAATACCTGGAGAAGGACATTGGCAATTGTCAGATGCCACGGCGGCCGCTGCTTCCTGATGGCCGCAGCGGCTCATTTTCGCTGATTGCTGACTTTCGTGCCGAAACGGTGGGTGATCGCATGTATTTCATTTCGACGGACCGATCACCAATCGAACCGCCGATCACGGCCAGCTGCCACATATGGAGCGTGGATGGGGGGTTCCTCGGCTGCAATGCCCGCCGTCGCATTGTCTCGGGTGGCTGTATCGAAATCTCTTTAAATTCGCGGACAACACCGATTGAGACGTTGGAAGACACGTTTGTCCAGGCCGAGCTCCTAATTAAGTCGCTCACCTGTGGTGCCACATCGCAATTAGGCAAAGCTTCCGAATCCTGCAAGTGAAAGACACCCAGCAAACAGCAAGGTTCTTACAGGAATTACAGTGACAGTGCACTAATTGATGCAAGTCGTGCGGGTTGGCGTGAACTCATGGCCCGTCTCGCCCGCGTCGTGGTTCCCGGTCTGCCGCATCATGTGATGCAGCGCGGCAATGGGCGGGCGCGGACGTTCTTCGACGACGGGGATTACCGGCTCTACCGCGATCTTCTGGCCGAGAACTGCCGCTTGGCCGAAGTGGAGGTCTGGGCGTGGTTCCTGATGCCCAATCATGTGCATCTCGTTCTGGTTCCCGCCGACGAAGACGGGCTGCGCCGCGTCATGGCACGGGTCAACTGGCGCTACGCCGGCATTTAATGCGCTGTCACCAAATTACTTGTCACCCCGCGCGTCTTAAGGTTGCGTTCATAAATAGTTTAACCGCCTGGACCTAGACTGGCCGGCAACGTCTGGCACGACGGCGAGTTGAGAGCGCCCCATGAACATGCGGTCCTGGATTTGCACGGCATTGGCCTTTGCGGCTCTGGGCTGCTTGGCGCCTGCACCCGCCGCCGCGGTCGGGCAGGACACGGAGATCCTCACGGCGCCTCTGGTTCTCGATCTCGACGGCGACGGCATCGAATTCCTCAAGCCCGACAATTCCGGCGTCTTCTTCGACATGGATAACGACGGCTTCGCGGAGATGACCGGCTGGATCGCGCCCGACGATGGATTCCTGGTCTACGATCTCGATGCCAACGGCCGGATCGACAATCTCGCGGAGATGCTGAGCACGGGCGGCCATTGGCGCCTGCTCGACCTCTATGGGGAGCTGCAGCAAAGCCGCCTTGCCACGGGATTCAACATGCTCCGGGAATGGGACGGCAATCGCGATGGCGTCGTCGATGGCGCCGATCCCGTGTTCGGCCAGCTGAAGCTGTGGCGCGATCTCGATGGCGATGGCGCCAGCAGCGCGGAGGAGCTGCAAACCCTGCCGCAGGCCGGCGTGAAATCCCTGGCGACGGAATCGACGCCGGGCGTCCTGGAGTTTGGCCGGAACGTGGTCTGCGATTTAGGCTTCGTTCACCCGCGCCGACGGCAGCAAGGCCAGCCTCGGCAGTGTGCGGCTGGACTTTAACGCACAATTTACCAAGTTCCTGGGGCCTGAGGTCGAAGATCCGAAGACAGCCGGCCTGCCGAAGCTGATCGGCTATGGCGATGCCAAATGGCTGTCGGTGGCCATGAGCGAGGATCCCGAGCTGTTCCGGCTGGTCACGGAGCTGACGAAGCTGGGCGTGGGCGATGCCTCGAACCTGGAGATCCGCGTCGAGGAGATCCTGCTCCGCTGGTATGGCGCCGACGGGATCGATCCTCGGAGCCGCGGCCGCAACATCGATGCCCGGCGACTGACGGCCCTGGAGCGCATGCAGGGGACGCCCTGGCGCAGCGAAAGCGGTTCGACGAAGCCCAATGCCAGCGAGGGCGCCGATCTGAATGCGGAATGGCGCAACAATGTCGCCTACAAGATGATCCGCCTCTTGGCCCAGATTCCCTTGGGTGAAACGGTCATTCCCGGCGTCAAGTACCAGGCCCTGGCCTTCATCGTCCTGCCGAAGGATGGGTCGCTGGCGGGAACTCTGGCCAACATGCGGACGCAAGCGCCCGGCGGTCCCAACGCCAAGCAGCGCTATTGGCGTGTCATGGCGCTGCTCCTCTATGCGATGTATCCGCAGTTCGAGGACGCTGCACCGAAGGACCGGCAGGACCAGTTCGAAGCCGAGTTCGTTGCCGCTGTTGACGCCACGCTCGCCGCCGAGGGCGTGCCCCATGGTTACGAAGAACTCCGCGGCGCCACGCTGAACGGCAGCGGCGCGCTGGTGTTCAAGTAGCCGCCGCCCTGGTAGCCGCCGCCCTGGGCCGCCGGTGCCGAAGCCTGTGGCGCGACCGCCACGCGCCGCCGCCGAACTTCCCGCCGCCACATATTTTTTCTTGCAATTGAAATCCGATTGACCATATAGCGTGCGTCACGACGCCCAACGCACGTGCCCCTGGCCCTCTGTGGTTTATGCAACGACGGTACGCGTCCTTTTTGGCCAAGCCGGCTTCGCAGGTTCGAGCCGGGTCCGAGGAGGAGGTAACGATGATTGCAACCCGGCAGGGAGGCCCAGCCCCCTGCAATATTGTCTGCCTTGAACCGGTCATTTCCGGCCAAAGCCGCGGTTCCGCCGCGCCGCTGGCCGGAGTCATGACCATACCCACGCTCGCGCTCTCCCGCTCGCAGCGGCAGATGTAGACGGGTGCTGCGCCGGGGAACCGGCGCCAGGGTTGGCCCCGTGGCATTCCGCCGCGGCCGGAAACCTTTCCTCAACCGTTTAACCCCATAGTCGCGGGTCGAGCTGGCGCTATTGCGCCGCCGCCGCGGGACCGGAGTACCGCCGATGACCACTGCCATGAACAGCCGCATCAGCCAATTCCTCAGCGACCGACGACCGGCGACTCCCTGCCTGGTCATGGATCTCTCTGTGATCGAAGAGAACTACCGGGAGCTGCGCCGGGTCCTGCCGCTGGCGCGCGTCTACTATGCCGTGAAGGCCAACCCGGCGCCGGAGATCATCGGCCGCCTGGCCAACCTTGGCGCCTGCTTCGACACGGCGAGCCGCGGCGAGATCGAGCTCTGCCTCAACGCCGGCGTCCCCGGCGACCGCATCTCCTTTGGCAATACGATCAAGAAAGCAGTCTGACATCGCCTTTGCGCACCAGAACGGCGTCCGCCTGTTCGCCATGGACAGCGACGGCGAGCTGCAGAAGATCGCCGCGGCCGCGCCCGGCGCCTCCGTCTATCTGCCGCGTCCTGACCGACGGCAAGGGCGCGGAATGGCCGCTGTCGCGGAAGTTCGGCTGCTCCACCCGCATGGCCGCCGTGCTGCTGCTGCAGGCGCGCGACCTGGGCCTCGATCCCTGCGGCGTGTCGTTCCATGTCGGCTCGCAGCAGAGCGACCTGCGCCAGTGGGACGCCACCATCGGCGGCGCCGCCAAGCTGTTCAAGCGCCTGCGCGAGGACGGGCTCGATCTGCGCCTGCTCAATCTCGGCGGCGGCTTCCCGACCCGCTACCGCCGCGACGTGCCGGATACCGAGCGCTGCGCCAACGCCGTCATGGGCGCGGTGACTAAGCATTTCGGCAACGCGCTGCCCGACATGATCGTCGAGCCCGGCCGCGCGCTCGTGGGCAATGCCGGCGAGATCGAGAGCGAAGTCGTGCTGATGTCGCGCAAGGACTACACCGACAAGAAGCGCTGGGTCTATCTCGACATCGGCAAGTTCGGCGGCCTGGCCGAGACCTTGGACGAGGCGATCAAGTATCCGATCCGCAGCGAGCGCGAGGGCGGCGAGACCGGCCCGGTGATCCTCGCCGGCCCGACCTGCGACAGCGCCGACATCCTCTATGAGGAGACCGAGTACTATCTGCCGATCGAACTGGCGATCGGCGACAAGCTGCGGATTCTCGGCGCCGGCGCCTATACCAGCAGCTATTCCTCGGTCGGCTTCAACGGCTTTCCGCCGTTGACGACCTACTGTATCTAGACTACCGGAAAACTTCGATTGGCGTTGCCCGGGGCGGATCGACGATCCGCCCCGCGGCGGTCATGCGTGCTGCGTGGAGCGCAGCGTCCAAGAGACGAGGGGGTTCAGAGAATGACCAAGAAAATTCCCTTTAAGGGGCGCATCCTGATGATCGGCTACGGCTCGGTGGGTCACTGCACCATGCCGATGATCGACCGGCATCTGGACATGCCGCTGTCGCGGGTCACCGTGGTGGAACCCGACGACCACAGCGAGGAGATCGCGCCCTATGTGGCGCGCGGCGTGACCTATGTGAACAAGGAAATCACCAAGAAGAACTACAAGGACGTGCTGGCCAAGTATGTCGGCCGCGGCGACATGGTGCTGAACCTCAGCGTCAATGTCAGCAGCCAGGACGTGATGGCCTGGTGCCAGCAGAACGGCGCCAACTATCTGGACACCTGCATCGAGCCCTGGCCGGGCTATTACGACAATCCGAAGACTGCCGGCCAACGAGCGCTCGAACTATCACCTGCGCTACACCACCAGGGAGATGGCGAAGAAGTGGCCGAAGGGGTCGCCCACCATGGTCGTCACCATGGGCGCCAATCCCGGCCTGATCAGCCATTTCGTCAAGGCGGGGATGATGGAGATCGGCCGGGAGAAGAACAAGAACCTGCGCGAGCCGACGACACGGGAAGGCTGGGCGCGGCTGGCCATGGATATCGGCCTCAAGACGATCCACGTCGCCGAGCGCGACACCCAGGTGGCAAATGTGCCGAAGAAGCTGGACGAGTTCGTCAACACCTGGAGCATCCACGGCTTCGTCAGCGAGGGGCTGCAGCCCTCGGAGCTGGGCTGGGGCACCCATGAGAAGCGCCTGCCGCTGGACGCCAACGAGCATCCGGTGGGGCCGAAATGCGCCATCTATCTGAACCAGCCGGGCTGCGTCACCCAGGTGCGCTCCTGGACGCCGATCAACGGCGAGATGATCGGCTTCCTCATCACCCATGGCGAGGCGATCACGCTGGCGGACTATCTCACGGTGCATGACGGCGAGCGACCGATCTACCGGCCGACCGTGCACTACGCCTATCACCCCTGCGACGACGCGGTGCTCAGCGTGCGCGAGCTGCAGATGCATAACTTCAAGATGCAGAAGAAGGTGCGGCTGATGGGCAAGGAGATCGTCGCCGGCATGGACGAGCTGGGCGCGCTGCTGATGGGCGATTTCGGCGCCCTCTGGTACGGCTCCCAGCTCACCATCCAGGAGGCGCGGCGAGATCCTGGGCGACCGCTTCAACGCGACATCGCTGCAGATCGCCTCGCCGGTGCTGGCCGGCGCGATCCATATGATCAAGAATCCGAACCAGGGCTTGCTGGAGCCGGAAGACCTGGACCACGACTTCGTCATCGATGTCTGCAAGCCCTATCTCGGCAAGGTGGTGGGTGTGCGCACGGACTGGACGCCGCTGCAGAAGCGCGGCGTGCTGTTCCCGGAACCGCATCTGGATCGGATGGATCCCTGGCAGTTCGGCAATTTCCGGGTGACGTGAACACCGAGCTGTTTGACGAAAATCCTGTAGGGGCGACCTGCGGTCGCCCCTACTGCCAGACAATCCTTGGCATCTGCGCCAGCTTGAGCGGTCCGACGAACAGAAATCCGTCCTGGATCGTAATCGGCAACTTCGCCGCAGGCGGGCCGCCGTCGTCGGCGGGCTTGGCCATGGCGGCCAGCGCGATCTTGGCGCCGGTGGCCTGGTTCGGCGCCATCATGCGGGCCTGCACCAGCGCGTCGATGGCCTCGCTGTAGCCGCGCACCGTCGCGGTGCCGGCGAAGAGCGGCTGCATCTGGCCGTCGAGCGCCAGCGTACCTTCGGCGGTCACAGCCAGCGGCCCCCAGTTCGCGACGAAGCGCTGGATTTGCAGCACGCCGCCCGGCATCGCGCCAGATCGCGAGAGACTCCGACGGGCGGCCGGGTTGCAGCGTGCCCTCGACTGCGGCCGCCAGGTCGATTCGCTGAGATGAGATTGCCAAGCGGCAGATTGGCCGGCTTGGAAATCGACAGATCGTGCAGCCCGACGATGAGACTCGACGCTCTCGCCGTCATCGGTCGCAGACGGTGCGGGATCAATCTGGGCATCGAGCTTGCAGAAATCGAAGTCGATGCTCGATCGGGCCGCTGCAGCTGCGCCGAAAACTCCTGAATGTACGCACTGGTGATCGCCTGGCCGTCGGTGGTCATAAGCTGAATCCGGCGTTGCCTCTGCGGAATCGTGCGGTCATACCGATATTCGTCATCCGCCACCGTGTAGCGAAGCTCCAGGGCCGACGCGGGAACGAAGGTCGACCTTGAATGGATTTGTCGTGTCCACATTGATCGACAATGCTGGCAACCTGTAAGGTCCCAGGCATTGCGCGGCGCGGCGATGGTGACGTCGCTCAGGCGTTCGCGACACCGTCAGCCAGATTGCCGGATTCCGGCGCGATATCCGCGTCGATGCGGTAGCCCTCCGCCGTGCGGGCGAGGATCCAGTTGTTCAGGGCGAGGCCGAGCTGCTGCGCCACATAGCTGCGATACCAGGCGTAGCCGCCGGACAGCGCGAGCCAGCAGCAGAACGGCGATGACAAGCCAGGTGATTTTTCGGGATCGACTGACCATGCGCCTGCGGTAATAGCGGGATTGCCATGCGTCTGCCATCGTTGTCTTGCGCGCGCGCCCCGGCTAAGATGCCGCGCCCCTACAGCCTCAGACAGTCATGACAATCCCCACAGATTCCGCCGATCCGTCGCCCCTTGTGGCAGGGCTTCATGCCGCCGCTGTTCGTCCTGCTATGGGCCAGCGGATTCGTGGTCACCAAGCTGGGCGTCGCCTTTGCCGAGCCCTTCACCTTCCTGTTCTACCGCTTCGCCGTCGCGACGGTCCTGCTGCTGGGCATCGCGCTGATCACCGGAGCGCCCTGGCCACGCAGCCGGCGCTATGTCGGTCACATCGCCGTCGTCGGGCTGCTGTTGCAGGCCGCCTATCTCGGCGGCGTCTATGCGGCGATCGATCTGGGCATTCCCGCCGGCGTCTCGGCGCTGATCGTCGGCATGCAGCCGGTGCTGACCGCGGTGGCGGTGGGGCCGCTGCTGGGCGAGCGGGTGTCGGGGCGGCAATGGCTCGGCCTCGCCCTCGGCTTCGTCGGCATCATGCTGGTGCTCTGGCAGAAGCTGAATTTCGACAGTGCGCACCTTGCGGGCATCGCCTGGAATCTGGTGGGGCTGCTCGGCATCACATCGGCGACCCTGTATCAGAAGAAATATTGCAGCGATCTGGATTGGCGCAGCGGCGGATTCATCCAGTATCTCGCAGCGGCCGCGGCCTGCTTCGTCATGACCTTTGTCATGGGCGAGACCGGGGCCATCGACTGGACCCCGGAAATCTTCATCGCCTATGGCTGGCTGATATTCGTGCTGTCCATCGGCGCCGTCAGCCTGCTGGGCTGGCTGATCCGCCGCGGCGAGGCGTCGCGCGTCGCCAGCGTGTTCTACCTGGTTCCGCCCACGGCGGCGCTGATGGGCTGGCTGATGTTCGGCGAGACGCTGGGACCGCTGGCCCTGCTGGGCATGGCGGCGGCGGTGGCCGGGGTGGCGCTGGTCATGCGAAAATAGCCGCCATGTCCGGCAAGGAACCATCGCCGCCCGAATATCCGCCGCCCATCAGCCCGGAGGAGGCGGCCCTGGTGGAGCGCCGCCGGCTCAATCCGCCGGCTGGCGAGGATTTCTGGGTCTTCGCCTATGGCTCGCTGATGTGGCGGCCGGGCTTCGATTTCCTCGACCGCCAGCCGGCGCTGCTGCGCGGCTATCACCGGGCCTTCTGCGTCATCTCCCACCACTACCGCGGCACGGCGGAGAAGCCGGGGCTGGTGCTCGGCCTGGACCGGGGCGGCGCCTGCCGCGGCCGCGCCTTTCGGGTGGCCGCCACCGAAGCCGACCATGTCATCGGCTACCTGCATAACCGGGAGATGATCACCGGCGTCTACGATCCCCGCTGGTTCAGGGTTGAAACACCTGTTGGCACCTGCCGCGCCGCGGCCTTCGTGGTCGATCGCAGCCACGAGCAATATGTCGGCAAGCTGACTGCCCGGCAGACGGCCGACTACATCGCCCAGGGCGTCGGCACGATGGGCAGCAATCTGGACTACCTGCGCAGCACGGTCGCCCATCTGGACGAGCTGGGTATCGGCGAGGGGGCGCTGCACCGCTTGCTGCGCATCGTCGAGGAAGCGGCGGCCACGCGCGGCTGAGCGCCATCGGCAACTTGCGCTGGGCTCTGGCCCACGGGATTGGGCCGCTGGCCCGATTGCCCCTTGGCACCGGGGCGATTACCGTAGTGCCCGGGGTGGCAAGAAACCGGGGGGCGGGCCATGGCGCGCGGGCGGCGGCTGGCATTGATCGCATTGGGGATCTGGCTGGGGACGGCGGCGGCGCTCTACGGGGCCGTGCCGCGCCAGGGGGAGGCGACCGGCACCATCGTCGACGCCCTCGGCGATGAGGAAATCCAGTTCGTCGCCGAGCCGAACTGGCGGGCGGCGGAGATCGAGCAGGGGCTGCTGGCCGGCGACCATCTGCGCACCGGGCCGGCCGGGCTGCTGGCGCTGCGCTTCGTCGACCAGACGCTGATCCGCGTCCACCGCAACACCGAGCTGCTGATCAAGCAGCTGGGCGGCGGGGCGGAAACGCAGCTGCAGCTCGACCAGGGGCAGGTCTGGGCGCGCGAGGCCACCGGCGGCAGCGACATCAGCATATCGACTCCCTCCGCGACGGCGGCAATCCGCGGCACCGACTGGACGCTCAATGTGGAGGCTTCCGGCAAGACGACCCTCACCGTGACGATCGGCCAGGTCGAGCTGAAGAACGACTATGGTCAGGTGCTGGTGGGGCCGGGCGAGGCAGCTATCGCCGAGATCGGCCGGGCGCCGACCAAGATCATCCTGGCGCAGAAGCCCGGCCGCGAGCAGATGCTCTACTATTTAGAGGCCCGGACTGTCTTCTCTGTCCTGCCGCTGAACGATCTCAGCACGCGCGAATCGCGCACCCTGAACGACCGGCTGCGCCAGGCCGATGAAGCCGCCTTGACTGACGAAGAACGGGTGACGCTTCTGGAGCTGGCGCAGCGCTACGATGGCTTGGACGTTCTCCGCCGGCTGCGGGAGCCGCTCAAGGTCAGCGAACTGGCTCCGGAGCTTGCGGCCCGCGTAACGCTGGTCGATGGCATCAGTCTCGCCATGAAGAAACGGTGGCGCGAAGCTGCTGTAGTGTTCGCCGCGGCGGAACCGGATCTGCAAGGGCGGCGGCGTCTCTCGGCTATCTTCGGCCAGTATCTTTCGCTTTCCCTGAGCAGCCAGCGGGACGAGGCAAAAGTCCTCCGGCAACGGGTCGATGCGCTTCCGGACGATGCCTATCGTTCCCTGGCAGATGCCCTCATCGACCTTGTCACCGGCGATGCGCCGGCCGCGATCGCGCTGCTGGATGAGGCCGAAAAGCGCTATCCGGAAGAGACATACATACCGGTACTGCGCGGCTTCGTGGCTGTGACGCTCGCCGATGAGGAAGCGGCTCGCGCTGCTTCCGCCCGCGCCGACGAGCTCGATCCCGACGACCCGAATGTCGTTCAACTCCGCGCCGTCGTACTGTCGGACTTCGATTGGGATCTCAAGGCGTCGCAGGCGGAAATCGAGCGCGGCTTGGAAAAAAGCCCGGGCGACGATACGCTTTGGAATGAGTTGGGCCTGTTGCGCTCCGACCAGGGCGATATTGCCGGGGCCCGTGCCGCTTTCGAGGAGGCAATCCGCCTCGATCCCAATGATGCCCTGCCCCACGCGAATCTGGCGATCGTCTATCTCGATGCGGATATGCTCGACGAAGCCAAGGAGCAGATCGACATCGCCAAGGCGTTGGACCCGTCGTTCTATATTGTCCATGTCGCCGAAGGACGCTGGCTGATTCAGCAGGGCGATCTCGATGGCGCCAAGCAGCAGTTCCTCGATGCCGTCGCCGCCAATCCCCAGGTTGCCGAGTCGTCGCTCGGGCTTGCCATCACCTATTTTCAGAACCGGCAGATCGACCTGGCGCGCCAGGCGCTCGACGATGCCGAGCGGCTGGATCCCGACGATCCCGCGGTTTCGCTGGTGCGCACGGTGATCGCGCTCAACGAATCCGAGGCCGGCGAGGCGATCCGCGCCGCGAAAGAGACCTACCGCCGCTATCTGCAGCGCGGCCGCGCCTTCAACACGCTGGCCTCCGCGCGCAGCGATGGGTCCTATCTGTTCAATGCCTTCGACAATCTGTCGCTGTCGGATTGGGGCCGCTATTACGGCGACCGCCTGTTCAATCCCTTCGATCCCGCCAGCCATTTCTATCAGTCGGCGGTGGTCCAGCCGGAGGTCGCGGCCGATGGCGTCGACGATACCGGCTCCTTCTCGGAGGCGATCCAGGGGCTGTTGCTCGAGCCGCTCGCTTCTTCCGCACGCAATCGCTATGACGATCTGTTCCGGCGGCCATTCCTGGACTTCACCCTCGGCAGCAATCTCCTGCTCGATCAGGACGGTGTTCTCGGCGGCGGCGGCTTTGCCGATGTGGAGACCTTCATGAATGACGGCCTGCCGCTGGCCATCAGCGCGAACTTCGCCTACGAGAACTGCCGATGACGATGCGCTGGCGATCGTCAATGACAGCTTCACCGGCGTGATCCTTGCCGGCACCGAGCTGGGCCTGAGCGACCGCTGTTCTTCTACGGCGTGGGCGCCCATGCGGACGACATCAACGGCTCCACGCTGGGTTTGGGACTGCATGAGGATTTCGACGGCCGGACCTACAATACCGGCGTCGGATTCAGCCATACCTTCGGCGAATCCAACGTGCTGATGGGACTGGTCGGCGCCAACGGGACCCATGCGGATGGCGAGGTGAATACGGTGAACATCGTCGATACCGACGAAGACGCGGGCCTGGTGGCCTTGACCCATCTCATCGATATCGAAGGCGTCACCTTGCGCTATGGCGTCGAGGGGCAACTGACCGAGGGACAGTCGACCACGCTGGCACTGGTTGGCGTGAATAGCCTCGATGGCGATCAATTTGCCGGGCGCATGTATGCAGATGCGTCGAGCGGAAGATGATTCCCGATGTCAATCTCGAGATCGGCGCCTATGTCTCCCATTTCCAGACCGATCTGGGAGAGAACGAGACGCGCATCGATCCGCGGTTTGGCGTGTCCTGGCAGCCTTTCGAGGGGCAGTGGCTGCGGATCGGGTTCCGGCAGGACACGGATCTGCCGCTCGGCGCCTCGCTCGCGCCGGTCGCCACCGTCGGCCTGGTGCCGTTCGCCACGCCCACCGCCGACGGCGGCAAGCTGCAGACGGTCGCCGCGCGCTGGGATGCCGAATGGACCGACCGCTTCTTCACTTCGGTCGAGTATCAGCATCAGGAGATCGACGACTACCAAGTCTCGATCAACGACAGCTCGCAGTTCTCCGCCCTTTTCTTCGGCAGCCTCGGGGCTACGGAGGGCCACATCGACATGGTCAGCATTTCGGCCAATGCCTGGTTCTCCGACCAGTTCGGCGCTTTCGCCCGTGGCACACTCGCCGAGTCCGAGAACGAGGATAACGGGCGAGATCTGCCGCTGGTGCCGGACTGGACGGCGCAGTTCGGCGTCACCTGGGTGCATCCGGCGCAGATCCGCGTGTCGTTGGTGGAAAATCTGATCGGCAACCGCGACGGCGATCTCGCCGGCAGCACGCTCTACACCGATGCGACCACGGATCTGTCCGTCAATTGGGAGCCGTTGGACCGGCATCTGGCTCTCGGCGCGAGCATCGAGAACCTGTTCGATCAGACCGTGGAGCTGGCCAAGGATCCCTTCCCCGGTTTTCCGACCTATCAGACCCAGGGCCTGACCTTCAAGCTGTCCGGCGAGGTGCGCTTCTGACGCTGTCGAACGCAGCGCCCGGCAATGGCGCGCGGCGGGGATTCCTGCCGCCGCGGGAGGTGCTGGTCGCGCTGGCGGTGACCGTGGTTCTGGGTTCGCTGCTCTGGGTGCCCCAGGCGCGGCAGTTCGACTGGCGAGTCTATGACTTCATGTCGACGCTGTGGCAGCCCGAGCCGGCTCCGCCGAAGCCCGTTCTTGTCGCCATCGATGAGCCGTCATTCGCCGACGTCAACAAGCCCTGGCCTTGGCCAAGAGGCCTGCATGGGCAGTTGATTGAGAACCTGCGGGCGGCAGGCGCTAAGGTCATCGGGCTCGATCTGGTCTTTGCCGAACCGCAGGACCCCATCCAGGACCAACTGCTGGCGCGAGCGCTCGGGCCGGATGTTGTGCTGGCCTCCACGGAAGCCACCATCGAAACGCCGCAGGCGACGGAACACAAGAACGTTTTGCCGCTGCAAATGTTTCTCGACACCGGAGCTGCGGCCGGAAATGCGGCGGTGGATCTGGACGAAGATGGCGTGTTCCGCCGCATTCCGCCGTACGAAGGGACCTTCGCTGATGTCGTCCTGCAGCGGGCCGGCGAAGCGGTGGCGCCGCAGCCGAATAGGCTGATCCAGTATTTCGATCCGGCCGCGGGCGGAGGCGTCGATATCGTGTCCTACTATCAAGCGCTCGATCCCAAGCACATGTTGCCGCCCGAAACCTTCAAGGACCGCATTGTCATTGTCGGCTTCCGGCTCAACCTTTCGGCGGAAGTGAACCGCGGCGCTACCGACAATTTCGAGGTCAGCACGACCGTGTTCACGCGACAATTGATGGCGGGCGCGGAGATACAGGCGACGATCCTGCAGAACCTGCGCCGGGGCCTGTCGATCAATCTGCTGCCGAATTGGTTGATCTTCCTGCTGACGGGGATCGCCGCCTGGGCGGCCGCCTGGATCAACAGACGGTTCCTGGCGCTGCGGGCTGTCCTGACGCTGTTGATCGGCGGCGGATTCATTATTCTCGATGCTTACCTCGTTCTTCGCTTCGGCCGCTGGTGGACGGGGGCGAGCTTTCCGTTCCTGGCGCTGCTGTTCGCGGTCGGCATCGAGGCCGGCATCGGCGTGCTGGAGGAGCGCGCCAACCGGCGGCGGATCACCGCGGCGTTCCAGCATTACCTGGCGCCCAGCATGGTGGACATGCTGGTGCGGGATCCGAGCCTGTTGAAGCTCGGCGGCGCCAAGCGCGAGCTGACCATCCTGTTCTGCGACGTGCGCGGCTTCACGACAATTTCCGAGATGCTGAAGGACGATCCGGAGCGGCTGGTGGCGCTGATGAACCGGGTGCTGACGCGGCTGTCGGAGGTCGTGCTGTCGACCGGCGGCACCATCGACAAATATATCGGCGACTGCGTGATGGCATTCTGGAATGCGCCGCTGGAGGATCCCGATCATGCCCGCCATGCGGCCGAGGCGGCGTTGAAGATGCTGGCGGCCATGGAGGTGCTGAACGCCGAGCTGGCGAATGAGAGCGCGGGCCCGGAGGCGAAGCTGCCGAGGATCGATGTCGGCATCGGCATCAACACCGGCATCTGCATCGTCGGCAATATGGGATCGGAGACTCGCTTCGACTATTCGGCCATCGGCGATGCGGTGAATCTGGCATCGCGTCTGGAATCGATGTGCAAGACCTATGGCCGGCAGATCGTCATCAGCGAGGCGACGCAGGCGAGGATCGCGCCCTGGTTCGAGACGGTGGAATTGGACCGGACGACAGTACGCGGCCGCAGCGAAGCGGTAACGCTCTACACAATTACTGCGGTTAGGGTGTGAGCTGTCCTGACGGGGTGTCGTAGCCGGCGAGGCGCATGATCATCGCGCCGAGTTCCGGATTGCTGTGATAGAACAGCGCGCCGATCACGAACACGCCGATGCCGATGGCGTGCAGCCAGGGGAATTGGAACCCGGCATCCTCATTGCAATACAGGCAGCCGCTCTGATAGGCCGCCATCTCGCGGCCGCAGGATTTGCACTCTCTGGCGATGCCGAAATGCATGGGGCGCTCTCTATAGCTTGCGCGAACCGGCAGCCTGCATTATCGCGCAAGAGAGCTAATCCTTGGTTAACGCCCCATAAAGCATTGATCAGCCGCACTTGCTGTAGCCGCAGCTGGTGCAGAGGTCGCAGCCTTCCTGGCGGATCAGCGCCGGCTGGCTGCATTTCGGGCAGCGGGGCAGGCGGGCATCAGAGGCGTCCTGGCTGTTGAGATTGACCACCTTGCGCTCGAGCTGGGCCACAATTTCCCGCTGCTCGCGCCGGGGATCGGTCATGAAGCCGATATCGATCATGTGCCGCTCGATGATCTCGCCCAGGGCCGCCAGCAGGGACGGCACGTAATGGCCCTCCATCCAGTAGCCGCCACGGGGATCGAACACCGCCTTCAGCTCTTCCACCACGAAAGAGACATCGCCGCCGCGGCGGAAAACGGCGCTGATCATGCGCGTCAGGCCGACGGTCCAGGCGTAGTGCTCCATGTTCTTGGAGTTGATGAAGATCTCGAACGGCCGCCGCCGGCCATCCTGGATCACATCGTTGATCGTGACATAGACGGCGTGCTCGCTCTCGGGCCAGCGCAGCTTGTAGGTCTGGCCCGGCAGCGCCTCAGGCCGGTCGAGCGGGCGGGTCATGTAGATCACGCCGCCGGCCTCATACATGTCCTTCGGCCGTGGTTGGGCGGCGGGCAGCGGCAGTTCGGCCTGCTGCGGCGACTCCGCCTTCTTGCCGTCCTTCACTTCCAGCACGGCGCCGGTGATTTCGTTCGGGCGGTAGGTGGTGCAGCCCTTGCAGCCGAGCTCATAGGCCTGGAGATAGACGTCCTTGAACGCCTCGAAGGAGAGGTCGGCCGGGCAGTTGATGGTCTTGGAGATCGAGCTGTCGATGTATTTCTGCACTGCCGCCTGCATGATCACGTGATCGCCGGGCGAGAGCTGCTGTGAATCCACGAAATAGTCGGGCAGCGGCGCGGTCTCGCCCTTGAGGCGGCGGAACAGCCGGTATGCGTGATCGCTGACCTCCTCGCTCTGCCGGCTGCCGTCGGGCATCAGCACATTGCGGGTGTATTTGAAGCTGAACACCGGCTCCAGGCCCGAGGACACATTGTCGGCGAACAGCGAGATGGTGCCGGTCGGCGCGATGGAGGTGAGCAGCGCGTTGCGGATGCCGTTGGCGGCAATGCCCTCGCGCACGTCTTCTTCCAACTCGCCGATGCTCTCGCCGGCCAGGTACTCGTCCTTGTCGTAGAGCGGGAAGGCGCCTTTCTCCTTCGCCAGCTCGACCGAGGCCAGGTAGGCGGCGCGGCGCAGCGCCCGCATCCATACTTCCGTCATCGCCACCGAAGCGGCCGAACCGTAGCGCAGCTGGCACATGATCAGCGCGTCGGCGAGGCCGGTGACGCCCAGCCCGATGCGGCGCTTGGCCCGGGCTTCCGCGTCCTGCTGCGGCAGCGGGAAGCCCGAGACATCCGTGACATTGTCCATCATGCGCACGGCAATGCGGGCGAGATCCTCGAACTCCTTCGCGTCGATATGCGCCTTGTCGGTGAACGGCTCCTTCACCAGCGCCGCCAGATTGACCGACCCGAGCAAGCAGGCGCCATAAGGCGGCAGCGGCTGTTCCCCGCACGGATTGGTCGCGCTGATGGTCTCGCAGTAGTTGAGGTTGTTCCGCCTGTTGATGCGGTCGATGAAGATCACGCCGGGCTCGGCATAGGCGTAGGTGGCGCGCATGATCTTGTCCCAAAGATCCCGGGCGCGCAGCACCTTGAACGTCGTGCCGGAGAATTTGAGCTCCCAGGGCGCGTCTTCCTTGATCGCAGTCATGAAAGCGTCGGTGACGAGCACCGAGAGATTGAACATGCGCAGGCGGCCGGGCTCGCGCTTGGCCTCGATGAAGGCTTCGATGTCGGGATGATCGCAGCGCAGGGTTGCCATCATCGCGCCGCGGCGGTGGCCGGCGCTCATGATGGTGCGGCACATGGCGTCCCACACATCCATGAAGGACAGCGGACCGGAAGCGTCGGCGCCGACGCCCTTCACCGGCGCGCCCCGCGGGCGCAGCGTCGAGAAATCGTAGCCGATGCCGCCGCCCTGCTGCATGGTCAGCGCCGCTTCCCGCAGGCCGGTGAAGATGCCGCCCATGTCGTCGGGGATCGTGCCCATGACGAAGCAGTTGAACAGCGTCACCGTGCGGTTGGTGCCGGCGCCGGCCAGGATGCGGCCGGCGGGCAGGAAGCGGAAATCCCTGAGTGCGTCGTAGAAGCGGTCGGTCCAGAGCGCCGGCTCCTTCTCCACCGACGCGAGCGCCGTCGCCACCCGGCGCCAGCTATCCTCGATGGTCTTGTCGATGGCGCCGCCGCCGGGCGCTTTCAGCCGGTATTTCATGTCCCAGATCTGCTGGGAGATTGCCGCTACCTGCGCCATCGCATTATCCGATCAACAAAAAGAGCCACGCCGCCCGGATTTGGCGCACCGGGCCCGGACCGAGGGGATGGGTCTGGATAAGAAACACTACGCCTCCCGTTTGTTGCGGTCAAGAATCCGTTCCCGAAATGTTTCCACAGCAAACGTCATCCAGTAGATGCATGACCCCCTTGAAAAACAGCCTTTTTCCCGATTCATCCACAGCATTACCGGGATTTTTCCGGCCCAATTCACAACCGCCGATGCTTGCCCACAGGATTACCCACAAGTGTTGCCAAAGATGGTTAACGAATTGCGATACCCGCCAGCCGGTCCGCCGCGGTTTCGATCGCCGCTTCCAGCTCGGCCATGAAAATCCGGCGATCCAGGCCGGGTGCGATCGGCGGCAGGAATTCCACCACGATCCGCCCGGGGCGCTTGTGGAAGCTCTGGCGGCCCCAGAACAGGCCGGAATTCAGGGCAACCGGCACCACCGGCAGGCCGAGCGCGGTATAGAGCGCCGCTGCGCCCGGCTGATAGGGGCGGCGGTGGCCGGGTGCGACGCGGGTGCCCTCGGGAAAGATCAGGATCGGCCGGCCGGCCGATGCCCGATCCCGCGCATCGGCCGCCATGCGCTTGAGCGCGGCGGCCCGGCCCTTGCGGTCGACGGGGATCATCCGGCATTTGCGCATGTACCAGCCGAACAGCGGCAGGTTCAGCAGCTCCTTTTTCAGGACGATCGCCGGCCGGTCCAGCAGCAGGGCGAAGATCAGCGTATCCCAGGCCGACTGGTGCTTCACCGCATAGAGTGCCGCTCCCGGCAGCCGATGGGCGAGGCCGCGCACCTCATGGGTCAGCCCGACGAAGATGCGCAGCAGCAACACGGTGCCGCAGACCCAGACGCGGCCCAGGCCCCACACCGCGCCCGCCGGCAGCAAGAGCGCCGGCAGCGAGAGCAGGAACATGACTGACGTCCAGAGATAGAAGGCGACATTGAACAGCAGCGAGCGGATGAAGATCATTCGGCCTGCCTTGCGGTGATGAATTCAGTTGGATCCGTTGAAGAGTCCGCCCAGGCGGATGCGCAGCGTCGCCAGAAGGTACTTGTGATATTCGCGGATGATCAGGCTGGTGGTGCCCGGCCAGAGATACCATTGGTCGCGCTTCACGGTCTCCGGAAATACCGGGTGCGGCAGGATTTTCACGTCGGGCATCGCCGCGTGGAACTCCAGCAGGCTGCGCGGCATGTGATAGTCGGCGGTCACCAGCTGCAGCGAATGCAGGTCGCGTTCTTTCATCCAGCGGGCGCTTTCCTGCGCATTGCCCGTGGTGTCGCCCGCCTCATAGCCGACGGTGATGCAGCAGGCGATCGCCGCCGCCGAGGGCTGCAGATCCGCTGCGAGGTTGGCAGTTTGCAGCAGGGCCGGTATGTCGGTGTTGGCATGGACGCCGGAGATCAGCAGCTGCTTGCCCTCGCCCTGGGCCAGCAGCTGCAGGCCTTCTTTCAGGCGGTCGCTGCCGCCGGTCAGCACGACGATGGCGTCGGCTTCCGTCCGGTCGTCGCTGGGATGT
Source organism: uncultured Alphaproteobacteria bacterium (assembly GCA_963816235.1). GTDB lineage: Bacteria > Pseudomonadota > Alphaproteobacteria > Dongiales > Dongiaceae > DATKFM01. The sequence goes on along the minus strand of CAWFKD010000001.1, from coordinate 639,610 downwards.
GTGGGAATTGTTTCTGCGAACAGCACCAGCCCCAGCAGCCAGGCGATGGCGGCGGCGAACAGCGGCACGCCGACACGCATCAGCCAGCGGCTCCGGCGCCGCGGCCCGGCGAAGCGGCGGCGGGTCCTGAAGATGCGTTTCCTGCGGCTCATGGCGCCGTGAACTTCGGAATCCAGCGGCGCTGCCGGCCGGTTGCTAGCGGAGTCGGGATCGGCGTTCCCAGCGTTCCCGCGGGGGTGTCCGCCGCCGGCGTCACGGTTCGCGTCCCAGGAGGATCAGCACGGTCACTTGCGCCGTGAACATGGCGACGATGGCCAGCGCGACCGGAACCGCCGCCACCGCCAGCCAGTCGCCGATCGACAGCGTCAGGGACGGCAGCAGGCCGCTGTTGCCGCCGCTCAGCCAGCGCTGCAAGCCGAGCCAGGTTGCCGCGGCCAGCGCCGCGCCCACGGCGCCACCGGCCAGGCCGAGCCGCAGGGCATGGAACAGGAACTGGCGGGCGATGTAGGTATCCTGGGCGCCCACCAGATGCACGATCTCGATCACCCGCCGGTGGATCGCCAGGCCGGTGCGGGTGACGAAGATCACGGTCGACACGGCTGTCAGCGCGATCAGCGACAGCACGATCAGCGCCACGATCGTCATCGAATTGCTGAAGGCCAGGAGATCGCCATGCCAGTTGGCGTGGTCGTCGACGCGGATCGCGGGATCGATGGCGATAAGATCCACCGAGACCTTTGCCAGATCGACTGCCTTGCCGGCCTCGACGACGATGAGGTCGGGCAGGGCGATGTCGTCGGGCAATTCGATGCCGCCGAGCCAGGGCTGCAGCAGTGCCGCTTTCTCGCTTGCGCCCACCAGCTTCACGGCGATGACGCCGTCGATCTTCGACAGCAGGCCGGTGATGTCCCGCAGCTTCGCTTCCTTCTCGCTGGAGGGCGGCGACGGCGGCAGCTCGACGGTGAAGCGGCCGGCGAGATCCGCATGCCAGCGGCTGGCGAGGTTCTCCGCCGACAGCGCCGCGGCCAGCGCCAGGGCCGCGAGATAGACCATGCAGCCGATGATCCAGGGCAGGAATCGCGCGGAGGCGTCGCCCGCGAGCGGCAGGTCGGACCGGAACAGCCGCATCCTACGCGGCCTCGGAACGCTGGGGTATCAGCCGAACGTGGCCCTGCTCGATCCGCAGCTGGCGGTGGTAGAATTGCTGCACCAGCCGCTCGCTGTGGGTGGCGACGACGATCGTCGTGCCGACCTTGTTCAATTCGCCGAAGAGATACATCAGCCGCACGGCGATGGCGTCGTCCAGATTTCCGGTGGGCTCATCGGCCAGCAGCAGGCTCGGCCGTGTGATGACGGCGCGGGCGATGGCGACGCGCTGCTGCTGTCCGCCCGACAGGGTGGCCGGCAGCGCATCAACATGCTCGGCCAGCCCGACCCACTTCAGCAGCTCGGTCACATGGTCGCGGATTTTGTTCTCCGCCACGCCGGCGACGCGCAGCGGCAGCGCCACATTGTCCAGCGCCGACAGGTGGGGCAGCAGGCGGAAGTCCTGGAACACCACGCCGACGCGGCGGCGCAGCAGCGGCCGGTCATGGCGCTTGAGCTGATCGATCTCCTGGCCGAACAGATTGACGCGGCCGCTGGTCGGCTTCTGCGCCAGATACATCATGCGCAGCAGCGACGATTTGCCGGCGCCGCTGGCGCCGACGATGAAATGGAACGACCCCGGCGCCAGCGTGAAGGAAACCTGCTGCAGGATCGCGGGGCCGTCGCCGTAACGAAGATTTACATTCTCAAATAGGACCAAGGTAGCTGTCCCCGGTTGCCGCGACCGTCAAAGCTGTGGCCGGAGAATGACATATGGGAGTCCGGCCCGTCCAGAAGGCACCGGCAACGGCTTGGCAGCAGTGGGAAAACTTGCGCGGGCCGCGACTCAGCGATACACGGAGACTGGCAAGAATGACAGTCCATGGCGCCTAGATGATCGTTTCTTGCTCCGCATGCAAGACGCGCTACCTGATCGATGCGACCGTCCTCGGCGAGGCCGGACGACTCGTGCGTTGCGCGAAATGCCGTCACAGTTGGATGCAGACGCCGCCGGCGGATCAGCCGCGGCGAATCGATGTCGCGCCGCCGCCGCCGCCCGGCTTGCCGCCGGCGCCGAATTTCGGCCTGCCGGTGCGCTATCAACCGCGCCGCCGCCGCTGGCCGGTGGCTGCACTGGCCGCGGCGATCGCCGGCCTGATCGTCGGCACCGGCATCGGCTATTTTGGCCGGGATCGAATCATCGAGACCTGGCCGTCGACAAAACGCGTCTATGAATTGATCGGCGACGTCATCGGCGTGCCCACTTCGACGCTGGAAGTGCAGGATGTGCGCCTGGTGGAGCAGCCTCTGGCGGGCCTCACGGTGCTCGTGCTCGAGGGCAAGATCGTCAATAACACCGACTTGCCGCAACTGCTGCCCGGCCTGCGCGCCACCCTCTTGGACGCGGAGAAGCGCAGCCTGTTCGATTGGACCTTCGCGGTCGATCAGGATGTGGTCGGCCCCGGCGAGATCGTCCGGTTCCGCACGGAAGCCATCAATCCGCCGGAAGCGTTCGAGCGCTCGCAGATCACGTTTGTCAGAAGCGGGCTGGAATAGCCGCGGCGGCTAGAACTGCTTGAGCAGGCGGTCGATGTATTCGCGCTCGAGTTTCGGCCGCGAGCGTTCGCTGGCCCGGCGGCGCAGCTCTTCGAGAATCTCCTGCGCCCGCTGCATATCGGGCTGATCGGGTATCTCCACATTGCCGAGAAGATCATCCATGCCGTTGCCGTCGCGGTTGAGCGGATCGTCGCCCATGCCGGTTTGATTGCGCGGATCCTGACCCTGCTGGCCCTGCAAGGCCTGGGCCATGGCGTTGGTCATCTCCTGCATGGCCTGTTGCAGCTCCGTCAGCGCCTGGGATTGCGGCTGCAGCGCATCCTGCGGCCGGCCCTCGCCTAGCGCCTTTGAGGATTCGCGCATCTCGCTCTCGGCGCGGCCGAGCGATGGCGGCACTTCGCCGAACATGTCGGCATAGTCGCGCATCATCTGGCCGGTCGCGTCCCGCAGCGCCTCCTGCTGCTGCTTACGCTGCGCGGCGCCCTGCATTGGCTGATCGCCTTCCTGCTGCTGCTGGGAGTCGCGGAAGGTCTGATCCATCAGCTCCTGCTGCTTGTCCATGAGCTGGTCCATGTCCTCCAGCATCTGCATGGCTTTTTCCATGTCTTCGCTCATCTGGCCGGCCATTTGCTGGGTCTGCAGGCTCTCCAGCATCTGCTGCATCTGCGCCAGAAGCTCGCGGGCGGCATCGCGGTTGCCCGCTTTCGCCATGTCGCGGGCGCGCTCGAGCATCTTCTGCAGATCCTCGCGGCGCATTTCCACCGTGTTGGAATTCATCTGCGGCCGCGAGCGCGGGCCGCGCGGCTCCCGGTCCATCTTTTCCTTCAGGGCGTCGACATAGCGGTCCATCGCCTGCTGAAGCTCGTCCATCAGCTTTTGGACCTCCTCGTCGGAGGCATTGTCGGCCAGCGCTTTCTGCAAGGCATCCTGCAGCGCGCGCAGCTGTTTCTCGGCCATGGCGAACTCGCCTTCCTCGATGCGCAGCGCCAGATCCCACAGCAGGTCGACGACGCTCTGGATTTCCTCGCTGCGCTCGGTGTCGGTGATCATCTGCGAATTCGTGGCGATCGCCAGGCGGTCGATGGCGATCTCGAATGCCAGCACGGCGGTCAGGTCGTCATTGTAGAGCTGCGGCTGGGCGCCGATGCTGTAGAGGCGCCGGGCGACGCTTTCAGCTTCCGCCGGCGTGTTCATCAGATGCTTGCGCTGTTCGGCGACCGCCCGCGCCACAGGGTGATTGAATATCCGCTCCGGCAGGGTGGTTTTGACCCAGGCGCTGCGGCCGGTCTGGCCCAGGGCGTCGGTGGCGGAAAGCTGGATCTCGACCGGCAGCCCGGCCCAGGGATGGGGCGTCAGGTCATGGAAACTCAGCTGTTGCGCTTTCTTCGGATCGACGCCCGGCAGCGGCAGCCGCAGGTCGATCTGCGCGATGCCGCCCGGCCCCTTCTGCTTGTCGGCGCGGCGGATGGTGGCGTTGACCGACTGGATGCCGTAGTCATCGGCCGCCTTGTAGATCAGCCGCAGCGCGAAGCGCTCGCTGGCGCCCGGCTGCGCGCCAAACTCGATGGAGGGCGCATTGTCAGGCACGATGACGACGGGCCAGCTGGCGATCTCCGTATCTTCGACCGCAACGCCGAGCCGCGTGCCGGCCTTGATTTCACCCTTGCCCTGGAAGGTGCCGGGCTCCAGCGGCTCGAAGGCTACCTTGCCGTCGCCCAGCAACAGCGTCGGCGTTTCCGACAGGCCCTGAAGCTGCGCCAGCACGAGGCTGCCGGTGGGAATATGGATCTCGGCCGGCGCCGCTTGCGCCGTGCTCTCCGTAGCGTCGGCCATCGGCTGCTTTTCCAGAAACAGCGGCGCGACATTGGTGTAGGTCGGCGGCGTAATCGACAACGTCACCGTCACGCCCTCGCCGAAATCGAAGCCGGAAAGGGTAGGCACGAACGACCGCGTGATCCGCTCCGGCGCGTCCTTCCAGCCGACGATCAAGGCCACGATCAGCAGCAGGGCGAGGATCGCGCGCAGGGCGAACGGATCCTTTGCCACGATATTCGGATGCGGCGCGCCGATGCGCAGATTGCCGAGTTCCGATCTGGTGCGGCGCCGATAGAAGTCCCATAGCGCGGCGGCCTCGGGATCGGTGTTGCCGGTGGCCAGCTTGTCCTCGATCCGCGTCAGCGGCCGGTGCTCCAGCTCGTTCACCTGTTCCAGGCGGCGGATGGCCTCCTTCCGGCTCGGCCGCCGCAGCCCGGGGATCAGCCAGCCGATGGCGTAAGCGAAAGCCAGGCCGAAGCCGATCAGGATGAGCAGATGGAGCCAGCCATTCAGAGCCGGGAGCAGCGAGAACAGCGAGACGATCAGGAAGGTGGCGACGACGCAGAGCGCGGGCCACAGGCAGAACCAGATGCGCTCCCACCACAGCGCCAGGCGGGCGCCATAGATGCGGTAGCCCGGCGACAGGCTATCGTCCGTGCGGCGGTCCTGCGATGTCTGCCGATAGTCTATCGGAACGCTCCATCATTTTTTTGCCTTGCCGCCGGCGGCAAACCAGCCCGGCAACCGGTCCCGGCCGATCATATCAGCATAGGTCGGCCGGGGGCGAACAATCGCAAATTCGTTACCGTTTACCATAACTTCCGGCGCCAGCGGCCGCAGGTTGTAGGATGAGGCCATGACCGCACCATAAGCCCCTGTCGAAAATATGGCGAGCAGATCGCCGGCCGCCAGGGGCGGCATCGGCCGTTGTTCGGCGAAGATGTCGGTGCTCTCGCAGATCGGGCCGACGATATCCACCTTGCGGCTCTGGCCGTCGGGTGCGGCCTGCACGACCGGGACGATATCGTGGTAGGCCTCGTAGAGCATGGGGCGGATCAGGTCGTTCATCGCCGCGTCGGTAATGATGAAGGTGCGGTTTACCCCCTCTTTCACATAGGTCACCCGCGTGACCAGGATGCCGGCATTGCCAATCAGCCGCCGCCCGGGCTCGAAGATGACGGGCAGGCCCAGCTTTCCGACCGTCTGCTCCACGATCTCGGCATATTCGGCCAGAGAGGGCGGATTTTCGCTTTCATAAGCGATACCCAGGCCGCCGCCGAGATCCAGGTGCTTCACCGGCAGGCCGCTTTGCTTGAGCTCGATCGCCATGGCCGCAAGCTTGGCGAAAGCGGCGCGATAGGGCGACAGGTCGGCGAGTTGCGAGCCGATATGCAGGGCGAGACCCACCGGTTCAATTCCAGGCGCGGCGGCGGCCTGGGCATAGGCGGCCGCGGCCTGGCTGAGTTCGATGCCGAACTTGTTCTCAGATTTGCCGGTGGAGATCTTGGCGTGGGTGCGGGCATCCACATCGGGATTGAGCCGCAGCGCCACCGGCGCCCGCTTGTTCTTGCTGACGGCAACCTGGTTCAGCAGTTCCAGCTCCGGGATCGATTCGACATTGAACTGCAGGATGCCGACATCCAGCGCGGCCGCCATTTCCGGTGCGGTCTTGCCGACGCCGGCGAAGACGATCTTGTCGGCGGGAACGCCGGCGGCGAGCGCACAGTGCATCTCGCCGGCCGACACCACATCGGCGCCCGCGCCAAGTTCCAGCAGCGTGCGCATCACGGCCAGGTTGTTGTTGGCCTTCAGCGAGTAGCAGATCATGTGCGGAATATTGGCGAAGGCCGCATCGAAAGTGCGGTACTCGTCCTGCAGCGCCGCCGTGGAATAGCAATAGAACGGCGTTCCGACAGATTCGGCGGCGCGCGCGACGGCGACGGCTTCAGCGTGGAGCTGGCCGTCCCGGTATTGGAATGCGCTCATAGGGAGTCGGGGTCCGGATATTGCTTGGGGAATTGGTCGGTTTCGCCTGTGGGCAATTCGGGATCGCCCTTCTTGCCGCAGCCGGCCGGCAGCAGCGCCAGGGCGGCTATAAGCAGCAGCGCGCAGCGGCCCAGCCATAGCTTGCGGTTCCTGTCGGCCATAGGTCTTAACCTCAATCCCGAAGATGCTTGCGGGCCCGGGCGATCGCCTCGCGGACTCGGCCCGGCGCCGTGCCGCCATAACTTGTGCGGCTGGCGGCCGAATGGTCAACGCTCAACACGCCGGTCACGGCGGCGGTGATCCGGGGTTCGACCGCCTGCATCTCGGCCAGCGGCAGGTCCTTGAGCTCGCAGCCCTTCTGCTCCGCCTTGCGGACGATGGCGCCGGTGGCGTGGTGGGCCTCGCGGAAGGGCAGTTTCAGCTCCCGCACCAGCCAGTCGGCCAGGTCCGTCGCGGTGGCAAATCCGGCCCGGGCAGCATCGGCCATACGGGCGGGCGCCGCCTTGAGGTCGCGGATCATGCCGGCCATGGCGGCGATCGAAAGCGACAGGTTGTCCGCCGCGTCAAAGGTCGGCTCCTTGTCCTCCTGCATGTCCTTGCCGTAGCTGAGCGGCAGTCCCTTCATGACGATCAGCAGGGTGTTCAGCGCGCCGATGATGCGGCCGGCCTTGCCCCGCACCAGCTCGGCGGCGTCGGGATTCTTCTTCTGCGGCATGATCGAGCTGCCGGTGGTGAAGGCGTCGCTGAGGATGATGAAGCGGAAGCCGTCGCTCACCCAGAGGACGATCTCCTCGGCCAGGCGCGACAGGTGGGTGGCCAGGATCGCGCCGGCGGCGAGGAACTCGAGGGCAAAATCCCGGTCGGAAACCGAATCGATGGAGTTCTCGGTCGGCCGGTCGAAGCCCAGCGCCTGGGCCGTCGCCTGCCGGTCGATGGGAAAGGAGGTGCCGGCCAGCGCCGCCGCGCCCAGCGGACATTCGTTGAGCCGCCGGCGGGCATCCCGCAGCCGGCCCCGGTCGCGCTCGAACATTGCCACATAGGCCATCAGATGGTGGCCGAAGGTCACCGGTTGGGCCGGCTGCAGATGGGTGTAGCCGGGCATCACCGTGGCGGCATATTCCTCGGCGCGGTCGAGCAGGGCGGCCAGCAGGTCGGTCAACTGCCCGTCCAGCCCGTCGATGGCGTCCCGCACCCAGAGGCGGAAATCGGTGGCGACCTGGTCGTTCCGCGACCGCGCCGTATGCAGCCGGCCGGCCGGCTCGCCGATGATCTCCTTCAGGCGCGCCTCCACATTCATGTGGATGTCTTCCAGCGCCGTCTTGAAGGTGAATTTGCCGTCCTCGATCTCCTTCAGGATCTGGTCCAGGCCGCGCTCGATCGCCGCACCGTCCTCGGGCCGCAGGATGCCCTGGCGCGTGAGCATGGCGGCATGGGCCTTGGAACCGGCGATATCCTGGGCAAACAAGCGCTTGTCAAAATCGATGGAGGCGTTGATACGCTCCATGATCGCCGCCGGCCCGGCGGCAAAGCGGCCGCCCCACATGCTGTTGGCGTCGGCGGCGGGTTTGGCTTTCGGATCGGACGTCATGGGCTGTGTTTCACGCGGAGCTAGGGCGGATTAATGAGCAAGCGACTATGGGCGATTGTGGCGGTCCTGGTGGTTCTGGCCGGCGCCGTCATCGCCGTTGCGACGTATGTTATCAGGGATTCTGCAGATGGCACCGGGGCGGGAAACCCGACGAATCCGCCAATTTCCGGCGCCATGGCGCAATTTATCTTGTCCAAGCCGCCGCGGCCAGCGCCGGTGGCGGAGTTTCAGGATGCCGACAACAACAGCGTCAGCCTGCTGGATTTCGGCGGCAAGGTGGTGCTGCTGAACGTTTGGGCCACCTGGTGCGCCCCTTGCGTCGCGGAAATGCCGGCGCTGGACCGGCTGCAGGCGGAGCTGGGGGACGAAGGCCTGGTCGTGGTGCCGCTGTCCATCGATCTGCAGGGCGCCAAGGTGGTGCGCCCGTTCTACGAAAAGCATGGGATCAAGCATCTCGGCATCTATGTCGATTTCACCAACAGCTTCTCCCAGCTGATCGGCGTCGATGCCGTGCCGTCCAACCTGCTGATCAGCCGGGATGGGCTGTTCGTAGGCAAGCTGATCGGCAATGCGGATTGGGATTCGCCGGAGGCCAGGGCCCTGCTGCGGCACTATCTGGCGCAGCCGGCGCCATGAGGCGGTGGCCGCATAGCATTAGCGGCCCGTGAACGTCGGGCCGCTGTTTTCGTCCGGTATCGGGAGGGTGCGGCCGGCTACTGGCCGAGCAGGCTCGAGAGATCGAAGGCGATGGCGATCTGCACCACGAAGGCGACCACGAAGGCCACGCCGATGAAGATGCGCTCCTCGGCGGAGCTCAGGGGGCGCGAGGATTTGCGCTTCGTCCGGTTGGCGTCGGAATTGCTGGTGGCTGGGCGCGACATGGTGTTGCTCGTCATCATCAGGTTCGGTTTGGCTTTCGATTTCCCTGGATCGGGAGCGGCGAACCGCGTCCGATCTCACATGTACAAGATAAAGATTAGTACGGCGTAAATGCGAGTGACCGGCATCACAAGAAAGGCGGAAATTGGGCGTTTTTCTGGCGGAGGGCCCGCATCATCACGCTACCTGTGACGACGATCACAGGTTGCAGGGTCGCATAGCGCGCCTGAACCGGGGATGAATGGTCGCAGGCAGCCGAATCAGCCGCGCGGATGGCCGCAGGTCGGCGGCGACCGTCGGGGCCGGGTATGAGCTTGAAGCGTCCAGGCGGCGGAAATTGGCCCCTGGGCAGGCGCTGGGATTGGTTAGCGCGTGGGGACGGGCGTGCCCGAACTGTAGTCGTAGAAGCCGCGATTGACCTTGCGGCCAAGCCAGCCGGCTTCGACATACTTAACGAGCAGCGGGCAGGGGCGGTACTTGCTGTCCGCCAACCCCTCATACAGCACCTGCATGACCGCCAGGCAGGTATCCAGGCCGATGAAGTCGGCCAGTTCCAGCGGGCCCATGGGATGGTGCGCGCCAAGCTTCATGGCGGTGTCGATGGCTTCCACCGAGCCGACGCCTTCGTACAGCGTGTAGACCGCCTCGTTCAGCATCGGCAGCAAGATTCGATTAACGATAAAGGCCGGAAAGTCCTCGGCCGGCGCCGGGGTCTTGCCCAGCTTCACCGCCATCTCGCGGACCGCGGTGTAGGTGGCATCGTCGGTGGCCAGGCCGCGGATCAGCTCCACCAGCTCCATCAGCGGCACCGGGTTCATGAAATGCATGCCCATGAACTTTTGCGGCCGGTCCGTGGAGGCCGCCAGCCGGGTGATGGAGATCGACGAGGTGTTGGAGGCGACGATGGCCTCGGGCTTCAGCACCGGGCAAAGCGCCTTGAAGATCTGCTTCTTGACGTCTTCCTTCTCGACCGCGGCCTCGATGACGATATCGCAGTCCTTGAGCAGGGCGTATTCGGTGCCGACGGTGATCCGGCCCAGGGCGGCGGTCTTGTCGGCTTCCTTGATCGTGCCGCGCTTGATCTGGCGGCCCATATTCTGGTCGATGATGGACTTGGCCTTGTCCAGCTGGGTCTTGTCGACATCCACCAGCTTGACGTCATAGCCCGCCAGCGAGCTGACATGGGCAATTCCGTTGCCCATCTGACCGGCGCCGATGACGCCAACCTTCTGGATCATGGCTCGGCTCTCCTTCCCGGAAGCGGATTGGGTATCGAGGGGCATTACTTGGACAGCTCGGCTTCGAGTTCCGGCACGGCCGTGAACAGGTCCGCCACCAACCCATAGTCGGCGACCTGGAAGATCGGCGCCTCCTCGTCCTTATTGATGGCGACGATGATCTTGCTGTCCTTCATGCCCGCCAAATGCTGGATGGCGCCGGAGATGCCGATCGCCACGTAAAGGTCCGGCGCAACGATCTTGCCGGTCTGCCCGACTTGATACTCGTTGGGCACGAAGCCGGCATCGACGGCGGCGCGCGAGGCGCCGACGGCGGCCTTCAGCTTGTCGGCCACTTTCTCCAGCATCTTGAAATTCTCGCCGGCCTGCATGCCGCGCCCGCCGGAGATGACGATGCGGGCCGAGGTCAGCTCAGGCCGTTCGGAGCGGCTGAGCTCCTGGCCGACGAAGTTCGACAGCCCCGTATCGCCGGCGCCGCCCACGCTCTCGACGGCAGCGCTGCCGCCTTCGGCTGGGGCTGCGTCAAAGCCGGTACCGCGCACGGTGATGAACTTGATCTTGTCCGACGACTGCACGGTGGTTATGGCGTTGCCGGCATAGGTGGTGCGGACGAAGGTATCCGGCGACTCCACGCCGATGATCTCGGAGATCTGCGCCACATCCAGCAGTGCGGCGGCGCGGGGCATGGCGCTCTTGGTGACGCTGGTGACCGGCGCCAGCACATGGCTGTAGGACGGCGCCAGCTTGACCAGCAGCGCGGCGACATTCTCGGCCAGCCCATGGGCATAGGCGGCATCGTCGCAGAGCAGCACCTTGGTTACGCCCGGCAGCTTGGCGCCGGCATCGGCCGCGGCCTTGCAGCCGCTGCCGGCGACCAGCAGATGGATCTCGCCGCCGACCTTCTGCGCCGCGGTCAGGGCATGGAGCGTCCCGGGTTTCAGCGCGGCGTTGTCGTGCTCGGCAATCAGTAGAGTGGCCATGGTCAGATCACCTTCGCTTCATTGCGCAGCTTGTCCACCAGCTCGGCCACGCTCTTCACCTTGATGCCCGATTTGCGCTTCGGCGGCTCGGCAACCTTGAGTGTCTTCAGCCGCGGCGCCACATCGACGCCCAGGGCATCGGGGGTCAGCGCCTCGATCGGCTTTTTCTTGGCCTTCATGATGTTGGGCAGCGAGGCATAGCGCGGCTCGTTCAGCCGCAGATCCGTGGTCATGACGGCGGGCAGCTTCAGGGAAATGGTCTCCAGGCCGGCATCGACCTCGCGCGTCACCGTGGCGTCGCTGCCGTTGGGCACGATCTTCGAGGCGAAGGTCGCCTGGGGCCAGCCCAGCAGGCCCGCCAGCATCTGGCCGGTCTGGTTGCAATCGTCATCCACCGCCTGCTTGCCCAGCAGCACGATCTGCGGCTGCTCCTTGGCGGCGACGGCCTTCAGCAGCTTGGCGACGGCCAGCGGCTGCAGCTCCACATCGGTCTGCACATGGATGCCGCGGTCGGCGCCCATGGCCAGCGCCGTGCGAATCGTTTCCTGAGCTGAAGCGCCGCCGCAGGACACGGCGACGATCTCAGTGGCCTTGCCGGCCTCTTTCATGCGGATCGCCTCTTCGACGGCAATCTCGCAGAACGGATTCATGGCCATCTTCACATTGGCCGTTTCGACGCCCGTGCCGTCGGCCTTGACCCTGACTTTGACGTTGGCATCGATGACGCGTTTGACCGCGACCAGAACCTTCATGGCGACCCTTGGATTAGATGAGTTACGACCGGCAACTTTCTTGCAGAGCAGCAAGGCGCTAAACGGCGCTTGCGCGGCATTCTGCTTATGTACTTCGCGGGTGCACAATAGGTTTGGCGGCCCGATGTGTCAACGCGGCCAGGGCCTTGAAAAGCCGGTGAATCCGCGGCTTTGCGGGTGTTTTGGGGGCAGTGGCGGCCGATTTCCGGCCAATGGCGGGGTTGCGATGCCGGGAAGGCGGCAAAAACCAGGAATACGACCGGTTTGCGGCCCCAGGCGACGCCTGGGTCGTGAAATGCCCTAGGGGTCCGTGAAAGACAGCTCGATCTTGCCGATCCGCGAGCCTTTCGGTGTTGTCAGCGGAAAGACCGCCCGATTGTCGGCGATGTTGCCTTCAGCTTTGAATTCTCGGGCTGCTTCACCCACTTCCGCGCTGCGCATGGTGCCGGTAATCGACACGCGGTCGCCCTGGATATCGCCGACGAAGGACAGGCGGGCACCCTCGAAATCGAATCGCTGGGAGTAGATCTTGCGGGAACCCATGGCTTCGATCTTGAACGAAGGGCCGGCGCGGTTGACCGTCACCTGAAACCTCATCTCCGCCGGCTCGACGGCCGTGAGGTTGAAATACAGGGCCTGGCCGATCAAGAAAACGGCAATGGCGAAGAGAATAATTTCCGTCCAAGTCCGTTTGCGGCTGCGTTCCGACATCTTCCCTGATCCCACAAGACACCGCCGGCGGGCGGCAAGCTGCGGTCCCCGAGCGTGCCGGACCTGCAGGGCAGGCGGTCAGCTTTCGTCGCGGGTCGCGCCCGGCTGCCACAACACATCGCGCTTGCCGTTGCCGTTGAGGACGCGGGCCAGCACGAACAGATGGTCGGAGAGCCGGTTGATGTACTTGATCGCAACGGGGTTAATATTCTCTTTACCGGCCAGCAGGGTCATGTCCCGTTCCGCCCGCCGGACAATGGTGCGGGCCAGGTGCAGACAAGCCGCGCCGGCGCTGCCGCCGGGCAGGATGAAGGAATTGAGCGGTGCCAGCTTGGCGTTCATGCGGTCGATCTCGCGCTCCAGCCGCGTCACCTGGGTCTCGATGATCCGCAGCACCGGGCCTTTGGGCGCCGGCGTTTCCGGCCGGCAGAGATCGGCGCCGAGATCGAACAAGTCGTTCTGGATGCGCGCCAGCATCTTGTCGGCGTCGCCCTTGGTATGCAGCCGCGCCACGCCGATCGCCCCGTTGGCCTCGTCCACCGTGCCGTAGGCGGCGACGCGCAGATCATGCTTGGCGACGCGCTGGCCGTTGCCCAGCGAGGTTTTCCCCTTGTCGCCGCCGCGGGTGTAGATGCGGGTGAGCTTCACCATGGCGGACGCGCGGCGCTCACCTGTTGTAGGCGATGAGCAGCGCGATCAGGATGATGGCGATAGTGATCGCCTGGAACAGGACGCGGAATCGCATCAGCACATTGCCGTACTTGCGATTGAACTCGCCGCCCCGCGCCATTGAGAACAGGCCGAGAAACAGCACAGCAATGGTGGCGACGCCGAAGATGATGACGAGCGTGAGCGTGTCCATGGCGACCACTATAAGGGCGCTTGGGGCACGCGGCCAGAGAGTTGGCGCTGCGCGGTGCCTCAGGCCACGCCGATCAGTCGCGGCAGCGCCGCCATATCCTCGAACAGTTCGCCGCCGGCGCGGTGCATGCCCGTCGCGGTCCACATAGGCAGCGGCAGCGTACGCCATCACACGCATGCCCGCGGCGACGCCGGCCGTGACGCCGGCCACCGAGTCCTCGACCACGATGCAATCGCCGGGTTTGGCACCCATGGATTTGGCGGCGTGCAGGAACAGGTCCGGCGCCGGCTTGCCGTTCTTGACCATGGCCGAATTGTAGATGCGCCCGGCCACCCGCGGCATCAGGCCGGAAGATCCGAGGGTGATGTCCATCTTCGCCATCTCGCCTGACGAAGCGACGCAATAGGGCACCCGCGCTGTGTCGAGCGCGTCGAGAGCTTCGAAGATGCCGGGAATGGGTGGCACGCCGTGGCGGCGCAGCGTCTCATGGGCGGCGGCATGCCAGGCATCGACCCAGCCCTCGGGCACCGGCCGGCCGAGGGCGGCCTCGATCACCTCGACGCAGGATTTGGTGGAGCGGCCGAGGAACTTCTGCATGCACTCCTCCATCGACCAGTCCAGGCCGAGGCCGCGCACCATGTCGTTCTCGGCCTGAAAGGCGATGGTCTCGCTATCCACGAGCACGCCGTCGCAATCGAAGATGACGAGCACAAATCACCCTGAAAGTTTCTTACGTCAAAGGCGCGGATTAGTAGCTGCAAACCGCAAGCTGCGTCCAGATCGTAGAAATCCGAATGGTGTTCGCCACGGGGCAAACGCTGCGGCTAATTCCGCCCGCTCAGCAGCCCCCGCGCGATCACCTGGGCCTGGATTTCCGCCGCGCCCTCGAAGATGTTGAGGATGCGGGCGTCGCAGAGGACGCGGGAGATGGCGTACTCCTCGGCATAGCCGTTGCCGCCATGGACCTGCAGCGCGTTGTCGGCATTGGCCCAGGCGACGCGGGCGGCGAGCAGCTTGGCCATGCCGGCCTCGATGTCGCAGCGCTTGTCGCTGTCCTTCTGCCGCGCGGCGAACCAGGTGAGCTGCCGCGCCACCATGGTCTCCACCGCCATCCAGGCCAGCTTGTGGGCGACGCGGGGGAATTCATAGATCGGCTTGCCGAACTGCACCCGGCCCTTGGCATAGGCGAGGCCCAGCTCCATCGCGTTCTGCGCCACGCCGACGGCGCGGGCCGCGGTCTGTACGCGCGCTGACTCGAAAGTGGCCATGAGCTGCTTGAAGCCCTGGCCCTCGATGCCGCCCAGCAAATTCTCCGCCTTCACCTCGAATCCGTCGAAGGCCAGCTCGAATTCCTTCATGCCGCGATAGCCCAGCACGCGGATCTCGCCGCCGGTCATGCCTTTTGCCGGGAACGGATTCTCTTCCGTGCCCCGCGGCTTTTCCGCCAGGAACATGGAGAGGCCGCGATAGCCGGCCTCGTTCGGATCGGTGCGCGCCAGCAGCGTCATCACATCGCTGCGCGCCGCATGGGTGATCCAGGTCTTGTTGCCGGTAATGCGGTAGCTATTGCCGTCGCGCACGGCGCGGGTACGTAGGCTGCCGAGATCGGAGCCGGTGCCGGGCTCGGTGAACACGGCGGTCGGCAGGATCTCGCCGGATGCCAGCCTGGGCAGCCATCTCTGCTTCTGCACCTCGGTGCCGCCGAGGCGGATCAGTTCGGCGGCGATCTCGCTGCGGGTGCCGAGCGAGCCGAGTCCGATATAGCCGCGCGACAGCTCCTCCGTCACCACGCACATCGCCAGCTTGCCGAGGCCGAGCCCGCCGTAATTCTCCGGCACGGTCAGGCCGAAGATGCCGAGCTCCGCCAGCGCCTCGATCACCGACATCGGAATATAGGCGTCCTGCCGGTGCCACTCATGGGCATCGTCGCGATGATCGTCGGCGAAGCGGCGGAACTGTTCGCGGATCATGGTCAGGGAATCGTCGTCGAGGGCCGCGTCGCCGAATTCGCTGTCGGCGATGAGTTCGGCGAGTCGCATCAGCACGGCATTGCCGGCGCCGTTGCGTGTCAATGCCGCCACTGAAGGATCGGCGGCAAAGGCCGAGGCTTCAGCCTGCATGTCGAGATCGGACGGCCGCAGGATTTCGCCCTGGCTCATCGGCAGTCCGCCGGTCATCTGCGCGAGATATTCAGCGAACGCCGTCTGACAGATCAGCGCTTCCCGCTCGCCGAGTTGGCCGCCGTCGCTGAGCCGTTGCGCCCAGTCCAGGGTTTGTCGAAGTGCGGTGACATAGGTGGTGAGCCAGGACAGACCATGGGCGGCGCGCTGCTCGCGATCGAGCAGATTCGCATCCAGCTTGCCGCCCGGTGCGACGAGCCGTTCCACCGAACCGCGTGCCTGCGCGGCATAGCTCTCCGCAACCGTCAGCGCGCGGGCGCAGAGCGGCAGTAAATCTGGCAACAGGAGTTGCGGTTCGGCCACGGCCGATTGTGCTGTCTGGGGCATGGCAGGCGCAACCGGCGCCGGGCCGCTTCAGCCGATCACGCCTCCGCCGCGTCTTCCAGGGTGCGGAACCCCGGGCGCTTGGCCTGCACCAGCACGGCCATGTTGCCGGGCTTGTGCTGGTTCTTCCACATCTTGGTGTGGGCACGGGGGATGTCGGCCCAGGAGAACACCTCGCTCATGCAGGGATCGATGCGCCGCTCGACAACGAGCTGATTGGCCTGGCTGGCCTGCAGCAGATTGGCGAAATGGCTGCCCTGGATGCGCTTCTGCCGCATCCACACGAAGCGCGCGTCGAAGGTGAGGTTGTAGCCGGTGGTGCCGGCGCAGAACACCACCATGCCGCCGCGCTTCACCACGAAGCAGGAGACGGGGAAGGTGCTTTCGCCCGGATGCTCGAAGACGAAGTCGACATCGTTGCCCTTGCCGGTGACGTCCCAGATCGCCTTGCCGAATTCGCGGCATTTTTTCATGTAGGCGGCATAGGCGGCGGCATCGTCCACGTCGGGCAGCTGGCCCCAGCAATCGAAGTTGCTGCGGTTGATCACGCCCTTGGCGCCGAGCTGCATGACGAAATCGCGCTTGGTTTCGTCGGAGATCACGCCGATGGCGTTGGCGCCGGCGGTGGAGATGAGCTGCACCGCCATGGAGCCGAGGCCGCCGGAAGCACCCCACACCAGCACGTTATGGCCGGGGCGCAGGATATGCGGCCGGTGGCCGAACAGCATGCGATAGGCGGTGGCGAGCGTCAGCGTGTAGCAGGCGCTCTCTTCCCAGGTCAGGTGCTGCGCCCGGCGCATGAGCTGGCGGTCCTGCACCCGGCAGAACTGGGCGAAGGAGCCGTCGGGCGTCTCGTAACCCCAGATGCGCTGCGACGGACTGAACATGGGATCGCCGCCGTTGCATTCCTCGTCGTCGCCGTCGTCCTGATTGCAATGAACCACGACCTCGTCGCCGACCTTCCAGCGCTTCACCTGGGAGCCGACGGCATAGACCACGCCCGCGGCATCGGAGCCGGCGATGTGATACTCCGCCTTATGCACGTCGAAGGGAGAGATGGGCTTGCCGAGGCCGGCCCAGACGCCGTTGTAGTTGACGCCCGCGGCCATCACCATCACCAGCACGTCGTGGCTGTCGAGCTTCGGCGTCGGCACCACCTCGACCTGCATGGCCTTCTCGGGCTCGCCATGGCGCTCCCGGCGGATTGCCCAGGCGTACATCTTCGAAGGAACATGCCCGACCGGCGGAATCTCGCCGACTTCGTACAGGTCCTTGCCGCCTGGGGCGGGCATGGGAATCACCTTGGCGGTCTCGGTCATCGCTGGGCCTCCTCGCGAGCATCCTGCTATCCGCGCCGCCACCGGCGGCGCGATTATTTGCTTAGCGAGTGCAGCATAATTTTGCAATGCAGTATAGCAGATTTGTTGCGTCGATGACTCCGATCAGCGCAATGTTGAGTGCATTTCGAGTCCTAAGAGAGCAATTTTATTGCCGATTATATGGGGAAAACTGAAAGTCGTGCGCAAGAATATTGCGCTGCGGCAGCTCTCGGTGCGGAGGCCCTATTCCCCGCCCAGCTTCCAGGCGCCATCCTCCCGGGCCATGGTCATGGAGGTGATGCTGCTGCCGTCGGCGGCGCTGAAGAAGAGGACGGCGCGGGTTTCGTAGAGAAAGACCTTCTTCAGGTCGGCGAGGAAGGCATCCGCGTCGGCGTAGCCGGCCAGAAGCATGGTCTTCACCTGGGGCAATCCCTCGGCGGTCATCATTTCCTGGCCGGGATGGTTGGCGACGATGCCGGCCTTGGCGCCGGCCACGTCGCCGGCCGCCAGGGCATCGAGGAACTTCTTGAAGGCGGCGCGCGGCTCGCTCTTCTGCGCGGCATCGCCCTCCAGGGTCTGCAGCAGCTTCGGCGCCGGCGTGACCGCCGCCGTCACCGTGGCATCGAAGCCATAGGTCGATGACGGCGCTTTCCGATCCCAGCAGATCCTGCGGCTCGGCGGCGCGCAATCTCGCCTTCAGCTCGCCGCCGGCAAAGGAGAAGCCTTCGACCTGGAAGTAATCGGAACCGCCGGTCTGGGAGAAGAACTGCGGAAAATATTCCGCACCGAGATAGGCGTTGCCGCCGAGGATGGCGCCGGTTTCCGCATCCAGATCGATGCTCAGTCCGCGGATCTGTCCGGCCGAGGCCATCTGCGACATCGCGAACGACGTCTTTGGCATGTTGTCGGGTATGGGCCGGTCGGTGACGATCACGGAGATCTGGTGCAGGGGACGGCCCTCAAGGGCCAATTCGGGCAGCTGCTGGACCTCGCGGGCGTAAACATGGGTGAGCGGAATAGTTGCTCCTGGCCGAGCATGAGCGCGCCCTGCGCCGCGCCGCTTTCCTGTGCCGCGGACGGCACGGCAACGGCGCACAGCCAGGCCGGAATGACAATTGCCGCCCAATTCGCAATTCCGCGCATCGATCCTGTCCCCCTTATGATGCAGGGCGCCGATCCTCGATGCTTTGCCCGAGTCTGTCCATGCCGGAAGCCGTAGAAAGACGAAGACGGCGCGGCGCGGGCGGCCGCGCGATCTGCCGATCATAGCTGAATGGCCGATGGCCCCTGGTTGCCGGCAAAAAGGCAATCGAAGAGTTCCTGCGCCAGCCCTGCTGCCACCAGTTCGTCGAAGTCATGGTCGGCGCCGCGCAGCACATGCAGGGAGTACGCCGTGTTGTATCCGAGCGCCCGCGCTTCGCGATTCATGGATTCGACCCAATGGGCCGCGCGCTCGATCCGGTTCCGTCCCTGCATCGAGTCGAGTTTGTCCGAGCGGTTGAAGGCGCCGTCGCGGCTGACGTCGTCCTCGCCCACGAAGACGCAGGCGGGCACCTTCAGGAATTCCCGCGGGTCCAGCGTCAGCCCGTAGGAATCCGATGTCGGCCGGATGCCGTAGGGATAGGGCTGATCGTCGCTGGGCAGCGTGTACCAGCCCGCCGCGCTCAGTCCCAGGCCAGCGACATCGTGGGGATAGGCCATGGCATAGCGATGGGCGAACTGTGCGCCGCCGGAATGGCCGTAGAGATAGAATTTCGAGGAGATGAGCTGCAGTTCTGTGCCCGCCTGCATGACCAGGTTCTGCAGCGCCTTGTCCGCGCGCGCACCGCGGCCACGCCGTCCGAGGCGTTGATAGTCGCCATAGCGGTAGTCGCCGAACACCGGCGCCAGGATGATGATGCCCAGACGCTCGGCCATGCCGGCGAAAGCCGAAACGAGTTCCCGAGCGTTCCGGGAAATGCCATGGACCGAGACCAGGAGCGGCGAATCAATCCGCCGGGCGAGCGGCACGAACAAATAGCAATCCGGTGCGTTGTCATACTCGCGCTCAAGGATGCCGGATCCGCCAGCACTTATGCCCCGTCCACACGCCGATGCACCCAGTGCAGTTGCCGCTAGTCCGAGCAGCAACCGGCGGCGTGAGATGCCGCCGTTTCTCATGAACTGACGGTAGCTTGCGATTTTCGGTCTCATCGATCCGAGCTTGAAGTAACAAACCTGTCCGCGCGCGATGCATCAGATTAGCAGGTAAGTCTCATAACGATATAGTCGGGGGGTGCGAAAAACCAGTGCCATGAACCCAATCCAATGCGGCAGCCATAACGCCGAGTGCCTCAGTGGTTATCGCCTGTTCTGATCGGCCAAGTTCGGCTAGGAGCAGCGGGCCAAGCCCGGCAGTCACTCGACCGACGAAGAGTTCAATCTTGAGCGGATTCACGCAACATAGGGCATTGCCGCCGCGCAATGACCTAGTCGAACACCCGCGCCACATCGTCGAACCGCGGCGAAAGCCGCAGATAGGCGAAGAAGGTCGCGCTGGAGAAGCAGAGAATGGTCAGGTAGGGAAAGATGTTGCGGACCGGGGCTGAGAAGAACGCCAACATCAGCATATGCTGCATGTTGGAACTTTCGATACCCAATGCCGTGGCGAGCGGAGACAAGCCATAGTGGACCACCATGGAAAGCGCCAGCGGCGGGCCGCCGGCGAGGGCGGCGTAGAGCGCGATCCGGACCCGGTTGCCGCGCGATCTCCTGAAGGCTTCTCGAAACGGCGCGCCATTGCCCTCGAAAGCGGAGATCGGCAGCGCCATGACCAGCGCCGGCGTCAGTGCAAGGCACCAGCACAGATAGATGAACGCCACCCACAGGTCGGCTGACCAGCGGTAGGCCTCCGGCACGACGCTCGCATAAACATGCGCGACGCGCGAGCCGATGGTCGGGACCAGATGCACGGCGAACCAGTAGATGACCAGCGTCCGCCAGAACACGCCGACGCGCCGCAGGCGGAGCACATCGGCGGCCCGCACGGATTTTCCCTGCAAGACGGCCTGCCCACAGGCGAGGAAGGAGGCGCCGCCGCCCGGCAGGAGGCAGGCGATGGTCGCAGCCGTGAGGAACGTCATTTCCGCAATGCCGGCACCCACCCGGCCCAGATGCCAGACGATCGGCACGGTCATGATCTGCGCGACGATCTGACCCGCCCACAGGATCATCGCCCAAACGAGGATCTGACAGAGATAGGCCCAGAAGTTTCGCCCGATATGCCGGTAGGCCTCGCCGACGATTGTCCAGACCGGCAAAGGCGGGGCCGGTACGATATTGGCCGATGTGCTGCTAGCCAAACGGCACGCAGGAACTGTGGTCCCACTTTTCGTCGGGGCGGAGATACTGTCTTTTCCGTTCCACTCTTTCGTACCGTTGTTGTTGCGCTGCACAATAGCCGCACACTAATCTAACTCAAAGCACCGGAGACGAGGCAAGTGCCGGAATGGGCGAAAGTTCTAAGCCGACCAATGGCATGAAGGCGCCGGCCCATGGGGCGGCAGCGACGACCGCCGCGCGCCCCCGCGATCCCGTCTGGCTGATCCGCACCTATTCCGGCCATTCCTCGGCCAAGGCGTCGAACGAGCTTTACCGCACCAATCTGGCGCGGGGGCAGACGGGGCTGTCGGTGGCCTTCGATCTGCCGACCCAGACCGGCTACGACTCCGATCACCAGGAAGCGCGGGGCGAGGTGGGGAAGGTGGGGGTGCCGATCTGCCATCTGGGCGACATGGCCGCGCTGTTCGACGGCATTCCGCTGGGCCGGATGAACACGTCGATGACGATCAATGCGACGGCGCCCTGGCTGCTGGCGCTCTATATCGCGGCGGCGGAGAAGCAGGGCGTGCGGCGCCGCGATCTCGCGGGCACGGTGCAGAACGACATCATCAAGGAGTATCTGTCCCGCGGCACCTACATCTTCCCGCCGAAGGCGAGCCTGAAGCTGACCGCCGACGTCATCGCCTTCACCTACCGCGACGTGCCGAAATGGAATCCGATCAACATCTGCTCCTATCACCTGCAGGAAGCAGGAGCGACGCCGGTGCAGGAGCTGGCCTATACGCTGGCGACCTCGATCGCCGTCATGGATGCGGTGCAGGTTTCGGGACAAGTGCCGCCGGAGGATTTGCCGCAAGTGATTGGGCGGCTGTCGTTCTTCGTGAATGCCGGCCTCCGCTTCATCACGGAGATGTGCAAGATGCGCGCCTTCGGCGAGTTGTGGGACGAACTCTGCCGCGAGCGCTGGAAGGTGCAGGACGAAAAGCTGCGGCGCTTCCGCTATGGCGTGCAGGTGAATTCCCTCGGTCTCACCGAGCAGCAGCCGGAGAACAATGTCTATCGCGTGCTGCTGGAGATGCTGGCGGTGACCATGTCGCGGGACGCGCGGGCGCGCGCCGTGCAGCTTCCCGCCTGGAACGAGGCGCTGGGCCTGCCGCGGCCCTGGGACCAGCAATGGTCGATCCGCCTGCAGCAGATCGTCGCCGAGGAGACGGATCTCCTGGAATATGACGATATCTTCGCGGGCTCGCCTGTGATCGCCGCCAAGGTGGCGGAGCTGGCGGCGCAGGCGAAGGCGGAGCTGGCGAAGATCGAGGCGCTCGGCGGTGCCGTGACGGCGGTCGAGTCCGGCTTCATGAAAGAGCGGCTGGTGGAGTCGAATGCGCGGCGCATTGCCGCCATCGAGTCCGGCGACCAGACAGTGGTGGGCGTGAACAAATATACTGAGACGGCGCCATCGCCGCTGACGTCAGGCGGCGACGCGGGATTCCTCACCGTCGATCCCCAAGCCGAAGCGGATCAGGTGGCGCGGCTGCAGGCTTGGCGGTCGGAGCGCGACGCTGCGGTGGCGTGGGACGCACTCGCCGAGCTGGAACTCGCCGTCAAAGAGGACCGCAACATCATGCCGGCGTCGATTGCTTGCGCCCATGCCGGCGTGACGACGGGCGAATGGGCGGCGTTGCTGCGGCGGAAGTTCGGCGACTATCGCGCGCCCACGGGCGTCAGCCTCGCGGCGGCGCCGGCGGCGAGCAACTATCTCGCCGATGTGCGCGACGATGTGAAGCGCATCTCCACGCGCATCGGCGCGCCGCTGAAAATCCTGGTGGGCAAGCCCGGCCTCGACGGCCATTCCAACGGCGCCGAGCAGGTGGCGGTGCGCGCGCGCGATTGCGGCTTCCACGTCGTCTATGACGGCATCCGCCTGACGCCGGCGCAGATCGTCGAAGCCGCGGTAAAGGAGGGCGTGCATATCATCGGCCTCTCCATCCTCTCGGGCTCCCATGTGGTGCTGGTGGCCGAGGTGATCGAGAAGCTGCGCGCGGCGGGATTGAAGGACGTGCCCGTCGTCGTCGGCGGCATCATCCCGCCGGAGGACGAAGCGCAGCTCAAGGCCGCCGGCGTCGCCCGCGTCTACACGCCCAAGGATTTCGACCTGACGCAGATCATGCGCGACATCGTCGCCGTGGTCGACCGCGCGAACCAGGCGGCGGCGTAGTCATTCCTCAACTGTTCCGCAGCATTCGCCAGGCAACGCGAGTCGTGACGCCGGTCACATCGCCTGCGATTTGAACAATCTTCTGTGGAGAGCGACTCCTGAAACTTGGCCAAGAGTGACTGTGGTCACGTTGTCCGGGTGAGCGATCGCCCAATATTCGCATCAGCTCTCCTTCGACGAGGGCAAGCGATGAAAGGAGCGACTCCCATGTTTGACATGAACAGCACATTGAATGGTGGTGCGACGAAGCGCGATGCGCTCGTGAAGTCGGTTTCTGCGTTTGCCGTAGCCGTGACGGTCGCAATTGCTGGCGTACCGTCGGCTTTCGCCGCTCAGGACGGAATCAACCGCTTGATCATGGTCACACAGATGAAGGCGGATGCCGCCAACACCGAAGAACTTCAGGCCAATGAAGGCCAAGCTGAGGAACTGCAATTCCGCAACGCGACTGCCATTCCGCCCACCACCGAAGAAATGCAGCAGCAGAAACTGCCCGGCCGCACCGGCAAGGCGCAGACGAAAAAGAAGATGGATGGCATCGGCGTAGACCAGAAAGAACTTCCGTCCGGCGCAGAGTAAGCGCTGCCGCAATGTGTGTTTGGACGGCGCGGCCGATTTTCCCGGCCGCGCCGTTTCATTCGTTTCGCAAAGCTGTCGATTGGCCGTTGCGCCCGCGCCCGATATGATCGGCGTGGCCTCTCGTAACGGCCGGAGACACCGCCTTGGACCTCACCGCCGACGTCACCTCCATTGCCCACGTCATTCAGCTCTCGGTCGCGCCGGTGTTCCTGCTGACCGGCGTGGGCGCGATGATCGCCGTGCTGACCAACCGGCTCGGCCGGGCGGTGGATCGGGCGCGGTCGCTGGAGGGGCGCTACGACAACGCGCCGGCGGAGGTGCAGGCGAAGCTGCGGTCGGAGCTGCGGGTGCTGGAGCGGCGCTCGCGGATGATCTATGCGGGCATGCTGCTCTGCGCGCTCTGCGCCCTCCTGGTCTGCAGCGTCATCGTCGGTCTGTTCGCCAGCACGATCACCGGCACCGCCATCGCGCCGGTCATCGGGGCGCTGTTCGTGGCCGCCATGTTCGCATTCATGGGTGCGTTGGTGGCCTTCCTGCTGGAAGTGCATCTGGCGCTGCGCACCCTGCATATCGGCCCGCCCTAGTCGGCGCATCGGAATCCCGCTGTAATGGCCCGCCGATTCATGTAAGAACCCTTCACATGAGTTGGCACAAGGACGATGACCGTCAGGCGCGCCGGGGCTATCACCACGGCAATCTGCGGGAGGCGCTGATCCGCGCAGCGCTGGAGCTGATTGGCAAGAAGGGCCCGGCCGGCTTCACCTTCGCCGAGGCGGCGCGGGCGGCCGGGGTCAGCTCGGCGGCGCCCTATCGCCATTACCGCGACCTGCCGGAGCTGATGGCCGATGTGGCCCTGATGGGCTTCGAGAAGTTCGAGGCCGGCCTGTCCAAGGCCTGGAACAACGGGACGCCGGAACCGGTCGCCGCCTTCGAGAATGTGGGCAAGGCCTACCTGGCTTTCGCCCGGGAGGAGCCGGCGCTCTACGCCGCGATGTTCGAGTCCGGCCTGGCGCTGGATGCCGTGCCGGCGCTGCAGCAGGCCTCGGACCGGGCCTTTGCCGTCTTGCGGGCGGCGTCCGAGGCCGTGGCGGCGCAAATCCCGAAGGAAGGCCGCCCGCCGGCCCTGATGCTGAGCCTGCATATGTGGGCCTTCGCCCACGGCATCGCCTCGCTGTTCGCCCGCGGCGATGCCGCCCGGCGCAAACTGCCGATGTCGGCCGACGACCTGCTGGAAGCCGGATTCCTGATCTACCTGCAGGGCCTCGGCTCGCCGCCGAAGCGCTGAAGCGATTTTTCTGCGCCGATCTCTTGACAGCGGCGGGGGGTTGGGCCATTTATGTGAATGTTACTTACATTCACATGAGGGGCTGCTATGGATATCGCTGCAAGGATTGACGAGCACGGCAAGGCTGCCTGGATCGCCTTGTTAGTGCTGGCTTTTATCCTTTTCTGGCCCATCGGATTGGCTCTCTTGGCCTATGTCATATGGAGTGGACGCATGGGATGCGGAAAGCATGGCGGCCCCGGCCGCTGGTACTTCAACAATGAACGCGACGGACGGTCCGAAGGACGTCATGGCCCCTGGGGCCGCTGGGGCTTCGGCCGCCAGGAATCCAGCGGCAACCGCGCCTTCGACGAATACCGGATGGAGACGCTGAAGCGCCTGGAGGAGGAGCAGAAGGAGTTCAAGGAATTCCTCGACCGCCTGCGCCACGCCAAGGACAAGGCCGAGTTCGACCAGTTCATGGCCGACCGCGGCCGCCGCGGCCCGGATATCGAGCAGCCGCAAGCCTCCTAGTCACAGATCCCCAAGGCCGGCCTTTCGTCCCCCCGAAGGCGGCCACCCTGCAAACCCTGCCCCGGAGAAATCCGGGGCAGGGTTTCGCGTTTTAGCTGCGTGGTTTCTCAGGTGTAGACGCCGATATTGTCGGCAAAGTCCGTCGCGGCCGCCGTGTTGCTGACGAAAGCGATATCGGCAAAGGTGCAGGCCGTGACCGCCGTTGCGGCGCCTGCTGAACCGTCGGAATCCACAAGGACGCTGGTCTTGCCGTTGCCGTCGTCGACGAACTCGACATAGCCCTGACTGACCGCATCGGCGAGACTCAGCAGGACGCCGTTGCTGGCGGCTATGATCGTCATGGAGTCGCCGCCATTGGCTGCGGTGTCCTGGTTGAAGCCGATGATAACGTCGCCTTCGTCCGGCGCATACACATAGTCCGACTCGGCTGCCGCGGCATCAGTAAGGTCGAGGAGATCCGCGCCGCTGCCGCCGCTCAGCGTGTCGGTGCCGACGCCGCCATAGAGCGTGTCGACGCCGCTTGAGCCGAAGAGATTGTCGTTGCCCTCGCCGCCGTCGACGTTGTCGTCCCCGAACCCAATCGTGCTGACGGTATCGTTGCCGGCACCGCCATAGATCATGTTCAGGCCGTCGGCATCGGCGATATAGTCGTTTCCTTCACCGCCCTGAATCGTGTCGTTGCCGGTCCCGCCATCGATGGAATCGTCGCCGTTCTCGCTCTCGATGTTGTCGGCGCCATCGCCGCCGAGGATCGTATCCCGGCCTTTGCCGCCGTAGAGATCATCGTCTTCGATCCCGCCGTCAAGGCTGTCATGGCCGTCGCCGCCGGTCAGGCTGTCGATGCCATCGAAGCCAATGAGCGTATCGTTTTCGGTGCCGCCGTCGAGGGTGTCATTGCCGATCTGGCCGAACAACGCATCGCGGCCCGCGCCGCCGATCAGGGAGTCGTTGGCTTCGCCGCCATCGAGGCCGTCATTTCCAATGCCGCCGTCGATAGTGTCCGCACCGTCGAGTCCATTGAGCGTGTCGTTTCCGCCATTGCCCCAGAACAGATCGCTGGCGAGCGTTCCGTCCTGGAAGTTGTTCTTGTTGTTCAGATTGAAGACAGCCATTGACGTCCTCCGGTCCAGGTCTGATTGAGGGAAATGCGAGGACATCACTCTACGGATGCTGCGGAAATCCATCGGGGGGTACAGCGGAAAAGAACCGTGAAATCCGGTGAAATCCCCGGCGCGCGCGGTATATTGGTGTGACGCGCATCACAGGAGACGCAGATGGCACCGGGAATCTCTGGCTTGTTTCGCAGCATCTTCGGCGGCGGTGGCGCGGCCGGAGCGGCAAAAGAAGGCGATGCGACCGAGTATAACGGCTATACCATACGCCCGGCGCCGCGGCGCGAGGCGGCGGGCTGGCTCACGGTCGGCACCATCGCCAAGGAATTCCCCGAAGGGCTGAAGGAGCACAAGTTCATTCGCGCCGACACCAGCTCGAGCTGGGACGATGCGGTCGCGCTCAGCGTGCGCAAGGCAAAACAGATCATCGACGAGCAGGGCGACCGGATGTTCCGCGACTAGGTCCGGCGCGGATGTTCGCACGGTTGCGTCGGATTGCTGGGGCGGCGGAAGCCGCCCCCGCCCCGGGTGATGCTCTCCGATCATCTGATTCAATTCGAGAACGGCGGCGCACCGGCGTGCATGTCGTTCAACGATCTTGCGGCCGTTGTCATCGAGACCAATGACTCCGGGCCCTGGGGCGACGATGTGATCTGGCATCTGCTGGGTCGCGCAGAAGGCAGCTGTCTGTCGATTCCGCAGATCGCGCAGGGTTTCGCGCCGTTGCTGGAGCGGTCTGCAGCGCTTGCCCGGATTCGACAACAAGGAAGTCATTGCCGCGATGGGTTCGTCTTCGCTTAACGCCTTCCTCTGCTGGGAAGCGGATACGAAAGTGCGTGCAGATAGCGCGCTGCTTGGCTTCGCGCGGTTCCGGCGGCAGCAGGCCTAGAGCGTCAGTCCCGGCGGCAGAGGGTCGTTGATCTGCTTGCGGATGCGGCCGAGGGTTTCGAGATCCCGCACCCATTCGTAGAAGATGCCCTTGAGCGATGTGACAGCAATGCCGGCATCGCGCAGGCGGCGCAGCCCATGTTCATGATGCGGCGCCGGCGATGCGCAGGCGTCGTCGATGACGAAGGGGTGGTAGCCGGCACCCGCCAGACCGAAGGCGGAATGGGCGATGCAGACATCGGTTTCCAGCCCGGCGAGCACGAACTGGTCGCGGCCGCGCCCCGCCATCGACTCCACGGTGGCGCGGATGTCAGTCTGATCGCAGAGGCCGAAGATCAACTTGTCGAAAACTTTCGCGCCGGCTGGTAATTCCCGCTCGAGTTCCGGCACCAGCGGGCCGTCCTGTGCCATATCCTCCGCCGTGGCGATGACCGGTATTTCCAGCAGTCGTGCCACCTGCATCAACCAGGCGATGCGCCGGACCAGCGGTTCGCGTTCATCGAGCGCCAGCTTGTTGAGAAAGTATTGCTGGACATCGATGACCAGAAGGCAGGACCGGGCCCGCTCGGCGAGTCCGTTTTTCTGGCGCTGTGCAACCGCTTCCATTTTCGATGCAAACTCCCCCGTGCAGAGCCGGTACCCTACCGCTCCGCCGCAGCGGAATCAAAAACGCAAGCGGACCTTTAGGACAGCGAACCAATGATCGAGCGGTAGTCAGCCTCGGAGAAGGCCTTCAGCGTCTTGGTGCGCACATTGCCGCTGGTCGCCAGCGCCAGGGCAAACTTGGCGACGGTCGCATCGTCAGGTGCATCCACATGGGCGACCATGTCGTACTCACCCATGGTCATGTAGAAGTCCTTCATTTCCGCGCCGAGTTTTTTCGCCAGGCCGCGGGCGACATCCAGCCGCTTTGGCGATTCCTTGACATTGCGCGCCCCTTGTTCGGTCCAATTCACGAGCATGATGTACTTTGCCATGACATGCCTCCCATTGCCGAAAACGCAGGATTGTTGTGACCGGCTGCAAATGCAGCGGCGGCACATTGTCCCATAGAGGCCGGGGGGCGGCGACCGCTTTTTGTCGGCCGCTAGTCAGATTTCGACGCCGGGGGCCTTCGGCGGCGGCTGGTCGGCCGGCCGAGCGCCGCCATAGACGAAGCCATAGGTGTCATAGACCTCGTCGACGGTGCCGCTATTGGAGTACCACAAGCGCACCTGCGTCCAGTCGTTGGCGCGGGAGACATCGAGGACCGGCACGTTGCCGGTGATGCGGCCCCGCGTCGCCCAGGTCGAGGCCCAATCCGCGTGGCTGATGCGCACTTCCCGCGATGACAGCACCTTGGTCACGATCGCCAGATGTCCGGCCGGCAGGTTCTGCTGCTGGCGGAACACCAGCACGGCGCTCGGCACGGGACGTATGGCCCCGCGCATAGCGGCCGTTCGACCCGTCCCACCAGCTCCAGGCCTCGCCGGGAATGGCCATGCCGGTCACCGATTTCACATAGGCGACATCCTCGATCCGCGCGCTGGCGTCGCTGAGAGTGACGACGGGCGAACGGGACTCGGCGGTTTCGCCGGCGCAGCCGCCGAGCGCGAAGCCGGCGGCCGCCAGGCCGAAGCCGCTATGAAGAAATTCCCGACGGGTTTTCATGGCGAAAGGTAACATGCCGATGCCATCGGCTGAACGCGAATCTTGTTTCAGAACTGCAACAGGATGTTTGGTTAAGCGCGCATCGGCGCGGCCAGGCTGCGGCGCCGTCAACCGCCGGCCAATGGCTCCCCCGACGATGGCAGAGTTGAGACAGAGGCCGGTTGTGTCGCGGCAGGGCCGTAGATGAAACCGTAGGTCGGGTAGGTACGGCCGAAGGAGGCGGTATATTCGTTCCACACCTTCACTTCGCTCCAATCGTTGTTCCGCGATACATCGGTCACCCGCACATCGTTGGTGACCTTGCCCCGGCTCGATGGTGTCGAGCCCCAATTGGCGTGGGTGACCAGGATCTCCCGTGCATTGACGATGCGGGCGACGACGGAAACATGGCCCCGCTGCAGGCGCTGAGTGCGCTTGAACACCAGCACGGAACCGACCTGCGGCCTCAAACCGCGCAGGTAGGCGCCGTCGGCCTTCGCCCACCAGGTCCAGGCATCGCCGCGGATCGGGATGCCGGTGACCAGCCGTGCATAGGGTACGCAACTCAGCGGTCCCTTGGGCAGGACAGCGGGATCGAGGCGCGCCAATTGGCCTTCGGAAATTGGCGGCGGCGATGCCACCATTGGTTCCGGTTGTGGACTGCAGCCGCTCAGGCAAACTGCAAAGGCGGCAAGGATGAACTTGCAGAAGATCCCCTTCATCGCCGTGAATTAATAGCGATGTCGATTCATCCTGTCATCGGCAAGATACGGCCCGGAAAGACCGGTCAGCCGGTCCGGCGCGGCCTCGGGGCGGGCCCGACCTCGGCGGTGTCATCGCGGAATGTGGAGTGGATCAGCACCATGCTGACGGTTTCGTCGTCATCGGACACCGGCAACAGCAATGTGCCGACCTCGCGGAACCGGCCATCGGCGGAAAAGACGGGATCCTCGTCATAGACGAAGGAACGGTGCTCGATGGCGAGACGGTAATTGAGCAGCACCTCGTCGCGGGACCTGCCGACGAAATGGGTGCTGACATCCTTGCCCGTGGGATCGTAGCCGCGATACTCGATTTCGCGGCTGCCAACGAAGCGATAGGTCAGGTGCAGCGGGTCGTGGCGGACATCGACGATGATGAGTTCCGGCAGATACAGCGTCAGGTCCGCCGGCTCGATGTCGATCCGGGCCGGCATCCGGCGGCCGCGTCTCTTGCTGTCCCAATAGCGGAAAAATTCCGCCTGCCGAGGGTGGCAGCGGTCCAAAAATTCCTGTGTAAGACAACGGGGGTAATTGGATGCCGTTTGACCGACACCCATTTGCTCACGCCCCGCGATGGCATCGAAAATCATTGGTCCCTTCACTATGGGACTAGAATGCCATAATAGCGTATAGGGTCGCGCCGTCGCCACAAGATTCTCACAGCGCGGGAATTTCCCGATGCGCGGGAGGAAGTTTGCGATACGCAGCAGTAGTGTGTGGAAGCGATAACGAGCCCCATACCTAGCGCAGTTGCGCTGGCGTCTCGCTCAGCTGATGAAACGCACGTTCAGCTGTCCGGGGCTTCGGCCGGCTGACGAAGGGGGTCAACACCCGATAGTGATTGTAGACGATGACCATATTGATGGTTTCGCCATCGTCGGACAGTGGCAGGAGCAGGGTGCCCGCCTCCTGGAAGCTGTGGTCGGCGGAGAGCAGGCAATCCTCGTCATAGACGAAAGACTTGCTCTCGATCACCAGCTCATAATTGCGCATGACTTCCTGCTGCGACGAACCGGCGAAATGCGCAGCGACATCCTTGCCCGTCGGATCGTAGCCGCGATAGTCGACCTCGCGGGTTCCCACCAGTCGGTAGGTGAGCCGCAGCGGGTTGTAGCCGACGGCGACGAGAACGATGCCCGGCAGGAACATCTTCATCTCCGACGGCACCATGTCGGCACGCGACGGCATTCTCCGGCTGCCGCGCTTGGCGTCCCAATAGCGGTAGAAATCGGCGATCCGCGGATGGCAGCGCTGCAGGAAGTCCAGGTCGACGCTGCGCGGATATGGCCAGGCCGCGCTGTCCGCGGCCGCCGTCTCGTCGATCGCCAATGCATCTGAGCGTGCCATAACGCCAGTCATTAGCACGCGGCGGTTAATCCAGCGTTATGCCTGCGGCAATGCGTGGCGCCGCCAATGGTAAAGTATTGTTAAGGATGCAGCGTCAATTCGCCGTTCCGCACGTCATAGCCGCTGAGGCGCGACAGGAAACTCATGCCGAGAAGCGACTGGCTCATGTCGGCCGCGTTCACTTCGGCGGCGACCTCGGTCAGGCGAAGTTTCCCCAGCTCGATATTGCGCAGTTTCACCGGAGCGCCCTGGACCATGCCGTTGGCCGTTTCGGCGGAACTGGAATAGTCGAGGCCGTTGAGATCGAAGCCGATGCGCCGGGCATCCGCCGGCGACAGCACGACCATCGTTGCGCCGGTATCCACCAGGAACAGGACAGGTGTGCCCTCGACCGTCGCCTCGACATAGAAATGACCGTCCTGCGACGCTTTGAACGTTTGCGATCCATCCGAATTGGCCATGCCGGTGCTCGGCATAAGTTCGCCGCTGACCCGGCGGCCGATGTCCTGGAATACATCGCGGTAGCTGTAGCCGACGATCAGGGTAGCGAATAGGCCGCCCCAGATGAGGACGTCTCTGATGGCGCGGGCGGGGCGCTGCCGGGCCACGTAGAGGCCGCTGCCGCCGGCGACGATGAGCCAGAGCATGAGATAAACAAGTCGATAAGAGTTGTTGTCGTTTTCGAGCGCCCAGGGGAAACGGCTGTTGAGCGCCAGCACAAGGACGGTGACGGCGACAGCGGCAAGCAGCAGAAAGAAGGTCGAGTTGCGTCTCATGCGCGAAGCGGCTTTCCGATTTCATCTCTGGGCTGGGAGCGGCGGGCGAATCAGCTAAGTTGAAGAAAGTTACCAGTTTATTAGCGCGCCCGCGACGGCGGGTTCGGCGGCCGCAACCAGAGATACTCAGAACCGCGATGAGCCTGCTTGATCGCATCCGCATCTGCCATCGCCGGGACATGGCGAAGTACCGCCCGTTCCTTGCAGATGGCGCTGCCATCGGCTGGATCAATCGGGATCTGGCTGAGCGGCTGCAGGGATTTCCCGGCATCTTTCATGTAGCTGAGAACGGCGTGGAGTTGATCCCCGCGAGTTACGAGGCGCGAACCGCCGCCATGGCCGATGTGGTGTCCACGCTGCGTGACGAGAGGCTGGTCACCGGCTGGCGCGATGAAGCCTTTCCCGTGGCGGCATCGTTCTATGCGCCGCCGCTTTTCGCCATCGAGCGCGCGGCGGTGAAGGCGTTCGGCATCCGTTACTACTGCGTGCAGTTGAACGGGCTGGTCGGCGCCGGCGAAAGCCAGCGCATGTGGATCGGCCGCCGGGCGATGAGCAAGCCGATCGGGCCCGGCAAGCTGGATCAGATCGTCGGCGGCGGCGTGCCTCTGGGCTATTCGCTGGCGGAAGCCCTGGTCAAGGAATGCGCCGAAGAGGCCGGCATGCCGGCGGCGCTGGCCGGCCGCGCCCGTCCCGTGGGCGCGATCACCATCCTGGCGGAGGAGGATGGCGGCCTCTGGCATGAGACGCTGTTCAACTACGACCTGACACTGCCCGATGATTTCGCGCCGAGAAACACCGATGGCGAAGTGGAGTCGTTCGAACTCATGTCGGTTGCAGAGGTGCGAAACCGCCTCGAGAGCAGCGACGATTTTCTTTTCGATGTGGTGCCGCTGCTCGCCGACTGCCTGATGCGCCACGGCCACCTGTCGGCGGACGATCCGGACTATGTGCCCCTGGCGGAACTGCTGGCGGCGGAGCCCAATCTGGGCGGGCCCGGCTCGTGATGGCATGAGCCTGCTGGATCATATCCGCCTGTGTCAGCGCCGGGACATGGCGCGTTTTCGCCCGTTCATGGCGGACGAAGCGCAGGTCGGCTGGGTGCGCCATGAACTGGCGCGGCGACTGGCCGGCTATGGCGATGTCTTTGCGGTCGATGACCGGGCAGTCCGGTTGCAACCCTCGCTAACTGATTTCGACACGCGCAGCCGCGCGATGGCGGAAATTGGCGCGCGATTGGTAGAGGCTGGAGTCTTCCGCAAGTTGCGCGGCGAAGATTTTCCCGTCATGGCGGAGTTCGGGCGGCCGCCGCTGTTCAAGATCGACCGCATCGCCGTTCCTGCTTTTGGTGTGAAAGCGAGCGGCGTGCATATGAACGGTTTCGTGCGCAAGCCCGATGGCCTGTATCTTTGGATCGGCCGGCGGGCGAAGGATAAATCGGTCGCGCCGGGCAAGCTGGATCACCTGGTGGCCGGCGGCCAGCCCCATGGGCTGGGCATCCACGAGAACCTGATCAAGGAATGCGCCGAGGAGGCTGCCATCCCCGAGCAACTCGCGGCGCAGGCCCGCGCCACCGGCACCGTGTCCTATGTGATGGAGTGGGAGGCGGGTTTACGGGACGACGTGCTGTATGTGTTCGATCTGGAGCTGCCGCCGGATTTCACGCCGCGCAACACCGACGGCGAGATCGAGGAATTCATGCTCTGGCCGGCGGCGCGGGTGCTGCGGGAGATCGAGACGACCGACAACTTCAAATTCAATGTGAACCTGGTGCTGATCGATTTCCTGATCCGTCACGGCCTCATCGGACCGGAGCGGCCGGATTATTTGGAGCTACTGGCTGGGTTGCGTCACGGCGGCGCCGGCAAGGAACTTCGTTAGATGTAGCTTGCGACGATGTCGGAGGCGATCACTTCATGAGAGCCGTCCCAGATCATCTGCAGCGCGACATAGAGGATGATCAGCAGGCCGATATAGGCGATCCAGTGATAGCGCTTGAGCAGGCCGGCGATGAATGTCGCGGCGGCGCCCATGAACGCCACCGACAACGCGAGACCCACCACCAGAACCCAGGTCGGATGGTCCTTCGCCATGCCGCCGACGGCCAGCACGTTGTCTAGCGACATGGACACGTCGGCGATGATGATTTGCACGACGGCCTGGGTGAAGGTCTTGACCGGCATGCCGGCGCGACCGTCGACGCGGGCGGGCGCCGGTCTTCGGTTCAGCGGATCGTCAGCCGTCGGCAGTACATTGCCGAATTCCGCTTCGAGGTCGTGCACCGCGTTCGCTTGATGGCTTTGCGCCCGTATTTCGCGCCAGAGCTTCCAGCAGACCCAGAGCAGCAGGATGCCGCCAGCCAGCGTCAATCCGATGATGTTCAGGAGAATAGTGACAGTGCCGGCGAAGCAGATACGCAGCACGGTCGCGGCAATGATGCCGATGACGATGACCTTGGTCCGCTGCTCCTTCGGCAGACCGGCCGCAGCCATGCCAACGACGATGGCGTTGTCACCGGCGAGGACGAGGTCAATCCAGATTATCCCGAGAAGGGCGGTCAGAAGCTCAGCGGACAAGGCAAACCTGTGCTAAGGGCGGGGACCAATGTCTACCCTGGCCCATCTGGGGATGGCCAGTCCGGAAATCCAGCCCTTTTCCGGACTTCGGCTGCAGAAAAACCGTCTGTTCGCATCTGCCGCAGGGCCAGGGCGCCATCGCGCTTGGACAGGCGCTCGCCCTGTTCATTCTTCTGTAGGGGATGGTGCAGGTAGGCGGGCTCCGCAATGCCGAGCAGGGCCTGGAGCAGGCGGTGCAGATGGGTGGCATGAAACAAATCCTGGCCCCGGGTCACCAGGGTGACGCCCTGGATGCCGTCATCCACGGTGACGGCCAGATGGTAGCTGGTGGTTACATCCTTGCGGGCCAGCACGGCATCGCCCAGCAGCAGGGGATCTACCTCGACCTGACCCAGGGCTTGCTCCTGCCATGTCAATGGGCCGGCAATGTCTGCTGCCCGCGCGGCGTCCAGTCTCAGCGCGTAGGGATCGCCACGATCGATCCGCTCGAACGCGCGTGGCCGGCGAAAGACCACGGCAAGTGCCGGGATAGAGCGGGCCTTCGGGGCCATGGGGCGCATGGGTTGCCGCGGCGATCTCGGCCTCGATTTCCCTGCGGCTGCAGAAGCAGGGATAGATGACATCCCAAGGACTCGAGGCGCCGGAGCGCTGCCCGATAGTCCGCCATATGTTCCGATTGCCGGCGCACAGGTTGCTCCCAATCGAGACCCAGCCAGGCCAGGTCCTCATAGATCGCCGCTTCAAAGGCGGGGCGGCAGCGCTGGATATCGATGTCCTCGATGCGCAGGAGAAAGCGGCCGCCGGCGTGCTTCGCCGCGGTCCAGCCAGTGAGCGCGGAAACCGCGTGACCGAGATGGAGATATCCCGTGGGGCTGGGTGCGAAGCGAGTGACGATCATGTTTTGGCGGCAGGCCGGCGTTTCCTCAGTCGATCACCCAACTTGCCGTTCGCCTCCGCGCCCGGCAAGAAGCTTCGGCAAAAGTGGAGTCCGGTTGGCAGATCGCCAGCGAATCCGATATGGGGATGATCGTGGGTGCGATAACAATGAAAGCCTGAATGATGGCTGCGCTGATGAGTATATCCGGGCCGGCCTACGGTCCCGCCGCCGCTGGTGCAGCGCGGCAGCTGGTGGTCTTGCTGCACGGCTACGGCTCCGATGGCCATGATCTCCTCGGCCTGGCGCCCCATTGGGCGCAGATGCTGCCCCGCGCGGAGTTCGTGTCGCCGAACGCGCCCTTTCCCTGCGAGCTGGCGCCCTATGGCCGGCAGTGGTTCGGATTCGAGGGCCGCGATGCGCAGATGATCTTGGGCGAGGTGCAGACCGCGGCGGCGATCCTCAACGGCTTCATCGACGAGCAGCTGGTCAAGCGCGGCCTGGATGAATCGGCGCTGGCGCTGGTCGGTTTCTCCCAGGGCACGATGATGTCGCTGCATGTGGCGCCGCGGCGGCAGAAGCCGGCGGCGGCGGTGGTCGGTTACTCCGGCCGGCTGATCGCGCCCGATCTGCTGCCGCAGGAAATCAAGTCCCGACCGCGCACCCTGCTAGTGCATGGCGACGCGGATCCGGTGGTGCCGTTCCAGTCGCTGCGGGAGGCCGTGAACATCCTGGAGCTGGTCGGCATCGAGGTGACGGCCGAACGGCGGCCCCGTCTGGCCCATGCCATTGATGAAGAAGGGCTGGAACTGGGCGGCCATTTCCTGGCCGGGGCCTTTGCCTCAGGCGCCTAAGCGGTTGTCTTGCTGGCTAAATTCCCGAATTTCCACAGTGTAAATAATCCGGTAACCGATTTACGGCATTTTGACCGAAATCGTGTCTTGGGATATATGAACGCCATGCGCGAGCATAGACACAGGCCGAGTTGATCCGGGGGACAATCTTGACGGCATCGCCCGAAAGTTGTCCCGCTCTGGTTCTCAATGCCGATTTCCGGCCGTTGAGTTACTTCCCCCTATCCTTGTGGCCGTGGCAGGAAGCGGTGAAAGCCGTGTTTCTGGACCGCGTCAACATCGTCTCCGAATATGACCGGGTGGTGCGCAGCCCGAATTTCCACATGCGGCTGCCCAGCGTCATCGCGCTAAAAGAGTTCATTCCGCAGGCGCGCCGTCCGGCCTTCACCCGGTTCAACGTGTTCCTGCGCGACTGCTTCTGCTGCCAGTATTGCGGCAAGACCCATGGCGCGCCGGACCTGACCTTCGATCACATGATTCCGCGCTCCCGCGGCGGCCGCACCTGCTGGGAGAACGTGGTCACCGCCTGCCAGACCTGCAATCTGCAGAAGGGGCATCACATGCCCCATGAAGTGCGGATGTATCCGAAGCAGCGGCCGTTCCAGCCGACGACGTTCGAGCTGCAGGAAAACGGCCGGGGCTTCCCGCCGAACTACCTGCATGAGAGCTGGCGCGACTTCCTGTACTGGGACACGGAACTGGAGCAGAGCTAGGCGGGCGCCGCCGGGCGCTACACCCGTTCGGCGAGCCAGATCGCCAGCCGCGAGCCGGCCTTGATCGCGCCCTTCAAAATCCCATAGCCAGGCGCCTGTTCGGCGCCTTCGGCGAGGCCGGTATCCCGGTGCTCCACCTCTTCGCGGCGGAATTCCTCGATCAGACCCTTTAGTTCCGGCTCGTCTTTGCCGAGGGTTTCGGACTGGCGCGCATAATGCTCGTCGATCACTTCCTCGACCGCCACCGTGCAGGCCATGGCGGCCTCGCGGCCCAACAGCGCCGTGGCGGCGCCGAGGGCATAGCCGGCCACATGCCAGAGCGGATGTAGTGCCGAGGGCCGCACCCGCCGCTCGCCGATCAGTTTGTTGAAGGCGTCGAGATGGCGCTGCTCCTGCTGCGCCATATGGCGGATGGGCGCAGCATCCGGGCGATGGCCGAGCACTGCGAGTTGGCCTTCATAGATGCGCTTGGCGCCATATTCGCCCGCATGATCGACGCGGATGATGCGCGCGGTTAGTTCATCGCGGCTGAGATCGCCCGGCAGTTCCCTGGGTGCGCTGTTTTTCATCGCGAGGATTTGAACAACTGGAACGCCAGGACCGTTGCAACGATCCCAGCGGCAGTGGCGTAGAGGAAATTATAGCCGGCCATGGAAATGCCGAACAGGGACCACTGCACTTGGTCGCAGGGCACGACGGGCTGTTCTTGCAGCGCCCTCTTCAAATCCTCGATGCTGAGGTTGGGATCGATCAGGCTGCTGCATTCGGAAGTGCCCTCCCACAAATGCTGCTCGACGCCGACATGGAACGCGGCGATGCCGGCATCGACGAACAGCGCGATCGCCGCCAGGAGCGTCAGGCCCGCGGCAAGTTTCGGCTGGCGCCACGCCAGCAGCACCAGCAGGCCGAGAGCGATGACTACGCCATAGGGATAGCGCTGATAGATGCAGAGGACGCAAGGCTGCAGGTCGCCGAAATACTGCGAACCGAATGCAGCGCCGAGGCTGACGGCGCCGACGGCGATCAGGAACAGGGCGGCGCGGATCGAAAGTGTTGCGGGCATGGGCCTGACTTATGACTGCGCTTTGAAAATGGCGATTGTTGGGCCGGCGATCAAGGCAGGTAGCGCAGGGCGACGAAGCCCGCCACGATCAGCAGCACGAACACCGTGGTCACCAGGGTCAGGCGCTTTTCGATGAATCCGCGGATCGGTTCGCCATATTTTCGCAGCAACGCCGCTTCGAGAAAAAATCGGCCGCCGCGAGTGATGATTGAGGCGATCAGAAACAGCGGGATGCTGTAGTGGGCGATGCCGCAGGCGATGGTGACGATCTTGTAGGGGATCGGAGTCGCGCCCTTGACCAGGATGATCCAGAATCCATATTCGTTGAATTGTTGCCGAAACGAATCGAAACCGTGCTGCAGTCCGTAGAAATCAATCAGCCATAGCCCGACGGTCTCGTAGAGGTAGTAGCCGATGGCGTAGCCGAACAGGCCGCCGATGACGGATGAAATCGTGGCGACGGCGGCGATACGCCAGGCCTTCTGCGGCTGGGCCAGCACCATGGGGACGATCATGGCGTCCGGCGGGATGGGGAAGAAGGAGCTTTCGACAAAGGACACGGCAGCCAGGGCCGGCATCGCCCGGGGACTGCCCGACAGCCTGATGATCCAGTCGTAAAGGCGCCTCAGCATTGCGGAAAGACGCTGCCCCCTGCCATGGCGCTCCCTTATCAGGTGCGGCGGCGGCGGGCAAATCACCGGCCAGTCAGACTGCCGGGAACGGCGTTGCGCCCGGCAAAAGGGTTGCTATGATCCGCCGCCTTTCCAGGCCATCAGCGGCCCGGATTGCTGCCCCAGGGCCCCTGTGGCGGAATTGGTAGACGCGGCAGACTCAAAATCTGTTGTTCGCAAGAGCGTGCTGGTTCGAGTCCGGCCAGGGGCACCAAGAAAATCAATAATTTGAGGCTATGCGCAAACCCGGGATCTCCTGCTCCGATCTTAGGGGAAGCAATCGCGGAAGCAATGCGCACGAATTCGCAAAGCAAGAAGCAAGACAAGGCGGACCGCCTTCCGCTGCAACTATGCGCCGCTCTGATCCAGCCGCTGGGGGTTCAGTGGCAGCTTTCCCTCGAACGAGGAGATCGGCGGATACGCGTCGGGATCGACGATCACGTCGATGACCGTCGTCTCCCGCGCCGCTCTGGCTTCGGCCAACGCCGCAGCATAGTCGTCGGGATTCTCTACCCGTCGTCCCTGCACGCCGCAGGCTCGGGCAATGGCAGCGTGATCCACCGGCTGAAAGTCGACAGCCGTGGTATGGGCGCCGAACAGGACGTCCTCCGCATGCTTTTGATAACCGAGGACCTGATTGTTCAGCACGGTGACCGTGACCGGAAGGGAATGCCGGCGCGACGTTTCCAGCTCGGACCAAACATGGGCGAAGCCGCCGTCGCCCACGAGGCAATATACCTGCCGGTCGGGAGCAGCCAACTTGGCGCCGAGCGCCATCGGCAGACCCCAACCCAGGCCCGCCATGCCTCGCGGGGCGAGGAAACGCATGCCCGGCGCCAGCGACGTGAGATAATTTGTGGTCCAGATCGAGGCGTAGCTGGCATCAGCGACCACGATATCCTTGGGTCCAAGCACCTCGGCCAAATCCCCCATCAGCCGCTCAGGGCGGATCGGGCGCGCGCTGGAGCGGAGCAGCGGCTCGGCCTCCGTCCGGTGCAGCTCGCGCCCATGAGCGATGCTCCGCTCCAGGGCCGGCCTGGCTGCGCGCCGCTTCGTCGAATCGCGGGCCCGGAGTGCTTCGGTCAGCGCCGCTAGCGTCAGCTTGGCATCGCCGAGAAGGCGCAACGATTCGTAATTCCGGCCGATCTCGGCGGCGTCGATGTCAAGATGGATGAAGCGGGCGGAACGCGGCAACAACCGCCAGGAGTCCGTGCCATTCTGGTTGGTCCGGTTGCCGACCAGCAGGATGACGTCGGCTTCCTCGACGAGCTTGCGCTGATAGCGCGCCATTCCGCCTGGACCCATGAAGTAGCCGATGACGCCCAACGACAGGGCATGGCGTTCGTCGACAGCACCCTTGCCCATGGTCGTTGTTGCGACCGGCAAGCTGCAACTCTCCTGGAGCAGCGCCAGCTCGGCGGTCGCATCCGAGAGATGCACGCCGCCACCGGCGATCACCAGAGGTCGCTCGGCAGCAGCCAGGAGCTCGGCCGCTGCAACGATGCGGGCCGGATCCGCCAACATGCGGTCCAGCGGATAGTCGCCGAGCTTGGCATTGCGTCCGCTGGAAGCCGCTGATCGGTGCGCCAATCAGATCATAGGGACAAAGCAAGACCGCCGGCCCCGGGCGGCCCCCGGCAGCGGCCGCGAAGGCCATGTCGACGTAGTCCTCGATCCGGTCGGGACTGTGTATCCGGCGCAGCCACTTGCAGCAGCCGCCGAATAGCCGCAGGTGGTCAAGTTCCTGAAAGGCATTGCGGTCGAAATTCTCCAAAGCGACATCCTGGACGAGGGCGACGACCGGCACCGATGCCGTCAATGCCTCGGCGAGGGCGGGAACCAGGAGCGTGGCCGCCGGCCCGTTCTGCGCGGTGACGACTCCGACCTTGTGAGATATGCGCGCATAGGCGTCTGCCATGATGGCGCCTGCATTCTCGGTCCGGTAGCCGATCTGGCGGATTCCGAACTCCGGCGCCGCCAAATGGATCAGCGAGGGAATCGATTGGCCAAAGACGGTGTCAACGCCGTGGCGTCTGAGCGAGCCGGCAAAAGCCTGAGCGGCAGATTGATTGCTGCGGGACGGCGGCCTTTCAGCGAAATTCGGCAAGGGAGACTTTAGTCCTTTCTTGGCACGCGGGCAGCATCGGATCGCCAAAATAGCACCTGAGGGGATTTCTGGAATGGATTTTTACGATCATCTGTGAAGTGCTACTGTCCGATGTTGTCATGCCCGATGGGCAATTCGGCGAAGCTCGTGGCAACGACGCGAGATGGAGATGGGGCTTATGTCGACACCCACATCAATTTCTGGCCGACGCGCTCTGATAACCGGAGGTGGTGCTGGAATTGGTGCCGCCACGGCACGTCTGCTCGCGCAGAGAGGCTGGCGCGTCGCTCTTCTCGATCGCGACGGTGCAGCGGCGCAGCGCACGGCGGAGGACATCGGGGAAGCAAATGCTTGCTGGTTTCAAGGCGACGTTACCGATCCTGCCGCGATCGCGGCGGCTCTGGATAGCATGACCACAACGTGGGGCGGCATCGACGATCTCGTCAACAATGCGGGCGTCTGGGACCACGCGCCCCTGTTGGATCTGACACTCGATCAATGGCGGCGCGTAATGGATGTCAACCTTCTGGCGCCCATTGAAATTTCCAACGCCGCCGTTCGTCGCATGGGGCCTGGAAGCGCCATCGTGAACGTCTCGTCCGTCTTGGGGCAGGTTTCGGCGCCGACACGGGGACCTTACTGCGTGTCGAAGAGCGCGCTGATCAGCCTGACAAAAATGCAGGCGATCGAATGGGCTGAACGGGGCATTCGCGTCAATGCGATCGCTCCGGGCTACATCATCAATGAGCCGACGCGAACGCTGGCTGCCAGCGGCAGTTTCGATCTGTCCGCGATCAACCGGCGAACCCCGATGGGCCGGCTCGGGACCGAAGAGGAGGTCGCCGAGGGAATCGCCTTTCTGCTGTCGCCCGATCATGCAAGCTACATCACGGGGCACACGCTGGAAGTGAACGGCGGCTGGACCGCCTATGGCTATCTCTAAGGAGCGCCGGATGATCACGGGATTCAACCACACCAGCTTTACCGTCGCGGACATGGACAAGTCGGTGCGGTTCTGGACAGAGATGCTGGGCTTCAAGGCGGCATCCGTCTCGCCGCGACAGGGAGACTGGCAGGAGGCGGTCACCGGCGTCGCCGATGCTTCCCTCATGGTGGCGCATCTCTACGGTCACGGTCATCATGTCGAATTCATCCAGTATTTGCGCGGCGCAATCGATGGTACGCCGCCGGCAACCGGCTTTGCCTGGTGCCGCACATGTTTGCCTGGAGGTAGACGACATCGCGCAGACATGGAACGAACTGTTGGCGGCCGGCGCAACGAGCCAAGGCAGGATCGCCAGTGTAAAGTCCGGTCCGGTTGAGGATTGCCTGGCAGGCTATGTCCGAGACCCCAATGGCATTATCATCGAGTTGCTGGAAATGAAGAAAAAATGAGATTGGCAGCGGATAGCGCTGCTGTCTAAATCCCGGTTCGTTGGACGTGCTGGAGACGAGTAGAGACCAGGCGCATGACCTATGTAACGCTCGCATCGCTTAACAAGAAATTCGGCAATATCGAGGTCATCCGCAACGTCGACCTCAAGATCGAGAAAGAGGAATTCACGGTCTTCGTCGGTCCGTCCGGCTGCGGCAAGACCACCATGCTGCGAATGATCGCCGGCCTCGAGACCGTGGATTCCGGCGAAATTCACATCGATGGAAAACGGGTAGATCAGTTGCCGCCGGACAAGCGCGGCATCGCCATGGTGTTCCAGAACTACGCCCTCTATCCGCATATGTCCGTTTATGAGAACATGTCATTCGGACTGCGCATCTCGAAGTTCGAGGAGTCGGTGATCCGTGACCGTGTACAGCACGCGGCGCGAATCCTGCAGATCGCCGAGCTGCTGGAGCGCAAGCCGCGGGCGCTGTCCGGCGGCCAGCGTCAGCGCGTGGCGATCGGGCGCGCCATCGTGCGCGAGCCCAAGGTATTTCTGTTCGACGAGCCGCTCTCCAACCTCGACGCCAAGCTGCGAGTACAGATGCGGGGACAATTGGCCAGCCTTCACCGCGAGCTGAAAGCCACAATGGTCTACGTCACGCACGACCAGGTGGAAGCGATGACCATGGCCGACAAGATCGTGGTGCTCAACAAGGGCAACATCGAACAGATCGGCCGGCCGCTCGAGCTCTATCACCATCCGCGCAACCGCTTCGTCGCCAGCTTTATCGGGTCGCCGTCGATGAATTTCTTTGCCGGGCGGATTTCCCGCCTGACCGAGATCGGCATCGAAGTGGAACTCGAGAGCGGCAGCAAGACCCTGGTTCGCTGCCGGCCGCAAGCACCGGCAGCGGATCGCGAAATTGGCGCGCCGGTGACCTTGGGCATCCGCCCCGAGGCGCTGAGCCCTGGCAATCAAGGCGATTCCCGCATTTCCGGCAGGGTTCACAACGTCGAACGGCTTGGCGCAGACACCTTTCTCTATCTGGATGGGCCGGACAGCAAGGAAATCACTGTGCATGCGCCCGGCGACATGGTGGTCGCGATCGGCGACAACGTCGCGATGAGTTTCAACGGCGACAAATGCCACCTGTTCCACGAGAATGGCGAGGCGCTGCAGCGCTCAGGGACGTAATCGGTTCTGCTCTACGAGCCCGACAGCGCGCGGCCGTCCGCATCCACGCCGGTTATTGCGCCCCCTGGCTGGGAAACATGTAGACGCACGATGGCATCCACTGCGACACCGGGCTCCAG
The DNA here is from genome assembly GCA_963816235.1 of uncultured Alphaproteobacteria bacterium. Taxonomy (GTDB): domain Bacteria; phylum Pseudomonadota; class Alphaproteobacteria; order Dongiales; family Dongiaceae; genus DATKFM01. The sequence continues at coordinate 596,357 of CAWFKD010000001.1, read as the reverse complement.
GACAAGCAGGCGCTCATCGCGCCGCTCAGCCTCCGCCAGGCCGGCGCCCAGCCCCGTCGTGTTAGGTTCCAGCCCGATGAGCCTTGCCTTTCCGCACCACGGTGGCTCCTGTGTGCCGCCGAGTTCATACCAGAGCCAGACGCTGGGGAAGACGCGTTCATCCCAGGACAACGTCGCCGCGACGGCATTGTCCAGACGACGGATGGATATCCATGGGGACTCGAAGTTGCCGAGATAGGCCACGGCGGCTACTGTGCCGCGCGGCTCGCGACGGAGATCGATCATGCCGGCTTTTCCCCGCACCATCGGCCAATTGCCGCTGGCCCCGGGATGCAGCGGATTTGCGGGCGGGTCATAACTGCGATCAACCCTGACCGTCCGCGCACCGGCCTGGAGCTCGAAATCACCGTCCAGAAGATCCGAACCGAAAGTGGGATGGTGCCCCCACATCACCGTCACCGGCTGAGAGCCTTCCGCTATCGCCGTTTCCCGGATGACAACAACATCGCGATCAAGCGCGATTTCGCGTTGCATGCGAACAGGAACCGTCAGAAACCGGCGGGTAAGGCGGAGCGCCGAGAGCGCTTGCTTCCGCCTGCCAGGGAGCGATCGACGCCTCGCCATGGAATCCGTGAAACTCGCCGGCAAACTCGCAGGCATCGCCGCCATTGGGGAACAGCAATGGCCAGCCGCCGGTATAGCGCGTCAGCCATGTGCGCTCGTCCGGCGCGGTCGGCGGGTCGAGCGGCGCATCGACCGGCTCCCACGGCACTTGCCCCAGAACTGAGAGGCCCGACGCCTTGTGCTCGATCCCTGTTATAGTGCCGCCGACCTCCGGATTCACACTCACGCGTAGCGCGGCGCTTTCCAGCGTGACGGCGCTCATTTGATTGAGCCGGCCATCAGGCCCTGGATATAGTGTTTCTGGAAAGTGAGATAGAGAATGACCATCGGCGCGCTGGCGAACGCCATGCCGGCCATGGTCAAGGGAATCTGGTCGCCGTACCGGCCTTGGAATACGCTGATGCCTGCCATTAGCGTGCGCTTGGAATCGTCCTGCAGGAAGATGATGGCGATGAGCAGGTCGTTCCAGACATAGAGCGCATTGACCACGACCAGAGTCAGGAGTGCCGGCAGCGACAAGCGGAATGACGATCTTTCGCAGAATAAGAAAATCGCCGGCGCCGTCAATGCGGGCGGACTCGAAAAGCTCTCTTGGCAAGGTGCGGAAGAAACTGGTCAGCAGATAGACCGAGAAGGGCGTGATGAGCCCGGCATAGATGAGGATCGCGCCTTCGATAGGTGCTGATCAGCTTCAGCTGTGTGTAAAGCACGAACAGCGGCACGATCATCACGACCGGCGGGATGGCCATGAGCGAGGTGCCGACCGAAAACAACAGGCCGCGGCCGACGAATTGCATCCGCGCGATAGCATAGGCACCGAGGCAAGAGACAATGGTACTGAGCGCGACGGCGCCGCCGGCGAGGATGATGCTGTTGACCATCCAGCCGAGAAAGTCGCTCTCGAACAGCACGCTGTGGAAATGATCGAGGACAATGGCTTGCGGCCAGCCAACCTTGTTGAAGGTATATTCCTCCTGACTCTTCAGTGAGGTCAGGATCATGAACGCAGTGGGCGCCAGGGCGACGATCGTCGCCAGAACCAAGATGCTGTGCTTCAGCACCTGATCCGGCTTCGCGCGAAGGGCTAGCGCGGTGCTTGTGTCCGCCATGGCCGGTCAGCCCATCTCTTCTTCGTTGGCGCGCCGGCGCACCGCGAAGAGCGGCACGATCAGCAGCAGCGACACCAGGAACAGCATCACCGACACCGCCGAAGCGATGCCGGGCAGGCTGGTGCGGATCAGCGCGTTGAAGATGTAGAGCTCGACGACCATGGTCGAGGTCCCCGGCCCGCCGCGCCCGCCGCCGATCATGAAGACATAGGCGAAGACGGCGGAGAGGATGGTGATGACGCTGACCACGACGTAGAACTCGATGACCACCTTCATCTGCGGCACGATGATATGCCAGAGGCGCTGCCACCAATTGGCGCCTTCCAGCTTTGCCGATTCGATCAGCGATTCATCAAGGCTCAGCAGCCGCGCCAGGAACAGGATGATGCCCAGCGCGGACTCCCGCCAGATGATGAGCAGCATTACTGTCCACAGCGCCACGTCCGAAGAACCGATCCAGTCGAGCGCCAGAAAATCGAGGCTGATCCAGCGCAGCAACTCGTTGATCGGGCCGTTGAACTGAAACATCTTCTTCATCACCACCGCGATGATCGGGATTGCCAGGATGTAAGGCAGAAACAGGACGACGCGATAAAACTTCCACCCCTTCAGGCGCTCGTAAAGCACGACCGCGATCAGCAGCGACCAGACCACCATGAAGGGCACTGCCAAGAGCAGCAGCAGATTGTGGCTGACGGATTCCCAGAACAGCGGCTGGGAGAGGACGAGATCGTAGTTGCGCCAGCCGATCCACGGACCGTCGATGCCACGCACCATCTTGAAGCTGAATTCGAAGATGCGGACCAGTGGGTAACCGAAAACGAAAAGCAGCAGGGCGACCAGCGGCGCCACATAGAGGTAGGGTGCAAACCTAAACGTCTGGTTCACTGCCCGGCTCACTTTTCCAACCGATTGTCATAGGCAATGCTCGAATCAGAATGGTGCAGGGTCCAAGCGCGTTGCCACGCCTGGACCCCGCAATCCTGCTCGCTCAACCGCCGAGGTCGGTGGCCCACTTCTTGTAGTTCTCGACGATGTCCGGATTGAAGTCGCGCCATTCCTTGGCGACGTTGTAGGCGAGATCGCCGGCCTGCTCGCCGGTGATCTTGCCTTCGACCACCTGCTGTGCGGTCGGCAGCAGCGCCTGTTCATAGAATTGGCCGGGCACCAGGTTCGAGAGATACGGGATGTTCTCCGACAGGCCCCAGCGCTGCCACATGTCACGCACCGTCGGATCCTCAATGACAGAGGTGTCGAAGGAAGTATTGGCGGGGATCCAACCGGTCTTCTCATGCAGCGCCTTCAGTTGCTCCGGCGATTGCAGATACTCGAGGAACGCGGCGGCAGCCTTCGGATCCTTGATATTGGCGGGGATGCCAAGACCCTGGGAATCGAAAATCGGCTTACCCGCCAGCTTGCCCTTGCCATAGACCGGCATGACCATGGTGCCGATCCGGCCGCTGGTGGCCTTGCTGTCCGCCGGCAGGCGCGCGCCGACAGAAAGGCCGGCACCGACCTTGCCGGCCACGATCAAGTCAATGCCGGGATAGAGTTCGGTCGAGGACATCTCGGGATTGAGGAAGCCCGCCTTCTTCAACTCCTCGAGCCGCACCCAATGTTCGTGGTACTTCGGCTCGCGGAAGTCACGTTCCCCGGTAAACAGGCCAATCACTTCGCCGGCGCTGTCGACATTCTGCCCGAGTGCATGGCCGAAATACCATTCGCCCCAATAGCCGTCCTGGATGCCGCCGCCGAGCGGCGCGATACCGGCGGATTTCAGCTTGTCGCAGGCGGCGAGCAACTCGTCCCAGGTTTGCGGCGCCTTGTCGGCATCAAGGCCAGCCTTGTCGTAGAGATCCTTGTTGTAGATCCAGATCATCGGCAGCGGATACCAGCCGAGCCGGTAGGTCTTGCCGCCAAACCTGCTGAGCAGGGTCGGGCTCGATGCCTTGATCACCTCGTCGCTGACCAGGCCTTCCAGCGGCTGCAGATATCCCAGCCACACGCTTTCCATGTGGTAGATGCCATTCCACAGGAACTGGATATCCGGCGCAGTCGCCGGCCGCAGCGGCGGTCTGGAACTGCGAGATCACCACGGCGGTGTCCTGCAGCATCGGCTTCACTGTCGCCGCCGTATAGTTCTTCACCGCTTCATCGACGACGTCCTGAAGGCCGGGCAGTTCCTGCTGGCCCCACCACCACATATTGAGTGTCGGCGTCTCGGCGCGCGCCGCCATCGCCGGCAGCAGGCCGCCCAACGTCGCGGCTGCCCCCAATCCGGCGCTCGTCTTCAGCAGTTGACGGCGCGATAAGTCCGCCAAATCCGTTCCTGTTCATCACGCTTCCCAAGCCTCCCTGCTAGAGTTGTATCTTGAGGCGGCTGCCTCAGAATGTACTCATCAACCCGCCATCGACGACCAGCAATTGGCCGGTCATGTAGCGGCAGTATTTCGACGCGAGAAAAATCACCGTGCCCGACACATCCTCAGGATATCCGGTCCGGCGCAGCGGAACCTTGCCCTTCTTGACGTACCACTCCTGGAAGTCCGGCGTTTCCGTCTCATTTACGCCATTCACGATCGACATCGGCGTCAACATGAATCCCGGCGCCACGGCGTTCACCAGGATGTCATAGGGGCCGAGCTCGACCGCCAAGGATTTCGTCAGCGCAATGATTGCGCCCTTTGCGGCATTGTAGGCGCCGCATTCGCCGCTGGAGGCGAAGCCCTGGATCGAGGCGATACTGATGATGCGGCCCGACTTCCTTGCAACCAGATGCGGCGCCACCAGCTTCGAGCCCATGTAGACGGATTCGAGATTGATGGCGATCGTCCGGCGCCAGTCCTCCAGCGTATCGTTCAGGATCGTGCGGGTCGGCGGATTGATTGCGGCGTTGTTGACCAGCACGTCGATCTTGCCGAATTTCACGATCACGTCGGCGACAGCCTTGGCATAGGCATCGTAGTCGGTGACGTCGAGCTCATAGGCCTGGGCGACGCCGCCCGCAGCGGCGATCTCTCCGCGACCGATTTCAGGGTCGTCGAATTGCGCTCCAGCAGGACGACGCTGGCGCCTTCAGCCAGCCATCTCGAGCACGATGGAGCGGCCCAGTCCCTGGCCCGCGCCGCTGACAATGCAAACCTGCCCGGCCAGCAAGCCCATCAAGCCGCCCCTCTGTCTTCGCGACCGGTCCTCATTTCATCCGCCGGGACCGGTACCGATGCCAGAATTTTCCGATATTTCGGAATGGTTTCTAGCATGTCGGATGACTCTATGCCCCACCACAAAGAACCGTCAAGGCCGCACGGCGCGGGCCGCCCCGCATTCCTACGCTCCCATGATGCAAATCAGTCCAGTGACGGTGTCCGATAGAGGACCTTGCCGCCGACTGCGATCTCCGCGTCGATCAGATACTTCTTCATAGCTGCGCGATCCATTTCCATGCCGAGCCCAGGCGCCTCGGGCACGCGCACCTCGCCATTCGCATCCGGGGCGATATGGGTTTTGCACATTTCCCAAGCCATTGGCTGCGGCTTCACCGGATATTCGCAAATGCGATGATCGGGCAAGCCGGCGAAGGGTTGGATCGAAGCGCACAAAGCCAGATGCGACGTGAAGGTATGGTTCACATAGGTGACGCCCTTCCCGACCGCGTAATCCGCCACCTGCTTGGCCGGGCCGATTCCGCCGATGCGGCCGCAGTCGATCTGGATGTATCCGACCTTGCCGATATCGATGGTGTGGCGCGCCATGTGGATGTTGTGCGCCGCCTCGCCGCCGGCAAGCTTTACCGAGCTCGAACGCTTGGCGAGCGCGCCATAGGCTTCATAGGCGCTGCCATTGAACGGCTCTTCGAGCCAGGTGGCCCTGACCTGCTCCAGGATCGGCAGGCGCGCCTCCGCAGCGGCGACATCCTCGCCCCAGATCTGGCCGGCATCAATCAGCAGGATTCCCTCGGGGCCGATGCCCTCGCGCGCCGAAACCAGATGGTCGGCATCGTCCTTGACACTGCCGCGGCCAAAGGGCCCCCAGCCGCATTTGACGGCGCGATAGCCTGCCTCGCGGGCCGCGCGGCAGAACTCAAGCGTCTGCTGCGCTGTGTCGCCAAAAAGTTGCGAGGCATATGGCGTTTTCGGATAGGCGCGCTGGTATCCGAGCAGCTTGTAGACCGGCTCGCCGCGCTTCTTGCCGAGGAGATCCCACAGCGCGATCTCCACGCCCGACCAGGTATGCGCCGCCTGCAGCAGATCCATGCTGTTCCACTGGATGGTGGCGGCGATGCGGGCGATGTCGGCTGGCGTCGAAACATCCTCGCCGAGTATCGAGGCGCCGACCGGGCGGCAAGCGCCGTGCGACATCGGGCAGACGAAAGAGGCTATGGAGGTGAGCGGCGATGCTTCGCATTCGCCCCAGGCTTCAATGCCGCCCGCGCGCACGCGCACAACCAGAGCATCCTGGCTGCCATCGCCGGCATCGGTCACCACCGGCATGGAGAGATAGAAGAAGTCGACGGATTCGATTTTCATTTGATCCTGGCCCTATTGCACGCGGTAGCTGACGAGCGCGTCTTCGTTCAGCGTGATGCCCAATCCCGGCGCCGTCGGAAGCGGGATGCGGCCATCGACCACCGGCAGTTCGACGCTGCAGAGATCCTTGCGCAGGCCGGAGTCCGCCAGCTCACGCGGCAGGAACTCAATATAGGTACATGTCGGCGATACCGCCGCCAGATGCGCCGAAGCAGCAATGCCGATGGCCGATTTCCAGCAATGCGGCACCACCGCCAGGCCTTTGTCCCGCGCCGCCATTGTGACTCGCCGCGCTTCGGTCAGGCCGCCGACGCGGCCGACATCCGGCTGCACCACGTCCAGCGCATCGCGGTCCATGAGCTCGCGGAACTCGAATCGGGAATTGAGCCACTCGCCGGCCGCGACGCGCACCGGGGAGGCTTTCACCAGTTTGGCATAGCCTTCAATGTCATCGGACGGCAGGGGCGTCTCGATGAAATAGATGTCCTGGTCGGCAAACATATCGATGGCGCGCAACGCTTCCTTCCAGTCGCGCCAAGCATATGCCACGTCGACCATCACCGTCACGTCCGGCCCGATCGCCTGGCGGCAGGCCCGCACTATCTTGGCGATCTCACGGTCGTCCTCGATCTGCAGCGAGTTATGCGAGTACGGCCCTTTGGTGCAGATCTCCAGTTTCACTGCGCGAAAACCGAGTTGCTTCGCTTTGACGGCGCGCTCGACCAGGATTCGGGTATAAGTCTCGAGATCGTTGCCATCGGGCAGCAGCGAGGCATAGGGCGTGATCGCATTGTTGACTGCGCCGCCCAGTAATTGCCAGCAGGGCTTGCCCTCGATTTTCCCGCGCAGATCCCACAACGCCATGTCGAGCGCGCCCATGGCACAGATGCCGAGACCGCGCCGGCCGGTCATCGCCGAGCCCGTGTACATCTTCTCCCACAGGCCTTCGACGTCGGTCGGATCCTTGCCCAGCAGCATCTCGGTCAGCCCCAAGCCCATGATATGTGTGCCGGGCGCCTCAATCATGGCGCGGGCGACCCAAGGATTGGTGTCGGTCTCGCCGATCCCCACCAGCCCCTCATCCGTGTGGATCTTCACAACAAGATCATCCTGTGCCGAGGAACAAGCGTCGGCGCGGTAGTCCGGCACCAGCAGGACGAAGCATTCGATTTTGGTGATCTTCATGGCTCAGCTCTTTCCTTTTCCATGCTCGCCGGTGGCCAGTCAGCCCGCGCATTCAGTTGCTCGATAGTCAGATGGCAGCGAAACCTCACGCCGCCATTCTCGCGCCAGGGCGGCGGCTCGGCCTCACAGACGGCGCCGATCTGCCACGGACAGCGGCCGGCATAGACGCAACCCTGCTCGATCCGCTTCGGCTCACCGGCCGATGGCACTCCGGTTTGCGTATCGGGCGGCCGCAGCGGCACGGGCACGGCGTGGAGCAAGCTATGGGTATAGGGATGAAACGGCGGCGCGAAGACCTGATCGCGCGGTCCGATTTCCATCACCTCACCGCCATAGAGAACGCACACATGATCCGCCAGCAGGCGGACGACTGCGAGATCGTGGGCGATGAAGAGCATGGCTATGCCATGTTCCGATTTCAGGAGCTGCAGCAGCGTCAGGATATTCGCCTGCACCGAGACATCCAGGGCAGACAAAATCTCGTCGCAAAGCAGCAGCGCCGGCTTCGCGGCCAGTGCACGGGCGATGGCGACCCGCTGGCGTTCGCCGCCGGAAAGCTGGTCCGGGAATCGCGCCGCGTAGGATTCCTCCAGACGTACGTCGCGTAGTGCGTCGCCGACCTCCTCGCGGGCCTTCGCCGCTTCCCGACCGAAGAAATGCACCAGCGGCCGCGCAATCGCCTCGCCGATCCGCGCGCGCGGATTCAGGGACGCATCGGGATTCTGGAAAATGTACTGGATCAAGCGGCGTTGCTCCGCGCTGCGGTGCTTGACCGCTCCAGCCAGCGACTCCCCGCGCAGGCTGATGCTGCCGGTTTCCGGAGCAACGAGGCCGCTGATGACCCGCGCCAGCGTCGACTTACCGCTGCCGGATTCGCCGACGAGAGCAAAGACCTCGCCTTCCTTGATCTCGAAAGACACGCTCCTGACCGCGCGAAAGCCGCGTGAGCCGGAGCCGTAGACGACGCTGACCTGATCCACCGACAGCACGGGCGCGCGGGCGGCATCAGCGGCCAGTTCATCGGTTTTGACCGGGTCGGCGGGAAGCGGCGCGATCTCCCGCCAGCGCCAGCAGGCAACGGCACGACGCTCGTCGATCGGCTCCAGATCCTGCCGCTCGAATGCGCAGCGTTCGGTCGCATGATCGCAGCGCGGCGCGAAGGAGCAGCCAGGCGGCAATTCGCTGCCGTCGCAGCAGGCCGCGCAGCGGCCGGGTCTTTCCGGCGGATTGCGCGTAGATGGCTGGGATAGAAGCGATGAGCCCCTGGGTATAGGGGTGACGAGGCGACAGAAAGATCTCTGCCGTCGGAGCGATCTCGACCATGCGGCCCGCATACATGACACCGATCCGATCGGCGATCTGCGACAGCAGTGCCAGATCATGCGTCACATAGAGCATCCCCACGCCGATCCGGCGGCGCAAATCGCTGAGCAGGGCCACGATCTGCTCTTGCGTGGTGACATCAAGGCCCGTGGTCGGCTCGTCCAGCACCAACAGGTCCGGATCGCAGGCGAGCGCCATGGCGATGCAGACGCGCTGCTGCTGGCCGCCGGACAATTGATGCGGATAGCGGCGTTGGAACGCCGGATCGGTAGGCAGGCCGACAAGCCTTAGGATGTCTGCGATGGCCGTGGCGGCATTGGGCGCGCGGCCATGGGCCAGCAAGGTCTCCGTGAGCTGCTCTCCGACGCGGATGCCGGGATTGAGCGCCGTGGTGGGATTCTGTGGCACGAAGGCAATGCGATCCCCGCGCAGCCGATCGAGCATGGCCCGGCTCATGGCGGTCAGGTTCTCGCCCTTGAAGCGGACTTCGCCTTGTTCCACCCGCATTGACAGGTGGTGGTATCCAAGCAATTGCAGAGATATGGTCGATTTCCCGCAGCCGGATTCGCCGACCAAGCCGAACACCTCTCCAGGCTTCAGCGCGAAACTCACATCGTCCACGGCGCGGGACCACCCGCCGCCCTGGCGATAGGCGACAGTGAGGTGGTCGACCTCAAGAAGCGGCGCGGTGTCGGTCATTGATTTCCGAGCCGCACAGTGCGGCCGAGGATGCGCGCCAGGCCTTCGGTAAAGAGGTTGAGACCGACCACCAGCGATGCCAGCGCGAGGCCCGGCCCAAGCACGGTAATCGGCGTGATAATTATCAGCGCGCGGTTCTCGCTGATCATGAGGCCCCATTCCGGCGTCGGTGGGCGCAGGCCGAAGCCGAGGAAGCCGAGCGAGCCGATCAGTACAGGCGCGTAGCCGGCGCGCAGGGCGAATTCCACCAACAAGACGCCAGTGGCATTGGGCAGCAGCTCGCGGCGCATGACCGACCAGGCGCTCTCGCCGCGTAGCCTCGCCACCGTCACATAGTCGCGCGTCGCGATGTCCATGGCGGCGGCGCGGGCGATGCGGGCGATGCGTGGCGCATAGACCAGCGCCACGACCAGCACCACCAGGACCGGATTGCCGGAAAGGTCCGGTCCGGCCGAGGCGATGGCGATTAGCGCCAGGACCAGGAACGGTATGCTGATCAGCGCCTCCAGCAAACGTTGCAGCAGATTGTCCAGCCAACCGCCGACATAGCCCGACAACAGTCCCAGAACGGCGCCGACCAGCAGCCCCAAGGCGGTACCGGAGATCGATAGCAGGATGACGATGTGCGCCCCATGCACGACGCGGCTGAACACGTCGCGACCGAGCTGATCGATTCCGAAGGGATGCGCCCAACTCATCCCCGACAGCGGAATGCCCGCCCCCATCTGCGAAAAGCCGTAGGGCGCCCAGAACGGACCCGTCGCCGCGATGATGAGGTGCAGGAGCAGGATCACCAGGCCGATACGGAAGCTCTGCGGCGTCTGACGCCATAACATGCGATAGCTGTGCATAGGCCGCCTTGGCGCTCTGGCGGTCACCTGATTGATGCTTGTCATCCGGCCGTCCTCAGGCGCGGATTGAGCAACACAGCGGCGATGTCGGCGATCAAGTTGGCGCCGATATAGACCAACGCCGCGAACATGACCGTCGTCTCAATCACCGGCAGATCGCGCAGTTGCAGCGAATCCACCAACAGGCTGCCAAAGCCGGGATAGGAGAACACCCTTTCCACCACCACGACGCCGCCGACCAGATAAGCGAGATTGAGAGCCGTGACGTTGAGGGTCGGCACCAAAGCGTTGGGCAGAGCGTGGCGCAGCAGGACCCGCCTGGCGCTCAGTCCCTTCAGTTCGGCCATGCGGATATATTCGGAATCAAGGATCTCGATCAGATTGTCGCGCAGCATGCGCACGGCATAGACCGCCATCACAATGGCCAGGGTGAGCGCCGGCAGGGTCATCGCGCGCAGATAGTCCAGAGCACTGGAGGAATGATCGACCAGGGAGATCGCCGGCAGGATCGGCACGAGCACCACGAAAGTGAACAGCAAGATCGTGCCCAGAAGGAAATCCGGCATCGACAGCAGGACCAGCGTTACGATGGACAGGCCGTGATCAACGGGCCGGTCGCGACGGATCGCCTGCATCAGCGCCGGCAACACTGTCAGCGGCAGGTAGAGCAGGAAAGCATAGGCGGAGAGGAGGACGGTGTTGTAGATGCGCGGGGCCAGGATCTCGCCTACCTGGCGGCTGGAGGCGAGCGATTGGCCGAGATCGCCGGACAGCAATCCACCGAGCCAATGCAGATAGCGTAGAGGTGCTGGATCATTGAGGCCGAGTTTCGCGCGCAGCACGTCGAGCGCTTCCGGCGTGGCGTCGCGACCGAGAATGCGAGTCGCCACATCGCCCGGCAGAACCTCAAGCACGGCAAATACGAACAGCGAAACGATCAGCAGCGTCAGCAGAGACAACAGGATACGGCCGGCGATGAGCCTTAGGACTGGCAATGGCGAACCCCCGCTTGGGCCGCGAAACTGAAGGACGCACAACTAAGAAGGCCGCGGGTGCCGGCAGAACTGCCGGCACCCGCATCCAAGGAAACCTACTTGCTGCAGCTCAGATCTTCAAAGTTCAAATTGAAGTTCTGCGCCCGAGGCGTGTAGCCCTCGCAATTCTTGCGTATCGCCAGCACCTGGTGGACGAACATCGGCAGGATCAGTCCGCCTTCCTTCGCCAGCAATTCTCCGGTTTGCTGGAACAGTTTCATCCGCTCGGCTGTGTCGACAGTCGTATTCGCCTTCAGCAGAAGTGCGTCATAGTCCGGCCGCTCCCAGTGGGTCTCTTTCCACTTGGCGCTCTGGGTATAGGCGACCGCCAGGCCTTCACCGGGCGGCCGCATCGACCAGGCCGAAGTCACAATCGATTGCTTCAGCCAGACATCGTCCCAGAAGCTTTCCGCCGGGGTCACGATCACGTTGACGTCGATGCCCGCCGGCTTCGCCATTTCCGCATAGACCTGTGCCATGCGGACCATTCCGGGAACGCCTTCGGCCGTGTACAGATCGAACTTCAAGCCGTCGGGATGACCGCCTTCCGCCAGCAGCTTCTTGGCAAGTTCATAATCCTGCTTCGGAGCTTCCTTGGTGAAGGAGGCCGGGTTGGACACCGGCACGGGATTGTCGGCAGCGACTTCGCCGAAACCGAGAAGCACCGTGTCAACCATCGCCTGGCGGTCCACCACTGCCTTCAATGCTTCGCGCACCTTTGGATTGTCGAAGGGCTTGGTGTCGACCCACATAGAGATGGTCATCGAGTTCGACGCCGCGGTTTCCAGCAGCGTGACGGAGGGATCGTCCTTCAGCGCCGGAATTACCGATGGATCGACATTCAGCATCAGATCGACTTCGCCGGACTTGATCGCCGATACGGCAGCGACAGCCTCCTGCGCGACGGTGATCTTCAGACATTCCGCCTTCGGCTTCCCCGCATCCCAGTAGTTCGGGTTCTTGCGCAGGATGCGAACCGGCGCGTTCGGCGTGAACTCCTCCTGCATGAAGGGCCCTGTTCCGTCTTCGTGGAGCCGCAGGTCCGCCTGCTGGGCGCCATCGGGCACGATATTGGTGAACTTATTGGTGATCAGCACCGGCAGTTCGACCACCGGCTTTTTGGTGGTGAAGGTCACGGTGCGGGCGTCGGGCGCCTTGATCCCATCCGCATCGAGGAATTCGAGCACCGCTTTGGCGCCAGATCCAGTCTTCTCATCAAGCAGGCGCTTGAAGGAATAGACCACGTCGGCCGAGGAGAAATCCTTGCCGCTATGGAATTTCACGCCATCGCGCAGCTTGAAGGTCCAGGTCAGGCCATCCGCCGAGACCGACCACTCGGTCGCCAGTTCCGGCAAGACGTTGAAATTGTCGTCGATATCGACCAAGCGGTTATATACCGCGAAGGTATGATAGGCATCGTCGCCGGAATGCATGTCGGCGGGATCCATCGACTGCTTCTCGCCGCTCCACTCGTAGCCTAGCACCTTCACGCATTCATCGCCGGCCGCCGCGAGTGCGGTGGTCGAAATGCCCGCGAGCGCCAGAGCACCAATTGCGACGCCGGACATCAATTTAATGAATCTCATTGCTACCTCCCTTCTCGTTTTTTGTTTCTGGCGCTGGACCAGAGGATGCAGCGCTTTCCGCCGATTCCAGAATACCGGACTGTCGTACGGAATTTTAGAATGGTACGTTAGCGGGAATCATCCCCGAGTCAACAGGGAGCGGCACGATGTCGGAAATACGCCTGCGCGGCATGACATGGGACCATCGTCGCGCAGTGGATCCGCTGCTGGCGACGCAAGCGATGTTTGCGAAAGCGCATCCCGGCATCGCCATCGAATGGTCGACGCGACCGCTGCACGGATTTGAATTCACACCAATTGCCGAATTGGCACGATCGTTCGACATGATCATCCTAGATCATCCATTCTGCGGCGACATCGCAGCCAGCCAATGCCTGCTGCCAGTGGACGAAATCCTGAAGACAGAGCCGCGCCAGGCATTCGTAGGCCCGTCGCTTCAAACCTATGTATATGCAGGAAAAACCTGGGCTGTTCCGGTCGATGCGGCGTGCCAAGTGGCGGTCTCGCGGCCCGATCTGATGGCACGGCTGGCAGCGCGGGCACCAAACGACTGGGCGCAGCTGCTCGAACTCGGCAGCAGCGCCGCCCGCCATGGGCTGAAACTCGCCATCGGGCTGCGCGGTGTCCACAGCCTGATGACCTTCTTCACCTTATGTGCGAATGCAGGGCGGCCCTGCGCAACGTCACCGGATCAATCCTTCGCCGACCCGGACGCGGCGCAAGCGGCGCTTGAGCAAATGCGCGCGCTGCTTTCCTTATGCCCCAAGGAAGCACTGGACTGGAACAGCATCGACCTGCACGACGTCATGGTGGCGCGCGACGATCTGGTCTTCTGTCCCGCCGTCTACTGCTATGCGACTTATGCGGAGGCCGATCAGCGCCGGGCCCTGCGTTTTCACGATTTTCCCGGACCGCGCGGACCGAGGGGATCCACGATCGGCGGCACGGGACTGGGGATCTCTGCCCACTGCGCCCATCCGGAATTGGCCATGGCATTTGCCCGTCACGCCGCTTCAGCCGAGACACAGCGCGGTTTTGCCCAGCATCACGGCCAGCCGGCACGGATCGAGGCGTGGCGCGACGAAGCGATCGACGCGCGCTTCGGCGGTTGCTACAGCGCAACCTTGCGCACAATGGAGCAGTGCTGGATCCGCCCGCGCTTTGCCGGCTATCTCGGCTTCCAGGCCAAGGCAGGTACGCTCATTGAGCGGCACCTGCGCGGCGACATTGCCCAACGGGAGCTACTTGATCACTTGCAAAGGGAGTTCGAAAGTTGCGGCAGACCCGGTCAATGAGCGCCCAGCCGCCCGGATAGCTTTGCCGCCGCTTCGCGAACCTTGGCGATCAGAATCTCGCGATTCTGCTTGTTCAGGCGATGCTCCGGTGCCACCACGCTGATAGCGGCGACGCAGCGGCCGCTGGAGTCGATGACCGGCGCGGCAACGCAGCCGGCATGCTCGTTGGTTTCATTCAATTCGGTGGCGAAGCCCTGCTTGCGAAACTTTCGGATCTGCTGAATCAGTTTCGGAACGTTAGTAATAGACCGGCCGGTCGGCGACTGCCGGACTGAACCCTTGAGCAGTGCGCCCAGCGTCGCGTTGTCGAGATCGGAAACCAGCAGCCGCCCGGCGGCGGCCCAATTGACGGGAACGCGCGAACCGACCCGGCTGATGATGCGGATGGAGCGCGAACCTTCCTCTTTCAGCAGGACCAGCATCATATCGTTCTCGAGCACCGACAGCTGCACGGTTTCGCCGGTGGCGTCGCGCAGCTCCTCGACGATCTGGCTTCCGTCGCGCAGCAGATCGATCTGGCTGCGGTATGCCATGCCGAGTTCGAACAGCTTGCGGCCCAGGAACAACTCGGCGCCGCGGCCCGAGGGCTCCAGGTATCCAGCCTCGGAGAGCGTGCGTACAAGTTCATACGCTGTCGATTTCGGTATCCGCAGGGCAGTGACGATGGCGCTGACAGTCGCCGGCTCGCCCTGCTGCAACAGGAATTCGAAAATCTCCAATGCACGCCGCACGGAGCGAGATCCGCCCTGCTCTTCTTTCATCGCATTCTGTGCGGTCGGCGTGGCGGTACGCGCCGATGCCTTCCCGAGTTGCGTCATGGCAGAAATTCCAACATTCTGGACCATTATCCAGCAATCTAGACGATCTTACAAATTGGCGCGATGGAGAGACCGGCAATGAAGATTACAGACATCGAGGTGATCGAACTCCGGGTGCCTGGCTGGACCGGCGCAACCTTCGATGGGTCATACGACAATTGCCTCGTACTCGTCCATACGGATGGAGGCATCACCGGAATCGCCGAGGTCGACAGCGTACCATCAGTCATTCGTGCGATCGTGACGGCTCCCCGCTCGCACACCCACGCCATGGGGTTGAAGGAGGTGGTGGTCGGCCAGGATCCGCTGCAGGTCGAGGCGCTGTGGGACCGCATGTATGACTGGACCAGCTATTACGGACGCCGTGGCGTCGTCATCCATGCCATCAGCGCCGTCGACATCGCGCTCTGGGATATCCGGGGCAAGGCCTTGGGCAAACCGGTTGCGGACCTGCTGGGAGGCCGCAAGCGCAACCGGTTGCTGGCATATGGCACAGTTTATCCGCTAGGCGAATCGGCTGATGAAGTGCGCAGCAACATCGACCGCGGGCTAAAGCTTGGCCTACAGGCAATCAAGATCGTCGCCGATCCCCATTGGCGCCAGGATATGCGCCGCGCGGAAATGCTGATCCGCACGGCGCGTGAGCATGTTGGGCCCAATATTCGCCTGATGGTGGACGCTGCGACCGCTTGGGAGAAGGCGGAGGATGGATTGCCGCTGATGCCGATCTTCCGCGACAACAATTTCCTCTGGGTCGAAGCGCCTTTGCCAATCGACGATCTGGCCGGGCATGCACGGTTTCAAGGCTTCGGCGTGCCGATCGGCGGCGGCGATCTCGGCCTCACCACGCACTTCGAATATGAACAGGCCTTTGAGGTCGGCAAGATCGACATTGCCCAGCCGGACGTGACCATGGCAGGGGGCATCACGGAGCTGGTGCGTATCGCGGCAGTCGCGAAGAAACGCGGCAAACGCGTGGTGACGCATGGTTATAAATCCAACATCACCATCGCCGCCAACCTGGCGTTCCTTTCGCAGCACTGGGACGACGAGCCGGCGGAATATTCTACCAGCGAGTCGCCGATCCGCTGGAACCTGACACGCGAGCGTTTCGACATCGGCAGCGATGGCCGCATCCAAGTGCCGGAGGTGCCCGGACTAGGCATAAGTCTGGACACGAAAACGGTGGAGAAATACAGAGTTGGCTAGCGCCGATCGGCCCGCAGGCGCTTTACCAAATCCTCGTTGAGCTCGATGCCGAGGCCCGCTTCGGTCGGAAGCGGCATGTAGCCGTCGACCACTTTGGGCTCTGGCGAGACCAGCTCGCGGCGCAGCAGGCTGTCGAACACTTTCGGCGAGATATACTCGAAGACCGGCGCCGGACCGCAGGCGGCCTGGAAGTGCCGTCCGGCGGCGGAGGTGATGCCGGTCTTCCAGCCATGGGGCACCACTTCCGCACCCATCAGCTCGCACAAATCGGCGATGCGGCGAATCTCGGTCAGTCCGCCGCCGCGGCCGATATTGGGCTGCACCACGCCGACCTTGCCGCGGGTCAGCCATTCCTGGATCTCCCATCGCGTCGCCGCCGCCTCGGCGCCGCCGATGCGGATCGAACTGCGCTCGGCCAGGCGCGCATGACCTTCGAGGTCGTCATGCTGTAAAGTGGCCTCGGCAAAAAAGATGTCGCAATCGGCAATCCGCTCCAGCACCCAAAGCGCCTCGTGCCAGTTGTGCCAGCGATAGCCGAAATCCACCGCCATTGTGATGTCATCACCCAGCATCTTGCGGCCGCGCTTGATGAGACCGACCAATTCCCTGTCGGTGACCAGATCTTCGAACAGCACTTCCATCTTCACGGCGCGAAAACCGGCCTCCAGCGCGGCGTCGAATTGCCGGCCGATCTCGGTCATCAGCGCTTCGATGGAGCGGCCCAGTGCCATGCCGGGGAAGATCGTGCAATAAGGTCGCAGCTTGCTGCGCCGCGCGCCTCCCAGCAACTTGTAGGCCGGCACGCCATGTTGCTTTCCGGCCAGGTCGTAGAGCGCGATATCGATGGCCGAGATGGCATGAATGCCGAGACCGCGCCGGCCGGGCCAGAAGGTGCCGTCATAGAGTTTCTGCCATATGCCGGCTGCCTCCAGAGGATCGGCACCGATCAGGATTTCTCCGACATTGCGGCTCCAGAGATGCGCCGTCGGCATTTCGATGAACGCCTTGACCACATGCGGCGGGGCATCGGTCTCGCCGATGCCGGTGCGGCCGGCCTCGTCGGTCAGGCGCACGATGACGGTGTCGGTCGTGCCGTCCAGGTCACCCGCTGCCGCGTCAGGGCCAACGATGGGAATGACCTCAATCGCCGCTATGTTGCTCAAGTGAACTCTCCCGAAGCTAGTAGGTGGCGCGGCCGCCGGACAGGTCGAAGGTAAAGCCCGTGGTGAAACTGCAGGCCGGCGAGACGATCCAGGCGATCATCCGGGCAGCCTCCTCCAGCTCGCCACAGCGGCGCATGGGAATTTTCGCCGTCATGTAGTCGACCGTCGCCTGCGGCAGAGCGTCGACCATCGGCGTCCGGATCACCGCCGGTGCCAGTGCATTTACGGTGATGCCTTGCTCGACATAGTCCTTGGCCATGCTTTTCACCATGCCGATGAGGCCCGCCTTGGTCGCCGAATAGGCCGTCATGCCGGCATTGCCCTCCTTGCCCGCGATGGAGGCAATGTGCAGCAGCCGGCCGTAGCGGCGCTGCAGCATGTGCGGCAGCACAGCCTGCGACAGCAGAAGGGCGCCACGCAGGTTGACGTGATAAACGCGCTCGAAGTCCTCGAGGTCGACTTCACCCGCCGGAATGTTGGTGCGACCGGTTATGCCGGCACAATTCACCAGAGCGTCGATGCGGCCGAATGTCTTTGCCGCCGCCTCGATTGCCGGACGGATCGAGCCCGCGTCTATCACGTCGAGTTGCGCCGCGATCGCTTTGTTGCCGCGTGCCTTGAGCTCTGCCGCCACCTTCTCCGCGCTGGCGCCGTCGCTGTCGAAGCACGCGACTGAAAGGCCCTGTGCTGCTAGCTCCAGCGCAGCAGCACGGCCGATGCCGCGTCCGGCGCCGACCACAATGACCGAGTAATCCGGTTTGTCGAAATAGTTCACCATGACGTCTTATCGGCCCCCTTCTTCCTCGGGCGGTCGGCTTGACCCCGTTTTTTAGCGCGTGTTAGCATATTCCCGTATTCTGAATATGTGTCCAGTATTTTGGAAAACTATCCTCGTCAACGGAACCTTTCACTCCACCCATGGCGCGTGCATCCGTCCGGCGGATCGCTGACGCCCTTCACCCATCCCAATGATGGACGGCAAGATCTCGCCCATAACGACGCCAAGGTCGACCGCAATCGTATGCAGATTTCGCTCCATCAAGGAGAGCAAGTTGGGCAATAGGCTCGCAGGCAAGAGAGCGTTGATCTATGGCGGCGGGACCGGCATCGGCCTTGCCTGCGCCGAGGCGATGGCACGCGAGGGTGCCGCAATCTTCCTCTCCGGCCGGCGCGAGCAGGTGCTACGCGAAGCCGCCGAGGGGTTGAAAGCGCTCGGCAAATCAGGCTTCGCGCCCGGCGATGCGACGATCGCCGCCGATGTGCAGCGCGTGACCGTGGCGGCCGTAGGCTTCTTGGGCGGTTTGGATACGATCGTGGTCAGCGCCGGGGCCGGCGGCCGCACACCGATTTTCGACACGCCGGTCGAGGAGTTCCAGCGCATCATCGACCATTCGCTGTTGCCGCCCTTCCTCGCCATGCGCTTCGCCGCCGAGCATTTGCTTGCCGGCGGCAAAGCCTCGGTCATTGTTGTCTCATCGATGTATGGATTGGTCGGGCAGAAGGAGCGCGCCGGCTATTGCGCGGGTAAGGCGGGCGTCATCGGCTTGGTCAAATCGGCGGCGCTGGATTTCGCCGAGAAGGGGGTGCGGGTGAATGCAATCTGCCCGGGCTTTGTCGAGACGCCGCTGGCCCTGGAAGTTGCGAAGCTGGAAGCGGACCCGGAAGCCGTGCTCGAGGCGAAGCGGCGCATGCATCCGATCCCGCGCGCGGGCAAGCTCGAGGAAATGGGCGAGCTGGCGGTATATTTGGCGAGCGACCTTGCAGCCTTCATGACAGGACAGGCGATCGCCATCGACGGCGGCTATTCATCGCGATGACTGAAGCAGTGGGGATATAGCGGGATGAGTGGTATTCTGGCGGGCCGGCGCGCTTATGTGACTGGTGGTTCCAGCGGCATCGGTGCTGCCATCGTCAGGGCATTCGCCGCCGAGGGCGCACGGGTTGCCATCGGCGCTTCGAGCCACGCGCAGCAGGCGCAAGCGACTGCCAAGACTCTGCCGGCGAGCGGCGCGTCGCATATCGTCGTGCGCGCGAACTTCTACGACAAGGCCGAAACGGAGCGCGCGGCGGACGAAGTCGTCGCGGGTCTCGGTGGGCTCGACATCTTTGTGCACAGCGCCGGTATTGACGTGACCCGGACAGCGCCGACCCATGAAACGTCAGATGAGCTTTGGGACCAAATGATGGGGCTGCATCTCAATGCCGCCTTCCGTTTGTCCAAGCGTCTTATCCCCGCGCTGCTTCAAGGCAAGAACCCGTCAATCATTTTCATCGGGTCGGTTTGCGGCCTGGTCGCCTGGGAGGGCGACGTCGCTTACAACGTGGCCAAGGCGGGGCTGCAGCATCTCGCCCGCTGCATTGCTTCCGACTACGCCAAGACCGGACTGCGCGCCAATGTCATCGCGCCGGGCGTCATCGACACGCCGCTCACCCGCTACTATGCCGCCGGCATGCCGGGCGGCGAGGCGGAAGGGCTGAAAGTCCTTGCCGCGATGCATCCGATGGGCCGCTATGCGGCGCCGGAGGAGATCGCCAGCGTGGCGCTGTTCCTGGCTTCCGACAAGGCGTCCTTCATCACTGGCGTGGTGCTGCCGGTCGATGGCGGCCTGACCATGGTCTGAGCGCTGTTCTCCCTTTCCATTACTCGGTGACATCCATGCCTTTCGAGACCGTCTCGCCGCGCTTCTCTGGAACCGCGCCTCGCCTGAAGATTACCGATGTCGAATGCCACGCCTTGCTGGCGCCGGACTACGATGCCAGCTTCACCTCGTCCGCGCAGGACAGTTTCGTGATCGTCATCCGCACCGATGGCGGCGTCACCGGCATCGGCGAGTGCGACGCCAATCCCTGGATGGCCAAGGCCTGCATCGAGGCGCCCGGCACCCATACGATGGGTTTGTGCATCAAGGAAATGCTGATCGGCGCCGATCCGTTCCAGATCGGGGAATTGTGGAGGAAGATGTATCTGGGCACCGCGATGAATGGCCGGCGCGGTATGATCATCCATGCGATGAGCGCCGTCGACATGGCGCTGTGGGATCTCTGCGGCAAGGCGCTCGGCAAGCCAGTACACGAACTGCTCGGCGGCGCAACGCGGCAGCATATCACGCCCTATGCCTCACTACAGCCGGCCGGGCATCGCTTCGAGGAATACCGCGACGCGCTCTGCGCCTCCGCCGAGAAGGCCAAGGGTCTCGGTTTCAAAGCGATGAAGACCGAAATCACCATGAATGGCCCCTATGCCCATGGCGGCATGCGCGAAAGCTATGAACGGCACACCGAGGTGCTGGCGGCGGTGCGCAAGACGGTCGGGCCGGACGTCACTTTGATGGTCGATGTGCAGTACCTTTGGGAAGATGCGGCAACCTGCCTGCAAACGGTGAAGGACTGGGGCGATTTCAACATCTACTTCCTGGAGACGCCGCTCTGGTCCGACAATGTGCGGGAGATGGCGAAGCTGGTGGAGAAGGCGCCGATGAAAATCGCGTATGGCGAATGGCTGGCCACCCGCTTCGAGTTCGAGGAGTTGCTGGATGTCGGCAAGGTGCAGGTGGCGCAACCGGATGTCGGCCGAGTCGGTGGTATTGGCGAGGCCAAGATCGTTTGCGACATGGCCAAGGCGCGCGGCCGCACCATTGTTCCGCATTGCTGGAAGACGGGGATATCCATCTCTGCGACGGCGCATCTGGCCTTTGTCACCGATCACTGCGCCTTCATCGAATATCTGCCGCCACAGCTGTGTCACGAGCGGCTGCGGCGCGAACTGGCCCAGGAAGAACTGGTGCTGCGGCCGGATGGGACTATCCCTTTGCCGCTCAAACCGGGCCTTGGTGTCGAGGTCGATTGGGGCGTGGTTACGCGCTACAGCACCGCCGCCCATTGACGGGCAGCCGTTGCTTTCATCCGCGCGAGAAGGCACCAACTTTCAATGAGTTGAGCCTGGGCTTTCTGTATCTCTCGCTCAAACATTGCGCTTTCGCAGGAAGCAAATTGAAGAGGTTGTCTCTCACGGATTGAGGTTTCGGGTTTCAGTGTACTTGCGGCTTGAGGGTCTAATGGCCGATCTGCCGATCACCGTGCACCGCCCGACAAGGTGTCGCCGCAAGCTCACTACACGGCCGCTTCCGGCACATCTGCGCCATAGTGGCGGAGCCAGACCAGGCCCGGTCTTGAAGGTCTAGCTGTCGAGAACCGCAAGCAATTCCGGTTCATATCCGCAAGCTGCCGTTCGCAGAAGGTTGTCACACAGCCGCCCATGACTCAAAGCGGCATTTCTATCTGATTGCATGGCTCATCGTGGCTTCTTCGGGGGTGTCGCGCCCAGTATCCGCTACCGTCCCCGCGCATCCACCGGCCATATATCGACCAGAGTATCGCCGCGGACGCAATGATAGCGGTCGTAGAGATTGATAGTCGGATCGCAATGAGGTGTGACGAACTCCACCGTGTCGCCGATTTTCAGCGTTCCGCCAGCGGGACCATATTGAATGCCGCCATGCTCGTCGCCCATCAGCTTGTAGCTGGCGTTGGTCAGCCGCGGGCTGGCGATGATGGGCATGCCGCCCTCGGTGGCGAAGGACTTGTATCCGGCATTGACCACGGCGAAACCCACGCGATTGGCGCTGACGACCGAGGCCTGCACATAGAGTGACACGGCAAAGGGCGACGACCGGCCGGACGACATGTCGATCTCGACGTACTCGCGGTCCATGAAGGGATAGGAACCGGCCTGGACTTCGGTGAAAACGCCACCGCTGGGATCGATATCGAAAGTGCCGGTGCCGCCGCCGCTCACGATCTTGGCCGCTGCTCCGATTGACTTCAGATGCTCCAACAATGCGCGCAGGCGGACCATCTGCGCTTCCGCCGCGATCCTGCGCTCGCCGAAGTCCGCCACATGCTGCAGATGCCCGTAATAGCCCTGCACGCCGGCATAGCGCAGATGCGGCGAAGCCTGGATGCGCTGCGCCAGCGCAGTGGCGGCTTCGACGCTGGTCGTACCGGTCCGCCCTTGTCCGACGTCGAATTCGACGAGGAGAGACAGGATCTGGCCGGCCACGGCGCAGGCGGTCGCCAGTGCGTCGACATTGGCCGGATTGTCGGCGACCACGAGCAGGCCCTTGGCGCGGCCGTTCAGGGTTATCAGGCGGTCGATCATCCCCGGCGTGACGACAGGCGAGGTAATGAGGACATTCTCGATTCCGGCACCGGCAATGACTTCCGCCTCGCCGATAGTGGCGCAACAAATGCCGATGGCCCCTGCGGCAACTTGCCGGCGCGCGATCGCGATTGATTTGCCGCCCTTGCTATGCGGCCGAACTTGGATTCCAGTCTTCTTGGCATGCGCGGCCATGGCCGTAATGTTACGGTCAAGCACATCGAGATCGAGCAGCAAAGCGGGCGTGCTCAAACTCATCCGGCTGCCCTTCACGCCGATGAAACGCTCGTTCGGCCCCAGGCCAGCGATCTTGGTTTCCACCATCATCTTTCCCCAAATTGTGCGATCGCTGGGCGCTAGGCGATATCCAGCACTTGGCCGCCATCCAGCGGGATAACTGCGCCCGTCATCCAGCCGGAATCCGGCGAGACCAGGATCTCAATCCATCGGGCAATCTCGTCGGCCGAGGCGATCCGACCCAGTGGCACCTGACCGGCGAGCCATTCGT
This sequence comes from uncultured Alphaproteobacteria bacterium, assembly GCA_963816235.1. Lineage (GTDB taxonomy): Bacteria > Pseudomonadota > Alphaproteobacteria > Dongiales > Dongiaceae > DATKFM01. Next base: position 573,269 of record CAWFKD010000001.1, on the reverse strand, counting down.
AGGCGGCCTTGAGATCGGTTGCCCAGGTCTCGTGGATCGGCGTGTCAACCGGTCCCAGCGCAAGCGCGTTAATGCGGATCTTGTGCTGAGCCAGTTCTCCGGCGAGGGATCGCGTGATGTACTCCAGCGCAGACTTAGTCATGCCATAGACCGATTGGCCCGGCCGCAGGAGCGTGCCCGACGACGATGAAATGTTGACTACGGCGCCGTTGCTTTTCTGCAGGAACGGCAAGGCGGCCTGAATCAACAAGAACGGGGCCCGGATGTTCACCGCCCAATGCTGGTCCAGGATGTCGATGGTGAAATCGGCAAGCGGCAGGACCTTAATCACCGCGGCGTTGTTAACCAGGGCGTCGATGCCGCCAAAGGTCCCGGCGGTCTGCTTCACTATGGCCTTTGCCGCGTCCGCGTCGCCGAGATCGAAGCTCAAGCATACCGCGCGACCACCGGCCCGCTCGATCTCAGTCGCGACCTGCTTGAGTAGATCGGCGCGCCGGCCGACCAGCGCAATGCTCCATCCCGCCGCGGCCAGTCTCTTCGCGCTGGCTGCACCTATCCCTGTGCCGGCGCCGGTGATGATTGCGGTGGCCATGAGGCTTCTCCCGTTCCACTCATTGCGGCTTGTAGGCTACGACCTTAATCTCGATCCGGAACTCGAGCATGAAGTGGTTCTGGAACACCGACCGGATCGGCTTGCTCTTGGTGAAATAGGTCATGTAGATCCGGTTCATCTCGTGAAAATCCCGCGGATCCTTGAGCCACACTTGCGAATCGATCACATCATCAAGTGTGCAATCGGCCAGTGCCAGGGCGTCCTGCACCATCTTGAAGGTGCCGTGTACCTCGTCGGCGAATGACAGCGCCTTTCGCCGCTTGCCGGTGGGCAGTGGCAATCCTTCCGAATCATAGACGGTCTCTTCCGGCGTCGGCACGCGGTCGCCGAAGGCGCTGGTAATGACGAAATCCCCCGCGCGCACGACACGGGAAATGGGATAGGGCAGCGGATCGCCCAGAAACTGCGCGCCGTTGGGCGCCGTGAAGACCGGCGCTGCGGACTTTTTCCTGGATGGACTCTTGGACATGGGAGTCGTGCCTTCTTTCGGGGAGGTTCAGTGATGGGTGTCGAGGGTGAGGCCGGTGATATCCATGGCCGGCTTTCGGCCGGAGACGATGTCCGCGACGATCTGCGACGAGCCGCAGGACAGCGTCCAACCGAGATGTCCGTGGCCGCAATTGAGGTACAGATTCTTGATCGGTGTGGCGCCGAGATAGGGGCTCCCGGAGGCCGCCATCGGCCGCAGGCCCGCCCACAGCTTGGCGCTACTTGGGTCATAGCAGCGGGCGAATTGCGGGAACACGCTGATCACGTTGTCGACGATCGCCTTGCCGCGCGGCGCGCTTGGCGTCGTGTTCCAGCCGTCGAACTCGACCGAGCCGGAACAGCGATAGCGGTCGCCCAGCCGGATCAGGCCGAACAAGCGCGAATCGTCGATGATCGGAACCTGCGGCCCATCCGGCCAGCTTGCCGCCGGCACGGTCACGGTGACGCCCTTGGCCGGGTAGATCTGCAGGTTGACGCCCAGGCGCTTGACCAGAGCGGGAGTGTAGCTTGCCATCGCCGCGACGAAGGCATCCGCCTGCGATGATCCGTTGCTCGTCTCCACCGCGCTGATCCTGTCGCCGGAACGGGTGAAGCCGCGCACCTCGGTGCCGAAGTTGAACTTCACGCCCAGCTTTTCCTCGCAATGCTTCCGCAGTCCTTGCGCGAACTTATGGCAATCGCCATGCTCGTCCGGCGCCGCATAGATGCCGCCGGCAAGCGTGTGCTTGATCGGCGCCAGGGCGGGCTCGATTGCCACACAGCGCGCCGCATCGACCGCTTCGAACACCATGCCATGCGGCCGCAGCAGCGCGGACTCTGCGGTGTTCTTGTCCAGCGTTTCCTGCTGCGTATAGATCTTTAACGTTCCTTTTTGCGACAGGTCGTAGGAGAGGTCGGCTTCTGCGCGGATCTGTTTGATGACCGCCAGCGTGTGCAAGGCAAGGCGCAGATTGATCGCGGCCGCGAAGCGATAGCGTTCCAGCGAGCAGTTGCGCATGAATGACAGGCCCCAGCGCCAGATCGACGGCAAAGCGCGCAGATGCAGCAGCATCGGCGCGTTCTCCTTACCCATCCAGGAGAGCACCTTGCCCGGCATGCCGGGCTGCGACCACGGTTCGGCCTCGCTGGTGTGCAGCACACCGCCATTGGCGAAGCTGGTCTCCATCGCCACGTCGCTCTGCCGGTCGATCAGCTGCACCTCATGGCCGGCCTTGGCGAGGTAATAGGCGGTGGTGGTGCCGATGATCCCGCCGCCCAACACGATGGTCTTCATGATATCATCCCCCGAACGTCAGCCAGGCGACCGCCAGCGGCGCCAATTGCGCCGATATGCCGGAGAAAGCGGCAGCCTTGTCGCCGAACGTGGGGTCCTTTACCGCGGCATCGAAACTTTGCTCGTCCAGCGCGGTCAGCGTTCCGGTGCGCGGGAAGCCCTCCAATTCCACGTCCAGCGGCTGATCGTGCAGATTCGCCAGCCACAGGTGCAGCGTCTGCCCATTGCGCCACGCGACGCAGCGCAGGCGCTCGGTATCGGCCGATGCCGCGCCGACATGGGGCTGGCCGGCGGCCGCGCTCAAGCCCCGGATCACATGAAAGGCCGGATAGACCTTGGCGCCGGCATCATCGAAGCCGGGCTGCGCGTGGGCGAGTTTCGCATAGGCGATGCCGAACTCTCCGACCGGTGAGGCGAGGGTGACGGCTTCCACGCCGCCATGGGCGACTTGTGAGATGTAGCCCAAATGCCAGGCGGCGCCGAACAAGCCGCGATGGCGCGGCTCGATCCGCGCCATAGTCACGCGCTGGTTGTCGGGATTTTTCGTATAGTCCGCACCATAAGGATTGAAGCTGTTGCCGATATGCGAGGGGCCGATGCGATAGGCGCTGTCGCCGATGATGCCCTTGGTCGCGCGGATGATGTGGCCGACGGATTCCAGCGTCTCCATCACCGAGCGGTCGTCCGCCGCATGGACCAGGCCGGAGGTCGCATGGGTGACGAAATCGAAGAGTCCTATCGGCGGCCGCTTGCGATTGAGCTCAGTGAAATTGGAGAGCATACCTCCGCCGATCCGCACACCGGGAAAATGCCGGCGCGCAGCGGCGGCGATATCGGCCCATGATGGCACGTTGTCGGGAAACGGCGTTCCCGGCGGATAGGATTTCAGGTCTGCGGCCGGCGTCGCGACGAGGGCTGCTGGCTTGAGGCCGGCCTTGTTGACTGCCGTGGCGACCGGCTGCAATTCCGCATTTGGCGCGGCTGCGCCTGGAATAATCACTTCCAGGACGGTTTCCGCCCCGGTCTTGGCGGACAGATCGCGATAGAGCGAGACTTGCTTCTCCCAGTCGCTGGCCCTTAGATCGATCCGGCAGTTCAAATGCTGTGGCGATGCCTGTCGCACCAGCTCGGCAACCGACAGCGCGCGTGCGGCGTCCTCCGGCAGGACGCTGAGGCCGATCCGCGGCATGCGCCCAGCCTCTCTTCCAAGCTTCACCTGCACCGCACCGCCCGATCTAGCGGGCACAGTCGGCAGCTTGCCGGAGAAGGTGAGTGTTACGGTATGCTTCACTTCGCCGCCGGCCGCAATCGTATAGGGATAGGGCAGGGAGAGCGGGCGGCAATAGGTCTTGAAGGAGGCGTCGGTCCAGTTGCGATGATCCTCGGTCTCCCAGGAATTGCCTTCCATGCGGATCTGCGCCGCGACGCCCGGCATCGGCTGGTGGGTCATCGCCCGCACCAGCAGGAACGGCTGGTCCGAAAGAATCTGCTCCGGTATCGTGGATTGCTCGGTCGAACCGTCGACATGTTCGATCTTCATCGGATTGCCGACCACACCCGTCAGCGGATGCAGGATGACGAAGCCGGTGCGGCAGGTCAGGAAGTCCTTGTCCGTCTTCGCCGTCCCGATGCAACGGATCGTGCCGTCTCGTGTGCCGGTGTATTCCGCGCGCCAGGCCAGATCGCCGTCGATGGTGCGGCACAACGCATCGACTTCGACCCTGAAGCCGCCGCCGCTTTCGTCGATCTTCAGATTGGTGATCTGCGGAACCGGCGTGCTCCAGTTGCGGTCCCGCACGGTGAAGGAGATGGAGCGGATCGCCTCGGCTTCGCCGATCTTGATCCAGCGCAATTGGCCGTTCTCAAGCGTCGCGGTGACGGGTCCGGCGGTCAGCAAGCGCCGCTGCGGCGCCGGCTCATCGGTTCCGAACAACTTGATGCTGCGGTCCATCCTGCGATCCTCCTCCGTCACGCGCTCGATCCGGCACCATCCTGCGATGGCGTGATGATGATCCGACCCGACAGACTACGCCCGGACTCGAGAATGGTCACGGCGTGGCCGGGCATGCCCGCCGCGGCGCGGTTGAATCCGTCATTGGCATTGGTGACCGGCTCGACGCAAATGTAGGGGTAGTCCCAGGCATCATAGATCTGCAGCTTGCCGAACGTCCCGTCGGCCTCGATCCTGGTGGTCCAGCCGTCCGCCGCCGAGAGGGAGGCGCGGCCATCCCAGCCTTCGAAGCAACGATCGAAGACGATGCCACTGACATCCTGGCCACCGCGGAAGTCGAGGCCGACCTCCAGCGGCGCGACGCCCTTGCCGACGGCGTCCGGCGCGTCGGGCGGCCAGACACCTGTGGACTCGAATGTCAGGATCATACCGGGCGCCTTGGGGAAGTAGGGATGGAGGCCGAGCCCCGCCGGCATCTGCCGGTGGCTGCGGTTGGTGACCTTAAGGTCAATGATCAGGCTGAGTCGTTCCAGGCGGTAGGCAATGTCACCGCGCCAGGCGAACGGAAAATCGTCGACGGAAGGCGCATATTCCATCGTGAGTCGCAGTTCGGCATCCGACCGCGCGGCGATTGACCACGGACGAATCCACGCCTCGCCGTGGGTGGCGCTCGGTTCCGTCGGCACATTGCGCCCCAGCGGATGCCACTCATCCTGGAATCGGAATCCGTCGCCGAAGATTGGCCCGGAATAGGGCATCAGCGGAAAGGCCGCGAAGCCATAGACAAAGGCGCCATCCAACGCTTCCCGCGTCGTCGGCCGCAGGATGTCGCGTCCCTTGGCGCGGAACGTCACGATGCGCGCGCCGCAGGATGGCGCGACCACAAGCTCGGCTTCAGTGTTTCTCAGCGCAACAAGCTGTCCAGTCGCGGGCAGGTTGTCGAACATCGCCATGCTCAAGACGGCAGATCGATCGAGCCGGTCAGGAACGGCGTCGCCCGGCCGGAAATGCTGACCACGTCGTCATGCAACTTGCAGAAAAGTTCGCCGCCTCTATCTGAGAGCTGGTGCGAGACAAGCGAGCGGCGCCCGGTCTTGGCCGCCCAAAACGGCGTCAGAACGCGATGCGCAGTGCCACAGACGGGATCTTCCGGCAGCCCCAGCTTAGGCGCAAAGACCCGAATGGCGAAATCCGCATTCCGCGCCGGCGACGTGACTATGACCGTATCCGCCTGCAGATTGAGGATCTTGCCGAGGTCCGGCGCCAGCTTCGCCACCGTATCTTCGCTGTCGAAAACCGCAATCGCGCCGAAGGTGGAGCTGTAGGTGGCGAGCGGCTGAACGCCCAGGGCATCGCGCAACGGCGCCAACAGATCGACGCTCATGTAGGGTATGATGGGCCAATCCACGGAAATGGAATCGCCGTCAGTACGAACCGAGCGTTGCTCGCCGGAATCGAGGTACAGATCGACGCCCGCCTCGTCGGGCCTGAGCGTCTTCAGCACCACCCAGGCGGCCGCGTGAGTCGCGTGGCCGGCCCCGGGATGGAATCCGGTCGGTGTCACAAAGCTGACGCCAAGGCCGCCGTCTTTCGGCGTGATGACCGCGATCATTATTTCATGCAGGTGACTGCACAGCTGATGCAGAATTGGTGCAGGCAGCGGCGCGCTGGGCGTAATGACAAAGGCGGGATTGCCGCGAAACGGATCGCTCGCAAACGTGACGATCTGCTGGATTGGCACAAGCAAGTCCGTGGCCTCTAACAATTCCGGCCGTCGGGCGGCGCCAAGGCGCCGACGACGGGCCGAGCTGTCTCACCTCTGAGCGATTTGTATTCCCCTTGTCGCAGCACCGCGCCTCGTTGCATGCACGTTGCAGCTTGCTTTGACGGACCGAGGATGGCAGTCCAAACCATAAGGGTCAATAGCCTGTCAGCCTATTGACATTTGATCAAATGCGTTGGCCTGCTTGCAGATTGATCACAGCATACTCGGCGGCGAGTGCATCCGCTGTCATACAGTTAACAAATTGAAAAACATGTATTTTGTCGATAGTCGAGTGGCAATCTTTCTTTTCAAATGCATGCCCTGTCGACATGTCTTCATCTTGACATTGCCTGATGCCGGTGGCCGCAATAGGTTGCAGAGCGCAATGTTCGGTGCATAACGCTCAGCTGACCTCACAGCCGATAATGACCTCTGACCGCACCGGATGTTGGGTGCCCGGCCCATCATAGATTGAGCATTCCGCAATGAAGACCGCGTCCAGTCAAACCGTTGGTCGCCGCAGGCGATCGCACGAAATCGTCGAGCTTCTTGAGAAAGCGATCACCAGCGGCGAATACACGGTCGGCAGCCAGCTTCCGTCGGAAAAGACCCTGGCGGAGCGCTTTGGCGTTGGCCGGCCGTCGGTCCGCGAGGCGCTGTTCCTGTTGCAGCAGCAAGGTTTCGTGGACGTCACCAGCGGCAGCCGCGCGCGGGTGACTGCGCCGACCAGCAGATTCCTCATCGACCAGCTGACTGGCTTCGTGAAGCGTATCTCCGCAAGTGCGCCGGGGCAGGCGCAGATGGAGCAGGCGCGCCTTTTGTTCGAGGCCGGCGTCGCTTGGCAGGCCGCGCAAGTGGCGACGGATGAGGATATTGCACGGCTGAAAAAGGCCCTGGACGCCAATGTTTCAGCGCTTGGAAACACGGCCGAGTTCATTCGCACGGACGTCGCGTTCCACTACGAGCTCAACGTCATCACGCGAAATCCGGTCTTCGCTGCGGTCTACGATATCCTCGTCGAGTGGCTGCTGGATCAGCGCACGATCACGATCCACATGCCGGATGCGGACCGTCTTTCGGTGCGCGACCACACCAGCATCTATGAAGCCGTCGCAGCGCACGATCCGATGCGCGCATTCCACGAAATGGGCAGCCACCTGCGTCTGATCAGCCAGCTCTATCACGAATTGAAACGCCTCTCCGAAGAGATCCTGCGCGACATCGCACGCGACGTCGCCGAGCGCATGGATCGCGAAAAGCAGAATATATGGACCGGATCCTTGGGTGGCGGCGCGAGTCGCGCGCAAGGTGAACGCCGGCGCGATGTGAAGGCAAGAAAGGTTAGAAAGAACTGAGCGGGTGCCGGCGTGAGATCGCAATCAGGCCCGAAGTCTTCATAGGGTCAACAGTAGAACAGCTACAAAACCTATTGACACCCTCAGGCCCCGATGGGCATCGTTGCCGTGCGGCGATCGACAAACGGGGACTGTCGGCTTGGCAGCGACGCCTGCATCCGTAGCAAAGGGGGGTGCCCGTGCCATGTTTGCCGATTTTCGGTAGGTCTTTGGCCAAAATGGCGTCAGAGACATCTTATAGCGCGCCGCAGATTTCCGCATGACGTCAGGGGGCGCCACGGGTGGGACAAGTGCCGGAGGGGTGTCCGTGCAACAACCGCGTTTGGCCGTGCGTACTGTCACCAAGACATTCCCGGGCGTTCGCGCCGTCGACGGCGTTTCTTTCGAGGTTGGCCGCGGCGAGGTCATGGCGTTGATCGGCGAAAATGGCGCCGGCAAATCGACGCTCATGCATCTCGTCGCCGGCGTCTATCAGCCGGACAGCGGCATCATCGAGCTGGACGGCACGTCGATCGCCAATCTCAACGAACAGGGCGCCGCTGATGCCGGCATCGCCATGGTCTATCAGGAGCGCAGCCTGGTCGGCGCGCTTGGCGTTGCCGAGAATGTCTTTGCCGGCCGCCAGCCGGTGAATGCCCTGGGTGTGATCCGGCGTGCGCCGATGTTCGAGGAGACGCGGCGGATCCTGGCGGAGCTGGAGGTCGATATCGACCCGCGTACGCCCGTCGCCGAGCTGTCGCCGGGCCAGCAGCAGATGGTCGAGATCGCCAAGGGCCTATCGCATGATCTCAAGCTGCTCATTCTGGACGAGCCCACGTCTTCCTTGACCATCAAGGAAGGGCGCCATCTGTTCAACGTCATCAGGCGCTTGGCCGCCAAGGGCGTTTCTATCATCTACGTCTCGCACCGTATGGCCGAGATCTTCGAAATTTCTGACCGCGTGACCGTGCTGAAAGACGGCCGCCTGACCGGCGTGCGCAGAACATCCGAGGTAACGCCCGGCGACCTCATCTCGTTGATGGTGGGGCGCGAGCTTTCGTTCGAGCCGGACCATCGCCGCGCCGCGCCAGATGCGCCGGTCGCGCTCGAAGTGCAAGATCTGGTTGCCGACCGCGTCGCGTCTGCGTCGTTTTCCCTTCGGTATGGCGAAATCCTATGTCTCGCCGGCCTGCTGGGCGCCGGCCGCACCGAGACCTGCGAAGCAATCTTTGGCGCGCGGCCGATACAATCCGGGAGCATCCTGGTGGATGGCCGCGAGCTGCGGCCGCGCAGCCCCGCGGATTCCATGGCTGCAGGCATCTCAATGTTGCCGGAGGACCGCAAGGATGGCGGCCTCTTCATCGATTTCACCATCACCGCCAATGTGATCGCCGCCAATCTGGCGGCCTATACCCATTCCGGATTGCTTTCCAGAAGCGAGATGCGTGAGGTCAGCCAGCGCTACGTCAACGATTTGCGGGTCACGACACCCAGCATCGACCGCGAGGTGCGCAACCTGTCCGGCGGCAATCAACAGAAGATACTGCTTGCCAAATGGCTGGCGCGTCATCCGCGCATCCTGATCGTGGACGAGCCCACGCGGGGCGTCGATGTCGGCGCCAAAGCCGATATCTACCGAATCCTACGCAATCTCGCCGCCGACGGCCTGGCGCTGCTGGTGGTGTCATCCGACTTGCCGGAGGTTCTCGCCCTGGCGCATCGTATCGTGGTCATGTCCGAGGGCCGAGTGGCCGGCGAACTGGATGCTGCGACAGCGACGGAGATCGGCATCCTGGAGCTCGCGGCGATCAACACGTCCAAATCGTATCAGAAAGATGTAGCGGCATGAGCGGCGACGCCACCTCGCCCGACGGGGGCACCGAAGTCGCTCCAAGCGCAGCGAAGGATCATCTGCGCAAGAAAGGCCTGCTCGTGCTGATCGCAACGGAGCGTCAGCTGCTGCTGATCGTCCTGATCCTTGCGCTGATCGCCGGCATGACCATCCTCGAGCCGGACACATTCCCTCGCCCAGCGAACGCCGCAGTCGTTCTGCTCGACACCGCGCAGACCGGAATACTCGCTTGCGGCATGATGGTGCTGATGATCAGCGGTATGTTCGATCTGTCGATCGGCGGTATCCTGGCATTTTCTGGAATCATGGCCGCCCTGGCGGCAAAGTATCTCGGCTTCCCGCCGCTCCCCGCCTTCCTGGTGGGCTGCGTGTGGGGCGTGCTGCTGGGCGGCATCAATGGCGTGCTGGTGACGCGGTTCAAGATCAACGCACTGATCGCGACGCTGGCGACCTTGTCGATCTATCGGGGTGGCCTACAGCTCGTCTCCGGCGCCGGCGTCACCAACATCGGCAACGATTTCACGATCTTCGGCCAGACGAAGCTTCTGGGCATCTACTCTCCGTTTTGGTTCATGGTCGTCATCGCAATCGGGTTTGCCTTTCTGGTGGGTCGTACGCGCTATTTCCGGCAGGCCTATTACATCGGCGGCAACGCCCGGGCGGCGAAGCTGTCCGGCATCAATGTCGATCGCACGGTGTTCAGCTTTTTCCTGATCATGGGCTTCCTGGCCGGGCTTGCCGGCGCGCTGCTGGCGTCGCGGCTCAACACCGCCGTCGTGCTAGCTGGACAGGGAGTCGAGCTGAAGGTCATCACCGCGGTGGTCCTGGGCGGTGCCAGCCTGGCCGGCGGCGTCGGCACAATCTTTGGGGCGCTGCTGGGCGTGCTACTCATGGCGCTGCTGCAAAACGCCATGATCATCGCCCACATCAACCCGTTCTGGCAGCTCATCGTGGTGGGCATCGTTCTTCTGCTCAGCGTCGGGCTCGACCAGTTCGCGCGGAGCCGCGGCCGCGCCTGATCGGTTTGGCCGCAAGAGTATCGGTAGATGTGCGCTGAAGGTCGCATCCAGCGATCAGGCGCAAGGGAGAGCAAAGGGAGAAACATCATGAAACGAATGGCGTTTGGCGCACTCGCGCTCTTGACCATCGCAGCCGGTGCGCCTGCCCGTGCTGAAGACCCGACGGGGTTGGGCGTTCCGATCGGGGATGCGAGCCGGAGCGATCAGGAATATGTGTGGATCAGCAATGCCTCGAACCTGCCGCTCTTTGTCGAGCGGGTCTACCCAGGTCTGGAGGCTGCGCGCAAAGCTCTCAATGTTAAGGTGCGCATTTCCGGGCCGACGTCGGTGGATCTGGCGGCCTTCATTGCCACCGTCGATGCGGAATGCACGGCCAATCCGGCGGGCGTGATCGTGGTCGGAGGCTGGGACGACGCCCTTGCATCCGAGGTCGACAAGTGCATCGAAAAGAAGGTGCCAACGGTGGTGACCGACGGCGACTTGGCGATGTCGAAGCGCCTGACCTATCTCGGCACCAACTGGTACAACCTCGGCTACCAGCACGGGCAGTACCAGTGCCGCTATCATGCCGAGGCCGGGCTGAAGGCCGGTGAGATCGGCACGATCTCATTCTTGGCTGCGAGCAACTTCATCGCCGCGCGCCAAGGTCTGCGCGATGCGCTGGCCAAGGAATGTCCGGATGTGAAAGTGGTGGCGGATGAGGAATCCGGCACCAACGTCGAGCAGGTGGCAGCGAACACTGCGGCCATCATCCAGGGCCATCCGAACTTGACCGGCATGGTTGGATTCGATTCCGAAGCCGGTCCCGGCATCGTCCGCGCAGTTACGGAAGCGGACAAATCTGGTCAGATCATCGTCACCTCGAACGAAGCCGGCCGCGACTTCATGAACTCGATCAAGGACGGCACGGTGAAGATGATCAACATGGAGAAATACGAGACCATGGATTTCTTTGCGGTCTTGTATCTCTACACCTTCCACAACGACATCATCCGCAACCTGGGCATGGACCAGTGGCTGCAAAACCCGCTGCCGGCCATCGGTGACTTCAGGCTTGATCTTCGTCACCAAGGAGAATGTCGACACCATCCTCGCGGCGACCGATCCGAGTGCTCAGGCGGCGGGCGGCCCGAAAGGTCTGGACGTTCCGATCGGGGATGCGAGCCGGAGCGATCAGGAATATGTGTGGATCAGCAATGCCTCGAATCTGCCGCTCTTTGTCGAGCGGGTCTATCCCGGCCTTGAATCCGCGCGCAAGGCACTGAACGTGAAGGTGCGCATTTCCGGGCCGACGTCGGTGGATCTGGCGGCGTTCATCGCGACGGTCGACGCAGAATGCACGGCAAATCCGGCGGGCGTGATCGTGGTCGGAGGCTGGGACGACGCCCTTGCATCCGAGGTCGACAAGTGCATCGAAAAGAAGGTGCCAACGGTGGTGACCGACGGCGACTTGGCGATGTCGAAGCGCCTGACCTATCTCGGCACCAACTGGTACAACCTCGGCTACCAGCACGGGCAGTACCAGTGCCGCTATCATGCCGAGGCCGGGCTGAAGGCCGGTGAGATCGGCACGATCTCATTCTTGGCTGCGAGCAACTTCATCGCCGCGCGCCAAGGTCTGCGCGATGCGCTGGCCAAGGAATGTCCGGATGTGAAAGTGGTGGCGGATGAGGAATCCGGCACCAACGTCGAGCAGGTGGCAGCGAACACTGCGGCCATCATCCAGGGCCATCCGAACTTGACCGGCATGGTTGGATTCGATTCCGAAGCCGGTCCCGGCATCGTCCGCGCAGTTACGGAAGCGGACAAATCTGGTCAGATCATCGTCACCTCGAACGAAGCCGGCCGCGACTTCATGAACTCGATCAAGGACGGCACGGTGAAGATGATCAACATGGAGAAATACGAGACCATGGATTTCTTCGCGGTTTCGTATCTCTACACTTTCCACAACGACATCATCCGCAACCTGGGCATGGACCAATGGCTGCAGAACCCGCTGCCGGCCATCGGTGACTCAGGCTTGATCTTCGTCACCAAGGAGAATGTCGACACCATCCTAGCGGCGACGGCGGGCGCGCAGTAGCCTCTCGTGATCAGTCCGGTTCGGGAGCGTATTGCGCTCCCGAACCGGCTTCGTTGTTGAGGGCACGCCATCAGGAGGGAGTCATGGAACGTCGATTTGTCGGCAAGGTGGCCCTGGTCACTGGTGCCACGACCGGCATAGGCCAGGCGACCGCGGTGCGGCTGGCTGCCGAGGGTGCGCTGGTCGGCGTCAACCAGCGGCCGACCGGCGATGCCAGCGAAACATTGCGGATGGTGAAGGAAGCGGGCGGCGAAGCCTTCGCTGTGACCGCCGATATGCGCGATCCTCGGGCAGTGACGGCGATGGTCAAGGAGGTCGCGAAGCGCGGCGGACGGCTCGACTACATCGTATCGAACGCCGCAATTAATCCCTTCATGACCTGGGACGCCACCTCAATCGAGGATTTTGACAAGCTGTTCGAGACCAACGTGCGTGGTACCTGGGTCGTCTGCACGGAGGGCGCTAAGCAGATGATCGCCGAAGGCCATGGTGGCGCCATTGTCATGATCAGCTCGATTTCAGCCCATGTAGGGGCGCCCACGCAGGTTGCCTATTGCGGCACCAAGGGCGCCATCAGCATGTTGGGTAAGGCGTTGGGATCCGTGCTGGGCGGGCGGGGGATCCGCGTCAATGTCATCGAGCCAGGCGCGGTAGAGACTAACATGAGTGCCTCGATGTTGGATCAGCCCGATGTCATGAAATACTACCTGGACCGCATCGCCCTGCATCGCATCGGCAAGCCCTCTGAACTGGCAGGTGCGATCGCCTTCCTGCTATCGGACGATGCTAGCTATGTGACTTCGGCCGCGTTGCTCGTAGATGCCGGCTTTATCGTGAACGCGGAGCTATAAAGCGGGCGCGTTATTGCGGCAGCTTGCTGATGGCTTCTTCAGCTAGCGCAGGTTCCGGCGTCTGCACGAACAGCAGCGTATCGCCGCGGGCCACGACATAGAGCGGCCCATGCGTCAGCTGGCCCGGGTCGCCGATGCGCGTGACACTGCGGCCGCCCACACTCTCTTCGGCCTGCGTTAACGGCGTCGTGCTGGAAGCCTGCAGCGCTGTCTTGAAACTCTGCAGCACGAGACCGGAATCGGCACCCTTGACGCGCCAGGCGCCGATCTCTGCCCGCAACCCACCCGCCGCATAGGCGCTGGCGACCGAAAAATCCGCGCGCTCCTTGCCAAGGCTTTTCAGGAACACATCGAATGCTCCGCTCTTCGTCGATAGATCCGTGCCTGCCTGGCTTTCGACGATAAGCGCAACACCGCCCAAACTCGTTGGCAACAGCGCCTCAAGTTCCGGATCGGCGTGCCTCGATCCGTCCGCCACCCGCAGGATGCCGGCGGGCGGCGTTGAAACAGACGGCACTACTGCGACCGCCGCCGGTGCATTGCCTGCAAATGTGATCGCCGCCGACAGCAGGAACGAAAGTACGATACGGACGTCACAAGTCATCGATGATCCCAACGCTGAACAAACGAGTTCTCACGACCACAAGTCATGGCAACAAGTGCGACCAACTACGCTCGGGCCATTTGAAGATGGCATTCGGAGGGTGTCAAGGCGAAGACCTCAATAGTGCAGGAGCCGTAGCTGCAACCGGAAATGTCAGAGGTCTTCATTTGGCGCGTCCTGACGATCAGCCACTCTGTATCACGCGTCCGTTCCTGGCACACAGCAGCAGTAACGCCGTTACCCAGACTTCGACCGCTATGGCGCCAAAAACCGACATCACGACCCGTCGTGGGTGGAGACTGGAAAGCAAATAACGATGCAGCGGCCGATTGCTAAGCGGCCCGCGCGTGAGAGTTGCTAGCGTCGGTTGGCGGGATCAGCGAATTTTTTGCTCCATGGAGCAACGCCATGACTCAAGGCTCCTAACACCCTGGAAGACGCCGCCGCTTATCAGCGGGCCAATTTCGTTGAATTCGGGGTGGTTCAGTGGCCGTCGGCTCACGACTTGTCGGGGACGCGGTCAAGGTGACAGAGATTGACGGCCAACATTGACCGCGAGGCCGATCCCAACCGTCATGGCACGTTGATCAAAGCGCAACGCATTACCGCAGCATTCACTGTGACGCGTTCCGCCCCTCTCGCCCGCGCGACGTGCGCGAGTCGACGATCTAGTGCCGGTCTCAGCTCAGGAAGTCTTTGACCGTCTTCAGGAAGCTCGGCGCGGAGATCGGCTTGGCGATATAGGCGTCGCAGCCGGCGTCGCGGATCTTGTCCTCGTCGCCCTTCATCGCAAAGGCGGTCACGGCGATGATCGGGATGGTCTTGAGGATGTCGTCCTCCTTGATCGATTTGGAGGCGGCGAGGCCGGAGATGCCCGGCAGCTGGATATCCATGAGGATCAGATCGGGGCGGTGCTCCCGCGCCATCTGCAGGCCCTCGAGCCCGTCATGGGCCTTGAGGATGTCGTAGCCATGGGCTTTCAGAAGATCGTGGAACAGGCGCATGTTCAGCTCGTTGTCCTCGACGACGAGGATGCGCTTTGCCGCGGCACCCTGTCGCTGCGCCTTACCGTTGACGGCTGCTTCGCTCTGTCCGGACATGTGTCCTCCTGGGCCCTTAAGCCCTGCGGGCATTCTTCGGCAGGTCTCCGGTGCGGCCGGGGGCAACGTCCGGTGTGACCTGCGGGGTCATCCTTGGGGTATCAGGCCAGCCTTAAGATTTCGCAAAAGGGTGGAAACTCGTCGTTGACGGCTGATTTACGATGTTTTCACCAGACGGAAAGGCTAGGCCCGTTTTAGCCGCCATTCAGCGCCCGGGCGATCGACTCGATGGCGCGATAGGTGTTGTAGGAGAATTCCGGCATCAGATATTCCGGCCAGGAGGACAGTTTCACCACCACCATCTGCGCTGGCGGATCGATCCAAATCAGTTGCCCGAAGATGCCGCGGGCCTGGCTGATGCCGCGCTCCACATCGCGGATCCACCATTGCTTGCTGTAGGCGCCGCCGGGCGTGAGGATATTGTAGGGCTCGCCAAAGACGCTGGGATCGCCGGTGCGGCAGGCGCGCACCCAATCCGCGGGCACGATCTGCTGCCCCATGGCGCGGCCGTCATTCAGATGCAAGAGGCCGAAGCGGGCAAAGTCCCTGAGCGTGGCATTGAAGCCGCCATCGGCCAGCGCGGTGCCGGCGCGATCGACGGTGAAATAGGCGCCATGGCCGGTGCCGATCCGCGACCAGACATGGCGGCTGACGAGATCGCAGAGATGACGGTCGGTGGCGCGCTCCATCACCCAGCCGATCACGTCGGTCTCGACCGAGCGGTATTTGAAATCGCCGCCATGCTCCCGCTGCTTCGGCAGGGTGAGCAGATAGTCATAGACCGACAGCGGCACGCCGTCCCGCGGCGGCCGCCAGCCGGTCACGATATCGAACAGCGTGATGTCGGCATCGGGATCGCCATAGGTTTCGTCGAAGCGCACGCCGCTGCGCATATCCAGCACATGGTTGAGCGTCGCGTCGCCATAGCCGCAGCGCGCCAGTTCCGGCACATACCGCGACAGCGGCGCCTGCGGATCCAGCACGCCGTCATGGATAAGGATGCCGCAGACCGTCGACACCAGGGATTTCGCCACCGATTGCGAGAGATGCTCGGTCGAGGGCGTCATGTCGTTGAAATAAAGTTCGGTGACGATGCGCCCGCGATGCACGACGATGAAGCCGTCGGTGTAGGTCTCCGTCAGCATCTGCGCCAGGGTCCGGGTCGAACCGTCCATGGCCGCAAAGCGCACTTCCGACAGGTCCTGGGTCTCCGTGGGCAGCGCATCTACCGGCCCGGCGCCGCGCGACACCGGGGCTGTGGGCAGCACCCTGCGCACATTCTGGAACGACCAGCGGTTGTAGGGCGGCAGGTCCCAATTGTCGTGGGTCGGGCGGCGATCCGCCGGCGGCGGAAAGCCCTGCATGATTCGCGGCGCGGAACTCATGGAATGCGGCCGGGGGGTAACGCGGACATGGCGCGCAGGCTCGATGAGTCCCGCCGCGAAGTCAAGCCGGGCCGCTACAACGGGGCCATCCATGTCATCGACCGCGTGATCCCGCCGCCGCAATAGCCTGCGGCTGCGTACTCCAGAAGCAGACAGGCGCCGCTGGAGCGCCCGGTTTCCTGGGCCGGGGCCTCCAGGAAAAGAAACCCCTGGATAAGAATCCTTCTCGCCGGTTGCTTTGCCCGGACACGCAAAAGTGGCCCAACAATGCACAACTGCTTGTATCGATTGTGACAACGCGCACGGCAAATCCCCCGCGGATCTGCGAGGATTAACCATTGGAAAGGGAATTTAACATCGTTTTTTAAGCCGCCGAGAGGACCATCGCAGGTATTAGGCCAGCTAGGAGACGAGTCATGGTGGAGAAGAGTATTCTCCCGTTCCGTCGGGAGTTGACGTCCGATGGCGTCGCCGAGTCCGAAGCAGAGGCACCGCGCACCGCTGAAGCGGAGTCGCGTTCGTGGTTGAGCGCCTTCGCGGCCGACTCAGAAATGCCCCATGCCTATCTGCTGCTGATCCGCTTCGCGCTGGTCAATCTTGCCGGCTTTGCCCTCCTGGCCGCGGCCTGGTTCCAGGGTTGGATCCTGGTCGCCCACCACGCGGACTCGACCTATCAGTCCCATGGCATCGCCGCCCTGTTCTTCGTCGGTCTGGCGATTTGCGCGCAGAAGATCTGGCGCACCAGCGCCGAGCTGAACAAGGTCAAGCGCTTCGATCCCTTCAATCCCGAGCCGTCCCTGGCGCTGAAGTACATGGCGCAGATCCGCGGCCGCGACGCCAGCAGCCGCGGCATGGCCGCCTCCGCGCTCAAGCTGAAGCTTTCCAGCCGCATCGGCTCGGTGCGCTTCATCGCCAATCTGCTGGTCATCCTCGGCCTGATCGGCACCGTGGTTGGTTTCATCATGGCCTTGGCCGGCGTCAACCCGGAGACCAGCGCCGACGCATCGGCGATCGCGCCGATGGTCTCGACGCTGATCAGCGGCATGTCGGTCGCGCTCTACACGACGCTGATCGGTTCCGTGCTCAATATCTGGCTGATGGTCAACTACCAGATCCTGGTGACGGGCACCGTCAATCTGATGACCGGCATCGTCGAACTCGGCGAGATTCACAACCGCTGATGCCGGCGCGATTCCCCGGAGGAACGCGATGAACCAGTTCGATCAATTCGGCGAGGACGATAGCGGCACGGTGTTCCGCGACACGATCATGCTGGCGCTGGCCGGCTTCGTGTCAGTGGTCGTGCTGCTGCTGCCGCATATCAATCCGAAAGCCAAGGAAACCGAAGCCGGCGACAAGGCGCCGGGCAATGTCATTGTCGAGGCCCAGTGGACGGATGGCTTGGATGCCGATGTCGATCTCTGGGTGCGCGCGCCGGGCGACCGGCCGGTCGGCTATTCCAACAAAGCCGGCAACTTCTTCAATCTGCTGCGCGACGATCTCGGCAAGCCGCTGGACGTGACCGATCTCAATTACGAGGTTGCCTACACCCGTGGCACGCCGGCCGGCGACTATGTGATCAACCTGCATCTCTACCGCGCACTGGCGGATTACTTGCCAATCGATGTGCAGGTGGTGGCGAGCGTGCGGGCGACCGCACAGGGCGAGACCGTACCGCTCGTATCGACCCATGCACCGCTGTACAAGGTGGGCCAGGAATTGACCGCAATCCGCTTCAAGCTGGATAGTAAGGGCCAACTGGTGCCCGGCAGCGTCAACAGCATCTACAAGCCTCTGCGATCGGCGGGGTCCTGATCATGGATGCCGTGACCCCCATCTTCATCGTCGGCGTCATCCTGATCAGCCTTTTGGCCAGTGTGGCCATCTGGGCGCCGCGGCGCATCTGGGTACGCTGCTGGGCCGTTGTGCTGTCGGCGGTTGTCTTCGTCGGCGGCTACGCTGCGCTCACGGACATGCTCAGCCGGCCGAAGCCGATGTCGCTAGCCTGGGCCGAAGACCAGGTGCAGGCGGCCGATGTGCTGGGGTCCACATTCATCGAGGGCGAGGCGATCTATGTCTGGTTGCGGCTGCCCGGGTCTATGGAACCGCGCTCGTACAAACTGCCCTGGGACCAGAGGCGGGCCCAGGAGCTGCAGGATGCGATGAACGAGGCCGGCCAGCTCGGCACCGGCGTCGAGATGCGCCAGCCCTTCGATGACTATCCGCAGGACGAAGAGCCCATGTTCTATGCCCTGCCTCAGACGCCAACCCCCGAGAAGAATTTCTCCAGCGGTCAGGATCCGGTGATCTACGAACGGCCGGACGCAGATTCGAACGCCCTGTAACCGGTCCGCGGAACATCACCAGCGCAGCCCCTGAAGCAGGCCGCCGATCAGCGCGGCGGCCGTCAGCGTTGCAATCATCCCGGTCTTGAAGCGCAGCGTCGCAACCAGCGCTGAGGCAGTGAGCGCCAGCGCCAGCCAGTTGATGCTGGAAAGAATCGGCACCGGCAGACTGAGGACGCCAACCTCCCACGGCCGCACTTCCGCGAAGATGCTGTGCAGCGCGAACCAGAGCGCGAGATTGAGGATCACGCCGACCACGGCGGCGGTGATGGCGGCCAGCGCGCCGCTGAGCATGGCGTTGGAACGGACGCGCTCCACATAGGGCGCGCCGAGGAAGATCCAGAGAAAGCAGGGTGCGAAAGTCACCCACAGCGTCAGTAGCGACGCGATCAGGCCGGCGAACCAGGGGGCCAGCGCGCCGGGCGCATGATAGGCGCCGAGGAAGCCGACGAACTGCAAGACCAGGATCAGCGGCCCCGGCGTCGTTTCGGCCAGCGCCAGCCCGTCCAGCATCTCGCCGGGCCGCAGCCAGCCATAGCCCTGCACCGCCTCCTGCGCCACATAGGCCAGCACGGCATAGGCGCCGCCGAAGGTCACGACGGCCATCTGGCTGAAGAACAGCGAGATCTTGCTGAATACGTGGTCAGGTCCGAGGAGCAAGACCAGCACGGCAACCGGCGCGAGCCAGAGCGGCAGCCACAGCAGCAGGGTACGCCAGACATGTCCGCGCCGCGGCTTGGTGTGCGTCGCGCCGCCGCTCTCGATAATGCCATCGATCAGGCCCGCCTGTCCCGCCCCGCCGCCATGACCGGCCGCCTTGAACAGATCCGGCCTGCGGGCCGCACCGATAGCGCCGATCACACCCGCGCCCAAGACAATCAAGGGGAACGGCACCTGGAAAACGTAGATCGCCAGAAACGCCGCCGCGGCGATCCCGATCATCAAGCGGTTTTTCAGCGACCGGCGCCCGATGCGGATCACTGCTTCGACGACGATCGCCAGCACCGCGGCCTTCAAGCCGAGGAACACGCCCGCC
Source organism: uncultured Alphaproteobacteria bacterium (assembly GCA_963816235.1). GTDB lineage: Bacteria > Pseudomonadota > Alphaproteobacteria > Dongiales > Dongiaceae > DATKFM01. Next base: position 553,566 of record CAWFKD010000001.1, on the reverse strand, counting down.
GACAGCTCGAACTGGCGCGACCACACATAGGCCAGGCTGAGGCCGAACATGACGATCGCGCCGGGCAACACGAACAGAATTCCGGCGATGAGTCCGCCGAGCGTCCGGTGCAGCAGCCAGCCGAGATAGATGGCGAGCTGCTGCGCCTCGGGCCCCGGTAGCATCATGCAGTAGTTGAGGGCATGCAGGAACCGCTCTTCGCCGACCCAGCGTTTCTCGTCGACCACCAGCCGGTGCATCAGCGCGATCTGCCCCGCCGGCCCGCCAAAGCCGAGGCATCCCACTTTGAACCAGAGGCGCGTCGCTTCGCCTAGGCTGATGCCGGTTTCGGCTGATGACGGAGCGAAGCCGTCGGTTCGCATGCTCTCTATCATCGTCCCGTCCTCTGCTTCGGCGCTTGCGCCGTTGCCGCCGGTGGCCAGCCATGGGTTTCCGCCGACGCCTCGCGGCACCAGGCATAATGGGCATCATAGATAGTCAAACCGTGTTGCAGCATTTCGTGATCGTCGGTGTAGAGCGCCGACAATCCGAGCGAGGCCGCCAGGAGCCCGGCGCATTGCGGCGCCAGTTCCGGATGGCCGGTATCCGCGCCGCGCACGATGACCGCAAGCCGGTCGAGCGCCGGATCCTTGATGCCGAACCTCTTGATGAACGCATCGAAGCTGCAGAGCTCGCCGTCATGGGAGAACGCCGCGCCGGGAATGTCGTAGGGCGTTGCGTTGAGGTCTTGCCCGGCCGCCTCCACTTGATCCGCGGCAACGTAGTAGAACTCCGCCGTGGGATCGATGAATCGCCGCACCAGCCAGGGGCAGGCGATGCGGTCGATCTTCGGCCGCTCCCGCGTGATCCAGCGGCTCGGCGTTTCCCAACCCCCTAAAGGCATCCCTGACTTGCGTCAGCAGCAAGCCGCCGTCCTCAGCGTATGCCTCAATGCCGCCGGCGAGAGCGCGCGCACGAAAGCCGAGACGCCTCAGATCGGCAATCGCGGCTTGGCTGACATTATGGCCATGCACGCAATAGACGATGATATCCGCGCCGGGAGGCAAGTGCTGCGCCCAGCGGCCGGCCTCCGCATAGTCGCACCATCTGGCGCCCGGGATCAGGCTATCTGCTGCATCGAAGACGGCACGGCGCCGCACATCGATCACAGGCGGGCAATCGGGCCGGCCGATCAGCCGCCGCAGTTCATCGGGGAAAATGCTGTTGTATGAATCGCTCATCGCTCGAGTCCTCTGTGTCAGAGAGACCGGAGCGGTTCTTGGGCGATGAAGCCTTGGGAAGGCGGGGAGACCGCGTTACCCCCGCGCGGAAGTTCATACTCCCGTTGATTTCCGGATGCAAGCCGGTCGAATCGCCTTGCCGGCTATTCCGCCGCCTCATGCTCGGCGCAGACCAGCTTGCCGTCGGCGTCTGACAAGGCCTCCTGCGTGAGGCCGCAACGGTGCGGGCCGCCCGGTTCGCCTTCGGCGCCGCGGCGGCGGAAGAATCTGCAAGTCTGGCAGACTCCGAAACTGCGCCGGTCGTTGCGCCGCTGCAGGTCGGCCAAGAGCTCGGTCAGCGAATGCTCCAGCGCGCTTTGCGAGGCCCGGTCAAGCGACGACATGGCGTCCCGCAGATCGCGCAGGGGATCCTCGGCCAGGATCGCCCGTCCTGTCGCGGTGAGCTCGAACTTGATACGGCGCCAATCCTCGGCGGCCGCGGTTGGCCGGATCAGCCGCTTGCCTTCCAGGACAGTCAGCGCCTTCGACACCAGCCCTTCGGCGATGCCGAGATACCGCACGACGGCATCGGGCTGCCGCGAATAGCGATTGGCCATGCCCAGGAATCGCAGCGCGTCCCATTCCGTCGGCTCGAGACTCTGGGACCGCTCCCGGCTGCGCTGGAGAATCGACAGGCGGTCGAGAAGATCAGCGATACGTACAGGCAGCGAGTCCGGGTTCGATATCATGCATTCATGCTATGCAGCGGAAAAATGCCGGGCAAGCGCCACGTCATTCATGGCCGCGAAGCATACGGTATACATCTGGCCAGGGCGTCGGGGTGGACTTTGCGCCTAGGCTCACAATCTTGGTTGCCGGTCTATTTCCCGCTGCCGGCGACGTCCTGGGCATCCCGGGTCAGATAGTACGCGACCAGGATCGGAATGAAGGTCGCGGCGATGACGAAGACCGCGACGACATTCGTCACCGGCCGTTCCCGGGGCCGCAGGAGCTGTCCCAGGATCCAGATCGGCACGGTGGATTGCTGGCCGGCGGTGAATGTCGTCACGATGACCTCATCGAACGACAGGGCGAAAGCCAGCATGCCGCCCGCCAGCAGCGCGGTGGCGATGTTCGGCAGGATCACATGGCGGAAAGTCTGGAAGCTGTTGGCGCCCAGATCCATGGACGCCTCGACCAACGCGGGCGAACTGCGCCGCAAGCGCGCGATGACGTTGTTGTAGACAACGACAATGCAGAAGGTGGCGTGACCCAGCACGATGGTCCAATAGCTGAACGGGATATCGCCGATGACGAAGGCCGAACGCAGGGCGATGCCCGTGACGATGCCCGGCAGCGCGATCGGCAGCAGGATCATCAGCGTGACGGATTCCTTGCCGAAGAAGCGGAAGCGGTACATGGCAGCGGCAGCGCAGGTGCCCAGGAACAGGGCCAGCAGCGTCGCGGCCACGGCCACCCGCACCGACAGCGACAGGGCCTCCCAGATATCGTCCCGTTCCCAGGCGACGCCAAACCATTGCAGCGTCAGTCCCGGCGGCGGAAAGCTGAAACTGCGGTCGTCGGTGGAGAAGGCATAGAGCAGGATGAACGCCAGCGGCAGATTCAGGAAGGCGAGCCCGAACCCTGCGGCGAGCTTCAGGCCCCAGCCGGGCCGCTGACCGGCGCGGGCGCTAGAGGGCATCGAAGGCTCCGAAGCGCTTGGCCAGCGCCAGATAGCCGGCCATCACGATCACCGGCACCATGGCGAAGGCGGCGGCCAGCGGCAGATTTCCCGCCGTGCCCTGCTGGGCATAGACCACCATGCCGATGAAGGGCCGCGACGACCCCACCAGATTGGGAATGATGTAGTCGCCGAGAGTCAGCGAGAAGGTGAAGATCGATCCCGCGGCGATGCCGGGAATCGACAGCGGCACGATCACCTTGCGAAAGGTCTCCGCCGGCTTGGCGCCAAGATCGGCCGAAGCTTCCAGCAGCGACCGCGGCACCCGCTCCAGCGCCGCCTGGATCGGCAGCACCATGAAGGGCAGCCAGATATAGACGAAAACCATGCAGGTTCCGATATAGGACGACGACAGCGACGGGCCGCCGACCACCGGCAGCGCCAGCATTCCGTCGATCAGCCAGGACATATGGATCTTGCCGAAGATCCATGTCAGCGCGCCTTCCTTCGCCAGGATCAGCTTCCAGGCATAGACCCGCACCAGGTAGTTCGACCAGAGCGGCAGCATGACCGCGAGATAGAAGAAGGCCTTGGCGCGGACTCCGGCATAGCGCGCCATGTAATAGGCGAGGGGAAAAGCAATCGCGGCGGAGATCAGCGTCACCACCGCCGCCATCATCACCGTGCGCAGGATGATGGTGATGTTGGCGGCGCGGAAAAGCTCGGCATAGGTTCGGAGCGTCGGCTCGTAGACCGTGAGCCCGGAGAAATCGTCGACATAGAAGAAGCTCTGCGCCAGCAGCGCGAACAGCGATCCCAGATAGATCACGCCGAGCCAGAGCAGCGGCGGCACCAGCAGCAGCATAAGAACCAGCCGCGGCCGCAGATAGAGATAAGTCGAGAGCCGCCGGAGCGTGCCAGGCGTTGTGTCGCGGCCGTTGAAAGTTCCGGCGGTCATGAGCCGGCGGCGCTGTCGGCCATCGCCTGCATATGGCCGCGCTCCCACCAGAGGATGACCGGCCGGCCCTGGGCAGCGCTGACGCTGCGGTTGCCGCCGCTGCGATTCTGCTCGATGACGGTCAATTCGCCGCCGTCGTTCAGCGTCACATTGAAGCGCGTCGCCGCGCCGAGATAGAGCAGGCTGTCGATCGTGCCGCGCACGGCGCAGCTTCCCGCCGGCGGTGCGGCATCGCCCTCGAACGCCATGGTGATCTTTTCCGGCCGGATGGAGAAGGCGGCGGGCGCACCTTGGATTGTCGCTGCCACCGCGCCCGACAGGATGTTGGAAATGCCGACGAAGCCGGCGACGAAGGTGGTCGCCGGATGCTCGTAGATTTCCGTTGGCGAGCCGATCTGCTCGATGCGGCCCTTGTTGAACACGGCCACGCGGTCGCTCATGGACAGCGCCTCGCCCTGGTCGTGGGTGACATAGATGAACGTGATGCCGACGCGCCGCTGGATGGACTTGAGTTCCACCTGCATCTGCTCGCGCAGCTTCAGATCCAGCGCGCCCAGCGGCTCGTCCAGCAACAGCACGCTCGGCTGATTGATCAGGGCGCGGGCCAAGGCCACGCGTTGCCGCTGTCCGCCGGAGAGCTGGCTCGGCTTGCGGCCGCCGAGGCCGCCCAGCGCCACCATGGTCAGCATCTCCTCGGCGCGCCGCTGGCGCTCCTCCCGCGGCACGCCGCGGATCATCGGCCCATAGGCGACGTTGTCGCCGATGGTCATATGGGGGAATAGCGCATAGTCCTGGAAGACCGTGTTGACGTCCCGGTCATAGGGCGGCACGCCGGTCATCAGCTTGCCATGGATGAACACGTCGCCGCTGGTCGGCTGCTCGAAACCCGCGATCAGCCGCAGGCAGGTCGTCTTGCCCGACCCTGACGGCCCCAGCATGGAGAAGAACTCGCCGTCGGCGATATCGAAGGTGAGATTGTCGGCGGCGCGGACGTCGCCGTAGTGGCGGCTCACCTGCCGGAACGAGACGGCGGTCGATGTTGCGTCGGTCATGGATGTATCGAGTACCGATGAAAAACGGGCGGCCGCCATCCTGGCGACCGCCCGTTCAGTAAAGAATTACATGCCCGACTGGACGCCCTGATAGGTGGCGCTCCATTCCTTATAAGGCACGCAGGTCTTGCCGTCGCCGCAATCGGCCACCGGCGTCTTCCAGAACGAGATCCTGTCGAAGTTCTCGAAGCCGTTGGTCTTGCAGCCCTCGTCGGTCAGCAGCGCGTTGCCCTTGCAGGCAGCCGGCACCACCGGAACCGAACCGAACCAGGAGGCGAGATCGCCCTGCAGCTTCGGGTCGAGCGAATGCTCGAGCCACATATAGGCGCAGTTCGGATGCGGCGCCTGGGCGTGCATCATCGTGGTATCCGCCCATCCGGTGGCGCCTTCCTCCGGCACGGTGCTGGCGATCGGCTTGCCTTCGCCCATGCAGCAGGTTGACCTGGTACGGCCAGGATGTCGCGGCGACCACGCCTTCGTTCTTGAAGTCCTCGGTCTGCGCGGTGGCGTCGCTCCAGTACTTCTGCACGATCTGCCGCTGCCCTTGCAGCAGAGTCGACGGCGGCATCGAACTGCTCTTGCGTCAGAGCATAGGGATCGGTGATGCCCAGTTCCGGCTTATGCGCCTTCAGATACAGCGCCGCATCGGCGATGTAGATCGGACCATAGTAGGCCTGCACGCGGCCCTTGTTGGACTTGCCGTCGGGCAGGTTCTGTTCCTCGAACACCACGTTCCAGCTCTTCGGCGCGTCCTTGAACACCTCGGTGTTGTACATCAGCACGTTCGGGCCCCACTGATAGGGCACGCCGTAATGCTTGCCGCCGACCGTGTGCCAGGCGCCGCTCTGCAGACGCTCGTCGACCGTGCTCCAGCTCGGGATCAGCGCGGTGTTGACTTCCTGCACCGTGCCGCCGGCAATCAGGCGCAAGCTCGCGTCGCCCGACGCCGTCACCAGATCGAAGCCGCCGCCATTCATCAGCGACACCATCTCATCGGAGCTGCCGGCGGTCTTGACCGTAACCTTGCAGCCGGTCGCTGCTTCGAAGCCGGTTACCCAGTCATAATTCTTATCGGTGGATCCGTTCTCGATATAGCCGGGCCACGCAACGATCGCGACCTCGCCTTCACCCTTGCCGACGCTCTGCAGCATTTCGGCGCCGGCGCTGGCGGAGATTCCGACAACCGCGATCGCGGCCGCGCTGCCGAGCACCGCTAGACGAAGACTGCTCCCTGTCATGATTTGCCTCCTTATGTTCAGGGTTCCGGTCAGTGGTTCTTCATTTCCTGACCGTTTGATCAAAAGCTATCCCGCCGACGCCTCGTCACACAAGGCGAAAAAGGCTCATATCGCTGCTACAACGGCGGCCTAGCGCGCGGTATTTGCTGCAATTTTTGACAACGGCCCGGCATAAAGGGTGACGCCGCCCATCGCCAATTTCACATCCGGATCGGCCTTTGCCGCGACAGCCAGCACCAGCATGTAACGGCCGTCGCCAAGATCCTCTGCGCCGCCGATCGTTCGTCCCTGGGAGAGTTCGACCGAGATGGCCGAGGCATAGCCGGGGCCGAGATGCACATTCCCCGCATTGCGCGGCGCAACGACAAGGGTCACGTAGCGCTGGTTCTTTGACGTTCCATTGTCGACCGCACTGATCCGGCTCGCCTTCGAATCTGCAGGACCCGGTCCGACAACGGTCATGACGGTGATCCGGCGCGCAAAATGCCCGATTTCGCCGGCCTCGCCGTTCGACCGTCGCGACGACGGCATAGGTCCCCGGCAACGGGGCACGGAGAGAGGCGCGATAGGTGCCCTGGGCCGTTCGTTTCAGTGTGACCTTTTGCGTGACAGGCTGCAGAAGCTTGGCGGTCCGCGGATCGAGAGTCAGCGCCAGGCTGGCCTGCTCGGCCGGACTCATCCGCGGCTCAAGACTGCGCACCGCCTCGATCTTCTTCCGGTCGGCGACAAGATTGCCGATGGCGACCGCCGGACTTTGCAGTGTCGCCGTGACCTTCAGATTGCCGGCAAAGGCCTTGTCATCGACGATCGGCTGCAATTCGAAAGCCAAGCTCTCGCCCGAAACCACCGTATTCGTCATGAAGGAACCATCGAGCCGGACACGCTCGGTGTCGACGATAGCCGCCGCTTCGTACGCCGCACCTTTCTTGCCGCCGATCGCCAGCCGCCAGCTGCCCCGCGACCCGAGCGCACCGCCTGGCCCCTTGGCCGGAAAATCGATCACGAAGATCTTATAGAAGGCGCCGCTGACGATGCGGCCGGCGGCCGTCACATCGACGCCGTCCTTCTCGACCCGCAGAGTCATATCCTGGCCGCGCCGCCAGCTGAGTTTCAGCACGAGCTTCCGGGCGCCGCCCTCCACTGCAAAGGACTCGATGCTGCCGTTCGTGCCGATCGCTCCGCGGCGATAGTCGATGAGCTGCGGACTGAAACCCCGAAGGGCGTTGATCAATTCCTCGACGAAGAATTCACGGAGCTGATTGTCGGGCGCCGTGGTGATCCAAGTCCGCCCGCCGGACTCGCCGGCGATGTTCGCTAGCAGTCCGGTGAAGGCATTGCCGGCGCCTATTCCGATCGTATCGACCGCAATGCCCGGAAGCTGATTCAAACTTATCGGGGGCACCGAAGGCAGCACGTTCGAATTTATCCGGCCCGGCTCATTGACGATCTCATGGTGATTGCCTGATGGCAGGATCATCGGGTTCACGTTCTGCATGCCGTCGGTGAACAGGATGACGCGGCGGATTTCCGCATCGGTCAACGGCTCCAGCGCTTCGATGGAGCGCTGCACGCCCCCGCCCATCGCTGTCATGTCGCCCGGCGACTGGTCGCCGATATCTTCGATGACTTCGTCGGCGCCGTCACCCAGGGACGGCAGCAGCGCGCCAGCGATATCATGTTGATCGATGTCTCTGCGGAAGTAGGTGACGCCGATACGATCGTCGGGATCGCCCACCGCTGACCATAGCTGCACGAAAATCTCGGTGGCATCCTTCAGGATTTGTGCCCGTGTGTCGCAGGTTGCGCAGGCCTGCAACGCCATGCTGCCGGAGAAATCGAGCGTCAACATGGCCGCCGCTCGCGCTGGCGAGGGGATGATCGGCACGCCGCCACTATCCCGGCAGGATTGCCCCTCCGGCGAGCGATTGTACCTCGCGGCAAATAGCGCTAGGCACATCACGTCGAACGAATGCACCGTGTTCTGATGGACGGTGATTTCAGTGCCGTTTGCGATGCTCGCCGGGCCCAGGGGCAGGTTCACGGCATCGGCAGACAGATTCAGTGCCAGCCGGCGTCCCTGGCAATCGCCGGACGCGGTTTCGCCGCCGACGAAATCCCGATTCCCGTCAGCGAACAATGTGACGTACAGAATGCCGTCGGCCGGCGGATCGCCGGGCGCGCGGCTCCCCGGGGCTTCGCTGGGATACACGTCGCTGGCGTCGAGCGTCATCGTATCTTCGATCGGGTGGCCGTTGAGGAGTTCGATATAGTCGCGCGTTGCCGCGGGAAATATGGCCGTGCATGCCGTCAAGCCATATCCATTCAGAAGTTGTTGCGCCGCCGTGCTGGTTAACGCACCAAGACTGGCCACGTTGATGCCATGGTTGGGCGGGGCAATGGCTACGAAGGTCGAGATCGGGTTGAACGCGGATTGCTGCTCATCGAGGTTCTTGAGATACTTCCGCGCGCTGATGGTGCCCTTGCTGTAGGCGATAATCGCGACTCGCACATTTGCGGAGCCGCCCGGGTCATGGCGGTGCAGGATCAGATCGACGGCTTCTTCTATCTCGTCGGCGTCCTATGTCGATCGAGCGGTCCTGATCCTCGAAACGAATGTAGTAGGGCTCGATGCCCAGGCCGAGATTGGCTTCCAAGGCGCGCTTGAACGAGGGCAGGGCGCCGAGGTCGTTCCACCAGTTCTTCTTGTAGTTGAAATCGGTGTCATTGTTCGTGGGGTTGTGGCCGTGCACGAACAGGACCGGCAGTTTCGGCCGGTCCGGCGGCGCCGTGCTGCCGTCAGAAGGGTATCGTCGGCGAGATGAACTTCAACGGCGAGGACGGCCCGTGGAATCTGAAGGACGCAGGCGAGGACCAGCAGTGCTGCGAGTGGTCGTATTCGGCAAGAAATCGACATCGCTCCCCCCAACCCGCTCGCCGGTGGCATGGAGACTACTTGACGGCTTCCCAAGTCCCGCTCTTGCCCGCCCGGAACAGCGCATCGATGATGCGCATGTTCGCCAGCGAGTCTTCCAGTGGGAATTCCAGGGCTTTTCCGGTGCGGATCGCCTCGGCGATCACGTCGCCCTGCAGCGTATATTGATCGCAGACCGGCATCGCCTCTTCCTTGGCCGATGCATCGCCCAGGGCGCTGCCGTCGTCGGTGAAGATGCGGCAGGGCCGGTCCGGCGGCGCGTTGAAGGGTATCTGGATCTCGATGCGGCCGGATGTGCCGAAGATCTGCATGCGCTGATAGGGCACCAGCTGGGTCGAGCAGGCGAAGCTGACCTGGCCTTTGGGAAAATCCATCAGGCAACTCGCCAGCCGGTCGGTCTTGAAGACGGGATCGCGCTCGATGACGGCGGCCACCCGCGTCGGCTCCGCCCCGAACATGAATCGCGACGTCACCACTGGATAGACGCCGATATCCAGCAGACCGCCGCCGCCGATGTCGGCCTTGTTCCGCACGTTCGATGCATCGGTGAGCATGTAGCTGAAGAATCCCTGGATCGCCTTCAACTCGCCGATCTTGCCGCTGCGCACGATCTCGCGCGCTCTCAGCCATTGCGGGTGATAGCGCACCATGAAGGCCTCGGCGATGAGCTTGCCGCTCTTGTCGCGGGCGGCGACCAGGCGCTGCGCGTCCTTGGCGTCGAGGCCGAGCGGCTTCTCGCACAGCACATGCTTGCCGGCTTCCGCCGCCTTGATCGACAGCGGCACATGCAGGTGATTGGGCAGCGGGTTGTAGACCGCCTCGATCTCCTTGTCGGCCAGCAGCTCTTCATAGCTGCCATAGGCCTTGGGGATGCCGAGCTTATCCGCCCATTTGCGGCCAAGGGCGAGATCGCGGGAAGCGATGGCGACGATCTTGCAGTGCCGGCTCTTCTGCATCGCCGGGATGACTTTCTCGACGCCGATCTTGGCGGTGCTGATCACGCCCCATTTCACCGGTTCCATTGTGCGCTCCCTGAAAATGCAGCGCGCAAGTTAGCCCGCCAGGCTGTGGCTGGCTACCGTCTCGCGGAAGTTTGCCGCGTCGCGTGCAGCGACCACAGCACCAGCGTCCACAACACCACCGCACCGGCCTGATGGGCGGCCGCCAGCGGGATCGGCACGATCAGCAGCAGCGTGGCGATGCCGAGGCCGGCCTGGATCAGGGACATGGCGGCCAGCAATCCGATAGGTTTCGCTGTCGTGGCCCTGACGGTTCCCCGGCGTAGCCACAGACCGATCGCCAGCAGCACGCTCGCGATCGCCAGCCAGCGATGGATGAATTGCGCAGTCACGGGATCCTCGAACGGACTCCAGGGAAGCTGAAAGGCATCGCCGGGGATGAGTTGTCCGCCCATCAGCGGGAAGCTGTTATAGACCAGCCCGCCATTCAGCCCGGCGACGAAGCCGCCGAAGGTCAGCGTTAGCGCAAGGCACAGGACTGTCAGCCATAAATGCGGGCGTAATCGAATCGCTGCGGTGTCGCTGATCGCCCCGCGGCGCAGCAATGTCAGCGCCAGCCACAGAGCGTAGCTGAAGATCGCCAGCGCCAGCAGGAAATGCGCCGTCAGCCGGTACTGGCTGACATCGGTGCGTTCCGCCAGGCCGCTGCTCACCATGTACCAGCCGAGCGCGCCTTGCAGTCCGCCGAGCACAAACAGCGCGACCATATGGGGGATCATTTCGCGGCGGATGTCGCGCCGCAGCAGCAGCCAGACAAATGGAATCAGAAAAACCACGCCGATGAGACGGCCCCAGATCCGGTGGATGAATTCCCACCAGTAGATGCCTTTGAATTCTTCCAGCGTCATGCCCCGGTTGATCTGCTGATATTCTGGGATGCGCTTGTAGCCGTCGAACTCCGCCTGCCATTCCGCCTCGCTCAGTGGCGGGATGATGCCGCTGACCGGCTTCCACTCGGTGATCGAGAGTCCGGATTCGGTGAGGCGCGTGATGCCGCCGATCACCACCATGGCGAAAATCATGCTGCAACAGATCAGCAGCCAGAGGGCGACTCGCCGGTCGGCGGCGGTGGGCGCGGGGGCGAGGTCGTCGCGGGGCATCCCCGGCTTCTAGTCGCCGGCGATTGCGGCGGCAACGGGGAACGGTGTCGCGGCCGGCGCAAAGGCCGGCCGGTGTTCTGCGCAACAGGAGGCCGCGTCAGTGCAGCGTGAAGCTCGCGTTCGCCATTCGGAATTCCGCCGGCTTGATCAGCCCCGTGGAAGCCACCCGCACCGAATGGATCTTGCCGTCCAGATTGAGCGTCCAGAAATCCAGGAACTTCTTGAGCACGGGAAAGCGCGGCGCGATATCCAGCTCCTGCCAGATAAAGCTCTGCAAAAGCGCCGGATGATCCGGCAGGTGATAGAGGATCTCCGCTGTGGTCAGGCGGTAATCCTTCAACTGCTTGGCGAAATCATTCATGGCCTTTCGACCTCATGACATTGCTTCGCTGCGTCGAGATGACCGGAATCAACCCCGGCGCATCGTCCTTGATCCTGCGCATAAACCATAAAGAATCAATTAAAACAAAGTCGTAGCAGCCTGGACCGGAGACTGCTGCCAAAAGACAATTCTCGGACTTACACCACGTTTTTGCAGTGACTCTGCGCACCCAAGCCTTGACTCCCGGAGCATCTCCGCTTACTTCATTGGCACTCGCGAGGCGGGAGTGCTAGCAGCGCTCCCTTCGCCCAGAGATCCAGTAAAAACACAATTAAAACCGTGACTTAGGAGGTTATTGCCATGAAGTTCAGACCGTTGCATGACCGGGTCGTCGTCCGCCGCATCGAGCAGCAGGACAAGACGGCCGGGGGCATCATCATTCCGGACACCGCCAAGGAGAAGCCGATGGAAGGCGAGATTATCGCCGTCGGTCCGGGCGGCCGCGATGAAAACGGCAAGCTGGTTCCGATCGATGTGAAGCCAGGCGACCGCATCCTGTTCGGCAAGTGGTCGGGCACGGAGGTGAAGATCGGCGGCGAGGACCTCCTGATCATGAAGGAGACCGACATCATGGGCGTCATCGAAGGCGCCGCTGTCGGCAAGAAGAAGGCCGCCTAACCGGCCTCGCCAGAGGCAAACCAAAGACTGAAATCAATCGAGGGAAATAGAGAACCATGGCTGCAAAAGACGTGAAATTCGGTGCCGACGCTCGCGATCGCATGCTGCGCGGTGTCGACATCCTGGCGAATGCCGTGAAGGTGACGCTCGGTCCCAAGGGCCGCTGCGTCGTGCTCGATAAGTCGTTCGGCGCGCCGCGCATCACCAAGGACGGTGTGACGGTGGCGAAGGAAATCGAGCTCGCCGACAAGTTCGAGAACATGGGCGCACAGATGGTGCGCGAAGTGGCGTCGAAGACCAACGATCTGGCCGGCGACGGCACGACGACCGCCACCGTGCTGGCCCAGGCCATCGTCCGCGAGGGCGTGAAGGCCGTGGCCGCCGGCATGAACCCGATGGACGTGCGCCGCGGCATCGACCTGGCCGTTGCGGCCGTCGTCGAGGACGTGAAGAAGCGTTCGAAGAAGGTCTCCACCTCCGAAGAGATCGCCCAGGTCGGCACCATTTCCGCCAACGGCGACCGCTCCATCGGCGACATGATCGCGCAAGCGATGCAGAAGGTGGGCAACGAAGGCGTGATCACGGTCGAAGAGGCGAAGAGCCTGGAGACCGAGCTGGAAGTCGTGGAAGGCATGCAGTTCGACCGCGGCTACCTCTCCCCGTACTTCATCACCAACGCCGAGAAGATGACCTGCGAGCTCGAGAACCCCTTCATTCTCCTCCATGAGAAGAAGCTCTCCGGCCTGCAGGCGATGCTGCCGGTGCTCGAGTCGGTCGTTCAGTCCGGCCGTCCGCTGCTGGTCATCGCCGAGGACGTGGAAGGCGAGGCGCTGGCGACCCTGGTCGTCAACAAGCTGCGCGGCGGCCTGAAGGTCGCGGCGGTGAAGGCTCCGGGCTTCGGCGATCGCCGCAAGGCGATGCTCGAGGACATCGCGATCCTCACCGGCGGCCAGGTCATCTCCGAAGACCTGGGCATCAAGCTGGAGAGCGTCACGCTCGACATGCTCGGCAAGGCGAAGAAGGTGCTCATCGAGAAAGAGAACACCACCGTCGTCGAAGGCGCCGGCAAGAAGAAGGAGATCGAGGGTCGCTGCAACCAGATCCGCGCCCAGATCGAAGAGACCACTTCCGACTACGACCGCGAGAAGCTGGCCGAGCGGCTGGCGAAGCTGGCGGGCGGCGTCGCGGTGATCCGCGTCGGCGGCGGCAGCGAAGTCGAAGTGAAGGAGCGCAAGGATCTCGTCGATGACGCGATGCATGCCACGCGCGCGGCGGTCGAGGAAGGCGTTGTCGCCGGCGGCGGCGTTGCTCTCCTCTACGGCACGCGGGCGCTCGATAACCTGAAGCCGAAGAACGACGACCAGAAGGTGGGTGTCGACATCATCCGCCGCGCGCTGTCCTATCCCGCGCGTCTGATCATCGAGAACGCCGGCGATGACGGTTCCGTCGTCATCGGCAAGCTCTTGGAGAACAAGAGCGCCAACTACGGCTACGACGCCCAGAAGGGCGAGTACACCGACATGGTGAAGGCCGGCATCATCGACCCGACCAAGGTCGTGCGTTGCGCCCTGCAGGATGCGGCCTCGGTCGCCGGCCTGCTGGTCACGACGGAAGCCATGATTGCCGACCGTCCGAAGAAGGACACGCCGCCGGCCCCCGGTGGCCATGGCGGCATGGGCGACATGGACTTCTAAACCAGTCCGTCTCGTCTATCACTGGATCGAGGGCCGCACCGCAAGGTGCGGCCCTTTTTCTTTGTCAGTAATTTTTTATTGCGTGAGTGCAGCCCCATGGGGCCAATGGGCGCCGGTTAGTGTCGGGTGCTCATGATCGCCGTCCTCAATGTCGTCCTGCCGGTCTTCGGCATCGTCCTCGCAGGCTACCTCTGCGGCCGATTCGGCGTGCTCGGCGCGGCCAGCAGCGAGGCGCTGAACGCCTTCGTCTACTACGTGGCGCTGCCGGCGCTGTTCTTCATCTCCATGGCGCGGGTGCCGTTGAGCGACATCCTCAACTGGCCTTTTCTTTTCGCCTATGGCGGCGGCGCGTTGCTGGCGGCCTTGCTGGCTGTTTTCGCCGGACGCTTCTGGTTCAAGAACCGCGTGGCGGAGCAGGGGCTGCATGGCCTGGCGGCGATCTTCTCGAATACCGGCTACATGGGCATTCCGCTGCTGATCACCGCCTTCGGCCCGGAAGCGGCGCTGCCGGCCATCATCGCCACCGTGCTCAACGGCGCCGTCGTCATGGCCATCGGCATCGTCATCGTCGAGATCGATCTCAGCCCCGGTGAAGGGCTTGCCCATATTCTGGGCGACGCGGCCAAGGGCGTGTTCAAGAGTCCGCTGGTGCTTTCGGCTGCTGCCGGCATCGCATTTTCGCTGTCCGGCTGGGCGCCGCCGGTCGCCCTTGCCACCTTCTGCGACATCCTCGGCGCCGCGGCGCCGCCCTCGGCTCTCTTCGCCATTGGTCTCTTCATGGCCGGCCGGTCGGTCACGGCCGGTGCCGCCGAGACCAGCTGGCTGGTGTTCTTCAAGCTCCTGGTGCAGCCGGCGATCACCGCCGCCATCGCCTATGGCCTGCTGGACATGGCGCCGCTCTGGTCAGCGTCGGCGATCACGCTGGCGGCTTTGCCCACGGGCGCGCTGGTGTTCGTGCTGGCGCAGCAATACGGCATCTACACCCAGCGTGCGACGGCTGCGATCCTGGCCTCGACCATCCTGTCGGTGGCGACGCTGTCGGCGCTGTTCGCGATGCTCGGCGTGGAATAGAGAGTGGCGAATTCAATTTCTGGCGCAGAGCCGAAGACGCGTTGGACCTATACATGCATATGGCGGGCGCGGGCGCCGCGCTCGATCGCCGCGGCCGCCAGGCGGCCGATATTCAGCCGGAAGCGGATCATCTCCAGCAGGCGGGATTCCTCCGGCGATACTTTGCCATCAGCCGCTGCCACCTCGCAGCCCAGCGCATAGGCCGTCTCCCGCAGCTTCTCCGGCAGGCCTTCCTTGACGGCGCTCAGCGCCTTCTCCAGCCCGTCCGTATCCTGCAGCAGCTTGGCGCAATCGCCGGTGATCTGCGTCAGCTTGCTGCGGTCGAAATCGCGGAACACCGGCAGATGCATGACCATGTCGCCGATCGACTGCAGCTCCGCATCCGGCATGTTGTTGTCGGCGGCGGAAACCAGCACCATGGTGTAAACCAGTGCCGCGTGGTGGGTAATCATATGAATTCTCCTGGAAATCCGCTTTGGATGTCCCCCGTAGGCGGCGGACTTTAGGGGCTGCGGCGGGGGCGGGCAAGGGCAGCAATACCGGCATCTTTTTCAATATTTAGCCGTTCATTCGACGATCGATGCGGGTTCCGCTTTGTTGACATGGGACGTTGCGCCATTGCCTGCCAGGAACGCCTTCGTCTCCGCCACCGCCTCCGCCAGTCCCACGCGCCGCATCTCCACGCCGGGCGGAAAAGCGCCGGCGAGGCGCGAGGGCATCTGCCGGTCCAGCAGCACGAACACGCCGTGATCGTCGGCCCGGCGCACCAGCCGGCCGAAGGCCTGCTTTAGCCGCAGCCGCGTGATCATGTCGTCATAGGCCATGCCGCCGAAATGGGCGCGCGCGCGCCTTGTGCAGTATGTCGGGTCGCGGCCAGGGCACGCGGTCGAACACGATCAGCCGCAGACTGCGACCCGGCACATCGACGCCGTCGCGCACCGCATCGGTGCCGAGCAGACAGGTGTCTTCCTCCGCGCGGAAGATATCGACGAGCGTCGAAGTCTCCATGCCGTCCACATGCTGCGCCAGCAGATGTATGCCGTCGGCCTCCAGCGCCGGCGCGATGCGCTTGTGCACCGCGCGTAGCCGCTTGATCGCCGTGAACAGCCCGAGCCCGCCGCCGCCGGCCGCCTGGAACAGCACGCGATAGGCTGAGGCCACCTGCTCCAGATCGTTCTTGCCGAGATCGTTGACCACGAACACGCGGGTCTGCGCCGGATAATCGAACGGCGAGGTCACTTGCGCGCGTATCGCCTTCTTCGGCAGATGCCGCGCGCCGGTGCGCGTTTCCGCGGCCCCCCAATCGGTCTCCAGATCGCCGCTGCCGTCGGTCAGCGTCGCCGAGGTCACCACCACGCCGTGGGCCGGCACCAGGACGCTGGCGGTGAACGGCACCATGGGATCCACCCAATGCCGATGCATGCCCACATCGATGTCGCGCCCGTCGATCCTGTCGACCGCGAACCAGTCGACGAATTCCGGCGGCGTCGGCTGGCCCAGCGCCTGCAGCATGGAGCGCCAGCCGCCGATCTCCAGCTCGCTGCGGCGTTTGAGGCCGCGGATGACCGCCTCGAAACGCAGCCGCGTCGCCGTGTCCAGGCTGTCGGCCTCGTCCTTCAACCGCGCCGCCAGCCGCCGCACCAGGCGGCGCATCGGCTCCTGCAGCTTCATCAGCGCGCGTTCCAGTTCCACCGCCGCGATCAGCAGGTCGGGCAGCGCGGGGTTGGTCTCGGTCTCCAGCCCATAGGGCCCATCCGCATCCTGGGCGCGGGCATAGACCTGCTGGCGCACCAGCGCCAGGAACTGCTCCGTGGCGCCGTCGGTCTTGCCGCCATTGACCCGCTGGCTCCAGGCATCGCCCGGCAACGCCCGTGCCGCATGGAGAATCTGCTGCAAGGCGCCGTCGGCCTCGGCATCGCCGGCGATCAGATCCTCGATCCGCCGCTTCAGTCCGCGCGCGCGGCTGCGGCCGCGGCCCTCGGCGCCCAGCAGCCAGCGGCGCATATCCGCCGTCTCCTGGCCGCTGAGCAATCCCGCGAAAGGCGCCATCGGCGGCGTCGAACACATGATGGCCCTCATCGAACACATAGCGCGTCGGCGCGGCCCCGGCAGCCGCTTCGCCCAGATCCTCGCCCGGCAATCCGCCCAGCGCCGCCTGGATCATGACCAGCGCGTGATTGGCAATGACGATCTCCGCCCGCCGCGCCCGGCGGATGCTGCGCTCGATATAGCATTTGTGGTAATGCGGGCAGGCGGCATAGACGCATTCGCCGCGCCGGTCGGCGAGGCCGATGCTGCGCGCCTTGCCGATCAAATCCGGCAGCCAGCCGGGAAAATCGCCGCCGCTCATGTCGCCGTCGCGGGTCGCCCGCGCCCAGCGCGCCATCAGCCCGGTGCCCACCGCATCCTGCGGCCGCATCGCCAGGCCGCGCGCCGTCTCCTCCAGGTTCAGCAGGCAGAGATAATTTTCCCGCCCCTTGCGCACGACGGCCTTCAGCGTCTTCTTCGCCGGCGAGGGATAGAGCCGGTCCAGCTCGCCGTCGATCTGGTGCTGCAGGTTGCGCGTGTAGGTGGAGAGCCACACCGCGCCGCCGTTCTTCTCCGCCCACACGGAGGCCGGCGCGATATAGCCGAGGGTCTTGCCGACGCCGGTGCCCGCTTCGGCGATCACCATGTTGGGCTCGCCGATCTTCATGCGCGGCAGGAACGCCGCCGACACCGCCGAGGCATAGTCCGACTGCTGCGGCCGCGCTTCCGCATTCGGCCCCAGCAGCGACATCAGCCGCTGCCGCGCCTCCGCCGGCTCGACGGGGATGTGGCCCGCCGGCGGCTCGGGCGCATGCTCCGACCATTCCGGCAGATCCTCCCACACCGCCATGCTGCCCGGCCGCGATCCATCCGAGAGATCTTCGGACATGCCGAGCGCCGACAGCACCGCCGGCCCCCAGCGCCAGCCGCCCCGCGCCATGGCCCAGGCGATCGCCCGCGTTCGCCGCGAGGTGGCGTCGTCGCCCTCGGCCAGTTCCGTCAGCAGCAACTGCGCCGCCTGGTGCAGCACGCCCGCCTCATCCTCCAGCGTCGCCGGCGCCTCCAGCTCCAGCGCCCGCGCCAGGCCGCGCGGCGTCGGCAGGCAGAATTGCGCCGGCCGCACGAAGGCATAGAGTTCCAGCAGATCGAGCGCCGGAAACCGCTCGATGCCCAGCCGCGCCGCCATCGCCGGCATATGGCAGGTGATGGGCGGCTCGTTCCGCGCCCGCACCGCCGCCTCCGCCAGCTTCAGCAGCCGGATCTCCCCCGATGGCTCGATCCAGGCAGCGCCGGCCGCTCCCGCCGCCAGGATCGGCGAGCGGGGCAGGCGGACCGTGCCGGCGGAGGCGGGGGCCAGAGGGGCGCTAACCATCGATTTTCAGGCGAATCACCGGGTTAAGGCCCGCCACAATGCTAACCTGTTATTGACACCGCAAGACCTAAGCTTTGGCGTAATGCCGCGCCGGACCTGGCATAGGTTGCATGCCGCGTCCGCCACCAGCTTCGACACCATGGACCAGACGATCGCCAGCTTCGCCTCGCAAATGCCGCGCAATTTCCTGCGCGGCTGGCTGCTGACCGTGCTGATTCCCGGCCTGATCTGCGGCGGGTTCGCCGTCGCGGTCTTCAGCCAGGGCGTCGCGCTCGAGGACTGGATCTTCGTCTTCATCCTGGGCACGCCGGCGCTCTACTGGTTCGCCGTCGGCCTGCTCCAGGGGAGACTGCTGCAAAAGCTGATCGACCGGCCCAAGGTCTGGGCCGTGTCCACTTGGGGCGGCGGCTCGCTGGCGCTGATCGGCGGCTTCGCCAGCTTTCGCCTGGCTGACGGTGTGGATCGACGAGATCAGCAATTTTGGCTTCGACCCCGATCATCCCATAGCGCTGCTGCTGTTCGGCTTCAGTGGCATCGTCGCCGGGCTGATCCTGGGATTTGTCCAGGCCGTCACCATGCATGCCGATTGGCGCGAGCGCGGCTATTGGCTCGCCTGGTCGGCAACCGGCGGTTGCCTAGCCTTTCTGATTCTCTGGGGCGGCGTCAATCTGATTGCCATCATGAGCAAGCGTGACCTGATCAACTACCCGGAAGTGGGGCTATTTTCCGTCATCGCCGCTTGCCTCCTGGCCGGGGCCCTGGCGCACAATCTTCTAACCGGCATCGCCCTACAACGTATGCTTGCAAAACGCGCGAAGCGGAACCAGAATGCGCTGGTGACTCAGTTCGATTAGCAAGGGTACATTGTAGGACATGTCCAGCGTCAGTATGACCGGCGAAGCCGCTGAACCCGGCGCTTCGATATCCTGGAAGTTTGTCGCGTTCTGGCCGCTGAGTTTTGCCGTGCCGTCGTTGATACTCACCGTTCGCGCGAATCGCGATCTTCAGCTTCGTGCAGGACGACGATCTTGCCTACAAGACCGCGCTGCTGCTGCCGATCCCCAGTTGGTTGCTGATCGCCTACCTGCAGTTTCGCCTGCTTCGGCCCTATTTTCACCGCAGCGGCCTGTGGCTGATCGCAACCTTCGTCGGCGGCAATCTCGGCGGCTTCGCCGGCGGCTTGGCTCAACTCCAGACGATGTCGATGCTGGAGACGTATGCCAACGAAAAGGTGCTCATCTCCGACTATGACAGCGTGATCCATTCCGACTGGATATTTGCTATTGCGCCGACTGCATCGATTGTCGCCGGCGTCCTCGTCGCAGCGATGACTTTGAGTTTCCTCCAATCCCTGTGTCTTGACGGCCCCCTCGGCGCCCGTTTGCTATGGCTCCTCGCGTCAGCTCTTAGTGGCATTGTTGCCGCAGCACTCGGCTATGGCTGCTACTGGGGCTATTTTTGGGCCATGTTCACGATCTATCCTGCCTGCTGTGGTCGGTGCCGGCATCATACCGCAGCTCATCACACTTGCGGTCGGCGTGATCTGCGGCATGATCGCCTACGGCCTGCTCACCGGCGCCATCCTGCGCCGGCTGCTCCTCCGCAGCGCGCGGCGGCAAAAGGAGGCAATGATCGCGCGATTCGAGTAGAGTGCGGCGGGTACAAAGGGGGCGCCAGACAACAATGAGCAGAACCGCCGCAGGCACGACTCACACCGTAACACGCCAATTCATTCTCCTCTGGATCCTGAGCCTGGTCATACCGGGCCTGATCCTGATGGCCCTGCGGGGATTGCTCGTCGCCGATCCGACTTGGGATCTCGGCTATCAACTCGCCATTCTGGTGCCGCTGCCGGTCTGGTTTCTCATCGGGTTCCTGCAGTACTGGCTGTTGCAGCCCTATCGGCGGCGCAGCCTCTGGTGGCTGATCGCCACATTCTGCGGCGGGATTCTCGGCATGTTCGTCGGCGGGCCTGCGATGATCTGGATGATGCCGCAGAGCGAAGTCATTGTCCTCAGCAGCCTCGCCACGCCGGAATGGATGTTCACGCCCTATCCCCTGCCTCCTGCGGCTTTCGCCGGCGCCGTCGCGGCGGGCCTTCTCGGGTTGGCGCAGGCCCCGAGCCTCGGCCAGGGCCTCCGCCGCGGCCTGCTTTGGATCATCTTCTCTGCGCTCAGCGGCGCCGTTGCCGCGTTTGTCGGTGGGCTCGCCCACTGGGCCTATGCCCATGCGATGAGCGAGATATACCCCGCCGCAATCGAGGCCAACATATCGACGCACACCGTGATCGCCCTCTCGATCGCCACGGCGGCAGGACTCGTCGTCTATGGCTTGCTGACCGGGCTCGTCATGCGATGGCTGCTCATCCACAGTGGCAGAAGGGCGTGATCCCGAGGCCATTGGACTGATGATGACGCGCGGGACTTCGGCAGAGAGCGGTCGCCGACACGTTGAGGCCCCGCCGTTGACGCCCTCCGCCGCCGCCCCTAGGTTGCCCGTCCCTTTCAACCCTATTTGACTGCCGGAATCGCCGCCCCGCCATGACCAGCGAACGCGAACTTGCCCTGAAGGCGAAGGCTTGGCCCTTCGAGGAGGCGCGCAAGCTGCTGGCCCGCTACAGCGCCAAGCCGCCGGAAAAGGGCTATGTGCTGCTGGAGACCGGCTACGGCCCCTCGGGCCTGCCCCATATCGGCACCTTCGGCGAGGTGGTGCGCACCACCATGGTGCGCCACGCCTTCCAGCGCATGTCCGACATCCCGACGCGGCTCTTCGCCTTCTCCGACGACATGGACGGGCTGCGCAAGGTGCCGGGCAATGTGCCCAACCCCGACATGCTCAGGGAGCATCTCGGCCGGCCGCTGACCGTGGTGCCCGATCCCTTCGGCAAGTTCGAGAGTTTCGGCCACCACAACAACGCCATGCTCCGGAGCTTTCTCGACAGCTTCGGTTTCGAGTACGAGTTCCAGAGTTCCAGCGACTGGTACAAGAGCGGGCGTTTCGACCAGGCGCTGCTGAAGGTGCTGCAGCATTACGACGAGGTGATGGAGATCATGCTGCCCACCCTCGGCGAAGAGCGGCAGCAGACCTACAGCCCCTTCCTGCCGGTCTCGCCGAAGACCGGCCGCGTGCTCATGGTGCCGATCATCGAGCGCAAGCCCGATGCCGGCACCATCGTCTACAAGGACGAGGACGGCACGCTGACGGAAGACGCCGGTCACCGGCGGCCGCTGCAAGCTGCAATGGAAGCCCGACTGGGCGATGCGCTGGTATGCGCTGGGCGTCGACTACGAAATGTCCGGCAAGGATCTGATCGCCTCGGTCGAAGTGGCCGGCAAGATCTGCCGCGCCCTCGGCGCCAAGCCGCCGGAGGGCTTCAACTACGAGCTCTTCCTGGACGAGAACGCGCAGAAGATCTCCAAGACCAAGGGCAACGGCCTTTCGGTCGAGGAATGGCTGACCTACGGCCCGGCGGAAAGCCTGTCGCTGTTCATGTATCAGAAGCCGCGCTCGGCCAAGCGGCTCTACTTCGACGTCATCCCGCGCGCCGTGGACGACTATCTCAGCTTC
This sequence comes from uncultured Alphaproteobacteria bacterium, assembly GCA_963816235.1. Classification (GTDB taxonomy): domain Bacteria; phylum Pseudomonadota; class Alphaproteobacteria; order Dongiales; family Dongiaceae; genus DATKFM01. The sequence continues at coordinate 531,655 of CAWFKD010000001.1, read as the reverse complement.
CGCGACGCCTTCCCGCAGGAAGACGCGGCCAAGCAGATGGAGAATCCGCTCTGGCACATCCACAACGGCAAGCCGCCCTATGAGGACGCCGCATCTGGCCTTCAACATCCTGTTGAACCTGACCAGCGTCTGCAACAGCGAGGACAAGGCGGTGCTCTGGGGATTCATCTCCCGCTACGCGCCGAAGGCCTCGCCCCAGGCGACGCCGTTCCTGGACAAGCTGGTGGGCTATGCCGTCGCCTACTACCGCGATTTCGTGAAGCCGGAGAAGAAGTACCGCGCCGCCACGGACATGGAGCGCGCGGCCTTCGAGGACCTGCTGCGCGAGCTGGAGAAGCTGCCGGTCGATGCGCCGGCCGAGGACATCCAGTTCCAGGTCTACGAAGTCGGCAAGCGCCACGCCTTTGCCGATCTCAAGGCCTGGTTCCAGTCGCTCTACGAAGTGCTGTTCGGCACGTCCCAGGGCCCGCGCATGGGCACCTTCATCGCCCTCTACGGCATCAAGGAAACCATCGCCCTGATCAAGCGCGCGCTGGCGGGCGAGATGGTGGGCGGTTGAGGGCGCTACCCAATCCACTTTGTCATCCCGGGCAGGTGACGCGTCTAGCGCCGCAAGCGGCAATGACTTCGGACCCTTGAACACGCGCAACTCGCAGTCGAACGTCTCCATGTGAACCACCGGTCGAACTCGGTGTGCTCCTGCGTGCCCGGATAACCATCGCTGACTGCTCGTTCTCCCCAAGGGGAGACAGGGAATTACCTTGTCCGTCACGACGGAAAGATAGCGGCGGTACGCTATAAACACTTCACCCCCCGTGCGCGAACTCCCAGTAGAGCTCCCGCGCCCTGCGGAAGATGGGGCCGGGCTGCAGCGGCCGGTCCTCCACCTGGGTGATCGGCATCAGCTTGCCGTAATTGCCGCTGGAGAAGATCTCGTCCGCTTCCAGGATGTCCTTGGGCGTCAGCGTGCGCTCATAGACCTCGACGCCGGCCTTGCGCAGCAGCTGGATCGTGCGCTGCCGGGTGATGCCGTTGAGGAAGGTGCCGTTCGGCACCGGCGTATGGGCGGCGCCGTCCTTGGCGATCCAGAGATTGGCGGCGCTGAACTCCGCCACATTGCCCATGGGGTCCAGCATGATCGCCTCGTTGAAGCCGCGCGACCGCGCATCCAGGGCGGCGCGCCCGGCCTGGGCATAGAGGCTCACCGCCTTGGCGTTGGTCGGCGCCGTTTCCGGCGACGGCCGGCGCCATTTGGAGAAGCTGACGCTGCAGGGCTTGGTGGGGTCGGGCATCGCATATTCCACCACCGAGACGATCAGCTTGGTGCTTTCGGGAAAGGGCTCCATCCAGCCTTCCTCGGAATACATGAACGGCCGCAGATAGAGCGGCGTGCCCTTGGGAAACTTGGCGATGCCCTCCCGCAGCAGATCCTCGATCTCCCCCGCCGACAGCGGCGATTTGAGGCCGAGCGCTTCGGCCGAGCGCAATGTACGCTGACAATGCAGTTCGATATCGGGTGTCACCCCTTCGAAGCAGCGGGCGCCGTCGAAGATCGCCGCCCCCATCCAGATGGCGTGATCCCAAACCCGCATGACCGTTGGATTTCCGTCGACCCATTTGCCGTCGACATAGTGATGACCATTCATGGCTGATCCTTGCTGCCTGCGCGCGCGACGATCGCTTCGTTTTGGCTGATATCAGCAGCATATCGCCTGATAAAAACTTGGCAACCGCCGGCGCGGCCGCCGCGGCGAATCAGGGCAGATTGCGTGCGGTCGCGGCGTCGCGGCAGGCAAGTGCCGCGGCGCGCCAGCGGCGCAGCTCGGCCTGGGTGTTCACAAGTGATACAAGGCTGGGTTGCAGCGCTGCCACACTTCTGAGCATCGACTCGCAGGACAGCGCCCGGCGGCGATCGGCGATTTCCGTCCACCGGTCCGGGCCGCCCAGCCGTGCGGCAAGCCGCGCCGCTTCCGGCGGCGGCCCGTCATAGGCCCGATGCAAATCGCCGAGCAAGACCCATGCCAAGGCCTTGCCAAATTCATTTCCAGCAAACCCAAGTATAAGAATATTTTGCTATCTTTGGCAAGCAAAAAACCCGGCGCGGCGGCCCGGAGACACTCTTGCCGCCGGCCGGGTGGTAGATGTCCTTATTGCTCGGCCCAGATGATGCGGGCCATCCACTGGATGTCGCCGCGGGGCACGGTCCGGTCCCCGTGATCGGGGTTGAGCGAGCGCAGCTCGACGCGCTGCGCGTTCTGGCGAACCAGTTCCTTCGCCATCACCTCTCCGCCGCGGGTCTTGAGCACGACGCGGTCGCCGGCGCGCAGCGACGCTTGCGGCGATACGACAATGATATCGCCGCTGCGATAGAGCGGCTTCATGCTGTCGCCGCTGATCTTCAGCGCATAGGCCCGGGCGTCGGAAATCCCGGGGAAATCCACATCGTCCCAGCCGCGCCCGGCCGGAAAGCCCTGATCGTCGAAGAATCCCGCATTTCCCGCCTTGGCATAGCCGAGCAGCGGGATGGAACGCGGGGCGCCGGCGGCGGCCCTGTCACCGAGCAGCGTGATGAAGCTGCCCATGGTCTCGCCGGTCGCCGTCAGGATCTTGGCGACGCTTTCGGTGCTGGGCCAGCGGGGCTTGCCCGACGGACCCTTGCGTTTACTCTTGTTGAACGCGGTGGCATCCAGACCGGCGCGCCGCGCCAAGCCGGATGCAGTCAGGCCATGCTTCGCTGCCAGGCGATCGATGGCACGCCAGATTTCAGCATGTCGGATCATTTGACGAAACTCCTTGCCGGTCATGTCCGCCATTTCAGGAATTTAGCCCTGAGCAATTGCGGATTGTGCTTTTATTTGGATTGATTACTTCTGTTAGTGTCCCATTACCACAGGTCGCACGCTTACAACTAGCTGAATTTATACAATGTCAGACGCATTTGCACTCGGCACCTCGGTCCTGCGGCGCTTGCCGCCCGAGTTGGCCCATCGCCTAGCAATATCGGCACTTAGGATGCGACTACGGCCGTCAAAACCGACGTCCGATGATCCCGTATTACGTATGCGAATCTGGGATCAAATCTTTCCAAATCCAATAGGCATGGCGGCGGGTTTCGACAAAGATGCGGAAGTATTCGAACTCGCTGACGCAAATGGGCTTTGGCTTTGTCGAAGTCGGCAGTATTACGCCGAAGCCGCAATCCGGCAATCCCAAGCCGCGCCTGTTCCGGCTATCAGAGGATAATGCTCTCATCAACCGGATGGGCTTCAACAGCGGCGGCTTGTCGCAGGCCCGGCAGCGCCTGGAAAAGCGGGTGAATCGGCGCGACGGCATCGTCGGCGTCAATCTCGGCAAGAACAAGGACGGCGAGGCGGAGGCCGACTATGGGGCAGGCGTTCGTGCCCTGGCGCCCTATGCCGATTACTTGGTGATCAATGTGTCCTCGCCGAACACGCCGGGCCTGCGGGCCCTGCAATCGGCTGAGATTCTTGACTCATTGATTGCCGTGGCGCTGCGCGCGCGCCGTGAGTCCGGCGTCGCGCCGCCGCTGCTGCTGAAGCTGGCGCCCGATCTCGCGCGAAGAGGAATTGCGAGCCATCTCGGCCGTGGCGGCGGCCCGTTCAATAGACGGGCTCATCATTGGCAATACAACCATAGGGCGGCCCTCGTCGCTCCACGGTCCCCATGTGCACGAAGCCGGCGGCCTCAGCGGCGCGCCGCTCTACACACAATCTACTGAAGTACTGCGTCTGGTTTACCGCCTGACGGAAGGCCGCATGCCGCTGATCGGAGTCGGCGGGATTTCCAGCGGCAAGGATGCCTATGGCAAGATCCGCGCCGGCGCGTCGCTGGTACAGCTCTACACGGCGCTGGTCTATCAGGGGCCGGGCCTGCTGCAGCGCCTGAAGGACGAGCTGGCGCAGCTCCTGCGCCGCGACGGCTTCGCCAGCATGGCCGATGCCGTCGGCGCCGACCACCGCGTCCGGGCGGCGGGATAGTGGCCACTCAATCCTCATCCGCTGCGCCCGGCCAAGTCTCAGACGATTGCCGGCCTCCGGGAGATCGCCGGCGCCTACGATGTCTATCTTCTGGATCTCTGGGGTGTCCTGCATAACGGCGTCAGCGCTTTTCCCGCCGCCATCGCCGCATTGCGGGAACTGAAGGCAGCGGGCAAGCACATAGGCATCTTGTCCAACGGCCCCCGGCGTGCCAGCGCCGTCGCGGAACGCTCGGCGGAACTGGGCATCACGCCCGATCTCTACGACGTCATCCATTCCTCCGGCGAGGAAACCTGGCTGGCGCTGAGCGGTGGCGACAGCTGGGCGGCCGTCCTCGGCCGCCGCGGCCTGGCCATCGTGCCGCCGAAGGACCGCAGCCTGCTGACCGGCCTTGACCTGGACTGGACCGGCGATCCGGCGGCGGCGGATTTCGCGCTCCTCAGCGGCACCGACCGGCCGGAGGAGACCGTCGCCGACTATGAGCCCCTGCTGCAGCAACTCCGGGCGCGGGACCTGCCGCTGATCTGCGCCAATCCCGATCTGGTGGTGGTGCGCGGCGAGGCCAGCGAAATTTGCGCCGGCGCCATCGCCGCCCGCTACGAAGCGCTGGGCGGCAAGGTGCGCTATTTCGGCAAGCCCCATCCGGAAGTCTATGAGCGCTGCCTGGCCGCGCTGGGATCGCCGCCCCGCGCGCGCATCCTCGCCGTCGGCGATTCCCTGCGCACCGATATCGCCGGGGCGGCGAGGGCCGGCATCGACAGCCTGTTCATCCTCGGCGGCATTCATGCCGCCGAGCTGATCCGCGGCAACAGCTTGGATTTCCCGGCACTTGCCGCCCTCTGCCGGCGGGAAGGCGCCACACCGCGCTATCTATCCGGCGAATTCTGCTGGTAAAAATGAGACTCGGGGATAAAGCATCCGCCGCGGGCATTCGCCCGTATGTGAGGAAGTGCCGCCGGACCTTGCGGCCGAACCAGGGCGAGGGACGTCATCCATGCAGCGGGTTTGGGAGTGGAAATTCGCCTCGCCGCCGGCCGCCATCTGGCCGTCGATGGCCGACACCGCCCGCTTCAACGAAGCGGCGGCAATGCCGAAGCATGAGATCGTCGAGACCCCGCGCCCCGACGGGTCCGTGGATTTCGCCGGCCGCCTGCGCAAGGGACCGGTCACCATCGAATGGCAGGAGCGCCCGGTGAACTGGATTTCCGAGCAGTGGTTCGAGCATCGCCGCGATTTCCGCAACGGCCCGTTCCGCAGCCTCTGCGCCACCTTCGAGCTGACGCCGGAAGGCGACGGCAGCCGCGGCATCTATAAGCTCGAGGCGGTGCCCTCCGGCATCCTCGGTCGCCTGCTGCTGGCCGGCGGATTCCTGGAGAAGGCCGGCCGCACCTTCGCCAAGCTGGCGGCGGAGGCCGATTCCTTCGCCCAGGGCCAGCGGCCGGAGCCTTTCGCCTATGACCCGCCGCCGGTCGACCGGGCGACCCAGGGTCGCGTGGCGCAGATGGTGAAGGCCATCGACGCTACGCCCAACGGCCATGGACTCGGTCGGCGCCTCGCCGACTATGTGCTGAAGTCCCAGGAGGTGGATCTCTGGCAGGTTCGGCCGCTGAAGCTGGCGCGGGAATGGAAGATCGGTCCGCGTGCGGCGGTAGAGCTGTGCCTCCAGGCGGTGCAGGCAGGCCTGCTGGAGTTGCGCTGGGATCTGCTCTGTCCGCGCTGCCGGGTGGCGAAATCCTCCTCGGCGTCGCTGGACCAGATGCCCACCGGCGCCCACTGCTCCTCCTGCAACATCGATTACGACCGCGACTTCGCCAAGAACCTCGAGGCGAGCTTCCGCCCGGCGCCCGGCGTGCGCGACGTGGTGTCCGGCCAATATTGCCTGTTCGGACCGATGTCGACGCCTCATATCCGGCTGCACATCACCGTGGAGGCCGGCGCCACGCGGGAGGTGAAGGCGCTGCTCCGGCCGGGCAACTACCGCCTGCGCACGCTGGAGCCCGGGCCGGAGCTGGAGATCGTCTGGGCCGGCGGCGGCTTCCCGGAGGTGGTGATCGAGGACGCGGCGGTGCGCAGCGGCGGCGCGGCGACGCCGGGATTCATCCGCCTGGTCAACCGCACGCGCCGGCCGCTCACCTTCATCATCGAGGACCGCGCCTGGGTGCAGGACGCGCTAACCGCCGACCGCATCACCACCCTGCAGGCTTTCCGCGACCTCTTCGCCAGCGAGGCCCTGCGACCGGGCGACGATGTGGGCGTGGCGAAGATCGCCCTGATGTTCACCGACCTGAAGAGCTCCACCGCCTTCTACGAGAAGGTCGGCGATGCCCGCGCCTATCACCTGGTGCGCGACCACTTCGCCTTTCTCGCCGCCATCATCCGCGAGAATGACGGCGCCATCGTCAAGACCATCGGCGATGCGGTCATGGCGGCCTTCGCCGATCCGGCCAAAGCCGTACGCGCCGCCATCGCCATCCAGCAGCAGGTGAACAGCTTCAATGCCGACCATGGCAGCGACGCCATCATTATCAAGCTCGGCCTCCATGCCGGGCCTTGCATCGCCGTGACGCTGAACGACCGCCTGGATTACTTCGGCTCGACGGTGAACCTTGCCTCGCGCCTGCAAGGCGAGAGCACCGGCGGCGATATCGTGCTGTCGGTGGAAATGGCGGGAGATCCGGCGGTAGCCGAGGTTCTCAGAGATCAGGATCTATCCCGTGAATCAGTGGACATCAGGGGCTTCGACCGGGCGATCGCCTTCCACCGCCTGCGATCTCATCCGGAAACAGCCGCGCCGGCACTGATGGTCAGTTGATGCTGCCCTCGTCGCCGGCCATCTGATCCGAGCCTGGCAGCTTCGCCGCGTCATTCATGGTAGCGGCCAGGGTATCGACCGCTGCGCTGTAGGCCGCGAAGGCATCGGCGCAGTCTTCCACCTGGCCGATCGGCAGCATCAGCACGATGGCGCTCGACAGGTCGGAAGTGAACTGCTCGAAAAAGCCGGGGTCGCTCTGCAGACGATCGAACACGGCGTGATGCAGGAATTCGCAGGCGGCGTTCTTGACGTCCTCGGCTTCATAAACCGGCGTTTCCAGCCCATTGCCGGCCAGCTCGGCGGAGACCACCAACGGATCGGCCTCGGCCATGATCCGGCTCTCCTCCGAGAGCAGCCACATGACGTTGGTGCCGCAGCCCGTGAGGAAGAATGTCAGGGCCAGAAGCGGCAGCGCTCGAAACATGGTTAGCGGGCCGGTACGCACGGTAAAGGGTCCTTCGACTGAAATAGGTGGTGTTCGCGGGCATAGCTTGCCACCTCCCGGTTAAATGATTCTTGGGGCCGTCGGTTGACCTCGATATGGTAAATATCTCGTCGCGCTGGGGTTTTCTTGCGGCAATTGCGGCAAACCGCAAAATTGGCCCGCCCTTTCGTAGACGCCGTTGCGGCGCCCGCGTTATACTTTCCAATCTATTAATCGGGAGGCTGGCTTTGGCGGATTTTCCGCGCAAGACATTGGCGGAGTGGGGTTCTCTGGCCCGCAAGGAGCTGGGCGGGGATGCCGCCGATTCGCTCGTGTGGCAGACACCGGAAGGAATTCCCGTCAAGCCGCTCTACACCGCGGCCGATCTTGAATCGCTCGGCGATGTGAATTCGCTGCCGGGATTCCCGCCCTATCTCCGTGGCCCGCGCGCCACAATGTTCGCAAATCGTCCGTGGACGGTGCGCCAGTATGCCGGTTTCTCCACGGCGGAGGAATCCAACGCCTTCTACCGCGCCAATCTTGCCGCCGGACAGATGGGGCTGTCGGTGGCGTTCGATCTCGCCACCCATCGCGGCTACGACTTCAGATCATCCGCGCGTCGTCGGCGATGTCGGCAAGGCCGGCGTCGCCATCGACTCCGTCGAGGATATGAAGATCCTGTTCGACGGCATCCCGCTCGATCGCATGAGCGTGTCCATGACCATGAACGGCGCGGTGCTGCCGGTGCTCGCCGGCTATATCGTCGCGGCGGAAGAGCAGGGCGTGCCGGCGGAGAAACTCTCGGGGACCATCCAGAACGACATCCTCAAGGAGTTCATGGTCCGCAACACCTACATCTATCCGCCTGCGCCCTCGATGCGCATCGTCGCCGACATTATCGAATACACGGCGCGCAACATGCCGAAGTTCAATTCGATCTCCATCTCCGGCTATCACATGCAGGAGGCCGGCGCGACCGCGGTGCAGGAACTGGCCTTCACCCTGGCCGACGGACTCGACTATGTGCGGGCGGCGCTGTCCCGCGGCCTGAAGATCGACGATTTCGCGCCGCGCCTGTCCTTCTTCTTCGCCATCGGCATGAATTTCTTCATGGAGGTGGCGAAGCTGCGCGCCGCGCGCCTGCTCTGGGCGCGGCTGATGTCGGAGCATACGCCGAAGAATCCGGCCAGCCTGGCGCTGCGCACCCATTGCCAGACCTCGGGCGTCAGCCTCACCGAGCAGGATCCCTATAACAACGTGATCCGCACCACGATCGAGGCGATGGCGGCGGTGCTCGGCGGCACCCAGTCGCTGCACACCAATGCGCTCGACGAGGCCATCGCGCTGCCGACGCCGTTCTCCGCCCGCATCGCCCGCAACACCCAGCTGATTTTGCAGGAGGAGACGGGAATCCCTCATGTCATCGATCCCCTGGGCGGCAGCTACTATGTGGAGTCGCTGACCGCCAGCCTCGCCACAGAAGCGATGAAGCTGATATCAGAGGTGGAAGCGCTGGGCGGCATGACCAAGGCGGTCGAGTCCGGCCTGCCGAAGCTGCGCATCGAGGAATCGGCGGCGCGGCGCCAGGCGCGCATCGACCGCGGCGAGGATGTGATCGTCGGCGTCAACAAGTACCAGTCCGACGGCGAGCCCGCGAAGGAGCTGCATCTCCTGGATATCGACAACACCCGGGTCCGGGACGCGCAGATCGCGCGCCTCCGCAAGATCCGCGCCACCCGCGACGAAGGCAAATGCCGCGCCGCGTTGGATGCGCTGACCAAGGCGGCATCTTCGGGCCAAGGCAATCTGCTCGCCCTCTCCATCGAGGCCACGCGCGCCCGCGCCACCGTGGGCGAGATCTCCGACGCCCTGGAGAAGGTCTTCACCCGCCACCGCGCCACCACCCGCAGCATCTCCGGCGTCTATGGCGCCGCCTATGCCGGCGATACCGGTTTTCAGCGCATCCAGGCGGAAGTGCGCGGCTTCGCCGAGGAGGAGGGCCGCCGGCCGCGCCTGCTGGTGGTGAAGCTCGGCCAGGACGGCCATGACCGCGGCGCCAAGATCATCGCCACCGCCTTTGCCGATATCGGCTTCGATGTGGATATCGGGCCGCTGTTCCAGACGCCGGAGGAAGCGGCGCGCCAGGCGATCGAGAACGACGTGCATGTCATCGGCGTCTCGTCGCAAGCCGCCGGCCATAAGACGCTGGTGCCGCAACTGGTCACGGCGCTGCGCGCCGCCGGCGCCGACGACATCCTGGTGATCTGCGGCGGCGTGATCCCGCCGCAGGACTACGATTACCTGATGAAGGCGGGTGTCGCCGCCATCTACGGCCCGGGAACCAACATCCCCCTCGCCGCCTCGGAAATTCTTGGGTTCATTCGCCGCCGCCGGAAAGCGGCATAAGACAACGCCGCGTGCAAAGCGGCAGGAAACAGGAAGACAATGGCATCGCATCGCACGGCAAGCCGCTACTGGGCCGCTCTGGTGTTCCTGATCACCGTCGCGCTGATCGGCGGCTACGTCTACTACGTCTATGTCCGCCTCGAGGTCGATCTCGACCGGCTCTCGGCAAATGACGTCTTTTGAGCAGGTGCCCTTACTGGCCGGTCTCGGCGCGGTGGTCTCCTTCCTGTCGCTGCTCTGGGTACTGGTGCTGCTGTCATACCGGCACTCAGACGAGAAGCGCCGCGATGCCGCGCTGAAGGCGGAACTGGAGCGGCTGACTGCGCCGGGCACCGAAGCGGCGCAGCATGCCGCCCATATCGCCGCCGACCTGCGCAGTCAGGCGGATGCGCTCAAGGCCTCGACCACCGAAGCGGCACAGGCGCTGGATACCACCGGCACCTTGTTCCGCCAGCATTCCAAGGACGTCGCGGATTCCGCCGGCAAGCTCACGGCGGCGGTGAATCTGATCAAGGACGCGATCGCCGCGCAAACCGGCGATCTCATCTCCATGTCGCAGAATATGGGCGCGCAGCGCGCCAGCCTGGTGGAGGCGGCGAAGAAGGAAACCAACGCCCTCGCCGAAGCGCTGAATCTCTCCGCGCAGGCGATCGGCTCGACCGTGCGCGGCCATGGCGAGCAGCTTTCCGGTCTCGTCGGCCAGGCCAGCTCCCAGGGTGCCGCGCTGCAGACGGCGATCAGACAGCAGGCGGAGCAGCTCAAAGGCTTTGCCGAGAAGCAGACCGCCGATTTCGCCGCCGCCATCGACGCCCTCAGCAAGCGCATCGAGGCGGCGACCCAGACAGCCTCCGCCCGCAGCGATCAGATGCAGGCGGCGGTCGAGGCGCAATCCGGCCAGCTGACGAAATCGTCTACGGTGGCCTTGACCCAATTGACGGATTCGCTCGCCGATTTCGAGACGGCGATGAGCAAGTCCGTGGAATCCGGCGCTCAGCGCGCCTCCGTCATCCGCGAATCCCTGCAGCAGCAGACCGATGCGGTCGGCGCCGCGCTCACCGGCTCCTTCGAGAAGTTCCGCCAGGCGCTGGGCAATATCGGCCAGGTGGCGACCACCACGGCCGAGCAGGCGGCACAGCGTACCAAGACACTGGAAACGACGGTGCAGGGCCAGGCCCAGGCGCTGCAGGCCGCGGCCGGCGTGGCCGTCGATCATCTGCGGCAGGCGCTGATCAAGCAGGCGCAGCAGATTGCCGATGTGGTGGCCGGCCTCGAGCAGCGCATGACCAGCCTGCCGGCGATGGCGGCCGGACATGCCGACAAGCTGCGGGAAGCGGCGGAAGGCGCCACGGCGAAGCTCCATGCCCAGGCGGAGCAGCAGGGCGCGGCGCTGGCCGCGCTCGACGCCAAGCTCAGCGAGCGGCTGACCAGCCTGCAGCGCGTCTTCGGCGAACAGACCCAGGGCATCGCCCAGGCCGCAGGCTCCGCCGCGGCCACCGTCTCCGCGAAGCTGAACCAGGAAGCGGCCGGCGTGCGCACGGCGTTCGAAGGCATCTTGACCTCGGGCGAACGGCTGCAGCAGGCGCTGAAAGGCCAGAGCGACAATCTCGCCGGGCTGGTGGGCCAGGCCGAGGCGGCGCTTGCGGCTATGTCCGGCCAGTTCGACAGCCAGGCCGGCTCGGTGCGCAAGGCGCTGGATGACGGCGAGACGCGGGCCACCACGCTGCTCGATAACCTGCGGGAAGGCTTCGCGCGCTACGCCGCCAATCTCACCCTGGCGACCCAGGAGGCCACGGCGCGCGCCGCCACGCTGCAGGAAGCCGTCACCAAGGAGCGGACGGAGATCGCCCGGCTGGTCTCGCTGGCCGACGATCAGAGCTCGCCGCTGCGCTCGGCGCTCGACAAGCAGATGACGGAAGTCAGTACCATTGCGTCTCGCGTGACGCAGGAGGCGACCTCTGTCGCGAACACCTTCCAGCTGGAAACCAAGCGCTTGGTCGAAGGCGCGCGCATGGCCGCCAACGAGGCGGCGAACCTGAAGTTCCTGCTGGAACGGCAGATCAAGGATCTGGCGGCGGTCGTCGACAGTGCCGGCGAGCAGGCTGCGGCGCTGCAGCTCGCCACCGCCACCCAGGCCGAGCAGATCAAGACCGCGACCGAATCCGCCGTGCAGCGCTCCCAGTCCATCGCCACGGCGGTGCAGCAGGGCGTCGTCGGCATGGAGCAGGTAATCGCCGATACCGAACTCAGGCTCGGTGCGGCTGCGGAGAATTGGAAGGCGGGCTCGGGCGAGATCGCCGCCACCACCAACGGTGCAATGCAGAAGGTGGATATCGTGATCAGGGCGCTGCGCACCCAGGCCGAGGAGATCGGCCTCGCCGCGACCCAGGGCAGCGGCCGCATTGACGAGCTGCGCACGGCTGTGCGCGGGCTGGTCGGCGAGGTGGCGAGCGTCGCCGGCGAGGCGACGCGGCAGGCGACGCAACTTGCCCGCGATGCCGAAACGGATTCTTCGTCGCTGCTGCAGACCCTGCGCGATACGCTGGCCGAGATCGGCACGGTCAAGACTGCCATCGGCCGCGAGATGGGCGACCTCGCCAAGATCGCCGGCGAGGTGCGCACGGTCGCCACCACCTTCCGCGACGGTGTCGCCGGCCCGGTGCGCGAGCTCACGGGATCCCTGGCGGCGGCGCGGACCGACGGTGAGGCGGCACGCGAGGAACTGCGCAACCAAGCGGCCGATCTGGCCCAGGTGGCGGATCAGGTGGGCCAGCGCTTGAGCGAGATCGGCGCCCTCATCGACTCCCGCGCCGAAACCCTGGTCTCCTCCGCCGACCGGGCTCTGGCCCGCGCCAGCGAGTTGGGCACGGTGTTCGAGCGCCAGTCGCAATTGCTCGGCAGTTCCGTGAAGGAAGCGGCTGTTGCCGCGGAAGATCTGGTCACCAAGTTGCGCACGGAGAGCGACAACCTGACGAAGACGGCGCAGAGCGCCGTCGAGCAGACCGCGAACATCCAGCAGCGCCAGCAGCGCACGGTGCGCGACCAGTTCCTGCGCCAGGCCTCCACCATGATCGACGAGCTTAACGGCCTTGCGCTGGACATCCATCAGTTGCTGGACTCGGATATCCCCGAGGAGATCTGGAAGAACTTCCGCGCCGGCGACCGCTCGGTGTTCGCGCGGCGCCTGTTCCGCCTCAAGGACAGCTACACCATCCCGGCGATCGAGCAGCGCTACGAGCAGGACGACCGCTTCCGCGACATGGTCTCGCGCTATCTCAGCAAGTTCGAAGAGCTGCTGCGCGAAGCCAACGCCGCCGACCAGGAAAGCCTGCTCAACGCCACCTTCATCACCGCCGACGTGGGCAAGCTCTATCTGGTGCTGCAACGCAGCCTGGAACGCGCGGGCCATAAGCGGGCGGGGTAGACTACAACCCCCTCGCCCCTTGGGGGAGAGGGGGCAGGGGGTGAGGGTTCTTACGCCGGCAGGCGCGGATATGTAGCTGCGAAAGATTGCATGTGACTGCAATCGCGCACGCTCGCACATAGGCCCAACGCTACTCTTTTCGATGGTGATTTGTTGCGCGCTTCCGCGCGAAAACCCCTCACCCCTACCCCTCTCCCCCAAGGGGAGAGGGATTTCTTCCCGTCACCCCGCCTGAAACGCCGCAATCGCCGATAGGAACTCCGCGCCATAGCGCTTGAGCTTGGATTCGCCGACGCCGGGGATCTGCGCCAGGCTTTCCAGGTTCCGCGGGTTCGTCGTAGCCATGGCCACCAGCGTGCTGTCGTGGAAGATCACATAGGGCGGCACGCCCTGGGCCTTGGCCAGCGCCAGGCGCTTGGCGCGCAGCAAGTCGAACAGGGCCTGGCCCGCCGGGCTGATGTCGATCGTCGCCGCGGCCTTCCGGGCCTTGCGCGGCCGCTTTTCCCGCAGCGTGTCACGGTGCAATTCCACGCGGCGCTCCCCGCGCAGGACGTCGCGGCAACCCTCGCCGAGCCGCAGACCGCCATGGCCGTCCATATCCACTTCCAGGAATCCGTGGGCGGCAAGCTGGCGGAACACCGAGCGCCACTCCGCCACCGACAATTCCTTGCCGATGCCATAGGTGCTGAGATTGTCATGGCCGAACTTCTGCACCTTCTCGCTGTCAGTGCCTCGCAGCACGTCGATGACATGCAGCGCGCCGAAGCGCTGGCCAGTGCGGTAGACGCAGGACAGCGCCTTCTGCGCCAACTCGGTACCGTCGAAGCTTTCCACCGGCTCCAGGCAGGTGTCGCAATTGCCGCAAGGTCCCTCCGGCGTCTCGCCGAAATAGCTCAGCAGCACCTGGCGGCGGCATTGCGTGGTCTCGCAGAAGCCGATCAGCGCCTCGAGCTTGCGCCGCTCGATCTGCTTCTGCGCTTCCGGCGCTTCCGAGCCGGCCACCAGCTGGCGGATCTTGGTCACGTCCTCGAGGCCATAAAGCATCACCGCGTCGGACGGCAGCCCATCGCGCCCGGCGCGGCCGGTCTCCTGGTAATAGGCCTCCAGGCTCTTCGGCAAATCGAGATGCACGACGAAGCGCACATCCGGCTTATCGATGCCCATGCCGAAAGCGATGGTGGCGACGACAATCACGCCGTCATCCTTGATGAAGCGGTCCTGGTGCCGGTCGCGCACCGCCTTGTCGAGTCCAGCGTGGTAGGGTAGCGCCGGCCAGCCGCGGTCCGCCAGCACCTGGGCCACCCGTTCGACCGATTTCCGGGTCATGCAATAGACGATGCCGGATTCGCCCTTATGGCTCTCGATGACCTCCAGCAGCTGGCCGCGTTCGTCGGTCTTCGGCGGCACGCGATACCTGATGTTCGGCCGGTCGAATCCGGCGACGAAGACGCGGCCTTTTTCGAGCTGCAGCCGTTCCTGGATGTCCCGACGCGTCGGCGCGTCGGCGGTTGCGGTCAGGGCGATGCGCGGCACGGCGGGGAAGCGCTCATGCAGCACCGTCAGCTTCAGATATTCCGGCCGGAAGTCGTGACCCCATTGCGAAACGCAGTGGGCCTCGTCGATGGCGAACAGCGCCAGCTTGCAGCGCCCGAGCAGGGAAAGGAACGAATCGGTCAGCAGCCTCTCCGGCGCCACATAGACGATATCGATCTCCCCCGCCGCCATCCGCCGCTCGATCTGCACCGCCGCACTAAAGGCGATGGACGAATTCAACGCTGCCGCCTTGACACCGAGCTGCTTCAGCGCCTCCACCTGGTCCCGCATCAGCGCGATCAGCGGCGACACCACGACGGTCACGCCCTCGCGGCACAGCGCGGGGATCTGATAGCAGAGCGACTTCCCGCCGCCCGTCGGCATCAGCACCATCGCATCGCCGCCGCCGACCACATGCTCGATGATCTCGGCCTGGTGGCCGCGGAATGAGTCGAAACCGAAGATTGTGCGGAGGATTTCGGCGGGTGAACGCGGCATGCTGCGTTCTATATATGCCGAATCACATCCTGCCAATAAGTGCCCCGATCAGCGCCGTATTGAAGAATCCCGGGAACGCTTTGACCGATGCGACTGACTCACTTCGCCAGCTTCATCAGCACCGCGGGGCTCAGCAATTCCCGCTGCACGTCGCTGGCGACCCAGCGGGCGGCCTGGTTGTTCAGCGCCTGGATCTCCTGGGAGCAGGCCACTGCGGCGCGGTTCAGCGTCCGGTTGCGCTTGCCGATCTGCCGCAGCGCCCAGGACACCGCCTTGGCCACATAGGGCCGGGAATCCACCGCATGCTCCCAGATCACCGGCAGCAGCCGCTTGAACGCTTCGTCGTCGGACGCCTTGTCATGTACCGCCAGCGCGGCCATCAGGGCGAAGGCGGCGCGCTTCTCGAACAGCTTCTTGCGGCCGGCCCATTCCAGCGCCTTGCCCCAGGCATGGCCGGATCGGACCACCAGATTGCCGGTGAAGGCGTCGGTGATATCCCAGGAATCGAGATCCCGCAGCCAGCCATCCAGCTCGCGGCCGGGCATCGCCGCGGGATCGGCGACGAGGGTGGCGAGGATGCGGGCCTCATGGATGCCGGTCTCCCAGAGCTGCCGGGCGAGGCCATGGTCGACGCCCATGCGCTTCGCCAGCTGCCTGATATCGGGCACCGGGACGCCCCACATCTGGGCGCCGGTGATGCCCACCCGCTGCATGGACAGCACCCAGTCCCTCTTGGCGAGCCGCTTGAGATCGGCCAGAACCGTATCCAGGCTGCGCGCGGCGGCAGGAGCGGCGCCCTTAGGCGGCGGGGCCGGCGAAATCATTGATATTCCAGGGCGAGGACCATAATTCGGCGTCTGCTTCGGGCGATGCGCATTGTGTTTCCCCGTTCCGTGCCTAGGTTATGAACATATACCGTCGACGCAATGATTCTTCGGAGTTTCACCTATGGCCTCCATGGCTGGCGGCGCCCCCGATAAGGCCGCGCCGCCCCCAGGCGCCCGGCGCGCCGCGTTGCGCCATCTGCTGCCCTATCTCTGGCCGGTTGGCGCCTGGGACTTGCGGGTGCGCGTGCTGCTGGCGCTGGCCTGCCTGGCGGTCGCCAAATTCGCCAATGTCGTCATTCCCCTGATCTTCAAGGGCATGGTGGACGCGCTGACGGTGAAGCCGGGGTCGGCAGCCGTAACGGTGCTGGCCGTGCCGGTCATGCTGCTGGCGGCCTATGGCGCGGCCCGCATCTCGACCCAGGCCTTCGCCGAGCTGCGGGACGGCATCTTCGTCAAGGTGGCGCAGCGGGCGATCCGCCGCGTCGCGCTGCAGACCTTCCAGCATCTGCACAGCCTGTCGCTGCGCTTCCATCTGGAACGGCAGACCGGCGGCCTGTCCCGCATCGTCGAGCGGGGCGCCAAGGGCATCGAGTTCTTCCTCTTCTTCGTGCTGTTCAACGTGCTGCCGACCCTGGTGGAGATCGCCCTGGTCTGCGGCATCCTCTGGGGCCTGTATAATTTCTGGTTCGCGCTCGTCACCTTCGTCACCATCGCCGGCTATGTCGCCTATACGCTGACGGTCACGGAATGGCGCATCAAATACCGCCGCTACATGAACCAGGCGGACGAGGAGGCGAACACCAAGGCGATCGACAGCCTGCTGAACTACGAGACGGTGAAATACTTCAACAACGAAGCCCATGAATCACGGCGTTATGACGTAGCGCTGCAGGCCTATGAGAAAGCCGGGATCAAGAGCCGCGTCACTCTCTCGGTGCTCAATACCGGCCAGGCTTTCATCATCGCCGTCGGCGTGACGCTGATCATGGGGCTGGCGGCTCGCGGCGTGGTCGCGGGCACCATGACTATCGGCGACTTCGTGCTGGTGAATGCCTATCTGATCCAGCTTTATCTGCCGCTGAATTTCCTCGGCACGGTCTATCGCGAAATCCGCCAGTCATTGATCGACATGGAGAAGATGTTCTCCCTGATGAATGTGCCGGTGGAAGTGCAGGACCGCGCCGGTGCGCCGCCGCTGAAGATCGACCGTGCCGGGATTGTCTTTGACAACGTGATGTTTGGCTATGACGACCGGCGGCCGATCCTGAAGGGCGTGTCCTTTGCAGTGCCGCCGGGCAAGACCGTGGCCATCGTCGGCCCCAGCGGCGCCGGCAAATCCACCATCTCGCGGCTGCTGTTCCGGTTCTACGATGTCAACGAAGGCAGCATCGCCATCGATGGCCAGGATCTGCGGGACGTGCAGCAATCCTCGCTACGCGCCGCCATCGGCATCGTTCCCCAGGACACCGTGTTGTTCAACGACACGGTCTACTACAACATCGCCTATGGCCGCCCGTCGGCGACCCGGGAGGAGGTGGAAGAAGCGGCCAGGCTGGCGCGCATCCATGACTTCGTCAGCAGCCTGCCCGACGGCTACAAGACCATGGTGGGCGAGCGCGGGCTGAAACTCTCCGGCGGCGAGAAGCAGCGCGTCGCCATCGCCCGCACCATCCTGAAGCATCCGGCGATCCTGCTGTTCGACGAAGCCACCTCGGCGCTGGATACCCACACGGAGAAAGAGATCCAGAAGAGCCTGCGCGAGGTCTCCGCCGACCGCACCACGCTGGTGATCGCCCACCGGCTCTCCACGGTGATCCATGCCGACGAGATCATCGTGCTGGAAGACGGCCGCATCGTCGAACGCGGCCGCCACGGCGACCTCTTGGCCAAGGCCGGCAAATACGCCGCCATGTGGGCCAAGCAGCAGGAAGCGGTGGCGAAGGACGGGGCGAAGCTGGAAACGGTGACGGCGCGCTAGGCGTCTAGCCGCAGCCCTCGACGAAGCCCACGCCGGGCAGGACGCCGGCGCGGTATTTCAGGACCTTCTTGCCGTCGGTCTCGAAGATGATCTGGTAGTTGAACCGCGTGTCGACGACGATGTCGTGCTTCGTGTCGTCATATTTGTTCGGAAACACCTTCGCGCGGTCGCCATAGACTCTGAGAACATCGTCCTCCCACCAGCCGACCCGCGCGCCTTTGTCCGTCAGGTAGCCGTCGACCAGGATATCGACGCGCGCCACCCGGTCATTGACCAGCATGAAGGTGAACTGCTCCGGCCGGCCTTCGGGAAAGACCATGGCACATTCGAGGCTTTGTCCTGCGGCCGCATCGCCGAACGACTCCAAGGGCACGGGAAACGCTGCCCTCGCTTCCGCCAGCGTCATGCCGATGCGCACGTGGCAGAATGAGGTGTCGCTGACCACGCCGCATGCCTGCAGCAGGCCGGGATCGGCGGTTTTTGCCTCCTCGCTGGGCTGCTGTTGCTGTGCTTGCTCCCCGGAGCAAGCGGTCAGCAACAAAACGGACAGCATGGGAACGAGGCTTGAAATCGGCTTGGCCACGGATTGCTCCCTGATGATTGGATTTTGTACCGCCGCGAGATTGACGGCAGCCATTAGAACACGATTCTTCGGCGAAGGTTGCCGCTAAATCCTGGCGAATTCGCCCCAGCATGGCCCGGTAGTAGGGCAGGTCGCGGACGGTGACGCCGGTGACCTTGCCGCTGTCGTCCCAGCGGCGCAGGCGCACGGCCGACTCCAGATGCGGCGAGGCGGCGAAGGCGCGGACCTCGGTCATCGGACATCGGCCCGCCCTGCTGCGACAGCGTGTAGACGGAGGCGGCGGAGAGCTTGTCGAAGTAATCCTTCTCCACCGCGCAGAGATAGCGCTTGGCCGTCACATGCAGCCGCACCGGCTCGCTGACCTCAGGCGGAAAGCGCGTCGCCAGCCAGTCGCCGCCGGAGCGGTCATGCTTGTGATAGCCGAAGCTGTCGTCGGTCGGCTGCAGGAAATGGCCGACATCGTGGAGCAGGGCGGCGATCACCAGCGCCTCGCCGGCGCCCTGGGACTCCGCCAGCGCCGCCGCCTGCAGCATATGGGCCAGCATCGTCACGCCCTCGCCATAGGACTCGTCGCCATGCTCGGCGAACAGCGTTTCGATCTCCGTGACGACGCCGGTCAACGCCGCGCCTCCAGCGCCCGCAGCTTGCTCAGCAGGCTGTCCTTGTCCGCATAGGCCCCCTGCAGATGGCGGTGGCCGCTGCCGAAGCCGCGGCGGCCATGGAGCACCCGGCGGTTATCGACGATGAAGAGATCGCCGGCCTTGAGCCGGAACCCGGCGGTGGCCTGCGGATCGTGCAGCAGCCGGCCGAAGCGGCGATAGGCGCGGTAATAGGGGATCACCAGCTCTTCCGGCAGATCCAGGGGTGCCGCGGAGCGGTTGTTGTAGCGCACGGCATAGAGCGCGCCTTCGCTGTCCAGCTCGATCAGCGGCGATTTCGCCTGCAGATCCACCTGGCGGCCGCCGTCGCCATCCTCGACATAGCGGAACGGCACCGCGTGGCGGGTCAGCAGCTCGAAGTCGTCGGGCGATTCACGGCGCAGCCGCTCGGCGGCATTGAAGCCGTCGACCACCACGGATTCGCCGCCTTCGCTGGCCTGCGCCAGGCAATGCAGGAGCTGCAGCTGCGGCACGGGATCGCGATAGGGATTGTCGGTATGGTTGCCCAGCGCCAGGCCGGTGAAGGCGAGGTTGGTCGGCTGTTCCACCGACACCACGTCGAACAGCTTGCCGTAGTTGGTCTCCCGCACATAGCCGAACAGCGAGATGACCTGCAGCACCGTGCCGGGCTCGGTCGGCACATCGGTCAGCAGCGAGAAGCCGTAGTCGCGCACATCGGCCAGCCAGCCGGCCAGCGCACGGTCGTTCGCGGCCACATCCCGGTAGCTGGCGGTGGGCAATCGCTGCGCCAGGGACTTGTCCCAGAGTTGCGGCGGGCGGCGCCGCTCGGCCCGCGAGGCCGGATCCAGCGCATGCTCGCGCAGCCAGCCAGCGGCATAGGTCAGCGCCGCGTTCGCCGGCGCCAGGGTCACGGCGACATCGCCGCTCTCGGTCAGCGCGGCGGCTGCGATCCGCGGCTCCTCCGGCAATTCGGCGATATCGAACAGCCGCTGACCCAGCGGGCCGTGGCGTCCGTCGGGCCGGTTGTCCAGCAGCCAGATGGCGGCAAAGCGGCTTTGGCGGCCATCGGCCCAATTCACCACCAATTCGCCTTCGCTGTGATCGAGCGCGGCGATGGCGGCGTCCCGGGGTTGCGGTTGCGGCTGGAGTCGTGTTGTCATCGGACCCACATAATCGACAAGAAATTGCGGCTGCTACGGATTCCCTATGATCATCGATGGCCTGCAATATTGCAATTGGTCGGAAGCGATTTTCCGCCAGATGCGGGCCGCAGGAGTCACGGCCGTCCATGTCACGATATGCTATCATGAGACCTTGCGCGAGACGATCGGCGAGATCGAGCGTTGGAACCGCCGCTTCGAACGCCATTCCGACCTGATCTTCCACGGCCGCTCGGCCGACGACGTCCGGCGCGCCGAGGCCGAGGGCCGCACGGCGATCTTCTACGGCTTCCAGAATTGCTCGCCTATCGAGGACGACATCGGGCTGGTGGAGATCTGGCATGCGCTCGGCGTGCGATTCATGCAGCTTTCCTACAACAATCAAAGCCTGCTGGCGTCCGGTTGCTACGAGCCGGAGGATCGCGGCATCACCCGCATGGGCCGCGAAGTAATCAAGGAAATGAATCGCGTCGGGCTGGTCATCGACATGTCCCATTCCGGCGAACGCTCGACGCGGGAAGCGATCGACCTGTCGGCGCGCCCGATCGCGATCACCCATGCCAATCCCCATGCGTGGCATCCGGTGGCGCGCAACAAGTCCGACGATCTGCTGCGCGCGCTGG
Source organism: uncultured Alphaproteobacteria bacterium (assembly GCA_963816235.1). Lineage (GTDB taxonomy): Bacteria > Pseudomonadota > Alphaproteobacteria > Dongiales > Dongiaceae > DATKFM01. The sequence continues at coordinate 510,772 of CAWFKD010000001.1, read as the reverse complement.
CTATGTCCGGCGGCATGCTCGGCTTCAGTCTCTATACACATCATCTCAAAGGCGGCGCGGATTGCGGGCTGGCGGATTTCTGCGCCATGGCTGCGCGCGCCGCGGACCTGATGGGCGTGGATCATATCGGCATCGGGTCGGATCTGACTCAGGACCAGCCCGACTCCGTTGTCGAATGGATGCGCAGCGGCCGCTGGACGAAGGAGTCCGGCAGCGCGTCATTTCCGCCGCCGCCGCCCTGGTTCAGGGACAATAGCGGCTTCGCCAACCTGCAGGCCGGGCTGCGCGCGGCCGGCTTCTCGGCAGAGGATTGCGGCAAGATCCTCGGCGGAAACTGGCTGCGCTTCTTTGCCGAATCTTTCGGGCCGCGATGAACACGATACCGCTGCGCCTGCCCGATCAGGTGATGCGGCTGGAGCGCCTTGGCGCCTTTCATCAGACACGGCTAAGTTTCATGCGGGCGCTGTTGCGCCACCTGCGCGCCGCGGACTGGCGGTTCGACCGGCCGCTCTGGCGCATCGACGGACGGGGCACGGGTGTCGCCCTCTATCGCGCGATCTCGGCGCAGCGCGTTTACACGCTCGTCTGCTTTGGCCACGATCTCGATCCGGCGCTTCGTACCGACCGCGTCATTGCGGAATCCTGGGATGCCACCTTCACACTGTTCGATGGCGAGCCGTCGCCCGCCGATATCGAACGGCTGTCCGCGAATGTTCCGAAGCAGGAGGCCGGCCGCTACCGCGCCAGCGAACTGGTACTGCTGCGCGCCAACAGGAGCGTGCGCCTGTTCGATCAGGTGGTCGCTGCGCTCGCTGCCGGCCGGCAACCCGATGCCGGAGAGTTCGCCAAGGTCGGTTACCTCATGCGCACCACGGCGGTCTATGGCAACGGCAAGTTCGGCATTGCCGATCGGGATCGGATCTCCGGCCGTCCGGAGTTCGCCGGCCCGTTCCGCGCCGAGATGCTGGCCGTCTGGCTGGTGCGCCTGTTCTGCGCTGATCTGGTGCAGGAGATGGCCCGCATCAAATCGCCGGCGACCGCGGTTGCGCTCGATCGCCGCCTCCGCCGCCGGCTCGGTATCGGCAATTCGACGGGTCTCGGCCTCGGCCCTTTCGTCGTCAATCATCCGGCACTTTTCCACCGTTGGATCCTGGCACGGGAGACCGCGCTGGCGAGGGTGCGCAGCCTGGATATGTCTTCGGGTGCAACGCGGGAGCGCTTCGTCCAGCTTCTTGCCCGTGCCCGCGCAGCGGTTTCATCCTGGATCACCGGGGATGGCCGGCAAGCGGCACGTATCGCCGATTTGACCCGCGATCTGCAGCGGCTCACCGCGAACATCGATACCGGACTGCTGGAATTGCCGCGGCCGTGGGATGGGCTCTATCGCTGGGCCGAGCAGTCCTTGAGCCTCGAAGGTCAGGAGCTCCTGGTCAGCCTGATGCTCGAGGTTCACGGGGACCTCGTCGACGATCTCGCCGACAGCATGGCGGAGGACGAGGAAAAATGCTTCGCGATCGACGGCGGGATGACTGCCGGCGCCTTTCTCGATCTCCTGCGGCGCAACTACGGTTGGGCGCTCGGCACCGACTATCGCCAGCCGAGCGCCAATGCGCGCTTCTGGTATACTTCGATCGAAAAGCTCGAGCCGCGCCTGGGCCTGCGCTTCGAGGAGCCGGGCGGCGATCTGGAGCAGCCGCTGGCGGTGGCGCGGGAAGTGGCTGCGTTGGCGGCCGATCTGGTGCAGCAAGACAGTCACCGGACCATCGCCGCCTTCCTTCTTGAGCATCCCGAACGCCGTCACACCGTCCGCCGCGTGCAGCTCTCCGCCGGACATATCTATGGCGAAGTGCGGGAAAATCTGGTGGGTGACGGTTTCGTTCCCGTCGATCTTCTGCGTTGCAAGCTGGCCTTCTTCGGCGCCGTCCGCTTCGATCCGAAATCCGACCGCTGGCTGCGCATCAACATGTACCAGGACGCACCTTACCCCGACGAACTCGGGCTTGCCGATGCCGACGACTGGTTGTTTCCGCCATGCTCTGCTCACTGAACGAAATCGAGGTGCAGGTGCGCAAAGCGGTACGGGGCGCCGGCTATGGCTGGGGCTTGGCCGAGGAGGCCGGCAAGGCGGCGCGCTGGCTGTCCTGTCATGAATACGCGGCCGTTCCGGCGTTCCTCGGTCTGTGCGCGCGGTTCGACCGCAGCGCCTACGGGGCAATCGCACCCACATCGCCCGACGCAATATGGACCGCGCCGGGCGGGATGCTCTGTCCGCTGATCGCCGGCGTCACCCTGCGGGATTTTGCGCCGGATCGAATGGAAAGCGGGCCGATGGCTTATCCGGTCATCTTTGCCGCCCTTGCCGTGCCCGCTGGATATGCCGTGGAGACCGCCGATCTATCGGAGCCGGCTGTCGAAAGGCTGACCTGCCGCCGCAAGTCGCAAGCGGGCCAAGACGGCGCGGACATTGCCGCGCCGCCAGGGGTCGACGTCGACGAGGATATCTGGCGGCGCATCGATGTCTTTGCGCGCCGCACATATGTGCCGGCTAGCGATGTCTCGCGCCGTACGGGTGCCGGGGCGGGGACCGTGGTCGACAATGATTGAGCGGCTGAGCAGATCCCATATAGCCAGGCGGTGCGATGCGGAGAACCCACCGGCGATCGGCTAATCCACTGTTCTGAGATCGGTGCGGCCAGCCCCAGCCGCCATTGCCGGGAAAACTGAAGCGTGCCGGCCCAAGCCGATTCACTGAGACAATTTTGTGATCGGTCAGCCTGATAGGCACTAAGTCTTTGTGGGAACACAAACCCTGAATCTCAATTTTCCCTGTCACTCAGAGAACAGATACGTCCCGCCGCACGTTGTTGCAGTGTACCTGGCTGCTGCATGCCGCTTTATCCAAGGATTAAGGGAGCGCTCCATGATCCAGACCTCGCACGAGTTAGCAATTCAGCCCGGACGTCGTGGACCGCAAAGGCGGTCGCGTCAAACAACGCTGACAGCTGACGGTCGCCTTGGCAGCCGTTCTAGCCCTCCTGCCTGTCCATTTCGACCAGGACAGCTTCCAGCTGGACGCTCAAAGCGCCTGGGCCGGCAATGGCCATGGCGGCGGTCATGGCGCAGGTGCCGGCAACGGCAACGGCAATGGCAGCAGCAATGCAGGCGAAGCGAAGAGCAGTGAAAGCGAAGCGGGGGATACCGGCGAAGACGGCAGCGATGTTGCCGCGAATGGCAACGGCGCAGGTCCATCGAAATCCGTCGCCAAGGCGAAATCAGTCTCGGTAGCAGAGATTGATGACGAAACGACCGTGCGTTCGGTTGCGGTAGCCACCAGCAAGTCCAAGATCACCTATAGCCACCATGGGACGTTTGCAACCTTGACTACGGACACGCGGACTAAGACTCGCACGACCGCGCATACCGAAGGCCTGGGTGCCCCGACGATCGCCAAATCCGGTGCACGGTCTAAGACGAAAACTGTCGTCGACATTTCTGAGGAGACTGAAGCTCCATCGACAGCCACGGCCGCCTCCGCTGAAGTGGCAACGTCGGCCGGCGAAACCGGCGGCAGCGCGGTCGCTGGCGCCAATGCGGTTGCCTCAATAACCGGAGCCGATACTTCGGCAATTGGCGAATCCGAAGCGCAATCCTCAACATCGGTGAATACAGACAACGACATTGCCGTGGCGGATGCCGGGTCATCCGCCTCCGCGGCTGCTCAGGCGAGCGGCGACGTCATTGCCGCTGAAGCAAGTGCCGACAGCAGTTCCAAGGCTAGAGATGCTCTGGCTGAGGCGGGCCTGTCTGAGGGCTTGCCGCCAACACCATAGTCACTGCGCCGGGACCGAGAGAACCAGGTCGACGCAAGTTGGCTCGGGCGCCTCGGTCCTGATTGTCCGGTGACCTGCCGACGCGGGCATCGGGAGTATGGTCGACAAGGATTCCCTGCGGTACGCTGGTTGCGATTTGCCGCGCCCGCGCGCAACTCATCGGGTTTCCTGGCCAGCGATCGCATCAATGACAAAGCGGCTAACCGCAACATCGACGAGCGAGGACCACGCTGCCGCCATCATCGGCGGCGACCGGCGGGCGCTGGCCCGGGCGATCACGATGATCGAATCCCAGCGGGCCGATCATCGCGCCGATGCGGCGGCGCTGCTGGACCGCCTGCTGCCGGCCAGCGGCAAGTCGGTGCGGCTCGGCATCTCCGGGCCGCCGGGTGTCGGCAAATCCACCTTCATCGAAAGCTTCGGGCTGCATGTCATCGGCGAGGGCCACCGGCTGGCGGTGCTGGCGATCGATCCCTCCTCGAAGATCGGCGGCGGCTCGATCCTCGGCGACAAGACCCGCATGGCCGACCTGGCAAAGCATGCTTCGGCCTTCATTCGCCCGTCGCCCGCCGGCGATACTCTGGGCGGCGTGGCGCGCCGCACCCGTGACGCCATCGTCGCCGTGGAGGCCGCCGGCTTCGACGTGGTGATCGTGGAGACTGTCGGCGTCGGCCAGTCGGAGACTGCAGTGGCCGAGATGGTGGATATGTTCTTGCTTTTGCTGCCGCCGGCCGGCGGTGACGAGCTGCAGGGGGTGAAACGCGGCATCGTCGAGCTGGCCGATCTGATCCTCGTCAACAAGGCCGATGGCGATCTGCAGGCGGCGGCGGGCCGCACGGCTTCGGACTATTCCCACGCGATCCGGCTGCTGCGGGCGGCCACGCCGGGCTGGACGCCGGAGGTGCGGCAGGTCTCGGCCCTGACGGGCACGGGCATCGGCGATGTCTGGCAGCTGGTCCTGCGGTTCAAGTCGGCGATCGCGGTGTCGGGCCTGCTCGCGCGGCGCCGGTCGGAACAGGCGAAAACGGCCCTCTGGAACGAGCTGTCCGACAGCCTGCTGACGGCGCTGCGGGCCGATGCCGCCATCGCCGAGCGCCTGGCCGACTATGAGGTCCAGGTGGCGGCGGGAAGGCTGTCGACCGCCCGGGCGGCCCAGGACCTGCTAAACCGCTTCCTCGGCCGGGGATGACTGATTTTGCCGGTTAACTATTTGATAATACTTAGATTATTCTCTGAATTGGGAGCGACCCACGCTTAGCCCCGCCCTTGACGCCGCCCGGCCGGTAGCCTAGAAACCCCGGCCTGCGGGGCGCTGGTCGCCCCGCTCCCTATTTACCGATCGAGGATACGACGATGGCGCGGCGATGCGACATTACCGGCAAGGGCGTTCAGTATGGCCACAATGTCAGCCATGCGAACAACAAGACGCAGAAGCGCTTCATGCCGAACCTGCAATCGACCCGGCTGCTGAGCGACGCGCTCGGCCTGCAGGTGCGCCTGCGCCTGACCGTGAGCGCGATCCGCACCATCGAGCATAGCGGCGGCCTCGACGCCTATCTGCTGAAGACCTCGAATATCAAGCTGCCGGTCGAGGCGCGGCGCCTGAAGCATAGAATCGAAAAAGCGATGGCGCGCACCGCCGCCTGAAGCGGCCATCGGTTCAGAAGACGACGAAGCCCGCGGCCCGCCGCGGGCTTCTTGCATTAGGGGGACAGGAATAGCCGATGAATGAATGGCCCGCCCAGCTGGTGGGATTTCTCAACGGCCTGCCGCCCGAACTCGTCCTGGCTATCGATGTCGTCGTCTGCAATCTCGGCGTGCTGTTCATGCTCCGGCTGTTCGGCAAGCATGGCCTCTTCGCCTTCATCGTGGTCGCCATCCTGATGGCGAACATCCAGGTGCTGAAGGTGGTGAAGTTCGGCCTCTACACCGATCCGGTGGCGCTGGGCACGGTGGTCTTCACCGCCAGCTACTTCGCCACCGACTGCCTGACGGAGTTCTATGGCCGCGCCGCGGCCGGGCGCGGCATCATGCTGGGCTTCGCCAGCTATCTGCTGGCGACGGTCTTCACGCTGATCGGCATGGGCTATCCGCCGCTGACGCCGGAGCAGGCGGGCGAGGGATTTGCCTGGGCGCTGCCCTACCACGAGCACATCGTCGCGCTGTTCCTGCCCGCGCCGGCATTTCTCATCGCGGGCATGACCTCCTACCTGGTCAGCCAGTTCAACGACCGGTGGGTCTTTCTGCTGCTGCGGCGCTTCACCCATGCGCGGCAGCTCTGGCTGCGCACCACCGGTTCCACGGCGATATCGGCGTTGATCGACAACACGGTGTTCAGCCTGCTGGCGTTCAAGGTTCTTGGCGCCCGTGCCGGTGCCGTGGAGCGCGTTGCTCTTCACCTACATCCTCGGCACCTATCTGCTGCGGCTGGCGCTGGCGTTCCTGGAGTCGCCGTTCATGTATATGGCGCGGCGCTGCCTGCCGCCCGATGATCGGCCGGCCTACCGGGCGACGCTGTAAAGGGATTTCGTGACCGACTATCCCGGCTTCTCCTTCGACATCACCGCCCGCGATCCCGCCGGCAGCCGGGCGCGCACCGGCCGCTATGAGACGCCCCATGGCAGTTTCGACACGCCGGCCTTCATCTTCTGCGGCACCAAGGCGGCGGTGAAGGCGGTGACGCCGGCGCAGGTGAAGGAAGCCGGCACCAGCATCATCCTCTCCAACACCTATCACCTGATGCTGCAGCCCGGCGCCGACCTGGTGGCGCGGATGGGCGGCCTGCACAAATTCATGGGCTGGGACGGGCCGATGCTGACGGATTCCGGCGGCTTCCAGGTGTTCAGCCTGGGCCACGGCTCGGTGGCTTCGGAGATCAAGGGCAGCCGCGACAACGCCCGGCCGCCGACGCTGATCAAGGTCAGCGAGGAGGGCGCGGAGTTCCGCTCCTATATCGACGGCTCGCGCCACACCCTGACGCCGGAAAGCTCGATCGAGATCCAGCAGAAGCTGGGCGCCGACCTGATCGTCGTGTTCGACGAATGCACCGCCTTCCATGACAGCCGCGACTACACCGCCAAATCCATGGAGCTGACCCACCGCTGGGCCAAGCGCTGCCTCACCGCCTTCGAGCGCGGCCAGGAAGGCCTGGCGCTCGACCGCCGTCAGGCGCTCTACGGCATCGTCCAGGGCGGCGTCTATTCGGACTTGCGCCAGGTCTCGGCGGAGTTCATCGACGCTCAATCCTTCTTCGGCCTTGCCGTCGGCGGCTCGCTGGGCGGCAGCAAGGGGCAGATGCGCGAGGTCGTCGGCTACACGATGGCGCATCTCAACGGCCACCGCCCGGTGCATCTCCTGGGCATCGGCAGCTTCGCCGACATCATCGACAATGTGCAGCAGGGCATCGACACCTTCGATTGCGTGGCGCCCACCCGCATGGCCCGCCATGGCGGCGCGCTGCTGCCGGGCGAACCGGGCGAGCGCATCAATCTGCGCAATGCCCAATACCGCGAAGATAGCGGGCCGCTGGATCCCGGCTGCGGCTGTCATTCCTGCCGCAATTTCTCTCGCGGCTACATCCATCACCTGCTGAAGGCGGGCGAGGGGCTGGCCGGGCAGATCATCTCCATCCACAACATCGCGGTCATGAACCGCCTGATGGCCGAAGTCCGCGCGGCGATCGCCGGCGGCACGCTGGCGGCGCTGCGCAGCCGCTGGGTTGCGGAGTAGGGCGTCACAGTCCCAACGCCCACTTCGTGGAGCGAGGCGACGAGCCTTTACGTCAGCTTCCAGCGCCAATGTCATGATCACCCATCACCATTGTCAATAATGCCATCTGTCTTGTACAGTGGATTTCAGCCAGTTTCGCGCTCCCCCAAACACAACTCGGAGTGAGAGTGATGAAACGCTATGTGATCGAACGCGACCTGCCCGGCGTCGGCGGCATGAACCGCGATCAGCTCAAGGGCGCTGCCGCGACATCGAACAGCGCGCTGGCGAAGCTCGCGGGCAAGGCGCAGTGGGAGCATTCCTACGTGGTGGATGACAAGACCTTCTGCATCTACCTCGCCGACAGCGAAGCGTCGGTGCGTGAGCATGCAAAGCTGAGCGGCTTCCCGGCCACCAAGGTCACGGAAGTGCGCAACGTCATCGATCCGCTGACGGCGAATTCCTGATGCTGCGGCGCCGCCTGGCCGGCGGGGCTGGCGGCGCCAAATACCTGTGTAGACCGTAGAGACTGGGAAACCACGGCGATGATAGATGTCGGCAAGGCCGCCACCGGACAGTTCTGCTGGGTCGATCTGGCCGCGACCGACGCCGATAGCGCGAAGGCATTCTATGGCCGGTTGCTCGGCTGGTCGCCCGCCGAACTTTCGGTCAATGGCGGCAGTTTCACGCGGCTGCAGTTGCTGGGCCAGGATGTCGGGTCGCTCTATCAGATGCGGCAGGCCCATGTCGCCGATGGTGTTCCCTCGCATTGGACGCCCTATATCCGCGTCAACGATGTGGACACGATTGCCCGGCGCGCCGCCTCGATCGGCGGCAAGGTGCTGGTGCAGCCGTTCGAAGTCGAGGGTGTCGCGCGGATCGCGCTCATCCTGGATTCGGTCGGCGCCCATGTCGGTCTGTGGGAGCCGCTGAAGGCCAACAGGGAGATGGATTATCATGGCTAGAAAACCTGGCACCAGAAGCCGAGCGAGCCGCGCGCATCAGGCGTGAGCCCGCCGGTGAAAGCGGACAACAGGGTGCTCGACGTTACGGTCGTCCTTCTGGAAGACGGCTATGCGTCGACCGCCATCGGACCGATCGAGGTCTTCCATTCCGCCGGCTTGCTGTGGAACTGGCTTCATGGCGAAACACAGCAGCCGCGCTTCCGGGTGCGGGTCGCCTCGATCGACGGCGGCAAGGTCAACAGCCTCTGTTCGGTGGGGCTGACGCCGGAGTTCGCACTGCGCGACATCGAGCGGACCGACATCGTCATCCTTCCGGCGTCCGGTTGGGACATGCGGGATCGGATCGCACGGCACACGCCGCTGCTTGTCCTGGTTGCGCGAGTGGCATTCCCAGGGCGCCTACATTGCCGGCATCTGCTCGGGCGTCGGATTTCTTGCCGAATGCGGCCTGCTCGACGGCCGGCAGGCGACCACCCACTGGGCGCTGGCCGACAATTTCCGCCAGCGCTATCCAAAGGTTATCTGGCGGCCCGAGCAATTCGTGACCGAGGATGGCCGGCTGCTTTGCAGCGGCGGCGTCTATGCCTCGATCGATCTCAGCCTGTATCTGGTGGAGAAGTTCTGCGGCCACGAGATCGCCCTGCAATGCGCCAAGTCCCTGCTGCTGAGCATGCCGCGCAGCCGGCAGTCAGGCTACGCGGTGGTGCCGCTGTCCCATCCCCATTCCGACGTCAAGATCAGGCAGAGCGAGGAATATCTGCAGGAGCATTTCGCCAGCGGCGTGTCGATTGACATGCTGGCGGACCGCGCCGGCATGGGGCCGCGAAATTTCATCCGCCGCTTCAAGGCCGCCACCGGCCGGCTGCCCGGCGCCTACATCCAGATGCTGCGGGTGTCCGCGGCCAAGGAGATGCTGGAGCACGGCGCTACGTCCGTGCAGACGGTCTGCTCGAAGATCGGCTATGAGGACATCGCGTTCTTCCGCAGCCTGTTCAAGCGCCACACCGGCATGACGCCGGCCGAATATCGGGAACGCTTTGCGCGGATGACCTTCGACCGCGGCGATCTCGCCGCCTGAAGCCCGGCGTCCGAGGCCGATGGCAGTTACCGGCCCGTTAGCGGCGCCGGGCATGGCTATGTTCCGCGCGTTCATATCTGCGTGAGGCGGCGGCGCTGACCACCGCGGCGCTTGATCCCGGCGGAAACCGCGCCAGACTCGGGTCAGAACGCCATCCAATCCACGGAGGAAGAACATGACCCGCTTGGAAGCCGCCAAAGTCACCCGCCGCACCCTGGTCGCCGGCATCGCCGGCATGCCGCTCGCCGCCATCCTGGCCGATCCTCGGATGACCGCCATGGCCGCCGAGACGACGAAGATGGTGACCATCAAGACGCCGGGCGGACGCGACGTGATGGGCGCGCTGGCAGTGCCGGCAGCAACACCGGCGCCGGCCGTGTTGCTGGTCCATGAGTGGTGGGGCCTGAATGACGAGATCAAGACCATGGCGGCCGAGTTCGCGAAGGAAGGCTTCCTTGCGCTTGCCGCCGATCTGTACAACGGCAAGGTGGCCGCAAATCCCGATGATGCGGGAACCTATATGAAGGCGGTCGATCCGGCCCTGGCCGAGGAGACGCTAGCGAGCTGGGTGGCATGGCTCCGCACCGACTCCCGCGGCAGCGGCAAGGTGGGCACCGTCGGCTGGTGCTTCGGCGGCGGCTGGTCGCTGAACGCGTCCCTGACCTCGCCGGTGGATGCGACCGTCATCTATTACGGCCAGGTCGAGCGGCCGGTCGACGAGCTGAAGAAGCTGAAGGGGCCGGTGCTCGGCCAGTTCGCCGAGCTGGACCAGTGGATCACGCCGGCGATGGTGCAGGGCTTCGAAGCCAACATGAAGGCGGCCGGCAAGAGTGCCGAGATCTACAGCTACTCCGCCAACCACGCCTTCGCCAATCCGACCGGCGACAATTACGACAAGGAAGACGCCCAGACCGCCTGGGCGCGGACGCTGGAGTTCCTGCACAAGAACCTGGGCTGAGCACCCGCCGCGTCTCCCGCTTCGGCTGAGGAAGCGGGAGACGCGCGCAATCTTTACGTCTCCTTAATCTTCACCACGATTCTGTGCTCTGAGCGCCACAGCGCGCAAAGAAATTTCGCCGCAGGGGAAATTTCTTCTTGATTCTCAATTCAAGAATCTTATTTTCTCGCCTCGAAGACGCACCCGCACGTGCCTATGGCCCCCGGGGGCGCCGGCAAGAGTAATCGCCGGCTGCTGCTCAGGGTTATGCTACGACGTTAGGCGTCCTTTTGTGGATCGACCGGTATTGTCGCCGGCATCTTTGGAAGGAACCAGATAGCATGGCTTTGGCACTTCGGGCCTCGCGCCCGCGGACTCGCTCCCGCGCCATCTCCGACACCGCCGATCACGCCGCGCCCTACAAGGCCGCGAACCGCAATGCCGTGGCGAAGACCGGCGGCGCTGGCGGCGGCCCGGTGCTGCTGGTGGTGCAGAGCTGCCCGGTGACGCCGGTGGGCATCGTCGGCGACTTCGCGCAAGGCGCGCGGCGCCACGCTGCGCACGGTGCATATCCATCAGGGCCAGCGGCTGCCGCGCACCACGGCGGGGCTGGACGGTCTGATCATCCTCGGCGGCCCGATGCATGCGGGCGACGATGCCGGCTATCCCGCCTTCAAGAAGCTGCTGCCGCTGATCCGCCGCTTCCACCAGGAAGCCAAGCCGATCTACGGCATCTGCCTGGGCGCCCAACTCGTCGCCCGCGCCTTCGACGGCCAGGTCTTCCCGTTCGGCGGCCTGGAGATCGGCTATCTGCCGCTGCGGCTGACGGCGGCGGCGCAGCGCGATCGCCTGCTGGCCGGCACTGGCGACGGAGCAGCGGCTGATGCAGCTGCACCAGGACAGCTTCGACCTGCCGGAAGGCGCCGTGCTGCTGATGGCGAACGACACCTGCGCCCACCAGGCCTATCGCCTGGGCGAGACCACCTATGGCTTCCAGTTCCATCTGGAGGTGACCGAGCGCGATGCCCGCAACTTCCCGCGGGATTGCTGGGCCTCGGTGGAGACCCATTACGGCGAACTGGCGGAAGCGGTGGAGACCCGGGTGGTGGCCGAAGTGGCGGCGCATTTTGCCGCAGGCTACGCCTTCACCGAGACGGTAACCAACGGCTGGATGGATCTGGTGGAAGAGCGCCGGCAGGCCGTGCCGGCCGCGGCAGCGCCCGCGATGGGGCGCGCGCCCCTACGCCGCCGGGTCGCCTAGAGCCGGCTTGCGCCGCCAGGCCGAGTGCAGCAGCGGCCACAGCACGGCGTGGCGCGCGTTTTCCCGGCAGATCCAGGATGCGTTCGGCAAGGGTACCGTCCCGGTCATTGGTGACGCCGAGCTCCAGCGCCATCGGCAATAGGGTGCGATAGACGGCGGCGACCAGTTCCGCCGCCTCGGCCAGCGTCGTCTGACGGGCATGGACGCGGCCGCCATCGGCGGCGCCACCGGTGCCCGCAGCAAACAGGTTCCGCAGCTTCAGGCCCAGCCGGATGTCCCGGTCAGTCTGCGCCATGACCGCAAAACAGATGCGGCGGAACTCGGCGAACAGCGGCTGGTGCGGATGGATATCCAGCGGCGCCAGATCGTAGTCCTGCACCACCAGGCAGCCACCGGGCTTCACCCATTCATACATGCGGCGCAGCGTGGCGGCGGGATCGATCATGTGGAACAGCAGGAACCGGCCGAACACGATGTCGAAGGACTCCGGCGGGATTTCGTTGGTGCGGTTCACATCGCCGCGCAGGAACGACACCTGCTGGTAGCCCTGGCGATGAAGGTCCAAGAGGGAAAACTGGCCGGCGCGGCTGTTGCTGTCCAGGCCGACCACCTGGCCACCGAGGCCGACGCGGTCGGCCATGAGGCGCAGCACCGTGCCGATGCCGCTCCCCACATCCAGGCAGCGCATGCCCGGCTGCAGGCCGACATCGGTCAGCACCTGGTTCGTGGCGGTTTCCCAGCCCATCGCCTGGTGGCGCAGGCAATCCAGCTCGCTGGCCATCTGCTGCATGGTGGTGCCGGCGTCGCGGATATCCGCGGCGGAGATGGCGGTCCGCGCTATGCTGCCCGGCGGCCGTTCCGGCCTGGCTGGGTTACTCATGATCCCGTCGCTCCCGTCTCGCGTCCGTCCGGTGGATCGGCGCTTCCTGCTTCCCGATGTCGCGCCGGCAAGGGGCGCGGTTCATCCGTAGAAACAGTCAGCGGCCAGCTCTCATCCCCGGACGCGCCCAAATGTGACAGCCGTCACACCTGCGGTTCCAAACCATTCTGGCGCCATGGATTAGAGACTCTTGTCCCGCGTCCGCGTGACTGCGGTCACATTCGGGCGAAATATCGCCCGCTGGGCGTTTATCGCGTCTGATGACTGAAGAAGCGGACGCTGTCGGGACTAGGGCGCGGCTCCGCCAGCGGCGATATCCGGGGCGTAGAATTGCAGCAGCAGAGTCCGCTGTTGTGGGTTCTGGTTGTTGTCGGACAACAGGTAGATGTAGCGGCCGCCGCCGGGAGCCGGCCGCATTGCGATGCACTCGAAGTTGTCGACGCTCAGCGGCAATCGCAGCACGGCAAGCGTGTAGCCGGCTTGCGGGCCATCGGACGGGATGCTTGGCAAAAGGAGATGCGCGCTGCCGGCCCGTCCTGTTCCGTGTAGCGGCGCTCCAGCAAGGCCAGCTTGCCTTCGCCTGCATCGGCCAGATCGGTCGGCTCGAAACCGTCGGAACGCTCGATCTGAAACTCGCGCCACGCCGATCCCTGCTGCCGCCAGCCGCGGCTGACGCCCGCCGCGCCGCTTTCAGCCACCAGTGTCAGCGCGCCGCTGTCATCGGCCAGCAGCGCCTCGACTCCGGCATTCTCTGGCAGCGCTGCGATCTCGGGTGGCGCTGCGACCGCTGCGGCGACGCCGCCGGGAATGCCATCCACCGACGCGTACCGCCACAGGCGATGATTGCGCTCGAAGGCGACGATGTAGGAACCGCCGGAGACGGCGGCGACCGCCTCCGCGTCGCTCCATTCCTTGCCGGAGACGGGCTGGCCCGCCTCGTCCAACAGCGGCTCGATCTGCGCCGCGCCGACGCCGGTCAGCTTGCCGTCGGCGTCGTGGGTCAATGCGAGCCGCAGCCAATGGCCGACATCGGATACGGCGACGATGCTGCTGCCGTCATCGCTCATGACCATGCCCGAATAGCCGCCCCATTCCGGTGCCGGCGAGGTCAGTTCGAATCCGGCGACGAAATGCAGGCTGTCGACCTCAGTCTGTTGAGCATCGACTGTGTTGAGCGGCACCGGCGTTGCGGTGACGGTGATGTCGCCCGCCTGTGCCGGCAGGGCGAGGAGGACAGCGACGGCTGCCAGAATGATGTTGCGCATGGTCGGAAGATTAACGCCGCGCTGTGACGAAACAATGGCGAAGCGAGCGGCTTCTCAGTTCTTCAGGCGAAATTGCAGCAGCAATGTACGCTGCAATAGGCGCTGATTGTCATCCGATAAGACATAGATCAGCGTCGATCCATCCGGTGCCTGCCGCGCGGCGACCGCCTCGAAATTGTCGACGCTGAGGGGAGCGGCGAGCAGGGCGATTTCACGGGGCTGCAGCACGGCGCCCGGCTTGACCGCGGCGCCCTCGATCAGCGACAGCCTGTTGACGAAACCCTCCAGCAGGCTGACGCGCCGCTCGAGCAGCAGCAGATCTCCATCAGGCAGCAGCGCCAGATCGCTCGGCTCGAAGGATCCCATCGGCGCGAGGCGCAGTTCCGCCCATGTGCCGCGGCGGCCGATCCAGCCGCGCCGGTCGCCGTCGTCGGTCACGCCGGATTCGCTGAGCAGCAGATATTCGCCCGACGGCAGCCGCGCCATCGCCTCGATGCCGCCATTGCGGGGCAGCTTGGCAATGCCGGCGGGCGCACCGGCGACGACGGCGGGCTTGCTCGAGGGCATTTCCCTCCGCCGGCTGCTTGTAGAGCCAGAGCCGGTGCTTGTTCTCATAGGCTACAAGGAAGTTTCCGTCGGGCAGAGCGGCGATAGCCTCGGCATCGCCGTTCACCTTCTTCTTCGGCGGCTGGCCCTGCGTGTCCAGCAGCCAGCCGCTCTCCGCCCCCATGAACCCGGTCAACCGCCCAGCCGAGTCATGCTCCATCCCGATGCGATACCAGCGGCCGGTATCGGCGACAGCCGTCAGCAATTTCCCATCGTCGCTGACCACCATGCCGGAGAGCCCGCCCCAATTCTCGCTCTCGCTGGACAGCTCGTAGCCGGCGAGAAATTCCAGCGGCCCGACGGTTCGCAGATCGGGATGCAGGGGATCGAGCTCGATCGATTGAGCGGTGAGAATCAGAGGATCGGCAGCAACGGGACTGGCCAGAAGCGTCAGCGCCAAACCCGCGGCGGCAAACCTTGCGATCAAATGAAGCAGGCTACCGTCCCGCCGCGGCTCGCTGGAGTTGCGCGCGTGGCGTCCTGCGGGTCTGGTGCACGACCCCAGCCTTTTCCTCGAACAATTCCGCCAGCTTCTCCAGCATGGTGCCGCCGAGTTGCTCGGCGTCCACGATGGTTACCGCACGGCGATAGTACCGTGTAACGTCATGGCCGATGCCGATGGCGATCAGCTCCACCGGGGAATGGGTCTCGACCCATTCGATGACCTCGCGCAGATGGCGCTCCAGGTAATTGCCGGGATTGACCGACAGCGTGGAGTCGTCGACAGGCGCGCCATCGGAGATCACCATCAGGATCTTGCGCTGCTCCGTGCGGCCGACCAGGCGGTTGTGGGCCCAGAGCAATGCCTCGCCGTCGATGTTCTCCTTCAGGATGCCTTCCCGCAGCATCAGCCCCAGGCTCTTGCGGGCGCGGCGCCAGGGGGCGTCGGCGGCCTTGTAGACGATGTGGCGGAGATCGTTGAGCCGGCCCGGATTGGTGGGCTTGCCGGCGGCGATCCAGCGCTCGCGGGACTGGCCGCCCTTCCACATGCGGGTGGTGAAGCCCAGCACTTCCACCTTCACGCCGCAGCGTTCGAGGGTGCGCGCCAGGATGTCGGCGCTCATGGCGGCCACGGTGATCGGCCGGCCGCGCATGGAGCCGGAATTGTCGATCAAGCAGCGAGACCACGGTGTCGCGGAACTCCATGTCCTTCTCGCGCTTGAAGGACAGCGGCGTCATCGGATTGACCACGACGCGCGCCAGCCGCGCGCTGTCCAGCAGGCCTTCCTCCAGGTCGAACTCCCAGGCGCGGGATTGCTGCGCCATCAGCCGCCGCTGCAGCCGGTTGGCCAGCTTGGCCACCACCGCCTGCAGATGGGAGAGCTGCTGGTCGAGCAGTTGCCGCAGCCGCGTCAGCTCGTCGGCATCGCAAAGATCGACCGCCTCCACCACCTCGTCGAAATTGGTGGTGAAGGCGTGATAGACGGGCTCGTTGCGCCGATCGTCATAGGTCGGCGGCCGGCCGGGCTTGCCGGCCTGATCCTCGCCGGCCTCGGCGTCCATGTCGGCCTGGGCCTGCGCCGAGTCTTCCGCATCCTCGTCGCCGGCGTCGCCCTGTTCGCCTTCCATGGAGGCGAAGGTCTCCGCCGATTCCTTCTGGCCGCCTTCGCCCTTGCTCTTCTCGGGATCGTCCTGGTCCTCGGTGTCCTGGTCCTCGGCATCCTGCTGCGCCGGGTCCATATCCTCGGCGGTGGCGTCCAGCTCCAGGTCGGACAGCAACTGCCGCGTCGCCTTGGCATAGGCGCTCTGGTCGTTGATCAGCTCGGCCATGCGGTCCAGGTCGGCATTGACCCGGTCGCTGAGCTGCTCCCGCCAGAGCTCCACCAGCTTGCGGGCTTCCTTCGGCGGCTTGTCGCCGGTCAGGGCCTGGCGCGCCAGCAGGCGCATGACTTCCGACAGCGGCGCATCTTCGCGCTCGGCGATGCGGGCGAAACCGCGCTGGCGGCAATGCTCCCGCAGCGCCGCGCCCAGATTGTCGCGCACGCCCACCATGGCGTTGGCGCCGATCGCCTCGACCCGCGCCTGCTCGACGGCGTCGAAGATGGTGCGGGCCAGTTCGCTGCGCGGCGCCTCGCGGCTGTGAACGGTCTCGTTGTGGTAGCGCAGCTTGAGGGCGATGGCGTCGGACTCGCCGCGCACCTGCGCGACCTCATGGGACGGCAGATCGTGGGAGGGCAGAGGCAGCTTCGCCTCGCCGCCGAACAGGCCATGCTGGCCCGGCGCGAAGCTGACCGTCAGCTCGTTCTTGCGCGAGATGGCGCGCATGGTGGCGCCGGTGACGCGCTTGAACTCCTCGGTGCGGGATTCCCTGTCGGACATGCTTGCGATAGTGTGCGTGTTCGAGATGGGGCGGGTTTGAAACCCGCCCCTACACCAGCTGCGCCTTGCCGTTGCCGGCCAGTTTCAGTTCCGCCCCCATGCAGCGCTGGTAGTACTCGGCGACTACCGGCCGCTCCAGCTCATCGCACTTGTTGAGGAAGGTGACTTTGAATCCGAAAGCGAGATCGTTGAAGATATTCGCGTTCTCTGCCCAGGTGATCACCGTACGCGGCGACATCACCGTTGAGATATCGCCATTGACGAAACCGGCGCGGGTGAGGTCGGCCAGCCGCACCATGGCGCCGATGGTCTTGCGGCCTGGTCTCGGTGTCATAGCTGGGCGCCTTGGCCAGCACGATGTTGACCTCGTCGTCATGGGGCAGGTAGTTCAGCGTCGCCACGATGTTCCAGCGGTCCATCTGGCCTTGGTTGATTTGCTGGGTGCCGTGATAGAGGCCGGAGGTATCGCCGAGGCCGACCGTATTCGCGGTCGAGAACAGCCGGAATGCCGGATGGGGCCGGATCACCCGGTTCTGGTCCAGCAACGTCAGCTTGCCTTCGACTTCCAGCACGCGCTGGATCACGAACATGACGTCCGGACGGCCCGCGTCATATTCGTCGAACACCAGTGCGGTGGGATTCTGCAGCGCCCAGGGCAGCAGGCCCTCGCGGTACTCGGTCACCTGCTTGCCGTCGCGCAGGACGATGGCGTCCTTGCCGACGAGATCGATACGGCTGATATGGCTGTCCAGATTGACGCGGATGCAGGGCCAGTTGAGGCGCGCCGCGACCTGCTCGATATGGGTGGATTTCCCGGTGCCGTGATAGCCCTGGATCATGACGCGGCGGTTGTAGGCAAAGCCGGCGAGGATCGCGAGCGTGGTGTCGTGGTCGAAGCGGTAGGCGTCGTCCACATTGGGCACATGCTCGGCCGTCTGGCTGAAGGCCGGCACCTGCATGTCGCACTCGATGCCGAACGTCTGGGCCACGGAAATGGTGATATCGGGAACCGCCGGATTGTGGACCGGGGTGGAAGTCTGGGTTGCCATCTTGCTCTTTCTGGTCGCTGTCCTGCCGGGTGCGGGGCTCCGCCCATGGTCCGGCTGTTTGGGTCCGACAGGCTTGCTGGGAAATTCCGCAGCCCCTGCCTGTCGCGGGGAGGGACGTGACGTCAAACTTTGGCTCGGCCCTTCAAGGCGCTATAGGCCAGATTGATCTCTTTTAGCCGTTCTTCGGCTTGCTTGTCGCCCCCGTTTGCATCGGGGTGAAAGCGCTTGGCCAAGCCCTTGTAGCGAGCCTTGATCGCCGGCCAATCGGCCTCGCTGTCCAGGCCCAGGGTATGCAGGGCCTTGCGCTCGGCCGCCGGGGCCTTGGGCCGGGGCGGGTTCTGCCGTTGCCGGCGACCGTCGCCGGTCTCGCCCTCAGAGAATATCCCAAATACGTCATCGAATTCAATGTTTACGCCATCAGTGCCAGGGCTATTTTTAGGCCGGTGGACCTTGCCCAGGGAGTCGGTGGTCCATTCCCCCAGGCGCCAGGTCGGACGGTCCCAGCAGAGCGCCCGGCGGGTCTCCGCCTCGATGTCGTCGGCGCTCCAGCCGGCGCAATAGTCCCAGGCGCGGTTGTACTCCCGCACATGGTCCAGGCAGAAGCGGTAATACTCGTTCAGCCGCTGGGGCGACTTCGGCGCGCGATACAATCCCTCGGCGGCGCAGGCGGGATGATCGCAGCGGCCGTCACGATCGCCTTTGCCTGCAGCATCCTGCGGCATTCCTGGGGACGCGAAATCGGACATCTGCTGAATATGGCGGGCGGCACTCGGCGAGGCAAGCGAAGTGCATTCATATCAGCATTGCAGCTTGCATAGGCGCAGAAGTTGTTTTCACCACAAAGTCACGAAGGGCACGAAGCGAATTGGGACGGTCGGCCACCTGGCGAATTGTATCCAGACAGTTGCTTCAAACTCCGTCGCCTTTGTGTCCTTTGTGACTTTGTGGTGAGACTCCAATCCTTCACACACACACACAGGACTATGGGCATGAACCTCGCTCCTGCGCTCGATTGCATTCTCGATTCGACAGTGAAGGGCCTGCCGCCTGCCGCCGGCACTACGCGGTTGTCCGATATCGGCGCGCGGGGATGGAATTTGCTGAAAGGCGATCTGCCGCTGCCCGCCGCAGTCATCGAGCGGGACGCGCTGCATCACAACAGCAAGTGGATGCGCGGATTTCTCGATCTCACGCGCGTGGGATTTTCGCCCCACGGCAAGACCACCATGGCGCCGCAGCTATTCGATCTGCAACTTCGCGATGGCGCCTGGGCCATCACCGTGGCGACGATGCATCAACTGAAAATCTGCCGCGCCTTCGGTATCGACCGGGTATTGATGGCGAACCAGCTTACGGGGCGCCTGGAAATCGACGCCGTTCTCGATGAGCTCGCAACCGATCCGGCCTTCGACTTCTACTGCCTGATCGATTCGCTCGAGGGGGTATCACTTCTGCGCGACGCCGCGGCGCGGCGGAAAATCGGCCGGCCTCTGCAGTTGCTGCTGGAAGGCGGCATTTCCGGCGGACGCACCGGTGCCCGCACGCTGGACCAGGCGCTCGCCGTCGCCCGCGCGGTGCGCGAGGCCGGTCCGCTGCTGTCGCTCAGGGGCGTCGAGGGTTTCGAAGGCCTGATCGGCGGCGCCACGCCGCAAGAGCAGGATACGAAGGTCGCCGCCTTCATCGATTTCCTGGTCGCCATCGCCCGCGCCTGCGCGGACGAGAATCTGTTCGCGCCGGGACCGGTGATCCTCACCGCCGGCGGTTCAGCGTTCTTCGATCTGGCGGCCACGCGGCTGCACAACGAACTCGGCGGCCGCGAGACCCAGGTGATCATCCGCAGCGGCTGCTATCTGACCCACGATTCCAAATCCTACCGCGAATTGGTGGAACGGCTGATCGAGCGCCTTCCCGCCGCGCGCAAACTGGGCGAAGGGCTGAAGGCGGCGCTGTTCGTCTGGGCCTATGTGCAATCGCGGCCGGAGCCGGGCAAGGTCATCGCCACCATGGGCAAGCGCGATGTCGGCTTCGATGTCACGCTGCCGGTGCTCGACCGCTGGTACCGGGCCGGCCTGCATACGGCGCCGCAGCCGGCAAGCACGCTATCGGGCGAACACAAGGTGGCGGGGCTGAACGACCAGCATGCGCATATCGAAGTGCCGGCGGATTCGCCGCTGCAGGTGGGCGACCGCCTGTGCTTCGGCGTGTCCCATCCCTGCACGACCTTCGACCGCTGGCAGCTGATCTACGAAGTCGATGCCGCGATGAATGTGGTGGGCGGGATCCGGACCTACTTCTGATCGTCAGGTCCGCGGCGCCGCGGCGCGCGGCGTCAGCCGATGGATCGTGGCTGTTGCCGGCCGGGAATCGCCGTCGTTCGCCGTCTGGGTGGTGCTGAACGCCGGGGGCTCGACTCAGCAGGCGGGCGGCGGGGAAGCGCAGGGTGACAGTAGTGCCGTTGTTGGGAGCGCTGTCGATCAGCAGCGCGCCGCCATGGAGCTGCATGAGCCCGGCCGCGACCGACAGGCCAAGGCCGACGCCTTCGTATTTTCGCGCCAGCCGGCTGTCCGCCTGCTGGAAGGGCTCCAGCACCTTTTCGAGCTGATCCCTGGGCATGCCGATGCCGTTGTCGGCGACCGACAGCAGGCAGTCGCCGGCGCTGTCGATGTGGGCGCTGATGACGATTCGTCCATGGTCGCCGGTGAACTTCACCGCGTTGGACAGCAGGTTGGCGAGGATCTGGCGGATTGCGCGCCCATCGGCGTTCAAGGAGATCGCCGGGCAGCGATTCTCGATCTCGATGCCCTTCTGCCTGGCGGCGCCGGCGATTGTGCCGATCGCATCCGCAATGGTTTCGACGAGCGCGACCGGAACTTCTTCCAGTTCGTAGCGGCTGCCTTCGATGCAGGCGAAATCGAGGATGCTGTTGACCGAACTCAAGGAGCCGCATGCCCGAGGTATGAATGCCCGAGGCATAGGCGAGATAGTCCGCCTTGCCGATCGGCCCGAGCACCTGACTCTTCAGCATCTCGGAGAAGCCGATGATGGCGTTCAATGGTGTGCGCAGCTCATGGCCCATATTGGCAATGAACTCGCTCTTGGCGCGGCCGGCGGCGACCGCCTGCTGCAGCGCCGCTTTCTGCGCGTCGGCGGCGCGCTTGCGTTCGGTGATGTCGCGGAAGGTCCAGACGGAGATTTCCCGCGCCTTGCGGCGGCGCTCGAGCCGGTGACGGCTGCGCCGCAGCGGCGAGTTCCTGATCACCAGCTCCACGGCGATGCCCGATCCGTCGCCGTGCGCCAACTCGGCTTCGATGATCGGTTCCGTTTGTTCACGAAGCTGGCGGCCATTGCGGAACAATTCCAGGACCGGTTTGCCAAGCAGCGATTCCGCCGGTTGCCCGAGCAGATGCGCAGCGGCAGGGTTCGCATGCTCGATGCGGCCGGCTTCGTCCACGATGACGATGCCGTCGAAACTGTCGTCGAACATCGCCCGCATGACGGCGCCGCGATGGAGCAGGGCCATGCCCTTGTGGAAAATCCGCGCCACCAGGGCATCGTTGCCCCACATCAAGGCTGTGACATAGGCCGCGCCCAGCACCAGCGTCCACAGCACGATGTCCAGGCTGATGGGCAGCACGGTCTGCAATCCGGCGCTGGCGCCGAGCAAGCCGGCGCTTGCGGCAAGTAAACCCAGAAGGCCGCGGCGCCAAGGCCAACGGCTGAAGCGCGAACCTGCAATGACGGCAAGAAGAAGGGCGATGATCCAGGTGACCGCCGGCGAACTGCGCTGGATCATGCGGTCCTGCACGATCAACTCATAGGCGAGGGCTTGCAGCGTCACGCCCGGCAGCGAGCGGTAGATCGGCACCGTGACGTCGTCACCGAGTTCGATAGCGGTGGCGCCGACGATGACGAATTTGCCGCGCAACTGCGCATCATCCACCTTGCCGCTCAGCACGTCGCCAAAGGAAACATGGGGGATGGATTCCGGCCGAATGCCGAAGTCCAGATAGAAACCATCGGAACTGGGTTGGTCGACGGCGGCGAAGGCGGCGCCCATCGAGAGATACAGGTTTCCGTCGGCGGTCTGAGTCAGCGAGTAGCGGCGAACCAAACCGTCCGGCCCCGGCTGCAGATTGACGGACGCCAGGCGCGATTGTTCGGCGAATTGCGGCAATGGCGCCGTGTAGCGAAGCTGATCTTCACGCCGTTCGAGCGACGCATATTGCTTGAACACCGGCAGCACCACAGGGGGATCCGCCCGCCCCAGGGCGCCGGCAAGGGCCGCGTCGCCTTGCGGTGTCGAGGCCGAGCTGAAATCGATATCGAGGGCGATGCCCCGTGCGCCTGCCTGGAGCAGGCGGTCGATCAACGCGGCATGGCGCTCGCGCGGCCATGGCCAGACGCCCATCGACTCCAGGCTCCTATTGTCGAGCTCGACAACGACGATGTCGCCGGTAGCCGGCCGGTCCGCAAGCCAGAACCGCAGCTCCATCAGCTTATGTTCCAGCGGCTCGATCAGGCCCAGGGCGGTGATGAACAACGCCGTCATGACCGCAATCGCGGCCGGGGCCGCGCCGCGCTTCTGGGCCAGTCTCCGGCATTTCTCCGGGAGATTCATGATGAACCGCGTCATCTCGGGAAGCCTTAGCCGGATTCGCTGTGGCGCCTCAGTTGCGGCCCAGCAATCCGCCGACGGCCTTTCCGGCACCGCCAACGATTCCGCCGGCCGCACCCGCAACACCGCCGACCACGCCGCCGGCCGCTTCAGCGACGCCGCCGACAACGCCGCCGGCGGCTTCGGCAACACCGCCGACCACACCGCCAGCCGCTTCCGCCACGCCGCCGACAACGCCGCCGGCCGCTTTCCCAACGCCGCCGACAACCCCGCCGGCCGTACCCGTCGTCTCGCTGGCAGTGTCAGCCGCCGCATCCACGCCGGGGGCGCCTTGTTCAGGCGCCATCGTCGGCTGAGCCAGGGCCGGCACCACCGGCGTCGGAATCGTTATGTTGCTGCTCGAAACCTGGACACCGCCAATGCCGCCGCGCTCCACGGTGGCCACGTTGCCGGGACCGACCATGGCCGAGGAAGTTCCATCGGCTGCTGCGACGAGGACGCGCCCTTCATCCACGCGGACGCTGTTGGTTTTGCGATTCACCGTGACCAGAAAGCGCGTGCCTTTGACCACGGCAGCCATGTACGGCCCCTGGACGCCGAAAGACCGGCTGCTGCGCGGCTCCACGTCATAGAAGACGTTGCCGAGGGTCTGGATGAATTGCGTCAGCAAGCCGCCGGCTTTCGGCTCGGCAATCCGGAGATGGGAATTCGGCTGGATGACGACGCGATCGCCGCGGCGGGATAGGAAGACCACGCTGCCGCGCTCTGTCTGGATCTCGCTCCCGACGGGGACGATGTCGCCGATGGCGAGGGGCTCGTACGGCGCCGATCCGAGGCGGGCGCTGGCATCGCCGCTAAGGCCCGACACGCGCCAACCCAGGGGTATCGTGACATCGGCATTGGGATCGATGGCGGCGACATCCTGAGCAGCGGCGGGGCCGCCTGTGAAGAGCATCGCGAAAAGCATCGCGCCAAAGGCTGCTCGAAGAACGGGTACAAACATGGGGGACCTCTCCGTAAACTGGCGAAAGTGGCGGCTGCCGGCGAGGGGGCCACCGGCAGCCGCGATGTCGTCCGACAAGATTAGGGCAGGACTGCCGGCCGACTTGCTTTCGGAAAGGATTTTTTAAGAAGATTCCTAATAATCTCTTAAGAAATCATCATTTACTATAATAATTCTACGCAATAACTATAGATATTTGGCGCAAAGCCGGAATGTTTAGTTAATTTAACTATAGTTCTGCCAATCAACCCTTCGCCTGTTCCGCCGCCGCCTTGCCGCCGTCGGCGAGATAGCCGAAATCCGAGCCGTAGGTGAAGAGTGTGAAGCCCATCTTGGCGAACAGCTCGAACTTCTCCAGGGACACGGCGTCGATGCCGATGGCGCAGCCGGTCTTCTTGCCGGCGGCGATGACCTTCTCCAGCGCGGCGATGAACTTCGGCTCGATGGCACCCACGGGCACGCCCAGGGAGCCGCAGAGATCCGCCGGGCCGATAAACAGCGCGTCGATGCCCGGCACGGCGGCGATCGCGGCCGCGTTCTCGACCGCGAGCGCGCTTTCGATCTGCGGGATGATGGCGATGCGTTCGTTCGCGGCGTCTGCATAGGCGGGCAGGTCGAGATAGTAGTTTGAGGCGCGCCAAGGCCCGAAGCCGCGCCGCCCCATAGGCGGATACTTGGCGGCCTCGACGATCGCCGCGGCGTCGGCCGGCGTCTCCACAAGCGGCACCATCAGGCCATCGACGCCCACATCCAACGCCGCCTTGATCAGGTCGCCTCGGTTCGCCTGCACGCGATAGACGATCGGGCAGCCATGGCGTTCCGCGGCCAGGGCCAGGGACGGCAGGGCCGCCGGCGGCGTCGGCGCGTGCTCGCCGTCAATCAACAGATAGTCGAAGCCCGCCTGCGCCAGGATCTCCACCACGGCAATATCGGGGATCGAGACCCAGGTGCCGGTTACCCGGCCGCCCGCGGCTATCTTGGCGCGAAGCGATGTCGTCATGCCGTTATTTCCTTTCCGATTCGAGTCGCGCGAGAATGTAGCAGGCGGGACGGCGGACTTGCCAGATCGGCTCGCGCCGTGCCTATGCTCTGTGCCGCATGTCGATCCGGAGAAGCTCGTGACTGGCTCTCGGGAACAGCCGTTGAATCTCGCTATCGAATTGATCAAGGCACCGACGGCCGAGACGATGCAATTGCTCGCGGAATTGGACGCGGCGCTTTCCGGTCCCTACAGCGCAGATCAACGCCATGCGCTTTCGGTAGAGCAATTGTTCCAGCCGGACATCCGCTTCTTTCAGGTGCGGGTGAATGACGAGGCCGTCGCCTGCGGCGGCATCGCCTTTCTCGATGGCTATGGAGAACTCAAACGAATGTATTCCAGGCCGGCCGTTCGGGGCCGCGGCGTGGCGAAGGCCCTATTGCGTCGGCTCGAAGCCGAAGCGCGTGAAGCCGGCCTATCGCTGCTGCGCATCGAAACCGGCATGTATCAATTGGAAGCCCTCAGATTTTACGAGGGCGCCGGTTACAGGCGCTGCGGTCCGTTTGGCTCTTATGCACAGATGCCGCCACGGGCGATCGAAACCAGCCTGTTCTACGAGAAGCGGCTGTGAGCCCACTACGGAAGTCCCGACTTCCGCAGATACAGCCGGAACGCCATGGCGCAGGCAAGCAAGAGAGCGAAGATCAGGATCAGACGGCGTCTGCTCTTGGCGCTACGGAACAAGGGATCGGGTCTCCCTCTGGGCTGTCGTCTCCCCACGCTTACTCAGCAGATAGGCATCGATGAGTTCCAGATACCGCTCGCCGCCGAAGCTGGGAAAGTGGCCGCCATGGACCAGGCGCACGGGCAGCCGGCGCAGGCGCTCCATGCTGGCGACATAGTCCTCGATCACGTCATCGAGCAGTTCGCCGTCATAGACGACGTCGCCGGAAAACAGGATGCCGGTCGCCGCCTCCCAGAGCGCGATGCCTCCCGGCGAATGGCCGGGCAAATGCAGGACCTCGAAATGCCGGTCGCCGAGATCGACGATGTCGCCGTCATCCAGCAGGATTGTCGGCGGCGCCGGCTCGATCTCGTAGTCCTCCGCGCGGTAAGGCGCCGGCGGCAGTCGCTGGAAGATGTCGCTTTCCTTCTCAGTCTTCACCGAATTTCCGGCGCCGCTCGACTGCCGTGTCGGCGACGCCAAAATCGCGGCCTCCAGCGGATGCACGGCCCGCTCGGCGAATTCATGGTGGGAGCCGATGTGATCCCAATGGGTATGGGTCGCGACGGCCAACAGCGGCCGCTCGGTCACCAATTCGACATGCCGGCTCAGGCTCACCACGCCCATGCCGGAATCCACCAGCATGTCCCGGTCGCGCCCGCGCACATGCCAGATGTTGCAGCGGTAGAACGGCTTCATATGCGGCTCGAAAATCAGCGTGACGTCATCGGCCAGGCGCTGCGTCTCGTACCAGCTCTCGGCTGTGGCGTGCTGTCATCGACATGATCGCCGCCATTCTCTCAGTTCAACCGCAATAGTTCCATGATCTCCTGCGCCGCCGCCGCGCCGGAGATCGCCGCGGCGTCGAACCAGCCGGCACCTTCGGGCGAGATGTCGGAACTGGCGAAGGCAAGCCGGCCTTGGCGCTTCCAGTTCTGATGCAGCAGATCGCCTTCGGCGCCCAGCCGCGACGCCACCCAGGCGCCGCGGGAGAACGCGTCGCGGTTCCAGTCGTGCCAGTCGAGGGCGATCAGCTCCGCCTCGGGGAAGAAACGCGCGACCGCCTCAGTCCCGGCGCGGGTGATCGCCGCTGCGGCATCGTCGGGCCCTTGCGCCCAGGCGGCCGCACCTTCGCCTTCGATGCCGAAGCCGACCAGCATGGTGGCGCCGTCGCGGGTGGCGCGCTCGGCGAACATCCATTCGATGCCGCTGGCCGCCGCCGGTCGCGAGGATGCCGGGCGCGACACCCCTGACCTTGGCCCAGACCTTGACCGCCCGCCCGGCATGGCCGCGCGACAGGGCTTCGGCCTTCGCAGTTGGAGGCGGCGGTGAGATCTGCAGGCCGGCCATCGGATTGATGCCGGTCGCGATCACGACAGCCCGGGCATCGATCCTGCGGCCATCGGCGGTCGCTAGCCGCACCGCGTCGCCGTCATGCTCGATCGCCGAAACCGCCGCGTTCAGCAACAGCTTCGCGCCGCAATCGGCGATCATGCGGCTCGAGAGCCCGCTGACGCCGCCGATCAGGCTGTCGGTCCAGGCGTCGATAATGGCATCGGGCGTGCCGTCGACATGGCCGCAGCTATGCAGGAACTCGCTGGCGGGAACGCCGGCCTTGTCGCCATTGCCCGACACCGTCCACCAGGCGCCGATCAGGTCCAGCGTCGCCGCTGGCGCCTGCAGCCGGCGCATGTAGTCGGCGAGGCTGATGCCCAGGAGCGGCCGGCCGTTATTGTCCTCGCCATAACCTCTCTTCAGCAGCGTGGAATCGACGGCGATCCGGGCGATGACACGCTCATGGGCCGCGCGGTCGGCGCTGGAGGTTGGTCCGTCATGATGCAGGGCGCCGTCGCGAAACCAGCGCCGCGCCGTCACCGGATGCCGCGGGCGCAGCTCGATGCCATGCCGTGCACAAAGGCCGCGGATCGTGCTCTGCCAGGGCGTGATCCAGGAGCCGCCATAGTCCAGCTCTTCATCGGGCTCGCGCCGGCCATCGGCTTTTGCGCCGTCGAACTTGCGGAAGTAGCCGCGGCCGCCGATCCGGTCCCGTGCCTCAAGAATGATGACGGAGAGTCCGCGCGCGCGGAGATCGACTGCCGCCGTGGCGCCAGCAAGTCCGGCGCCGACGACCGCTACATCGCATCGTTCGACGGTCATCGGATCCTCTATCCCCTGTTTGGCAGAACGCGGCGCGGTTGCGGCGCTCTCAATCCAGCCCGAATTCCCGCACGCTCTTCACCTGCTGATGAAAGCGCAGCTTCTTTGCATATT
The DNA here is from genome assembly GCA_963816235.1 of uncultured Alphaproteobacteria bacterium. Taxonomy (GTDB): domain Bacteria; phylum Pseudomonadota; class Alphaproteobacteria; order Dongiales; family Dongiaceae; genus DATKFM01. Next base: position 483,282 of record CAWFKD010000001.1, on the reverse strand, counting down.
CCAGAGGATCCTTCGGCTTGACGAAGGCGCCCGGCGGATGATTGAGCCAGTCATAGAGGCGGGTCAGCAGGAAGCGCAGCGCGCTACCCCTGGCCAGCACCGGCAGCGCCATCATTTCCGCAGCCGGCATCGTCCGCGTCCGGTTGTAGCTGCCGAGCAGCAGCCGCGCCTTGGTGGTGTTGAAATCGCCCTCGGGTTCGAAGCACCAGGCGTTCAAGCAGATCGCCACGTCATAGGCGAGATAGTCGTTGCAGGCGAAGTAGAAGTCGATGATGCCCGACAGGCGGTCCCCGAGATAGAACACGTTGTCCGGAAAAAGATCGGCATGGATGACCCCAGCCGCGAGATTCTTCGGCCAGTGTTCCTCGAGCCAGGACAGCTCGGCCGCGATCTGGTCGGCGAGCCCCGCCTGCACTTCATGGGCGCGGCCGTGGCAGGCCTCGGCGAGCCTGCGCCAGCCCGCCAGCGACAGATTGTTCGCGCGATGGCCCTGGTAATCCAGGCCTGCCATGTGAAAACGCGCCAGCGCCTCGCCCAGCAGCTGGCAGTGGCGCGGCGCCGGCTTGCGCGGCCAGAGGCCATCGAGAAAGCTGATGATCGCCGCCGGCTTGCCGCAGAGCTCGCCCAGCACGGCGCCGTTCTTCTGGTGGATCGGCGTGGGGCAGGCGATGCCCTTGGCGGCCAAGTGATCCATCAGCCCGAGGAAATAGGGCAGGTCGGCCTTGGCCACGCGCTTCTCATAGATGGTCAGGATGTAGCTGCCGCGATCGGTGGCCAGCAGAAAGTTGCTGTTCTCCACGCCCTCGGCGATGCCTTTGCAGGAAACAGGCTGGCCGATGTCGTAGAGCGCGATGAACGCGTCCAGGTCGCCGTTCGAGACTTCGGTATAGACGGCCATCGGCAGTGCGGAGAGGTTTCGCGAAAAGTTGTTCACGCGCTGAGCGCGCGCGGCAGCCTGAAATGCACGTCCTCCTCGATAACAGAGAATATCTCGACGGTCACGTCATATCGCGCCCGGCAGGCGGCCAGCACCTCCTGCACCAGGATCTCCGGTGCCGATGCGCCGGCGGTCACGCCCAGGCGGCGGATCCCTTGCAGCGACGGCCAGGGGATTTCAGCAGTGCGGCAAACAAGATGCGAGCATTCGCACCCGGCGGCGCGCGCCGTTTCCACCAGACGCTGCGAGTTCGAAGAGTTCGGCGACCCGACCACGAGAAGGGCGTCGACCTGCGGCGCCAACACCTTCACGGCCTGCTGCCGGTTCGTCGTGGCATAGCAGATATCCTGGGAACGGGGTCCGGCAATGCCGGGGAAACGCCGCCGCAGGATGCCGACGATTCCATCGACCTCGTCCAGGGCCAGCGTCGTCTGGGTCACATAGGCGAGATCACGGTCCGGCGGTGGCACGACATGGGCGGCGTCCTGCGCGGTCTCGATCAGCGTGATGGCTCCCGGCGGCAATTGACCGAGTATGCCGACGACCTCCGGATGCCCGCGATGGCCGATCAGGATGACATGCCGGCCCGCGCCAGCCTGGCGGATCGCCTCGTGGTGCACTTTCGTGACCAGAGGACAGGTTGCGTCCAACACATTCAGCCGGCGGCGCGCGGCTTCGAGTTTGACCGCCTGGGAAACGCCGTGTGCTGAGAATACGACAACGCCATTGGCCGGAACTTCATCCAGCTCCCTGACGAACACCGCGCCCTGGGCGGCCAGCTGTTCGACAACGAACCGGTTGTGAACGATCTCGCGGCGGACATAGACCGGTGCGCCAAAGCGCACCAGTGCCTGCTCCACCGTCGCCACGGCGCGTTCCACCCCGGCACAGAACCCGCGCGGTGCGGCCAAAAGGACAGTCAGGGGCAGTCTATCCGCAGTCATCGCCGACCCTCCTTCTCTGATATGGGCCTGCGGGGCGGCGGGGCAATCGCGAAGCCTGCAATGGGCATGCTGATTTCCATCGGAACGGCGCGCCGCCGGCCCGGTGAGTCGCCTCCTGAGCTACGGCCCTTGGCGGGTTGTGCCGGCTGGTGGCCTTCTCTAAAGTCCCGGCCACGCCTGCCGGCCCCGCCCGGGACAGCTTCCCGGACGCCCGAAGCAGGTCGAATTGGTAAGCGGAGCAATGACATGGCGGAACCCATCCCGGCGCAAAAGGCGCCCTACGCGGTGGAAGTCGAGGCCGGCAAGAAGTACTTCTGGTGCGCCTGCGGGCGGAGCCAGAAGCAGCCCTTCTGCGACGGCTCCCACAAGTCGGTCGGCCTATCTCCGCTACCCTACGATGCGACTAAGTCGGGAACGGTATGGTTCTGTGGCTGCAAAGCGACAAAGAATCGGCCGCTCTGTGACGGTTCCCATAAGAGTCTTTGAGGTTTCGGCGCGTATGATTGTGGGTTGGAGTGGAATTGGCCGGACTGCCCTGTTGACGGCGGCGATGGCTTTGGGTGGTTGCGATACCGTCGGCGGGTGGCTCGGATTTGATAGCGACAATACGCTCGAACTCGGCCCCTCATGCCCGCGTGTCGCAATCGGCGACGATGTCGGCTATGTCGCGCGCTTCGATGGCAATGGCAGCAAGAGGGCAAATCTTCGCTATGCGGTGAAGATGGATGTGCCGGGCGGCATTTGCTTCCTCAACGAAAACACGATCGATGTGGAGATGAGCGTACCGATCTATGTCGAGCGCGGTCCGGCAATGGATGATCGCGAGATCAGCTTCGAGTACTTCGTCGCCATTGCCCGCACCGACAAGACGATCATTGACCGCCAGGCCTACAAGATCGGCACGGAGATGAAACTCGGCGAGGTCGCGCACGTCATCGAGGAGTTCGACCAGTCGATTCCCATCGAGCCCGGGGAGAATGGCAGCAATTTCGTGATCATCGTTGGCCTCATCCTGACAAAGGAAGAACTCGACTATGCCCGCACTCCGAAGATCCTGGGTCGCCCGGTGCCGGAAGGCGAGATCAAGGTTCCGGAGTAGCGCGCTTCGCAGCTGAATGTTTTCCTGCGGAACCGGTCGCCATCGCGTCTGGCGGCCGGCGATAGACAACCCCTGAATATTGAACGCGGCCAGTGTCCGCGCCGCGAACGCCACGGCCCTGGAATCAGATCCGGGCGCCGCTGACTCACATCGGATAACACTTTGATTTTTCGGTCCAGGAAGGCCCTTGACCGACTCCTGATGAAGGAGGATTTTGCCCTGGCCACGCGGGAGAGATCGGCCAATTCTCGGCCGGCGCCGAAGGAGCAACCGCCCCGGAAACTCTCAGGCAAAAGGACCGCGGGGCATAGCGGCACTCTGGAAAGAAGGCATCCGGCGCGGCAGGGTCCGTGTCCGCTGCCTCACCGAAGATGTAAGTCTGATCGGCCACTCGTGCCGCCAGGCGATTCTTTCAGGTCCGAAGACAGAGGGGGTCCCCGTCTCGCCTGAGGGCGCGATGGCGGTCAATCTGTCGGAGGACCGGAGTAATGAGTGAAGCCACGGGGCCCCTCTCCAAAACGCCCCTGCATCCCCTTCATGTGGAACTCGGTGCCCGCCTCGTGCCGTTCGCGGGCTACGAGATGCCGGTGCAGTATCCCAGCGGCATCGTCGCCGAGCACCAGCATACGCGGAATGCCGCGGGCCTGTTCGATGTCTCCCATATGGGTCAGATCCGCCTGACGGCGAAGAGCGGCAACAACGCAGCAGCGGCGCTGGAGACCTTGGTGCCGGGCGATATCCAGGGCCTGACGCCCGGGAAGATGCGCTATACCCAGTTCACCAACGACAAAGGCGGCATCCTCGACGATCTCATGGTGGCGAACACCGGCGATCACCTGATGCTGGTGGTGAATGCCAGCCGCAAGCATGAGGACGCGGCGCTGCTGCGGCAGCATCTGTCCGGCAAGCTCGAGATCGAGGAGTTGAGCAGCCGCGCCCTCGTTGCGCTGCAAGGTCCGCAGGCGGCAGATGTGCTGGGCCATTTCGCGCCCGACTGCCGCAGCATGCAGTTCATGACCGCGGCGTTCCTCACCATCGATGGCATCACCTGCTATGTGACGCGCTCCGGTTACACGGGCGAGGACGGCTATGAGATCTCGATGCCCGGCCAGGCCGCAGTGGCGATCGCCCGCGAATTGCTGCGCTATCCCGAGGTCAAATGCATCGGGCTCGGCGCGCGGGATTCACTGCGGCTGGAGGCCGGCCTCTGCCTCTACGGCAACGATATCGACGAGACCACGACGCCGGTGGAAGCCGGCCTGAACTGGTCGATCGCCAAGCGCCGGCGGGAGGAGGGCGGCTTCACCGGCGCCGATGTCATACAGCGCCAATTCCGCGAGGGCGCGCCGCGCAAGCTGGTGGGCATCAAGCCCGAAGGCCGCGCGCCCGTCCGCGCCCACGCGGAGATCCGCAACCGCGCGGGTGAGCCCATCGGCACGATCACCAGCGGCGGCTTCGGTCCGACCGCCAATGCGCCGGTCGCCATGGGGTATGTTACCAAGGCACATTCAGCGCCGGGTACGCCGCTGCAGGTCATCGTCCGCGACAAGCCGCTGGATTGCGCCGTCGTGCCGCTGCCTTTCGTCAAACACCGCTATTACCGAGGTTGAGGGGATATTCATGAGCAATGTGAAGTTTACGGAAGATCACGAATGGATCCGCATCGAGGGCGATACCGGCACCATCGGCATCACCGACTATGCGCAGGAGCAGCTCGGCGACGTGGTCTATGTCGAGCTGCCCGACGTCGGCCGCAAGGTCGAGAAGGGCAAGGACATGGCCGTGGTCGAATCCGTGAAGGCGGCGAGCGAGGTCTATGCGCCGGTGTCGGGATCAGTGACCGCCATCAATGACAAGCTGACCGCGGAGCCGGCGACGGTGAATTCCGCCGCCATGGGCGACGGCTGGTTCGTCAAAGTGAAGCTCAGCAATCCGTCGGAGTTGGACAAGCTGATGGACGAGGCCGCCTACAAGAAATACGTCGAAGGGCTGGGCTGATGCGCTATCTGCCGCTGACCGAAACCGACCGCCGCGCCATGCTGGCGCGGATCGGCGTGCCCTCCATCGACAGCCTCTACCGCGACGTGCCGGAGAAGGTCCGCCTGTCGAAGCCGGTGGATCTGCCGATGCATATGGGCGAGCTCGAGGTGGAGCGGGCGATCTCCGCGATGGCGGCGAAGAACTTGGGCACCGGCCGGGCGCCAAGCTTTCTCGGCGCCGGCGCCTATCGCCATCATGTGCCGGCGGCGGTGGATCATCTGATCCAGCGCGGCGAATTCTTGACCTCCTACACGCCCTATCAGCCGGAAGTGACCCAGGGAACGCTGGAATATCTGTTCGAGTTCCAGACACAGATCGCGCTGCTCACGGAGATGGATGTCGCCAACGCCTCCATGTATGACGGCGCCACCTCCACGGCTGAAGCCGTGATGATGGCAAACCGCGTGACCCGGCGCAGCAAGGCGATCCTCTCGGGCAATCTCCATCCCCACTACCGCGAGGTCGTCGCAACCCACGCGCATTTCGCCGGCTTCACGGCGGCGGCGAACAAGCCCGATCCCGACGGACGCGAAGACCTGATCGCGCAGATCGACGGCACGACCTCCTGCGTCGTGGTGCAGAATCCCGGCTTCTTCGGCCATCTTCGCGACCATACGGCGCTTGCCGAAGCCTGCCACAAGGCCGGCGCGTTGCTGATCGTCGCGGTGACGGAGATTATCTCGCTGGGCGCCGTGACGGCGCCGGGCCGCATGGGCGCGGACATCGTCACGGCCGAAGGCCAGTCGCTGGGCAATTCCCTGGGATTCGGCGGTCCCTATGTCGGGCTGTTCGCCACCCGGGAGAAATTCCTGCGGCAGATGCCGGGCCGCCTGGTGGGCGAGACGGTTGACGCGGATGGCCGCCGCGGCTGGGTGCTGACGCTCTCCACCCGGGAACAGCATATCCGGCGCGAGAAGGCCACCAGCAACATCTGCACCAACTCCGGCCTCTGCGCGCTGGCCTTCACGATCCATCTGACATTGCTGGGCGAGGCCGGTCTCACGCGCCTCGCCGCGATCAATCACGGCAAGGCGGTGCAGCTCGCGGAGAAGCTGGCGGCGCTGCCCGGCGTCAAGCTGACGACCGACGCGTTCTTCAACGAGTTCACGTTGGCATTGCCAAAGCCGGCGGCCGCCGTCGCCGATGCGCTGGCAGATCGCGGCATCCTCGGCGGCGTGCCGGCCTCGCGGCTGTATCCCCATGAGGCAACGGCGGCGAACCTGCTGATCCTCGCCGCCACGGAAACCAATACCGATGCGGATACGGATGCCCTTGCCGCCGCGCTGCAGGAGATCCTGAAATGACTCCCGATCCCATCACCGGAACCTTCAGCGGCAACCGCGCGCTGCAAATCGAAGAGCCGCTGATCTTCGAGCAGGGACAGGCGGGGCGCACCGGCGTTGATCTGCCGGCGCCGCCTTCGGTCAAGGATCGTCTCGGCGGGTTGAACCGCAAGGGCGAGATCGGCCTGCCGGGATTGTCCGAGCCCCAGGCGATCCGCCACTACACGCGCCTCAGCCAGAAGAACTACGCCATCGACATGGGGCTCTATCCCCTGGGCTCCTGCACCATGAAACATAACCCGCGCCTGAACGAGAAGATGGTGCGGCTGCCCGGCCTCGGCGATCTGCATCCGATGCAGCCGGCGAAGACGGCGCAGGGCGCGCTGGAGCTGATCGACCGGCTGGCGCACTGGCTGAAGACCCTGACCGGCATGCCGGCGGTGGCGCTGTCGCCGGGCGCCGGCGCCCATGGCGAGCTCTGCGGCATCATGGCGATCCGCGCCGCCCATGAGGCCAAGGGCGAAGGCCATCGCAAGCGCATCCTGGTGCCGGAATCCGCCCACGGCACCAATCCCGCCACCGCGGCCGGCGTCGGCTACAGCGTCGATCCCATACCCGCCAACGACCGCGGCCGGGTGGACCTTGCCGCCTTCAAGGCCAAGCTCGGCGCCGATGTCGCGGGCATCATGATCACCAACCCCAACACCTGCGGCCTGTTCGAGAGCGAGATCCTGGAGATCTCCGAGGCGATCCATGGCGCCGGCGGCTATTTCTACGGCGACGGCGCCAACTTCAACGCCATCGTCGGCCGCGTGCGGCCGGGAGATCTCGGCGTCGATTGCATGCATATCAACCTGCACAAGACTTTCTCGACGCCCCATGGCGGCGGCGGGCCAGGCGCCGGCCCGGTGGTGCTGTCGGAGGCCTTGGCGCCCTTCGCGCCGCTGCCCTATGTGGTGCATGGGCCGAAGGGCTTCGCGCTGGTGGAGCATGACGACGATCCCCAGGCGACCGGCAAGGCGCTCGGCCGGCTCAAGGGCTTCCACGGCCAGATGGGCATGTTCGTGCGCGCCCTGGCCTACATGATGAGCCACGGCGCCGACGGATTGCGTCAGGTGGCGGCGGATGCGGTGCTGAACGCCAACTACATCCTGGCCAGCCTGAAGGACGATATGTCGCCGGCCTTCGATGGGCCGTGCATGCATGAGGCGCTGTTCGACGATGCCTTCCTGAAGGACACGGACATCTCCACCCTCGACATCGCCAAGGCGATGATCGACGAAGGCTATCACCCCATGACCATGTATTTCCCGCTGGTGGTCCATGGCGCGCTGCTCATCGAGCCGACGGAGACCGAGAGCAAGGAAACCCTCGACCAGTTCATCGAGGTGATGAAGGGCCTGGCGCGTAGGGCGAAGAGCGGCGACAGCGCCTATTTCCACGGCGCGCCGCGGCTCAGCCCGCGCCGGCGGCTGGACGAGACGGCGGCGGCCCGCAAGCCGGTGCTGCGCTGGCGGCCGTCGAACATCACCGGCCAGGCGGCGGAATAGGCGGCGCAGAGCGCCCCATGGCCGAAAAAATCCAGCAGCAGGCCGCGCCCAAGCTCCGCGTCCGTTTCGCGAAGGCCGAGGATGCGGCGCTGGTCGTCAAGCTCGTGCGCGAGCTGACCGAATATCAGCAGGAACCGCTGGAGAATGTGAAGCTGACGGAAGCGGATATCATCCGCGATTCCTTCGGCGCGGCGCCGCGCATCGAAACCATCCTGGCGGAAGTGGACGGCAAGACGGCCGGGTTCACGGTGTTCTTTCACAACTATTCCACCTGGGCCGGGCGGCCGGGCATCTACCTGCTGGATGTCTATGTCCGGGAATGGGCGCGGGGCTATGGCGTCGGCCGGCGGCTGATGGCGGAGATGGCGCGGCTTGCCCGGGAACGGGGATCGACCAAGCTCGACCTCTCCGTGCTGTCCTGGAATCCGGCGCGCGCCTTTTATGAGCGACTCGGCTTCGAAGCGCAGACCAAATGGCACGATTATCGCCTGGCCGGCATCGCGCTGGACAAGCTCGCCGACGAGGCTGAGGGCGTGGCGTCCTAGGCGAACACAGACGGGAGATTCCAATGGCCATCGGAGGGAAAGACACGCCGCAAGTCATCGCACCGCCGCCGCTTATCGTCCTGGCCTTCGTGGTGGTGGGATTTCTGCTCTACTGGCTCTGGCCGCTGCCCTTCGCCATCGGCATCGGCTACGACATCCTCGGCGTGATCCTGATCATCGTGCCGATAGCGATCGGGATCTGGGCGCGGAACCTTTTCATCCGCGCCGGCACGAATGTGGAGCCTTACAAGCCGACGACGGTGATCGTCGACAAGGGCCCGTTCGGCTACTCCCGCAATCCGCTCTATCTCTGCATGTTCGTGCTTTATCTCGGCATCGCCTTGCTGACCGGCAATGGCTGGCTGCCGACGCTGGCCGTGCCGCTATACTTCATCATGCAGTACGGCGTGATCGCGCGAGAAGAGCGCTATCTCGAGGCCAAATTCGGCGAGAGCTATCTCGCCTATAAACGCCGCGTCCGGCGCTGGCTGTAGCGTTCCCATGGCTGCAGTTCCCACGCCGGGACAGGAATCGAATGTTCGGCTAGAATCGCCGACGACGTCCTTATTGATAATCATCAAGGACTTGTCACGATCCACCGGTACCGGCAATCCAACAGGCGGGAAGAAATCGAAGGCAAGAACGTCGAAGATGCGAGGAAATCGGAGGAAATCCTCTATCTCAAAACGCGGCCCTGGGAGGGCAATGAAGGGTGTTTCACTGATATCGATTCCGTTCAATCGCGCTGCCTCCAACGGATCCTCGAACCCAATAAGCTTCAGCCTAAGACCGGCCCTTGCCTTCGCGTCCTTCAGTGCTTCAGGCGACTGTGCGCCGAAATCTTTCATGGCGTCGCCTGCGGTCACGATGTCACGCGGCCCGCGGCGGATCAGCGATTTTTCATCGCCACCTTCAAGAATTTCTGCGGATTGCTTAAGGCTGGCGGCAAGAAGCGCAAATTGTGCCGCCACGTCCATCATCTTGAATCTGGCCGAGAATATTCCATCGCCCTTTGCTTTGTCGGGAGCGATGCCGTCGTCTTTGAACGTCGATGGCCCATCCTCGAGAGAAATTTGCACTTCCGTAAGTTCAGTTGGCCCTTCGGTTGCGATCTCGCCGATCACTACATTTTTCTCGGATGTCAGGAAAAGTCTGAGTTCCACGACGGAATCGGCTAGTTCTTCCACCGTCGTCGTTGGCCTCTGATCGGGTGTGCGTGCGGCACTGCTGTCCTGTGCGTTCGCGCCTGAAGCAAAGGCCAGCCCGAGCACGCAGGAGGTGGTTAGCGCAATATGCAGTAGTGAAGACATGGCGTTTCTCCCTTACTGACAGCGGCTGACGATGTGATATGTCGCTTTATGACAGCACTCATTGACCCCGGGAGCAAATTCTTCGGACGGCAGGCACAACAAAGTCCAATTCGAGGTCAAGCTCCTATCACGCAGTTTCGCTGGACCGCACCCCCCATTTGGAGGGGGCAGTGGATATCCCGTGAGGGAACGGCGCGTGCAGCCGCTCGGCATGTTTTCGCGATGGCTGCTGTCGTACCGCGGCGCGAATCTGCGGCCCCGATTGCATGTGGAACGAACCCCGGAACACTCAGATCCGACACAGAAAAAGGCGGCCGTCGGGCCGCCTTTTCCTTGATCCGAAACCGCGAAGCCGCTAGTTCAGCTTCCGCTCCAGCTCCCCGATAGCAGAGTCGATCAACCGCTCGCCACGGGCCGCGTCGGTCTTGCTCTTCAAGAGTTGCTCGGCCGCCGCAACCGCCACGTCGATGGCGTGATTGCGCACATCGGCGATGGCCTGGGCTTCCGCCTGGGCGATCTTGTCCATGGCCATCTTCTCGCGGCGCGCGAAGGCGGCATCCAGATTGGCGGCCGCTTCGGTCTTCAGCCGCTCGGCCTCGCCTCGCGCCTGGCGGACGATGGCCTCGGCGTCGCGCATCGCTTCCTGCTGCTTCTTCTGGTAGTCGGCCAGCAGCCTCTGCGCCTCGTCGCGCAGCGCCCGGGCCTCATCCAGTTCGGCCTTGATGCGGGCGGCGCGGGCGTCCAGCGTCTTGCCGATGCCGCGAACCAGCGGCTTGCCGGCCAGCACCACGAAGATGATGAAGGCGATGGCGACCCAGGTCTCGGGATTGCTGAGGCTGATATGTTCCATCGTTACGCGCGCCTCCCGGCTACGGCGTCCACGGCGCCGCTGATTTCTGCCGCGCTTGCGTCGGCGCCGGCGACCTTGCCGATGACAGCGGCCGCGACCTCCGCGGCGACGGAGCGCACATCGCCCATTGCCTTGTTCTTCGCTGCGCCGATGGCGTCCTCGGCCGTCCTGGTGCGCTGGGTCAGTTGCGACATGAACGCGGCGTCGCGCTTGCCGGATTCGGCCTGGATGGCCTGGGTGGCCGCGCCAATTCCGCCTGCGCCCTGGCGCGGGCATCGGCCAGCGTCTTCTCATAGGCAGCCTTGGCCTTGTCGGCATCAGCCTTCACGCGGTCCGCCTTTTCGAGATCGGCCTGGATGCGCTTCTCGCGGTCCTCGATGACCGAACTCACCCGCGGCAGCGCCACCTTCCACATGAGGACCAGCAGCAGGATGAAGCTGATCGCCAGCCAGATCAGCTGCGGCGAGAAATCGGACGGATTGAGCTGGGGCATGCCGCCCTTGGCTTCTTCACCGCCATGATCGCCGGCCGCAGTCTCCGTTGTTGTCGCGCCGGCGGCTTCCGTACCGGTCGTCGCTTCCGCGCCGGCGGTGCCTTCCGTCGTCGTGGTGCTGGATTCCTGCACCAGGATGATGGACGGCGCCTCCTGCCCCTGACCGGTACCGGTCAGGCCTTGCAAGGTCGCGTCATCCAATCTGAGCTGCAGCATTTCGTTACTCCGTCGGCGGGAATGCCGGCGCCTCTAGCTGGGCCGGCATTCGCCGCTGTCCTTGTCCGATGAGCCCGCACCGGCAGCGCCAAGGGCCGCCGGCAGGGAGCCTTAGAACACGAACAACAGCAGCAGCGCGATCAGCAGCGCGAACAGCGCGATGGCTTCCGTGAGCGCGAAGCCGAGCAGCACGTTGCCGAACACTTTCGGCGCGGCGGCCGGATTGCGCAGCGCGCCGGAGACGAAGCTGCCGAAGATGTTTCCGATACCCACGCCCACGCCCGCGAGCGCGATGGTGGCGAGGCCGGCGCCGATCAGCTTTGCGGCATCTGCTTCCATGATTGTAGTCCTTTCGTTTCGTCCGAGGTTGGTTTCAGTGATGCATATGCACTGCATCGTTGAGATAGATGCAGGTGAGGATGGTGAACACATAGGCCTGCAGCAGCGCGATACCGACTTCCAGGCCGGTCAGCGCCACCGTGAAGGCCAGTGCAGCGATGCTGCCGACGACGCCGATGCCCACAAGACCGGCGGTGCCGCCGAGCAGACCCAGCAGCGTGACCACGAAGCCGCCGAACACCTTCAGCATGGTGTGGCCGGCGGTCATGTTGGCGAAAAGTCGGACCGACAGGCTGACGGGGCGGATCAGGTAGGACAGCACTTCGATCGGCACAAGCAGGAACAACAGCGGCAGCGGCACGCCCGAGGGCACGAACAGCCGGAGATAATGGGTGCCGTGGCGCACGAAGCCGATGATCGTCACGCCGATGAAGACGACGAAGGCCAGCGCGAAGGTGACGATGATGTGGCTGGTGACGGTGAAGGTATAGGGGATCATCCCGATCAGGTTGCAGAAGAGGATGAACATGAAGAGCGAGAAGATGAAGGGGAAGTACTTCTTGCCCTCGGTACCCACATTGTCGCGGATCATGTTGGCGACGAACTCGTAGCAGAGTTCCGCCATCGACTGCCATCGCGTCGGGATCAGCGAGCGGCCCCTTGTGCTTACCACCAGGAAGACGGTGATCAGCACCACGGCGATCAGCATGAACAGCGAGGCGTTGGTGAAGGAAGCGTCGTAACCGGTGCAGGCGAGCGGCGCGTCCGGCGTGCTGCGCTCCCATTCGCCGCCGATGCAGATATCGACGATGCGCTTGATGAGAAATTGTTCGAGTGGGCTATGACCTTCCGCCACGATCGATCCCCGAGTTTTGCGGCCGCGCCGGCGAAGCGCTCCGCTATTTCTGCTTCCTGTCCTCGTCGCGCGCAGCTTGTTTCATCTGCTCCATCGACGATTTGTACACCGTCCAGATGCCGGCCGCGCCGCCGAGGATGAAGAACAGGATCAACATGAGCGGCTTGGTTCCGAACGCGTAGTCCAGAACCCAACCGATCCCGCCCCCGACCAGCAGACCCGCCGCCAATTCCACCGAGAGCTTCATCGCCCATCCGCCCGCCGAGCGTGGCCCGCCATCGCGCGGACCATCATCGCCTCGTTCCTCGCGGACCTGCTCTTTCAGGCGGCGCAAGCGGGCGTCGAAATCACTCTCGGGCGAAGGGGAATTTCCCTCAGTCATTGGCCTGATGCGACGTTGCTACAACCCCTGCAGTCCCCGCCGCAACCGGCGCGCAACATAGGGGCGACCCCCAGGGCTGTCAAGGCGACGGGGCGCCGCGCGATGCCAGCGAAATCCCTGAAAACTATGAGCTTTCCGCGCTAGGCGATGGCCTTCAGTTCGGCCACCCGCTGCAGGTCGACGGACACCAGTTGCGACACCCCGCGCTCGGCCATAGTGACGCCGAACAGCCGGTCCATCCGCGCCATGGTCATGCGGTGGTGGGTGATGACCAGGAAGCGGGTGGAGGTGGAATGAGCCAGCTCCTCCACCAGGGTGCAGAAGCGGTCCACATTGGCGTCATCCAGCGGCGCGTCCACCTCGTCCAGCACGCAGATCGGCGCCGGATTGGTGAGGAACACCGCGAACAGCAGGGATAGGGCGGTGAGCGCCTGCTCGCCGCCCGAGAGCAGCGACATGACCTGCAGCCGCTTGCCCGGCGGGCTGGCCATGATCTCCAGGCCGGCTTCTAGCGGATCCTCGGATTCCGTCAGCTTCAGATGGGCATGGCCACCGCCGAAGAGTCGGTTGAATAGCTTCTGGAAGTTGTTGTTGACCAGCTCGAAGGCCGCCAGCAACCGCTCCCGGCCTTCCCGGTTCAGGCTCTGAATGCCGCTGCGCAGGCGGGCGATGGCGTTGACTAGGTCCGACCGCTCCGACTGTAGGCCGGCGATCTGTTGCTCGACTTCGGTGGCCTCGGTCTCGGCGCGGAGATTGACCGGGCCCATATTGTCGCGCTCCCGGGTCAGCCGGAGCAGCTTGGCCTCGATGGCGTCCCGTTCGGGCATTTCGCCCTCGTCCAGTTCGGCGATCCCGGCGGTCTCTTCCGGCGTGCAGTCCAGCCGGTCGCGGATCCGTGCCTCCAGACCCTGGGCGGCTTCTTCCACTTGCGCCACATGGCCCTCGGCGCGCACGCGGTTTTCCCGCGCCTCCGCCAGATCATGCTCGGCCGACTTCAGCAGTCGGACGGCTTCGGCCAGGCGGGTCTCGGTTGCCGCAAGACGGTCGGCCGCCTCGCGGCGCTTCACCGTGGCGGTGTCGATCAGCTCGTTCACCTTGCCGCGCTGCTCGGCGATCTCCGCCGGCCGCTTGGTCAGGGCCTCGATCTCGGCTTCGACGGCGATCCGGCGCTCGTCCAGCAGCTTGTTCTGCTGTTCGGCGGATTGCAGCCGGTCCATCCAGGATTGCCTCTCCCCGGCGATCGCCGTCTTGCGCCGGCGTCGGGCCTCGGCCTCGCGCTCCAGCCGGTCATGGGTGCTGCGGCGGTCGATCAGCTGGGCGCGCAGATCGCTCAGCTTGCCGCGGGCCTCGCTGGCTGCGGCTTGCAGGGCCAGGAGATCGGGAATGGCATGGGCATCCTGGCGCACCGCCGCCAGAGCCGTCTCGGAGTCGCCGATATCCCGCGCGGCACCGGCCGACATTTCCTCCAAAGTCGCGAGGCGCGACACCGTCGCGGCAGCGGCGTTGGTGGCGGTATCGAAGGCGGCGCGGGCCTGTTCGATGGCGCGCAGCGCGGATTGCAGGCCGTCGCGCCATTGCCGGGCGGCCATTTCCGCGGCTTCGGCGCCGCGGCGGGCCTCCTGATGCCGGCTCTCGGCCTCGGCCGCCTGGCGTTCCACCGAAGCAAGCTCCGTCTCCACCTCGGTCAGCCGCGCCCGCTGCTTCAGGCGGGTTTCGGCGGCGGTGGTCGCACCGGCCTCGACGCGGAACCCATCCCAGCGCCAGAGGGCGCCATGGCGGGTCACCAGCCGCTGGCCCTGGGCCAGGGAGGCTGAAAGGCGATTGCCCTCGGCCTCGGTTTCCACCACGCCGATCTGGCGCAGGCGCCGCTGCAGCGCCGTATGACCCTGGACAAACTGCGACAGCGGCACAGCGCCCTCGGGCAACGGCAGTGCGTTTTCCAGCGGCGGCAGGGCCTCCCAGCGGATCAACGCGCCGGCGGCGGCGGACGCCGTGAGATCGTCGCCCAGCGCCACGCCCAGCGCCGCCTCGTATCCGGCGGCGACGGTCACGTCATTGAGGATCGGCGGCCAGAGATCCGACTGATTGGCGGTCAGCAGCTTCGCCAGGGTGCGCTGCTCGGCGGAGAGCTGCGCGCGGGATTCAGCGAGCTGTTGCCAGCGGCTGCGGGCGCCGGATTCGTCTTGCGTCGCAGTGGCCCGCGTCTGTTCCAGATCGGCGGCCTGATTCTGCAATCCATCCATATCGGTCTGGCGCTCGGCCAGGGCACGGCGGGCGACATCCAGGGCGGTATGGTCGTTCGACGCGGCTTCCAGCTTTGCCCGCTCTTCGGCGATGTCAGCGGCGCGGCGGCGCAGACGCTCCAGCCGGTCTTCCAGTTCCCCGATCCGCTGCCGCGTCGCGCGCTCCAGGGCCTCGCCCGAAGCGATATCGTTGAGCAGGCCCGAGAGTGTCGCCTCGCTGCCATCGACGGCAGCCTGCGCGGCTGTCACTTCCTCGCCGGCGGTCAGTGCCGCGCCCGCTTCGGCCGCAGTCGCGGCGCTCAGCTCGTCATGTTCGCCTTGCAGGCGCACATCGTTCGCCTTCGCGTCTTCGATCAGCGCGCCGGCGCGGCCGATATCGCCGAGCACCTGGGTCAGGCGCTGAGATGCTTCGGTGCGCGCCGCATTGACCCGTGCCTCTTCCTGATTGAGGGACTCTCGGGCGATGGTCAGCCGCTGCAATTCGGCGGCGGCGGCAGCTTCAGCGTCGCGCAGGTCGGGCAGGTCGGCGGCAATCTCGGCCTGATGGCTCGCGGCGGCGGCGGCCTTGCCGGTCAGATCGACCACGCTCGCTTCGGCCTCCTGCATTTCGGCTTGGGCGGCGGCGCGCCGGGCCACCACATCGCGCCAGAGGATATTCAGCAGCGTCGCTTCGACCCGGCGGATCTGATCGGCGATGTTGCGGTAGCGTGAGGCCTGCCGCGCCTGCTTCTTCAAGGTCTGCAGCTGGCTTTCCAGCGTGACGATCACATCGTCGAGCCGCGACAGATTGGCTTCCGCCGCGCGCAGGCGCAATTCCGCCTCATGGCGGCGCGAATGCAGGCCGGTGATTCCCGCCGCCTCCTCCAGCAGCGAGCGCCGGTCGGTCGGCTTGGCGTTGATGATGGCGCCGACGCGGCCCTGGCTGACCAGCGCGGTGGAATGGGCGCCGGTGGCGGAATCCGCGAACAGCAGCTGCACGTCGCGCTGCCGCACTTCATTGCCGTTGACCACATAGGACGAGCCGGCGCCGCGCTCGATGCGCCGCGTGATCTCCAGAAGATCGTTGTCGTTGAACTGCGACGGCATCTTGCGGTCGCTGTTGTCCAACAGCAGCATGACCTCGGCGACATTGCGGCCCGGGCGCGTGGTGCTGCCGCTGAAGATCACATCATCCATCTCGCCGCCGCGCAGCTGCTTGGCGGAGGTTTCGCCCATGGCCCAGCGCAGCGCTTCCACCAGGTTCGACTTGCCGCAGCCGTTCGGCCCGACGATGCCCGTCAGGCCCGGCTCGATCAGCAGTTCGGTGGAATCGACGAAGGATTTGAAACCGACGAGACGAAGTTTGTTGAAGCTGACCAATTCTGACTCCGCGCGTTCTGGCGCTGTGACTGAAGACTATCGGCGATCTACTTCGGCAGCAGTTCGCGAATGATCGTGTTTAAGCCGCTCACCGTGGCGCCCTCGCTCGTAAGATCGTCGAACGGCAGAGCGCCGGAAAACTTCTTGCCGTTGATCAGAAAGCTCGGCGTTGCATTCACGCCATAGACATCGACCGCTTCCTTGTATGCGACAGCGATCCGGTCGATTACCTTGTCATCGGTCATGCAGCCGTCGATCTTGCTTTCCTCGATGCCGGCCTCCTTGCCGAGCGCACGCAGCGCATCGAGCGGATTGGCCGCCTGGATCCAATCCTTCTGGGTGGCGAAGAGTTTGTCGAGCAACTCGAAGTAACCGTCGCCGGGCACGCAGTCCGCCATCAGCGAAGCGCGCAGCGCGAGGCGGTCCAGCGGGAACGGACGGAAGACGTAGCGCACATGACCCTTGTCGATGAATTCCGATTTGAGTTTCGGCATGGTGTCTTTGGCGAACGCCGCGCAATGCGGACAGGTCATCGATGCATATTCGACGATGGTCACCGGCGCCTCGGGATTGCCGAGCGAATGATCCTCGGCCGTGATGACCGGCGGCGGCGGGGGGGCTGCCGGTATCGCCGCCGTTTCATTCCCTGCGGTCTGCGGCGCGGCCGAGGTTTCGCTGCTGGCGGCTGTGGCCGGGGCGCTGCTATCCGTCGTTGCGGCCGCCGGTACATCCGTGGTCGCCGCTGCTGTTGAATTCTCTGCCGCCGGTGGAGTCGGGGTCGCCGCTGGCGGTGGTGCCGCCGGCGGCGTTGCGGCGGGCTCTGCCGGTGGAGTCGTGGATGCGGCCGGCGCCGTTGTTGCGGGAACGGCGGCCGTCTCAGTGGCCGGTTCGCGGCCGCCAAAGCCGACATAGGCGGCAACGCCCGCACCGGCGATTACCAGAAGCGCCACGATTATCGCGACGGGCCTGTTCATTACTGCTGTCCTCCCAGGCTGCAATTACAGCCCGATTTGATGTCGGCTATGTGGCAGGATTCGTCACGCGTTGCAATGCCATGACCGCTTCGGGAAAATCGCGCCGCGCCGTAAACCTTAATTGTCACAAAGGTTTGCGCGCCTTCAGCGCGCGGCCGAATTGACCCAGCCGACGCCGCAGCTCTTCGTCGCCGATAGAACCGACCAGGGCGTCCACGGCGGGATCATCGGGGCTGCCCGCCGCCACCGGTACTTTCCGCCGCACCGGGCGCGGCACCGGCCCTTGCTGGATGCGCAGCCTGACCACGGCCCGGTAGCCGAAGTAGCCATTGATTCGCTCGAGCACCACCGGCTCCAGATGCTGCAGCTC
This sequence comes from uncultured Alphaproteobacteria bacterium, assembly GCA_963816235.1. GTDB lineage: Bacteria > Pseudomonadota > Alphaproteobacteria > Dongiales > Dongiaceae > DATKFM01. The sequence continues at coordinate 465,492 of CAWFKD010000001.1, read as the reverse complement.
CAGGGCCAGCGAACCCTGCACCCGCAGATGCAGCGTGCCCGCCGACCGCTCGCCCGGCGGAAAGGCCAGACGCATCGGCACGCAGCATTCCGCCAGCTGCGCGCCGACGATCGACGGCCAGTCGGCCACGATGCCGCCGGCGGCAAGGCCATGGCGACCCAGCACCGGCCGCGCCACCTTGGGCAGCAGGCTGCCCAAACTCTGGGTGCGCCAGCTCCGGTCGCTTGTCTTACGCTCGGTATCGTTGTCCGCCATCGGCATCCGGCATTAGGTCATGGTCACCGGCAAACTGGCCTGTGGCGACCGGAGTTCCTATCCTAGTGGCCATCATGTCCCGCCGCCACGCCAAGACCGCCACGAAAACCGCGAATATGCCGGCCCTGCTGCTGGCCTGGTACGACCGACACCGGCGCAGCCTGCCCTGGCGCGCGCCGCCGGGCCGGCGGACCGAGCCCTACCGGGTGTGGCTCAGCGAGATCATGCTGCAGCAGACCACGGTGGTGACGGTCGGACCCTACTTCCGGGATTTCCTGGGGCGCTGGCCCACGGTGCATGACCTGGCGCGGGCGGAACTGGATGCCGTGCTCCATGCCTGGCAGGGCCTGGGCTACTACGCCCGGGCCAGGAATCTCCACAAATGCGCCAAGGTGGTCAGCCGGGAACTGGGCGGACGCTTTCCCGACCGGGAGGACGAGCTGCTGAAGCTGCCGGGCATCGGCCCCTACACCGCGGCCGCAATCGCCGCCATCGCCTTCGACCGGCAGGCCACGGTCATGGACGGCAATGTGGAGCGGGTGATGGCGCGGCTCCATGCGGTGGAAACGCCGCTGCCGGCGGCGAAGCCCGAGTTGCGACGGCTGGCGGCGGCGCTGACGCCGGCGGAGCGGCCCGGCGACTATGCCCAGGCGGTCATGGATCTGGGCGCCACCGTCTGCACGCCTCGGAAACCCCGCTGCATGCGCCTGTCCCTGGCAGGAGCCTTGCCTCGCGCGGCGTCAGGGGCATTGCCGAGACCCTGCCGCGCAAATCGCCGAAGCCGTTCCGGCCGCAGAAGCATGCGGTGGTCTTCTGGCTGTACCGGCCCGATGGCGCCATCCTACTGCAGCGGCGGCCGGAGGAAGGATTGCTCGGCGGCCTCATGGAGGTGCCGTCGACGCCCTGGCGCGAGGACCGGTGGACCGTGGAGGAAGCGCTGGGATCGGCACCGGCAAAGGCGCGCTGGCGATCCCTGGACGGCGTGGTGCGCCATGGCTTCACACACTTCGATATCGAGATGATGGTGATTGCGGGTAAGGCCGCGCGTGGCGCTCCATCCAAGGGTGTCTGGAGCCAAGTAGACCGGCTCTCCGACCACGCGTTGCCTACCCTGATGAAGAAAGTGGTCCGCCACGCCCTTGCAAAGTTGTAATGGGGCGAAGCTCTAGCCTCGCGGCTACGCGCTCTTCAGATGCTCCTGCAGGCGGGGCATCAGTTCCACCAGGTTGCAGGGACGGTGCCGGTTGTCGAGCTGGGCGCGCAGGATGCCTTCCCAGCCGTCGCGGCAAGCGCCGGGCGAGCCGGGCAGGGCGAACAGGTAGGTGCCGCCGGCCACGCCGCCGGTGGCGCGGCTCTGGATGGTGGAGGTCTTGATCTTCTCGTAGCTGAGCCAGCGGAACAGCTCGCCGAAGCCCTCGATCTCCTTCTCATAGACCTGCTTGAAGGCCTCCGGCGTCACGTCGCGCCCGGTGACGCCGGTGCCGCCGGTGGAGATCACCACATCGATGCTGGGATCGGCGATCCATGCCTTGAGCTGGCTGACGATGGCCGCGATCTCGTCGCGCACGATGGTGCGGGCGGCAACCCGATGACCGTCCTTGGTGACGAGGTCGACCAATGTCTGGCCGGATTTGTCATCGGCCAGGCCGCGGGTATCGGAAACGGTGAGGATGGCGATGTTGACCGGCAGGAAGGGCCGGGTTTCGTCAATACGTGACATTGCTGGCCGCCGTCGTGGCTTTCGGCGGCGGAGTATAGGTCGGCCAGGCGCCCGAGGCGAGCGCGTCCAGCGAGGTGGTCGGCTGGCCCAGCCGCTCCTGGTAGATCCAGTAGTAGGTGAGCACCCGCTCGACATAGTGGCGCGTCTCGCGCACGGGGATGCTCTCGACGAACAGCAGCGGGTCCTGGTTGTCGCCGGTCAAGCCGCGCCACTTCTGCATGTTGCCGGGCCCGGCATTGTAGGCGACGAGGAACTGCAGCAGGTCGCCTTTGATCATCTTGAGGCCCAGCAGCTCCCGCACGTAGCGCTGCGCCAAGGTCAGGTTGGTTTCAGGGTCCAGCAGGGCGCGCTTCTTCTTGCCCAGCAGGTCGCCCACTTCGTCCATGGCCGCGGCGGTCGCGGGCATGAGCTGCATCAGGCCGGATGCGCCCGCCGCGCTCTTCGCCTCGGGGTCGAAAGCGGACTCCTGCCGCATCAGCGCGAACAGCAGCGCGGGATCGATCAGGAAGCCGTTCTGCGGCTCCCAGGTGGGCAGGGGATAGATCGCGGGATCGAGGGTTTGGCCCGAGTGGTTTTCATACTGCACGCCGAGCCGCAGGCACAGCGACGGCAGATTGGCCGCCTGCGCCACCGCCAGGATTGCCGGCCCGAGCTCCTTGCCGCCCTTGCCCTGCAGAAGCTGGTGCATCTCTTTTTCCGCGAGGTCGTTCTGGCCGATCTGGATCAGCGCCAGGGCGCGGGCGCCGGCGCGGGTCTCCAGGATCTGCCGGGCGGCGGTCTTCTGCACCGGCGCCACGTCCCATTGCAGGCCCGGATCCATGCCCAGGGCCCGGCGCGACAGTTGGCCGTAGAAGGTGCGGGGATATTTGGACCCTTCCTTCAGCCATTTGGTGACTTCCTCCGGCTGGTGGGCCTTCAGGTGGCTGCGCGCGGCCCAGAAAGCGCCGGCGGCGCGGCTCCAGTCATCGCCGCCCTTGCGGGTCGCCACTTTTTCGAAATGGCCGGCGGCTGTCTGCCATCTGGCCACTGCGCCAGGCTTCCAGGCCGGCGCGCCAATTGAAGAAGGTGGGCTCCTGGCTGCTGTCCGGATTGCCGTAGAACTTCACCTTGGTGACCGTTGGCGCCGGCGGGGCGGCCGCGCCAGAGGGCTGGCGGCCGAGGGCCAGGGCATAGATCTGCGGCGCTTCCGGCAGGTCGCCATATTTGGCGAGCCAGTCGCGCAATTCGATGTAACGGGTCTTGTACTTGGTCGGGTGGAGGTAGCGGTGGGCCAGGACGTGGCCCAGCAGGCGGAGGTCTTCGAGCTGGCTTACGAGGCGGTCAGCGCCCCGCCAGTTGCCGTCGTCCTGCAGCGAAAAGATCCGCCGGTAGCGATCGGCATCTGGCGCCGACAGGGGCCGCGGCACATGGGCCGCGTTGTCCTTGATCGGCGGCATCAGGATGGCGGTCACGTCGGTGCCGAAATCCTCGGCCCTCACCGGCTGCGCGCCCAGCATGGCGCCTGCCACCAGTAGTAGGCAGAGGCGCCGAACTGACGGAGCCCATCCCTTTGATAGATATGGTAAATATTCCGTAAACAGCCGCATGCGGACTCCTAGCCGATAAAAATCGGCTATGACAAGACTCAAATACAAGGATTAATACCAACTGTGGTATATCGGAACGTTCGACCCACTACCCGTGGGATGTCAAGCTAACTTTTCGCTTGTCCCAGACGTTCCCTAAGGAGCAGCAGGTCCCGCCAAGCCTCCCGTTTCTGCGCCGGCTGGCGCAGCAGGAAGGCCGGGTGGTAGGTCGGCAGGGCCGGTATCGGCCGGGACATTCCGGCACTTTCATATTGAAACCACCTGCCTCTCAGTTTGGTGATGCCTTCGCTGCGGGCCAGCAGGGTCTTGGCCGAGGCGCCGCCCACCAGCAGCAGGACATCGGGTGATACCAGCTCGATATGCCGCTCCACGAAGGGCAGGCAGGCGGAGATTTCCGCCGGCGTCGGCTGCCGGTTCCCCGGGGGGCGCCAGAACAGAACGTTGGTGATGTAGGCTTTGTTCCGGTCCAGGCCGATCCAGCCCAGCATCCGGTCCAAAAGCTGCCCGCTGACGCCCACGAAGGGCTTTCCGGCCCGGTCCTCGTCGGCGCCGGGCGCCTCGCCGATGACCATGACCCGGGCGCTGGGATTTCCGTCGGCAAACACCAGATTCGTGGCTGTCAGCTTCAGCGGGCAACCGTCGAAGGCCGCCAGCGCCTCCGCCAGCTCCGTCACCGTCCGGGCTGCGCCAGCCAGGCCGCGGGCCGACAGGCTGGCGGCGGTGGTGGGAACGGGTGCTGCCAGGGCCGATGGCGCCTGCGGTGGCCGCTGGATGGGCTGGCCTTGCCGGCGCTGCGGCCTGAACCACGGCTTGAGCCGGCGCCGGCGGCGGGGCCGCCGCCTCGGCATAGCGGTCGACCGGCACGGTGCCGATGGCTTCGTCCGCGCCGGCCTCGACTTGCCAGCGAAGTGCCTCTAGGAGTGCGTTGTTCGTCGTCACCCGACAACTCCTAACACCCCGGGCATGCGACTTACAGGACCATCGATATCTGTGCTAAACCCCCGGCGACTATAAGGAAAAGGGCCAGGACCATGGATCGGGAGGCGATGGAATATGATGTGGTGATCGTCGGCGGCGGCCCTTCGGGTCTGTCGGCTGCGATCCGCCTCAAGCAGCTCGCCGCGGAAAAGGGCCGCGAAGTTTCCGTCTGCGTGATCGAGAAGGGCTCGGAGATCGGCGCCCATATCCTCTCGGGCGCCGTGCTGGAACCGCGGTCGCTCAACGAGCTGATCCCCGATTGGAAGGAGAAGGGCGCGCCGCTGAACACGCCGGCGCAGGAGGACCGCTTCCTCTTCCTGACCAGGAACAAGGCCTATCGCCTGCCGACGCCGCCGCAGATGAACAATCACGGCAACTACATCATCAGCCTCGGCAACTTCTGCCGCTGGCTGGGTACACAGGCCGAGACGCTGGGCGTGGAGATCTATCCCGGTTTCGCCGCCGCCGAAGTGCTCTATGGCGAGGATGGGCGCGTGGTGGGCGTCGCCACCGGCAATATGGGCGTCGGCAAGGACGGCCAGCCCACCGCCAATTTCCAGCCCGGCGTCGAGCTGCGCGGCCGCTACACGATGTTCGCCGAGGGCTGCCGCGGCTCCCTGACCAAGACCCTGTTCGAGCGCTTCAAGCTGCGGGACGGCGTCGATCCCCAGACCTACGGCATCGGCATCAAGGAACTGTGGGAGATCGATCCGGCCCGCCACAAGCAGGGCACGATCATCCACACCATCGGCTGGCCGGTGGACCGCAGCACTTATGGCGGGTCCTTCCTCTATCACCTGGAGAACAACCAGGTGGCGGTCGGCTATGTCGTCGGCCTCGACTATCAGAATCCTTATCTCAGCCCGTTCGAGGAATTCCAGCGCTTCAAGACGCACCCGCATATCCGGCCGTTCTTCGAAGGCGGCAAGCGGATTGCCTATGGCGCGCGGGCGATCAATGAGGGCGGCTTCCAGTCCATCCCCAAGCTGACCTTCCCCGGCGGCATGCTGATCGGCTGCACCGCCGGCTTCCTCAATGTGCCGAAGATCAAGGGCACCCACACGGCCATGAAGTCCGGCATGACAGCGGCCGAGGCGGTATTCGATGCGCTGGGCGCCGATGCGCCGCCGGAGGTGACCGCCTATCCGGAGCGCCTGAAGCAGACCTGGCTGTGGGACGAGCTCTACCGCGTCCGCAATCTGCGCCCGGGATTCCGCTGGGGCATGTGGGGCGGGCTGATCAATGGCGGCCTGGACACCTATCTGCTGCGCGGCCGGGCGCCCTGGACGCTGCACCATCACCCGGATCATACCAGCCTGAAGAAGGCCGCCGATTGCAAGCCCATCGATTATCCGAAACCCGACGGCAAGGTGTCATTCGACCGCAACTCCTCGGTGTTCCTGTCCAACACCAATCATGAGGAGAATCAGCCGGCGCATCTGACGCTGAAGGATTCGTCCGTCCCCATCCGCGTCAATCTGGCCGAGTACGAAGCGCCTGAACAGCGCTATTGTCCGGCCGGCGTTTATGAAATCGTCGGCCGCGAGCAGGGCACGCCGCGGCTGCAGATCAACGCGCAGAACTGCGTTCACTGCAAGACCTGCGACATCAAGGACCCGACACAGAACATCAATTGGGTTGTTCCCGAAGGCGGCGGCGGTCCCAACTATCCGAATATGTGAGTGCCCGCGTTCCCCAACCGTCTGCATTTCCACGGTCTGTTCGAGGAGATAGAGAGTGAAGATCATCGACGCGAATTCTGAGATCATGCTGCGGACCGGATTGGAAAGGTTGCGCGGCGCGGCGGGTATGGCCTTGATCGCCGCGCTGGCGGTTGCGGCGCCGGCGGCATCGGCACAGGCGCCGGGCGAGCATTCGCTGTCGGGCAATTTCCTGGCCGGCGAACATGCGCGGGCGATGAGCGATCACGCCGCCGCCGCCAACTATCTCAGCGCGGTCCTGGCGAAGAATCCCGACAATGAGGATCTGCTGCAGGCCACCTTGCTGGCGCTGGTGCATGAAGGCCGATTCGCGGAAGCCCTGCCGATCGCCCAGCGCCTGGACAAGCAGGGTGTCGTTGCCGATGGCGTCACGCTGCTGCTGGCGATGGACCGGTTCAAGCAGGGCGACAACAAAGCGGCGATCGCCCTGATCAACAAGCTGTCGGACAATTCCCTGAACAAGTTCGCCGAACCGCTGGTTCTCGGCTGGATGTTACTGGCCGACGGAAAGATCGATCAGGCCCGCTTGGCGCTGGCGCCGCTGGCCGAGAACATAAGCGTGAAGCTGCTGTATGACGTAACGGCGGCGCTGCTGGATGATGTGGCCGGTGACAAGGCGGCGGCCGCAAGCTATGCCGCGCTCGCCACCAAGCCCGACAGCCTGTCGTTCCGCACCGTCGAATTGACGATGAACTACTTCCTGCGCAAGGGCGACGTGAAGGCGGCCACGAAGCTGCTGGACGATTTCAACAAGACCTATCCGGACAATTCGCTGATCGGCCTGCTGCGGCCGCAACTGAAGCAGAAGCCGCGGCCGCTGATCGCCAACGAGCGCGACGGGCTGGCCGAGGCCTATTACTCGATTGCCGCCGGCCTGCTGCAGGACGGCGCCGAGCAGCCGGCGATGCTGTTCACCCAGCTGGCCCTCGACCTCAAGGCCGATCTGCCGGCGGCGCAGCTGCTGCGCGGCGATCTGCTGATGGCGGCCCATCGCTATGAAGATGCGGTGGAGGCCTATCGTCGGGTTGACAAGGCCTCGCCCTATTCCTGGAATGCGCGGCAGAAGCTCGCCGACGCGCTGGATCAGGCCGGCCGCAGCGACGAAGCCCTCAAGATCCTGCAGGACATGACGGACGAGCGCACCGATGTCGCCGATGCGGCACTGGCGCTGGGCAATCTGCTGCGGTCGAAGGAGCGCTTCGCGGAATCGGCCGTCGCCTATGACAAGATGATCGCGCGCATCGGCACGATCAAAGACCACCATTGGACCCTGTTCTACTATCGCGGCATCTCGCGCGAGCGCAGCGATCAATGGGATCTGGCCGAAGCCGATTTCAAGAAGGCGTTGGAGCTGAATCCGGATCAGCCGCTGGTGCTGAACTACCTCGCCTATACCTGGGTGACGAAGAAGGAAAACCTGGATCAGGCGCTGGAAATGCTCAAGAAGGCCGCCGAGCAGCGGCCCGACGACGGCTACATCATCGATAGCGTCGGCTGGGCCTACTACATGATCGGCGACTATATGAACGCCGTGGACTATCTCGAGCGCGCCGTCGAGTTCGAACCCACGGACTCGACAATCAACGAGCATCTGGGCGATGCCTACTGGAAAATCGGCCGCCACGAGGAGGCGAAATTCCAGTGGCGCCGCGCGCTAAGTTTCGAGCCGGAAGAGGAGCGTATCGCGCCGCTGCAGACCAAACTCGACAGCGGCCTGAGCGACAATCCGACCTAACAGGCAGGAAGAAAGCGCCCGTTGAGCACAAGTTCCCGCGTCATCCGCCTGCGTGCGCCGGCGAAGATCAATCTGTTCCTGCATCTGGTCGGGCGGCGCGCCGATGGGTTCCATCTGCTCGACAGCCTGATTGCCTTCACCGACTACGGCGACGAGCTGACGGTCGAAGCCGCCGGCGATCTGTCGCTTGCGATCGATGGGCCCTTTGCCTCGGGGCTGTCGCCTGCGGAAGACAATCTCGTGCTCCGCGCGGCGCGCCTTCTGATGGCCGAAGGCGCGGTGAAACAGGGAGCGCGGCTGCGCCTCACCAAGAATCTTCCGGTGGCGTCCGGCATCGGCGGCGGCTCGGCCGATGCGGTGGCGGCGATGAAGGCGCTGATCCAGCTCTGGGGATTGCAGATACCTGCCGGCCGGCTGGCGGAGCTGGCGCTGCAGCTCGGCGCCGATCTGCCGGTTTGTCTGGCGGGCAGGCCCAGCTTCGTCGGCGGCATCGGCGAGGATATCCAGCCCGCTGCCGCCGATGCCCGATCTGCACATCCTCTGGTCAATCCGCTGATCCCCCTGCCGACAATCGACGTCTTCCGCCGCCGTGCCGCGGGGCCTGAGGGATCTCAGTTCGGTGATCCCGGGCGATGGAGCGAGACGCTCGCCACCGATGACGAACTCTTCCGCCGCCTCGCCGATTGCCGCAACGACCTGACCGAAGCGGCCATCGCCATCGTGCCGGCCATTGTCGAAGTGCTGGAGGCAATCGGCGGCCAGGCGGGTTGCCGCCTCGCGCGCCTGTCCGGTTCCGGCGCCACTTGCTTCGGACTATTCTCCGACGCCGCTGCGGCCCGGACGGCCGCCGCCGCAATCCTTAATTCGACGCCCGGCTGGTGGGCGGTCGCGACCAGGCTTCGCCTGTCCGACCAGGCCCGCAGCGCCGCATAGGGGCCTGTTGCGCGGCGCGGGCAGGGCCCATATGGTGGCGCCCGTTTCCCGAGCAAACGCGCAGCGTTTGTCTCGCGCGGCCGCCGGGCGAGTTAATCGTCCGTCAAATCGGCGCATCGATTGGGGCGTGGCCAAGCGGTAAGGCAACGGGTTTTGGTCCCGTGATCCTAGGTTCGAATCCTAGCGCCCCAGCCATCCCCAAGATCGCGCTGCAACGGCCCGTTTCCGGTCCACCGCAGCACGTTCCCGGGAATCTAGCTGAGATCAGATAGTAGCTCTGGGAAGGGCCTGAGGCTTCGTGCTCACGGCCCATCGACATAGTCGGCGCAAAAATCGTCGCCGGGCTCGATCCAGCCATTACCGCTGCAATTGTTGTCGAACAGGCTGCCGGCGGCGGTGCAGCCGCCGAGCAGGGCCAACAGGCCGAAGACCGCAATGAAATCGTGCAAGATTGGACATCGGATAGTTCCTTTCCGTGCCCCCATATACGCCGAGGGCCCAATTGCCGCTGCCGGGGGAATGGAACGTTTCTTCGGCCCGATGGTTCCTTCTTCGTTGATGCCCACTCGAGGGGAGGCCGCGGGATCGCGAATATGGCCGCCACGATCATTCCATTTCCGTCGCACCGCTTTACCGTCGTCGATGCTGCAAGGCTGCATGAGGTGGCATCGGCGATGATCGCCATGGGAATTTGGGGCCGCGTCCAGTATGTCGGCGCGTCGCAAGGGCCCGGCTTCGACACCGTGCTGATCTATCTGACGGACTCATCCAATCCGATCTTCATCGTCGAGCGGCAGAAGAACGGCAGCTACTCGATGGTCGATTGCACGACAATGTCGGTGATGGCCAACGCCCGGACCTTGGACGGGGCCTTTGCGCCGTTGGAAACGGTCATACGCCTTGCCGAAGCCGCTCAAGGTCCGATCGACCTCAAGCGGTTGCACTGGAACATCTGGTGAAGGGCGCGCCCGCGCTCAGGCGTAGTTCACATAGATGGTCTTCTTCTGGAAATATCCATCCAGCCCGTACTTGCCATCCTCGCCGCCGATGCCGCTATGGCGCAGCCCCGCGTGATAGGCATGCACGGCGTCGCCGCCCGGGCGGTTGACATAGATCTCGCCGAACTTCAGTTCGCGCACCAGCCGCATCAGCCGCCGCATATCCTTGGTGAAGACATAGGCCGATAGGCCATAGCTGGATTCGTTGGCCAGCTTCAGCCCCTCGTCGAAGTCGGTGACGGTCATGACGGGTATCACCGGGCCGAAGACTTCCTGCTGCATGATCGCCAAGCGGTTGTCGGGCGCAGCGATGACCGTGGGCTCGTACCAATAGCCGCGGGCGAAGGCACCATCGGTCAGGCGGCGGCCGCCGGTCAGCACCTTGGCGCCGGCCTTGGTCGCCGCTTCCACCATGCGCTCGACCTTCGTCAGCTCCGCGGCACTGAATTTCGGGCCGACATCCACGGGCTCCAGGGGATTGCCGACCTTGAGCTTCGACACCGCATTGACGAACTTTTCCATGAACTCGCCGGCAATCCGCTCATGCACATACATGCGCTCGTTGCAGATGCAGATCTGCCCGCAATTCTCGAAGCGCGAGGCGACGGCGGCCTTCACCGCAGCGCCGATATCCGCGTCCTCGCCGACGATGAACGGCGCCTTGCCGCCCAGCTCCAGCCGCAGGATCTTCAGATCCTCGGCGCCATTGCGGAAGATCTCCTTGCCGGCGCGCACGCTGCCGGTCAGCGTGATCAGCCGCGGCACGGGATGGCTGACCAGCGCGGCACCCAGCCCTTCGCCGGTGCCCGTCACCACATTGAACACACCTGGCGGGAAATCCGCCTGCACCGAGAGCTGCGCGATCTCCAGCGCCGACAGCGGCGTGCCTTCATGGGGTTTGACCACGATGGTATTGCCGGCGATCAGCGCCGGACCCATCTTCCGCGTGGTCAGGGCGGCCGGATAATTCCAGGCGGTGAGGCCGACGACCACGCCATGGGCGACCCGCTGGATCCAGATCTGCTCGTCCGGATTATCTGACGGAATGATATCTCCTGTAATGCGCCGGGCCTCTTCGGCCGCATAGGTGAGATAGAGCGCCGTGCCCTCGATCTCGCCCCGCGCCTCGACCAGCGGCTTGCCCTGCTCGGCGACCACCAGCCGCGCCAGGCGGTCGCGATTCTCCAGGATCAGCTGCGCCAGGCGCCGCAGGAATTGGCCGCGCTCCACCGGCGGCAGCGCTTCCCAGGCGGGCTGCGCCGCGCGCGCCGCCAATAGGGCGCGGTCGCCATCATCGGCGTTGCCCTTTGGCACTGTGGCGATGATCTCCTGGGTGGCCGGGTTCTCCACCTCCAGGAATTCCTTGCCGGTGGAATCGGCCCACTGGCCATTGATGAAATGGCGGTAGCGGGGGATGCCGGCGACCAGGTCCTTCATGACAGCCATGGATTTCGTCCTTGATAAGCGTCGAAGTCAGCCGACGGGCACATAGCCAAGTTGTATCGGCAGCCACAGCACCAGGCTGGGGAAAAGTATCATCAGCACCAGTACGCCGATCAACACCACCAGGAACGGCCCGAGCTCGCGCATGATCGCGTGCAGCGGCACGCCGGACACGCCGGCGATCAGGAACAGCAACTCGCCATAGGGCGGCGTCACCAGCCCGATCATCATGTTGACGACGATGACGACACCGAAATGCACGGGGTCGATGCCGAAGATGGCCAGCGACGGCAGGATGATCGGCACGATCACCAGCAGCATCAGCAGCGTGTCGAGAAAGCAGCCGAGAACCAGGAACAACACATTGATCATCAGCAGGAATACAAGCGGCGGGACATCCAGATGCGCAATCTGTGCGCCCAGCCACTCGGGGATCTGCTCCGCCGCCACGACGTGATTCATGAACAGCGCGCCGGCGATGGTGATGGCGACAATGCCCGTCGACCGGCTCGATTGGATGAAGGTGTCGATGAGCTTGCGGAGGCCCATGGTGCGGTACCAGAAGACGGCGATGATCAGCGCATAGGCGGCGGCGATAGCTGCCGCTTCCGTCGGCGTGACGATGCCCGAATAGATGCCGCCCAGCAGGATGACCGGCAGCAGCAATGCCGGAAAGGAATCGACGGTGATGCGCACAGCTTCGCGCCGCGACACCGGCGCTTCTACGGGGAAATTCCGCCGCCGGGCCAGCCAGGCGATCACGCCCATCTGCGCCAGCCCCAGGAGAATGCCCGGGAATGACGCCGCCGGCGAACAGCGCGCTGATCGAGGTATCCGAGATCAATCCGTACAGCACCATCGGGATAGACGGCGGGATGATCGGACCGATGATGGCCGATGTGGTGCTGACCGCGGCGGAGAAGCCGGGCGAATAGCCAGCCTTCACCATCATATCGACTTCAAGCTTTCCCGGCCCTGCCGCGTCAGCCAGGGCGCTGCCGCTCATGCCGGAGAAAATCATGCTGGCGACCACGTTCACATGGGCCAGGCCGCCGCGAAATCGCCCGACCATCAAGTTCGCGAATTGGAACAGCCGGTCGGTGACGGCGCTGTTATTGAGGATATCGGCGGCGAGGATGTAGAGCGGCACGGCCAGCAGCACGAACTTGTTGAACAGCCCGTTGAGACCTTGTTCGGCCACCAGCCCGATATCCTTGCCGGCGAGGAACAGATAGATGAACCCCGACACCAGCATGGAAAAGCCGATCGGCATGCCCAGCAGGCACCAGCCGAAGAAGCAGACGAACATGACGATGGCGGGAAAACTCACGGTGCTTCGTCCGCCCTAGAGATGCTCTTGCCAGCCGCGGCCGAACAGGCGGCGCAGTCGGACAAGCTGGTCACGATGACGATCACCAGGAAGATCAGGAAGCAGCTATAGGCCAGCGCCATCGGGATGTGCAGGAACATGGTCTTGCGGCGGAGGAAGCTCACATAGTCGTAGCTGCCGGGCAGGCCGGCGATGAAGACAATGAGGATGGAAGCGGTGATGAAGATGGCGAGCGCGCGCCGCCGCGCCGGCGGTTGCGCCTTATAGAGCAGGTCGAAGCCGATATGCTGCCGCTCGCCCACCAGCGTCGCCGCCGACCAGAACACGATCCAGATATAAGCCAGCGAGCAGGCCTCCGACGACCAGGCGACCGGATGGTTCAGCACATAGCGGGTAAACACCTGGACCAGGAACGCGCCGAACATAGCGGCGAATAGCGCGGCGGCGATCAGTTCGGCGGCGCGGTGCAGCGACTTCATCGGCAGATTCTATCTTGGCTACGAAATGCAAGCCGCTCGAATGAGAAAATAGGGGCGGACGCCTGCCTTGACTGATGTCACGCGGCGTCCGCCCCCAGCGGTCTGTCCCCAACTAGTGGGCCTAGGCTCCGGCCTTGTTGATGCGGTCGATCATGCCTGCGGGCCAGCTCTTGGCGAACTCCGATTCCAGGAACCTCTTTTGAACCTGGTCACGGAAGCTGGCGACATCTGGCGTCGTCACGGCGACGCCCTTACCCTCGAAGAACGCGGCGGCATCCTTTTCGGTGCCGATCACGCCTTCGTCGTTATGCTTCTTGGCGGCGGCTTCGGCGGTCTCGATGGCCTTCTTCTCATCGTCGGAGAGGCCGTCCCAGAAGCCATTGGCGAGGCTGAAGAACACGTTCGATACCATGTGGCCGGTCAGGACCACCTGCTTCGAGACTTCGTAGAACTTCGCCGCCATCGCGTCCGGCAGCGGATTCTCCAGCCCGTCGATGGTGCCGGTCTGCATCGCGAGATAAACCTCTTCGAAGGCCAGCGGCGTCGCATTGGCGCCGAGCGAGTTGCCGAGGAACTGCCAGGTCTCCGAGCCGGGCATGCGCAGCTTCAGGCCCGCCATGTCCGCCGGCGTCTTCACTTCCCGCGGCTCGCGCAGGATGACGTGGCGCGTACCGAGATACTGGCTGCGCACGATATGCAGGCCGACATCCTTGGAGACGCGGCCCTTGTACTCGTCGCCGACCTCGCCGTCATAGACCGCGTCCAGATGGGCGGGATCGCGCATCAGATAGCCCGTGGTGAAGATCGAATATTCGGGGATGAAGTTGGTGATGTCCTGGGGCGAGGTCAGCGCGCATTCCAGATTGCCGCGCTGCATCGCCTCGATCTCCGTGCCCTGGGCGAACAGCGTGCCGTTGAAATGCAGCTGCACGTCGAAGGCGCCGGGTGCGGCCTTGTCCAGCTCGGTCTTGAACACCTCGAGCGCCTTGGACTGCCATTCCTCCGGCGTGCCGGGCGTGGAGACCCGCAGCGCCTTCGCGGCGGCGCGGCTATGGCGCAGCACCGTGGGCATGGCGACGGCGGCGGCACCCGCCGCCAGGAATGTACGCCGTGTCAGTTTCGCTATTCTATTGCTGGTCCCGATCATTGTTGCCTCCCTTGGCCTTTGTGGATTTGTTGTGTCTGTTGTTCTACGCCGTTTTCCGCTTGCCGGCGGCGGCGCGTTTCGGCTGCGCCGGCAGCTGCAGCACTTCGCTCGCAATACGTTGGGCTGCCGCCAGTCGTCGGCAAAGCGCTTCACCTCCGGCGCGTTATGCTCCCGCGCCAGCCGCTCGGCCTTCGCGGCGTCGCCGACCGCGATCGCTTTCACCATCGGCTGATGTTCGTCGAGGATGGCGTGCAGATCGACGATCTGCGAATTCGAGGTGACGATGTAGTGGCGCACCTGCTGCTCCAGCAGCTTGTACTGGGCGATCAGCCGGTGATGGCCGGTCATGGCGACAATGGTCTTGTGCAGCCCGAGATCGGCTTCCGCTACAGGCGCATGCTTGCCCGTCGATACGGCTTTCGCCAGCCGGTCATAGGCCTCGACCAGGAGCTTTCGCGTATCTGATGTCTGCCGCTCGGCGGCGAGCTTGGCCGCCAGGCCTTCCAGGCTGCCGCGAAGCGTGTAGAGCTCCCAGGCATCCTCGGCCGACAGCGCCGGCACCATCCATTTCGTGTAGGCGACCTGCAGCACCAGCCCTTCATGGGCCAGTTGGCTGAGGGCCGCGCGGATGGTGCCGCGGCTGACGCCCAGCTGCGCCGCCAACGCCGCCTCCACCAACCGGAATCCCGGGGCAAAGCGGCCGCTCAGGATCTGCTCGCGCAAAAGATCGGCGGCCCGGTTGTCGAGCCGGTTCTTCGGCAGCTTGAGATCGAGTGCCGCCAAGGGCATGGCCGTCGCTTCGTCGCTTTCTCTTGGATATTGCCGCCCGGGCTCCGCAGGTTGGTTCCCGCAGGTCCAGCAGCCGCTCCCATTCCGTTACCGCAAGGCTTGCATGGCCGCCGTCGGGGGGTCAAGGCCCGATTGTTGACAATCAGCAATCCCGCGCCAAGATGCCGGCCAACGAACCAGAAGACATCGGGGAGTAAACGCGCGTGACCGGCCTTCCGGCCCGCAATGTCGTGATCGCCGCCGTGGCGACGCCGGTCGGTGCCGATTACCGGCCGGACGGCGAGTTGCTGCTGGCGCGCTGCCGCCAGCTGCTGGCGGAAGGATGCGACGGCATCACGCTGTTCGGCACGACAGGCGAAGGTGCTGAGTTCGCGGTCGCTGACCGGCAGAAGATCCTGGAGCAGGTGATCGCCGGCGGGCTCGATCCCCAGCGGCTGATCGTCTCCGCCGGCGCGCTGACGCTGCCGGACATGACCGCGGTCGCCGCGCACGCGACGCAGCGGGGCGTGGCCGGCGTGCTGCTGATGCCGCCCTGCATGTATCGCGGCGGCATCGGCGATGACGGCACGTTCCGCTTTTACGCCACCGTCATCGACCGCGTGGCCAGCGATGCGCTGCGGCTCTACCTCTACCACTTCCCCGATATCTCCGGCGTGCCTGTGACCACGCGGGTCATCCGCCGCCTGAGCGAGAAGTACGGCCCGGTGATCGCCGGCGTGAAGGACAGCGGCGGCGATTTCGGCTTCACCGAGGATGTGCTGCGCCGCTTCTCCCATCTCGCCGTCTATACCGGCAGCGAGACTCATGTGCCCTCGGCGCTCGCCGCCGGCGCGCGCGGCACCATCTGCGGTCTCGCCAATGTCATCGCGCGGCTGATGCGGGCCATGAGCGACGCGCCGACGCTACCCGACCGCCGCCGCTATGTGCCGTCGGTGCAGGCGGTGGACAGCATCCTGTCCCGCGGGCCGTTCATTCCCTCGATCAAGGCCGTCATCGCCGAGGCGATGCAGCAGCCGGCCTGGCGGCGGGTGATACCGCCGATGGCCGAGCTGCCGCTGTTCGATGAGAACCGCCTGCTGGCGGATTTCGGCAAGCTGGCGGCGGCGTTTCCCCGCTGACGCCGCGCTACTGCGCGGCCGCCCGCGCGCCCTGGCGCAAGGCCTTGAGCGGCGCCAGCGCCTTCTCCAGCTCTGCCACCGCCGCCGGCTCCAGCTCGCAGACCGGCGCCCGCAGCGTGCCGCCCTCATAGCCCATGATGCGGCAGGCGGCCTTCACCGCCGGATTGTAATCGCCGTACCAGCAGAAGGCGGCGGCCGGGAACATCGCCGACCAGAGCTGCATCGCCTCCGGGATCTTGCCGGCCTGCACCAGGTTCCAAAGCTGCACCGATTCCCGCGGCATGAAGTTCACGCCGCCCCAGATGGTGCCGGCGCAGCCGAGGATGAAGGCCAGCGGCGCCACCGGATCCGCGCCGTTCAGCACCTTGCCGCCATGGGCCTTGCCGGCGGCGATCAGCGCCTGCTGCTTGCCCAGGTCGTTGCAGCTGTCCTTGATGTAGTTGAAATGCTCGAGCTGCAGCAGCCGGCGGAACAGCGCGGGCGTCAGCTCGATCTTGGTACCGGCGGGAATGTTGTAGCCGACGATGTCGATGCCGACGGCGCGGTCGATGGCGGCATAGAACTTGACGATGCCGTCGTCATGGGTCGGCCCCTCGAAATAGGGCGGCAGCACCATCACGGCATCCGCACCCGCATCCTGCGCCGTCTTGGAGCGGCGGATCACCTCGTCCTGATTGAGGGCCGAGGTCTGGCAGGTCACCTTGGCGCGGCCGGCGATGCGCTTGCAGCCGAGCTGGAACATCTTCGCGCATTCCGCCTCGGTGATGTAGGCATGCTGACCGGTGCCGGCGCTCAGCACGAAGCCGTGCACGCCGCACTCCAGATAAATCTCGATCAGCTCTTCATAGCGCTTGAAATCCAGATTGCCCGCCGCGTCGAACGGCGTCTGCATCGCCAGATTGATGCCCGTGAGTTCGGCCATGATTTTTGTCTCCCCGCCTTGGCTTCTTATGGCGGCGGAGCATCGGACCGGCAGCGCGCGGAGTCAACGGCCAGCGCGCCCGCGCCGCGCGGCCCGCGCGCGTGCGCAAACTCATCAGCAATTATCGCGTGTTTGTGAAAAGCTCGCGAGCTCCGCCCGCGCACTGGAACCATTCAGCGTATATGGTTCGAGGCGCGGGCGGAGCGCGATCGGGATTACTTCGGCTCGTAGGTGAACTTCTGGCCGCCGACGCTGGCCTCGAACATCAGGCCGCCCTTGGCCATGGTGAAGATGGCGACGCCATGATCGTACCCGGCGTTCTTCGCCGCGCCGGTCTTGACCGCGACCGCCGAGGCTTCGGCAGCAAACTCGAAGTTGCCGTTCTTGAAATCATCGAGCGCGGCTTGGTCCTTGAAGAAGATCGCCTCGCGATAGACCTGGCCGCCGAGCGCCAGGCCGATCGTGACCTGCGACATGGTGCTGGAGCCGATGACTTCGCCGCCCTTGAACACGGTGCCGTCGCCGGCGGCTCCGCCGATGCCGACCGCGCCCTTGGTGATCTCCGGAAAAATCGCATAGCCATAGGCATCCTTGAAGAATGCATCGAGGCTGGGATCGGCGGTCTTGAATTCCGCGATCGCGGCCAGCGCGTTCTTCTCGCCGGCGGCGTCATAGGCGAAGGCCGCCCCGACGCCGACGATCATCAGCGCGGCGGCAAGACCTGCAATAAGCTTACGTGTCATTGGACTTCCTCCGAGGTTCTTGGATGGGATCTGTGCAACTTTGAGATTGGATTCCGGCACCGGTCGTCAATCTACTCCGCGGCCCCGGGTGGTGGGTAGCGGCTTTCTGCCGCGCCAAAACTGTTCACAGGCCGAACTTGCTGCGTATCATTTCCGCGCAGGCCATTGCTGTCGCACGGCTCGTATCGACTTCCAGATCATAGGTCATGTCCTTGTGAACGCGGTCATATTGCCATCGTGCCAGCCCGATCATGCGGTCGCCCCGGGCCGCTTCCCGCGCCTCCAGGATCTCCAGCGGCGCAAATACACCGACCTTGACGACGTCGAGCCCGCCCAGTGCGGCTTCATAGGCCGCGTTGTCGCCGTCGAGAAGAACGTCATCGACGATCAGATTGTTCCCTTGCCGGGCCATCGCGGCGATAGCTTGACGCATGCCGCCGAGCAGCCGCTGCGCCACTGGCCCACTGCGGATGACGACCGACGGCTTGCCGCTCTCCAGAACCGTTTCGAAGACAATCCCGTCCGGATGGCCCCATAGAGCTTCCGGCAACATCTCCAGGAACGTGTCCATGGCGATATACAGGAATGGCTCCCGGGTGATCGTCTGCAGCGCCTTGGCGATCGAGCTTTTGCCCACGCTGCCGACGCCGTTCAGCAGGATGATCTGGGGCGACTTGCTCAAAACTCATCCTTTCGAATAACTCGGATGTCCCGCGGCGCTCGGCTGTGATACATGTGGTCCGCGGGGTCGTACAAGCACCAGGGCATGATGAGGTCGTCCGCCGAGCTCCTCGACAAGTCAGAGGCCGGCCGCGATGCCGGCGGCGGCATCTCGCCAGTCCAGCCGCGCGCCACTGCCGCGGCGCGGGCAAGGGTGGTCGCCTCATATCTCCTGTGGCCGCTGCTCATGATCGGTGCGATCGCGGCCAACCAAGCGGGCATGCAGACCACGCATCCGATACTCTGGTTCAATGTCAGCTATTTTTCACTGGCGGGCCTCCTGTTCCTGCTCGAGCGGTTCATGCCCCATGAGCGGCAATGGCTCGCCAATGACGGCCAGCTCGTGCCCGATATCGGCCACACGCTGCTCAGCAAGCTGGCGGTGCAGGCCCTGGTCCTGTCAGTGGGAGTCATGGGCACGGCGGAAGCCGTGGCGCCGCCGGGCGCCGGCTGGTGGCCCCATGGCTGGCCCCTGGCGCTGCAGGTGCTGCTGGGGATGACGATTGCCGAGCTCGGCTTCTACTGGGCCCATCGCCTGGCCCATGAGCGGCCGCTGCTCTGGCGCTTCCATGCCGTGCATCACAGCGTGACGCGGCTCTGGTTCGTCAATACCGGCCGCTTCCATTTCATCAACACGTTGATCAGCGTCGCCTTCGGCACCGGTGTCGCCCTGGCAGCCGGCGTGCCCAAGGACATCCTCATCTGGGTCAGCGCCATCACTGCCTATATCGGCCTGCTCACCCACTGCAATGTCGAGATGCGCTTCGGGGTGCTCAATTATCTGTTCAACACGCCGGCGCTGCACCGCTGGCACCATTCGATGGTGCGGGAAGAGGGCGACCGCAACTACGGCGAAAACCTGATGCTGTTCGACCTGCTGTTCGGCACTTTCTTCAACCCGGATCGCCGCCCGCCCGCCGATATCGGCATCCGCGAGCCGATGCCGGCGACACTGGCCGCCCAGATCGCCCATCCGTTCCGGCGGCGGGCCGCATAGGCCGCGGCGGAACAAACGGGTCCTGGCGACATTGTGCGTCGTTCTCGCGCAAGCGTCTTGACGGATATAATGGCAAAGATCGCGCCGTGCCTGTGGTTCGTGAAAGAGGCGGAAGACGCGGCGAGCCCTGCAGAGGATGCCTGATAGGATTTCTTTCAGATGATTGCCGCCGGTCCTGCAGCGGCGGCAGTGATTGTGGAGCCGCCGCGCCGGTCGGCTCGCCGAACTCCGATCACGCGTTCGTGTAACCGCCGGCGCGTAAATCCACGCAAAGAATTAAAACTCATAGTTAATTTCCCCAACAAAACAGGGGTTTTCTGCTGCACGGCACCAGACCGCGCTAGTGATCCGGCGCGGAATCGATTATATTTGAATCAAATGAGACTGCGCCGGGACTAATGGCCGGGGCAGCCGTTAAGAAGCTTGGAGGATGTCATGGCTACCGCCTATGTCGAGGAGCTGCGCGCGACGCGCTATCGCCAACGACTGGCCGCGCTGGTGCGCCGCCCGTCCTGCCGCACGATTTCTTTCGCAATCGGCACTGCCCCCATTCACCGCAATTTCTTCGCCGAAACGGCGGCCGCGATCGAAGGATTGCCCACGGGCGGCACGCGCAAGTGGAACGGCGTGAATCACCGGCAGGTGCAGTACGCCGTGCGTCTGCGTATCGATGAGAAATCCGAACGCGCCACATACGACCCGGAACAGGATCTGCTCATCGTTCCCGCGGAAACCGAATTCGACACGCTCGATGGTCAGGCACGCCTGCTGGGCGCCTGCGTCCATGTCGGCCTCAATATCGAAGGACGTAATCTGGACCGTCTCGACAGCGAATGCGCCGCCCGCATCGCCGGCCAGCTCTATCGGTTGTTCGAGAACGTCGGCGAAAGCGATGCCGAGTTGACGCTGTCGGCAAAGATCCAGCGTCTCGAGCCGGAATCGCCCCAGGACAAGGCCTTCTACACCGTTGCCCGCGAAACGCTGTTCTACTTGCGCGCCATGTCCCTGGCCGGCCTGCAGATGCACCGCAAGGTGAAGCCGGGCAGCTTCATGAAGATCATCAGCAATGGCCAGCGGGATCTGCTGCACGATGCGCTGCGACAGCCCAAGGCGCGCGCCCGTCAGGCGGCGCCGAAGCCGCCGATCTTCAGCGCGGCCAAGCCGCCGTCGCGCTTCCTGGCGTTGCAGGTGGTGGAGCCGTCGACGCTGGTGCCGGCCTGAGCTTGGGAAGCGGGGCGGATTATCAGCTCCGAATGTAAGTCGGTCGATTCAAGTGGCCCAGATGGGTTGCTGGGAGCGACCTAACGCGATCTTCGGACCGGGCTATTGCCGGTGGTGCGGCCGCACCACCTACCGCTTGATCAGCCACTCCATCAGAACCGAGCCGTCCTCCGGCTCCTGCTCCGCGCCAAGCTTTTTGTAGAAGCGAATGGCATCTTCATTCTTGCGCCACACCGTCCAAAGCAGCCGCGACGCACCGAGATCCATCGCAATCCGGCGCGCCTCCCGCATCAGTGCTTTTCCGGCGCCGCGCAGCCGGTACTTCTTCGTAACAAAGAAGTCGGCAACATGGAGAGCGGGAGTGGCATCATCCATGAAGACGCCGATAAAGTAATTCAGGTAGCCGGCCGTCTGCCCGTCCAGCTCCGCAATCAGAACCGAGCAAAGCGGGCGCGGCCCGAATGCAAGGGATCGCAGCCGCTCCATGGCGGCGGTGGCGACCTCCGCGGCATCGTCAGCGCCCATGCCACCGCCGAGCGAGTCCAGATAATCGTTAAACTCGCGCGTCATTGCCGTGAGGGCTGGCAAATCTGCCTCCGTCGCCCTGCGAATGCGCAAGCGCTCAGACATTGCACTCAGCCCGACCCCGCGCAGCCGCAAGGAAACACTGGCAGCCACTGCGCAGAATGTAAGTGCTGCAGGGGCGGCAATGGAGGGTCCGCCGCCCCTGACAGGGGAAAGCCAGCCTATCGGATCCGGCGGCTATTTCTTCTTACCCGGCATAGCGGCGCTTGGACTCACCGGCGCGGCGGCATACGCCGTCGCTGGTGCGACGGCCTTTTTCGCCTGCTTGGGTTTCTTCTTTTCACGGTTGCTGCGTTGTTGACCTTTGGCCATGGGAATTCTCCTGAAAACATGCGGCTCCGAGCATAGCCCGGTCGCGCACCGGATTCAAAGCTCGGATCGAGGTCGGCTGCAAGGCGCGCCCGTAAGCTAACTCGCCTCCGTCGTCCCGCCGGTCTCCACCATCTCCCGCGCATACTCGTCATACGCCGCCTCTGCCTCGCGCACCTGCGGCAATCCGATCAGGTTGTTGAATTCCTCGAAATCCACCATTCGGTCGCGGACATTGTTGGTGTGGCCGTCGCGGAGCAGGGCGGCGTAGGTTTCGCGCAGCGCCTTGGCCATGGTGTAGCAGGCGCTCACCGGCCAGGTGACGGTGGCGAAGCCCATCTCCTCCAGCTGCCGCGCCGAGAGAATCGGCGTGCGGCCGCCTTCGATGTTATTGGCCAGGCAAGGGGCGGGGATCTCCGAGCAGACGCGCCGCATCTCCTCCACGGTGACCGGCGCCTCCACGAACAGCAGGTCGGCGCCGGCCTCGCGATAGAGCTGGGCGCGGTCGATCGCCTCGCTCAGGCCATGTACCGCCCGCGCATCGGTGCGCGCGCAGATGATCAGGTCGGCATCCACCCGGGCATCCAGAGCGGCCTTCAGCTTCGCCACCATCTCCGCCGCCGGCACCACCCGCTTGCCCTCCATATGGCCGCAGCGCTTGGGCGACACCTGGTCCTCGATGAACAGGCCGGCGACGCCGGCGCGCTCATAGGCGCGCAGGGTGCGCGCCACATTGGTGGTGTTGCCATAGCCGGTGTCGGCGTCGGCGAACAGCGGCAGCTCGGTGGAATCGCAGAGTCGCGCATACATCTCCGCCATCTCGGTCATGGTTAACTGCGCCACATCGGGCTGGCCCAGCAGCCCGGCGGTGGCGCTGTAGCCGCCGCAGGTGACCGCCAGGAAGCCGGCCTGCTCGGCGATGCGCAGCGACAGCGCGTCATGCACTCCCGGCAGAACCAGGATCTCCGGCGCTTCGATCATCTGGCGGAATCTGCTGGTCCGGTTCATCGCTGGCCTCCCGAAAAGGGCGGCGGCGCCTGCCGCGAAATTGCCCTCTTGCGACGGTACCCAAGGCGGGCCAAGCTCGCAACGCACCGGGATATCCGGCGGGAACCTTCCGCTGCCGCGGGCGTTTCTCCCCGGGCGCGCCTCGGGCCTACATTCATTAAGGAGTTCGGCTATGAAGCAAGTTTCGGTTCGCGGTCTGCTGGCGGCGGGCGCCCTGTCCGCGATCGCCGCGTTGGCGCTGCCGGCGGCGGCCCAGGACCAGGCGACGAAGGACACCTATCTGCGCTATCACCAGGCGATCGCCGTTACGGCGAAGTGCGAGGAGAAGGTGTTCAACGACGTCGAGCAATCGCACATGGCGACCTACATCGATCAGCATGTGAATAACCAGATCAGCGCCGGCGAACGGCTGCATCTGATCGAGCTGGCGAAGTCCAATGCCTATGAGCTGGTGACGAAATGGGGCTGCGACAGCGACAAGGTCGGCGAATACCGCACCCTGTTCGAGCAGGAGCTGCTGCCGGTGCTGTAGTTCGCAAGCACCTGGATTATGCAACAACGCGGCGCCACGTTCGGCGCCGCGTTTTTATTTGCGAAATTGACGGCCTTGTAGGGGCGACCTCGGCGAGATCGCTTCGCGATCTGCCTGGCGGTCGCCCGCGTCGATCCAATTTACGCTCGCGCGTCTTTGGTCTCGCGTGCGTATGGCGGATGGACGGGCGACCTCAGGTCGCCCCTACAAATCTTTCCGCCTGGGAATTAGCCGCGTAACCCTACCGTCCCTCGCGCCACCAGGCGGTGACGGTCATGCCCAGGCCCAGCATCAGGAGCAGGATCGCCGGCAGCAGCGGCAGCTGGTCGACGCCGGTGACGATGTGATCTTCGTTGGCCTTGAGGCCGAGCCAGCTTGAGCCGGCGGTGTCGCGGTCGGCCCGCACCCGGCGGATCTGCGGCAGGCCGCCCTCGGCCAGGCGGTAGATGCCGCCGCCCGAAGCCTCGGCCAGCGGCTCCATGACGGTTTCGGTGGAGCGCAGGTCGGCCATCTCCACGGGATTGAGATCGCCGCTGGCGGCAAAGGCCGTGCGCGTGCCGTCGGTCACCCGGTAGAGGCCATCCTCCTCGGCGGGGATGGCGCCGGTGGCGCGGCCGCTGTCATCGGCGGTGAGAGCCACCTGCTTGGCCTCGCCGGAGGGCGTAGTGACGTCCACCTGCTTCGGCTGGTCGCCCAGGCTGCGGCGGGTGATCTCCAGCCGGCCGTCGATGACCACGGCACGGAGATCCTCTTCCTCCAGCTCCGGCTCCTTCATCAGCCAGTGGGCGATGCGGCGCAGCAACTCGGCTTGCGGTCCGCCGCCCTCGAAGCCGCGGGACCAGAGCCAGATCTGGTCGCTCATCAACTGCGCCACGCGGCCCTCGCCGACCCGGTCAAGGATCAGCAGTGGCGCATTGTCGGTGCCGCTCATGACGGTGACGCCGCGCATGGCGTTGCCCTGGATGATGCGGAACCAGCGGCCCCAGCTGGGTTTGTCGCCGCGGCCACCGTCGAGCCCGGCGGTGACCGGATGCTTCTTGCCGGCGGCGGTCAGTTGCGGCCGGAAGCCGGCCTCGATCACCTTGCCGCTGGGCTCCGCCGGCAGCACCACCTGCAGCGGCGACAGCGTCAGGCCCAGCGCGCCCTCGGTGCCGG
Source organism: uncultured Alphaproteobacteria bacterium (assembly GCA_963816235.1). Classification (GTDB taxonomy): domain Bacteria; phylum Pseudomonadota; class Alphaproteobacteria; order Dongiales; family Dongiaceae; genus DATKFM01. The sequence continues at coordinate 441,068 of CAWFKD010000001.1, read as the reverse complement.
CCCCGGCGGCATCCAGCAGCGCGCCGCCGGCTTCGACATAGCGGGCGATGTTGTCGAAATAGGCCCGCGGCAGCACGCCGCGCTGGCGGTAGCGGTCGAAGATCACGAGATCGAACTCGTCCAGCTTCACCTCGAACAGCTCGCGGATCGGGAAGGCGATCAGCGACAGCTCGTTGATCGGCGTGCCGTCCTGCTTCTCCGGCGGCCGCAGAATCGTGAAATGCACGAGGTCGACGGCGGGATCGGATTTCAGGATGTTGCGCCAGGTGCGCTCGCCGGGATGGGGATCGCCCGATATCAGCAGCACCCGCAGCCGGTCGCGCACGCCGTTGATCACGGTGACCGCGCTGTTGTTGGCGAGGCTCAGCTCCTTCGGCCCCTGGTCGACCTTGAACTCCAGCACCGTCGGACCGGCGCGGTCGAGTTTCAGCGACAGCTCATGCTCGACGCCGATCGGCAGCACCATCTCGTCCTTGCGCTGGCCGTCCTGGAACAGCGTGACATTGGCGCGGCCGCCGCCGCCGCCGAGATCGTCGACCCGCAGGCTGAGCTGCACCTCCTGATCGACGATGCCATAGGCCGGCGCCTTGGTGATCAGCAGCCGCCGGTCGCCTTCATCCGACGTACCGGTCAGCAGCGTGTGCACCGGCGCCTTGAAGCCGAGATCGGCCAGCGTCGCCGGCACGTCATGGATCTGCCCGTCGGTGATCAGGATGGCGCCGGCCACGCGGCGCGACGGCACATCGGCCAGGGCGCCGGTCAGTGCGTCGAACAGCCGCGTGCCCTCGCCCATGCCGCGGCGGGCGTCCAGCGGCGCGCGCACCACCCGCACCTCGAGATTTTCATACTGCTTCAGCTGTTCCTGCAGCGTCGCCAGCGTCGCTTCGCTGACCTTCTGCCGGTCGCCGACCTTCTGGCTGGCGCTCTGATCGAGCACGATCACGGCGACGTCGTCGAAATAGCTGCGCTCCTCCGACACCAGGGACGGGTTGAGCAAGCCGGCGAACAGACAGGCGGCGGCGATGCCGCGCCACAACAGTCCGCTCGCCCGGCGCCAGCCGGCCAGCGCCAGCACCGCCACGACGACAACGAACAGCGCCAGCAGCACTCCGGGCGGCAGCAGCGGCGAGAAATCGACCTGCATGCGGCTCAGCATTATTGCCCCAGCCTTTCCAGGATCGCCGGCACATGCACCTGATCGGACTTGTAGTTGCCCGTCAGCGCATACATCACCAAGTTGACGCCGAAGCGGTAGGACATCTCGCGCTGCCGCTCGCCGCCGGGCACGGTGGCGAACATCGGCTTCTGGCTGTCATCCAGCGCCCAGGCGCTGGCCCAATCGTTGCCGCCGATGATGACGCTGGAAACCCCGTCATTGACCCGGTCCTGGCCTTCCTCGACCCAGACCTGCCCGTCGGCCCAGCGGCCCGGGAAGGCCTGCATCAGGTAGAACGAGCGCGTCAGCACGTGATCCGGCGGCACCGGCGCCAGCGGCGGAATGTCGAGATTGACCGCGAGATCGCGCAGCCGCTGCAGCCCGGGGCCGGCGCCGTTGGGGTCGGAGGCGCGGGCGCTGTTCTGATCCAGCGTGTCGAAGACGATGATGCCGCCGTTCTTCATGTAGGTATTGAGATTGGCCAGCGCGCGGTCGGACAGGCTCGGCTGATCCGGCGAGATCGGCCAATAGAGCAGCGGGAAGAACGCCAGCTCGTCGCTCTCCACATCGACGCCGATCGGTTCGCCGGCTTCGATCGCCGTGCGGTCATTGAGGATGTAGGTCAGCCCGATCAGCCCGGCACGCGAGGTGGCATCCAGCTCGGGAATGCCCGTGCGCACATAGGCCAGATGGGTCTGGCTCACGGCTTTCAGCGCAAAGGCATCGGCATCGTCCTGCGCCGATGCGCCGGCGGCCGTCAGCACCAGCAGCAGCGACGCGGCGGTGGCCTGTGCGAGACGGCGCGGGCGCAGCAGGCCGCGCAGCGCCAGCGAGATGATGAGATCGACCGCCAGCAGCGCGATCACGGCGGCGAGCAGCCAGTATTTGAGATCGATTTCCTCGGCCTTGGTATAGCCGGTCTGCAGCATGCGCACCGGCAGGGCCGGCAGCGGCTTCAGCTCCTTGATGGTCGCTGACAAATTCAGCGCCCGCTTGGTATCGCCGCGGCCGTAATAACCGGGGGGATGGCGCGGGCTGATCGTTCCGCCCTCGATCTCCTTCGCGGTGATCGCGACGGCGGCGGCCGGCGGCGTTCCCAGCCGGCCCAGCCCGTCCAGAGTCTGCAGCGGCGGGATCGCCTCTGCGGATTCCGTGTCGGCGACGCCCTGGCTGAGGCCGATCAGCCGCTGCAGCATCTGCACGAACAGGCCGGAAAGAGCGAGCGTGGACCAATCGGCATTGGCAGTCGTATGGACCAGCACCACCCAGCCGTCGCCGCGGCGGGCGCCTGTCACCAGCGGCGTGCCGTCGGAGAGGCGCGCCCAGGTCTTGTCGCCGAGATTGATGTCGGGCTCGGCCAGCACCTGCCGCCGCACCACCACATCGTCGGGAACGGGAAGGCCGGCGAAGGGACTCTGCTGCGGGAAGGCCGACAAGGTCAGCGGCTCGGACCAGGACATGGCGCCGCCCATGGCGCGGTCGGTGCCGCGCAATTGCACCGGCAGCAGCTCGTCCGGTTTCTGCGCCAGCCAGTTACCAGCGAAGCGCAGGAGGACGCCGCCCTTGTCGACCCAGATCTTCAGCTTCTGCAGGTCGGACTCGGAGAGCGTGCCCACATCGGCCAGCACGATGACCGCCTGCTTGGATTGCACCAGCGTTGCGATACTGCCGCGATGCAGCTCGGCATAGGGTGCCAGCGCGCGCTCGAGATAGAAGAGATCGCCCAGCAGCGGTTGGCTGGCGCTGGCCTCCTCCTGGCCGACCAGGCCGATCGGACGCTGGCGCCAGCCTTCATCCAGCAGGATGGCGGCGCCGGCCGAGCTCTGGCCTTCGATATCCAGCCGCGCGATGCGGTTGCGCATCTCCGCCGGCAGGCGCATGCGATGCTTGGACAGGGTCTCGCCGGCGCCGATGGTCATTTCCTCGCGGGCGATCAGCCTGCCGTCGGGGCCGGTGGCGCGGATGGCGATCTTGCGGGCCGGGCCGCCCTCGGGCCGCGCCACCCGCAACTCGAATGCCCCGGGCTCCACCGGCGGCGGCAACAGCAGCAGCGCCAGGTCCTCCGGCGCATTGCGCAGCACCGTGACGCTGCCCAGCTGCTGCAGCCGGTCGGCGAACGGGCCCGAGGCGTCGTTCTTCCCGGTGGAAACGCCATCGGCCAGCCAGACGACATTGTAGCCGGCGCCGTTCGGCAGGCCGGCCAGCGCTTTGGCCGCCGCGGCGCGGTCGGTGGGCCAGGGCTGGGGCGAGAGGCCCTGCGCGACCCGGCTGGCCTCGCCGCCGGCCATCTCGTCGGAGAGGGCGATCGGCTGGCCGTCGCCGCCCACGGCGGTGGCCAGGATCTGTACCGGCAGGCCCTGACGGTCGGCCCGCTCGATCCATTCCTTCATGGCGGCCTGGCGTTCCTGCCAGTGGGGCGCTGCGGCCCAGCCATTGTCCACGGCCAGCAGCAGCGGGCCGCTGCCGGCAAAATTCTGCAGCGGATTGATCAGCGGATGGGCCAGGGCAAAGATCAGGACCGCCGCCACGATCATGCGGAACAGCACCAGCCACCAGGGCGTGCGGTGGGGCGTCTCCTCCTTGGGAATGAGGTCGAGCAGCAAGCGGATGGCGGGAAACCGCAGCCGCTGGGGCGTCGGCGGCGTCTGCCGCAGCAGCCACCACAGCACCGGCAGGCCGGCCAGCGTCAGCAGGATCAGCGGTTCGACGAAGGCAAAGCTGCCGATGCTCCACATGGCTCAGGCCGCCCCCAAATCCGTACGGCTGAAGCGGTCGGCGAGGCGCAGATAGAGCGCCAGCAGGACGGCCTGCGGCGGCTGATCGGTGCGATGGCGCACGCAGCTCCAGCCGACCGAGCGGGCGATATCGGCGATGCCCTGCATATGCTTGACCATGCGCGCCACATAGTCGCCGCGCAATGATTCGACACGGCTGAGCAGCACCTTGCCTTCGCCTTCCATGCCCTCGAACTCCACCCGGCCGGCGAAAGGCAGCGCCTCTTCGGCGGGATCGAGCACCTGCAGGATATGGCCGGTAACTCCTTCGGCGGCCAGGCCGCGCACCAATTTCTCCACCGTCTCCAACGGCGACAGGAAATCGCCGATGAAGATCGCGTGGGCATGGCGGGGCAGGGGCTCCGCCTTGGGCATGCTGGCATCCGGCGCGCCGGGGCGCAGCAACTGCACGGCCATGCGGTTCAGCGCGGTGTGGCCCGTCGAGGGCCGCCGGCCGGAACCCAGGAGCGCGATGCGCTCGCCGCCGCGGATCAGCAAGGCGCCCAGCGCCAGCGTCAGCAGATCGGCGCGCTCCAGCTTCTCGGGCCAGATCTCGCGGGAGCGCCAGCGCATGGAGGCAGAACCGTCGCGCCACAGCCAGACGCTCTGCGCCGCGGCCCATTCGGTTTCCCGCACGAACAGCCGTTCCCGCTTGGCCGATTGCCGCCAGTCGATGCGCTGGGCGGCGTCGCCGATGTGATAGGGCCGGAACTGCCAGAAGGTCTCGCCCTGGCCGACCCGCCGCCGGCCATGGACGCCCTGGGACACGGTCAGCGCGATCCGCTCCGCCGCCACCTGCAATGGCGGCAGCGTCGAAGCCAATGCCTCCGCCCTCTGGCGGAGCGCGGGCGCGTCTTTGGCCATGCCGCGCGGGTCTCCGGCGCTATCTCAGCGGCGCACAGAGCCGGTCGATGACCTCATTCAAGGTCACGCCATCGGCGCGGGCGGTGAAATTCAAGGCCATGCGGTGGCGCAGGATTGGATGCGCCAGCGCCACCACATCGTCGATGGAGGGTGCAAAGCGGCCGCCCAATAGCGCCCGGGCGCGGCAGGCCAGCATCAGCGCCTGGCTGGCGCGCGGGCCGGGGCCCCAGGCGACATGGCGGCGCACTTCGTCGACATTCGTCGGACTCGGCGCGGCCGTTGCGCACCAGGGTGAGGATGGCATTGACCACGCTTTCGCCCACGGGCACGCGCCGCACCAGACGCTGCGCCGCCAGCAGGTCTTCCGATGACATCACCTCCAGCGGCTTGTCCTCGCCGCTGCCGGTGGTGGCGATCAGCATCTTCCGTTCCGCATCCTCTTCGGGGTAGGGCACGTCCACCTGCATCAGGAAGCGGTCGAGCTGCGCTTCCGGCAGCGGGTAGGTCCCTTCCTGTTCCAGCGGATTCTGCGTCGCCACCACATGGAACGGGCCGGGCAGCGGATAATATTGTCCGGCAACGGACACCCGATGCTCCTGCATTGCCTGCAGCAGCGCGGACTGCGTGCGCGGGCTGGCGCGGTTGATTTCGTCGGCCATCAGCAACTGGCAGAAGATCGGACCCTGAATGAACCGGAACGAGCGGCGGCCGGTGTCGCTCTCTTCCAGCACTTCTGAACCGATGATATCGGCAGGCATCAGGTCGGGCGTGCATTGCACGCGCTTGTCATCGAGGCCCATCACCACGCCCAGCGTTTCCACCAGTTTTGTCTTGGCCAGACCGGGCACGCCGACCAGCAGCACGTGACCGCCTGCCAGCAGGGTGATAAGAGTCTGCTCGATGGTTTCCTGCTGGCCGAAGATGACGCGGCCGATACTCTGGCGCACCTGCGCCAGCCGCTGGCCCAGGGTCTCGATTTCGCCTGCCAGTTTCTCGGCCGAGATTTCGCCGGTGGGACCCGAAGGGCTCATGACGTCGATGTTGCTCACGCCGGCTTCTCCTATATCTGTTGCAGCAATGAATTCTGGCGGAAATTAGCGGGCATGTCGGATCCGTTATCCTCCATCGGCCGCGCCCTCAACGATCTGGGCGCCGGACCCGCCGCAGCCCAGCGGGGCGGTCAGACGCGTCAACAATTCTGCGGCGATATCGACATGCGCATAGGCCATGACGGTACATGGTTTTATCATGGGTCGCCGATTGGCCGCAAACCACTGGTTCAGCTGTTTGCCTCGGTATTGCGGCGGGAAGATGACGGGGACTACTGGCTGGTGACGCCGGTCGAAAAGGCCCGCATCCGTGTCGACGACGCGCCTTTCACGGCCGTTGAGGTTAACGCCGAAGGTAAAGGCCACGGCCAATCCCTAACATTCCGCACCAACCTGGACGACAACGTGCCGCTGGACGCCGAACATCCCCTGGAAGTGCGCTTTCGCGGCGAAAAGGACGAGCCCAGGCCCTATATCCGCGTCCGCGGCCGGCTGGAGGCGCGCATCTTAAGGCCGGTCTTCTACGAGCTGGTGGCGATGGCCGAGCCGGCGCCCGGCGGCGCAGCCGGGGAAATCGGCATCTGGAGCGGCGGCCGGTTCTATTCCCTGGGCCGGGCCGAAAGTTAGTGTTTACCCGTTCACGCATTGTTGAATGCCTGCGCGGCGCGCCGGCGCCCGGGATCCGCCGTGGCGATCAGGACCTGAATCCGGACATGGAGCCGAAACGCCCGCTGACCCGGGCCGCGGTTCTAGTGCCCCTGGTGGACCGCCAGGACGGCCTGACGGTGCTGCTGACCAAACGCGCCGACCACCTCCATGACCATGCCGGGCAGGTCAGCTTTCCCGGCGGGCGCATCGATGACGCCGACGCGGACGCCGTGGCCGCGGCGCTGCGCGAAGCAGAAGAGGAGGTCGGCCTGCCGCGGGATCGGGTGGAGATCGTCGGCCGCCTGGACACCTACATCACGCGCACCGGCTTCGAAGTGACGCCTGTCATCGGCCTGGTGGATCCGCCGCCGGCCTTCGCTCCCGATCCCTTCGAGGTGGCGGAGGTCTTCGAGGTGCCGCTGGCCTTCATCGCCGAGCCCGGCAACGCCCAGCGCCAGAGCCGCGAGTTCCAGGGCCGCACCCGGTACTTCTACGTCTTCCCCTGGCAGAGCTATTACATCTGGGGCGCCACCGCCGGCATGCTGGTCAATCTGGCGGATGTGCTGCGCGGTTCCCGCTAGCGCCGCCGCCGCTGGCCATCCGCTGCCCCATGTCGCATCATCGGCCGGGGAACAACATCAGATCACACATGCGCAGCGAACAACGGCTCGATCCGCAACCCTGGATGACCGCACCGGATACGGTCGCGGTGCTGAAGGCGCTGGCCGCCGGCGGTCAGGAGGCGCGCTTCGTCGGCGGCTGCGTGCGCGATGCGCTGCTGGACCGTGCCATCACCGACATCGACATCGCCACGCCGGAACCGCCGGAACGGGTAATGAAGCTGCTGAAGGCCGCCGGCATTGCCGTCGTGCCGACGGGCTTGAAGCACGGCACGATCACCGCGGTGCTGCACAAGCGTCCCTACGAGATCACCACCTTGCGCCGCGATGTGGAGACCTTCGGCCGCCATGCGCGGGTCGAATACACCGACAGCTGGGAAGCCGATGCCTCGCGCCGCGATTTCACCATGAACGCGCTGTTCTGCTCGCCCGACGGCACGCTCTATGACGCGTTCGATGGGATAAAGGATCTGCGCGCAGAAGCGCGTGCGGTTCGTCGGCGAGGCTGAGGCGCGCATCCGCGAGGACGTGCTGCGGCTGCTGCGCTATTTCCGCTTCTATGCCCACTACGGAACGCCGCCGCCCGATCCCGCGGCGCTGAAGGCCTGCCGCGATCTCGCCCATCTGCTGCCGACGCTGTCGGGCGAACGGGTCTGCCAGGAAACCCTGAAATTGCTGCGCGCGCACGAGCCCGCGTCGGTTTTCCGCCTGATGCGAGATCAGGAAATTTTGCCGCACTTCCTGCCGGAGGCGAAGCGTATCGATCGCCTCGCCGCCCTCGTCGCCATCGAAGGCATTGTTTCCGCACCACTTGTCGAGCCCGGCGACGCGATCCGCCGGCTCGGCGCACTGCTGGATGACGGGGTCGAGACGGCCGCCGCCGTGGCCTCGCGCCTGCGATTCTCCAATAGCGACCGCGAGCGACTAAGGAGTATAATCTCCCAAAACGAGGGTGGAATTGATCCGGACTTGAATCCGGTGGCGCGCCGGCGGCTGATTTATCGCCTGGGCACCGATAGCTTCATCGATCGCGCGCTGCTGGCTTGGGCCGGAATAATTGCACAGGGTGGGCCACAGGAGCGCCGCGTCACCGAGAGCTGGATCGAGTTGATCCGCTTTGCCCGGGAATGGACGGTGCCCGTGTTTCCGCTTAAGGGACGCGACGTGCTCGATGCCGGCTTGGCCGGCGGCCCGGAAATTGGCGAAGTCATGGAGCAAATCCATGCATGGTGGGTGGCCGGCGACTTTGCGGCCGATAGGACAGTATGTCTGGACAAACTCAGGGAGATCGTGGACACCCGCGCACCCTAGATTTCCGGACTTGGGGCGCTCCGGGAAACCAGGTCCCAGGGGAATCGCGAGATCGGGGAATCATGCGATCCGGCAATGTTGCCTATAACTCCAGCGGCTTTCACCGCGCGCTGGCGAGACTGACCCGGCTGCGCCCGGGACAGACCGTTCTCGATCTCGGCTGCGGCCGCGGGCGCACCTTGGGCTATCTCCTGGAATTGACCGCGCCCGATGGACGTGCGGTCGGCCTGGATCTTTCAGCGGACCTGCTGGAACTGGCCGAGCGCGACCATCATCGCGAAGTCTCCGCCGGCCGCCTGCAACTGCTGCAGCATGACGCGACCCTGCCACTGCCGTTCTCCGACGGCAGCTTCGATGCCGTGCTCTGCCAGAATGTCTTGGAATGTATTCCGGAGAAGGCGCCTTTCCTGGCGCAAATCCATCGCGTCCTGCGGCCGGGCGGCTCGCTTCTGCTGGGCCATCATGATTTCGACGCGGTGCTGCTGACCTCAAGCGATCGGGAACTGACCGAAAGCCTTGTTCATGGCTACGCCGCCATGCAGCTTCCGGGAATGAAGTCCGCCGATGCGCAGATGGGCCGGCAGCTGCCGGCGCTGATGGCGCAGTCGCCGTTCCGGGACCTTGAGGCCGTGTCTACCCTGGATGTCGATTTGGCTCTCGGCAGCGATGGCAGCATTCTCGACCTGTTGCAGTCGCTCTACGATGCGGCGCCGGCCGGCACCGATCCCGCGCGCCTGCGCCGCTGGCGGGAAGACTTGGGCGACCGCGACGCCAAAGGCACGTTCTACTGTGCGATTCCCTGGATCGGCGTGGTGGGCACGCGGTAAAGGCTACGGCCACATCACCGTCGGCGGCAGGCTCATCAGGATGGCGTCGATGTTGCCGCCGGTCTTCAGGCCGAACAGCGTGCCGCGGTCATAGAGCAAATTGAATTCGACATAGCGGCCGCGGCGGATCAGTTGCCGCCGCCGCTGTTCCTCGGTCCAGGGTTCGTTCATGTGCCGGGCGACGATGCGCGGATAGACGTCCAGGAAGGCGCGGCCCACATCCTGGGTGAAGGCGAAATCCTTGGCCCAGTCGCCGCTGTCCAGATTGTCGTAGAAGATGCCGCCCACGCCGCGCGGCTCGTTGCGATGGGGCAGATAGAAATACTCGTCGCACCATTTCTTGAAGCGCGGATAGTAGCCGGGATCGTGGCGGGCGCAGGCGCTTTCCAGCGCCGTGTGGAACTCGGCCGAATCCTGGGCATTCGGGAACATCGGCGTCAGGTCTGCGCCGCCGCCGAACCAGCCGAAGCTGGTGACGATGTGCCGCGTGTTCATATGCACCGCCGGCACCAGCGGCGACTGCATATGGGCGACCAGGCTGATGCCGCTGGCCCAGAAACGGCCGTCGCCGGCGGCACCGGGCATCTGCTTGCGGAATTCCTCGGAGAAGGCGCCTTGCACGGTCGAGATATTGACGCCCACCTTCTCGAACACCCGGCCGCGCATGACGGACATGACGCCGCCGCCGCCAGGACTGCCGTCCTCCGTGGGCCGCCGCCATTCCGTGCGCTCGAAGCGGCCCGGCGGGCGATCCGAATATGTTCCGGTAAGAGCGTCCTCCAGGGATTCGAAAGCGGCGCAGATATTGTCTCTCAGTTCACCGAACCAGGCGGAGGCCTGGCTGCGCTGGGTGTCGGTCGGCTGGGTCTTGCTCATCGAACAGGAAATCCTTTCAACTGGCGCAGCGCCTCGCCGATCACCATGGCGCCCGCCACCGCGACATTGAGCGACCGCATCTCCGCCCGCATCGGAATCGTCAGCCGTGCGTCAACAGCTTCATGCACAGCCGGCGGTACGCCGCCGCTTTCCCGGCCCAGCAGGATCGTATCGCCGGCGGCGAAGACGAAATCGGTATAGGCGGTCGCGGCACGGGTGGTCAAAAGCAGCAGGCGCCCGGGGGCAACGCTCGCAGCACGCTCCCGCACAAACGCATCCCAGGAATTGTGATGGCGCCTCTTCGCCGCATCCAGGTAGTCCATGCCCGCGCGGCGCAGGCGGCTGTCGCTGAAGATGAAACCGCAGGGTTCGATGATCTCCACCGGCAGATCCAGGCAGGCGGCGAGCCGCAGCAGCGTGCCGACATTCTGCGGAATATCCGGCTCAAACAGCGCAAGTCCGAGGGGTGCGGGCATGGGCCAAATCCGCCGTGACCGGGAGCCAGTATGACAATTCCGATAAGGACTTAGGCTATATCGCGGGCTGCTTTGCAACGATCCGGTTTTTCCGATATACCGGCGCCCAGCCCAAGGGGGGTTGGCGGGGAAATCCGCGGCGGTTTGTCACATCGCAGGCGGGGCGCCCGGCGCCAGTTGAATTGATATAAGCAGCAGATTTTTTGGGCCGTCAGGCGTGCGATTCCATGCCCGCGGTCGCTCGGCAAGAGGTGGTAAAGATGGCGCATAGCGCACCGGCATCGGGCCATACCAGCGGCCAGCATGAGGACGGCGGCACACGCCGCGATTTCCTATATCTGGCCACCGGCGCGATGACCGTCGCCGGCGTCGCCGCCGCGGCCTGGCCGTTCATCCATCAGATGAATCCGGCCGCCGACGTGCTGGCGCTCTCCACCACGGAAGTGGACATCTCCAAGATCGAGGTCGGCCAGGCGATCACCGTCATGTGGCGCGGCAGCCCGGTCTTCATCCGCCGCCGCACGCCGGAAGAGATCAAGGCGGCCCAGGACGTAAACCTCGCCGATCTCAAGGATCCGCAGCCCGACGATCAGCGTGTGCTGCCGGGCAAGGAGCAATGGCTCATCCTGGTCGGCGTCTGCACCCATCTCGGTTGCATCCCCCAGGGACAGAAGCCGACGGATGTGCGCGGCGAATTCGGCGGCTGGCTCTGCTCCTGCCACGGTTCGCAGTACGACACCTCCGGCCGCATCCGCAAAGGCCCGGCGCCGAAGAATCTCGAGGTGCCGAAATATGCCTTCAAGACTGACACCGTCGTTGTGATCGGGTAAGGACGCGCCATGACCGCTCCCGCATTCAAGAATCCGATCATCCGCTGGCTCGATCACCGCCTGCCGGTGTTCAGCTTCATGCATCACGAGCTGTACGAGTATCCGACGCCGCGCAATCTCAGCTACTGGTGGAATTACGGCTCGCTGGCCGGCTTCATGCTGGTGGTGATGATCGTCACCGGCATCGTGCTGGCGATGCATTACACGCCCCATACGACGATGGCCTTCGACAGCGTCGAGCGCATCATGCGCGACGTCAACTATGGCTGGCTGATCCGCTATCTCCACATGAACGGCGGGTCGATGTTCTTCATCGTCGTGTATATCCATATCTTCCGCGGGCTCTATTATGGATCCTACAAGGCGCCGCGCGAGCTGCTGTGGATCATCGGCATTGTCATCCTGCTGCTGATGATGGCGACGGCATTCATGGGCTATGTGCTGCCCTGGGGCCAGATGAGCTTCTGGGGTGCGAAGGTGATCACCAACTTCTTCACCGCGATCCCCTTCGTCGGCAACAGCATCACCCACTGGCTGTGGGGCGGCTTCTCGGTCGATAACCCGACGCTGAACCGCTTCTTCTCGCTGCACTACCTGCTGCCGTTCGTGATCCTGGGCGCTGTTGTCGTGCATATCCTGGCGCTGCACCGCTTCGGCTCCAACAATCCCCTGGGCATCGATATCAAAGGGCCGCAGGATTCGATCCCGTTCCATCCCTACTACACGGTGAAGGACAATTTCGGCATCGCCCTGTTCCTGATCTTCTATCTGGGGTTTGTGTTCTTCGCGCCGAACTTCTTCGGCGAGCCTGACAACTACATCCCGGCCAATCCGCTGCAGACGCCACCTCATATCGTGCCGGAATGGTACTTCCTGCCCTACTACGCGATCCTGCGCGCGGTCGACGACAACTTCATCGGCTGGGCGCCATTCGGCATCGTCATCATCAATGCGAAGCTGGCGGGCGTAATCTCGATGTTCGCGTCGATCGCCGTGTTCTTCTTCCTGCCCTGGCTCGACCGCTCGCCGGTGAAGAGCTGCCGCTTCCGCCCGGTCTATAAGTGGCTGTTCTGGATCTTCCTGATCGACTGCCTGATCCTGGGCTGGGTCGGCGCCAATCCGCCCGACGGCGTGTGGCACGGGATCGCCTTCGTCACCATCGGCCGCATCGCCACTGCCTGGTACTTCTTCCATATCGTGATCCTGACCCCGCTGGTGGGTATTTTCGAAAAGCCATTGCCGCTGCCGCGCAGCATCGGCGAGGCGGTGATCAAGGGCGGCGCCATCCCTGCGGGCGCCCATGCCAAGACGATGGAGAAGGCCTGATGCGTAGGTTTTTCACGGCAGCTGTCGTTGCGGCACTGACCGGCTTGTCCGGCGTTGCCCAGGCATCCGAAGGCGGCGAGCCGCTGCCGGAGGTCCATTGGTCCTGGAGTGGCATCTTCGGTACGTTCGATCGCGCGGAGCTGCAGCGCGGATTCCAGGTCTACACCGACATTTGTTCCGGCTGCCATTCGCTGAATTTGCTCAGCTATCGCAATCTCGACAAGATTGGCTTCAACGAAGAACAGATCAAGCAGATCGCCGCCGCCGTATCCGTTCCCGCCCCGCCCAATGACGAGGGCGAGATCGTGGATCGGCCCGGCGTGCCGTCCGACAAATTCAAGGCGCCGTTCGCGAATGAGCAAGCCGCCCGCGCCTCGAACAACGGCGCGCTGCCGCCGGATCTGTCCCTGATGGTAAAGGCGCGGGTCGGTGGCGCGGACTATGTGCATGGCATACTCACCGGCTATGGCGATCCGCCGGCGGACATGAAGATGGCCGACGGAATGAATTACAATAAGTATTTCCCCGGTCATCAGATCGCGATGCCGCCGCCGCTCAGCGGCACGCCGGAAGAGGTGGATCAGATGGCCAGGGACGTGACGGCCTTCCTCGCCTGGGCCGCTGAGCCGGAAACCGAGAGCCGGAAAGAGACCGGCGTCGGCGTGATTCTCTTCCTGGTCCTGCTGTCGGCGATGATGTTCGCCACCAAGAAGAAGATCTGGTCGGAACTACACTGAGGCCTGAAGCGCTATTGGCGTGAATTGAAGGGGCGGGTCGTCGATCCGCCCTTTCTCATTTGGAACCATCATCAGATGATCAAACAAAGCGCCATCATGGGGATCGACCACACGCTGATCGGCGTGCGCGATCTCGAGGCCGCGCGCACCGCCTGGGCGCGGCTGGGGCTGCAGATCACGCCCCGCGGCCGCCATATCGGCTGGGGCACGGCGAATTACTGCATCATGCTGGAGCGCGGCTATATCGAGTTGCTGGGCATCGTCGATCCCGCGCAATTCACCAACAATCTCGACAAGTTCCTGGAACAGCGGGAAGGGTTGCTGGGCCTCGCCTTCAACAGCCGCGACGCCGATGCGACGGCCGCCTGGCTCAAGGCACAGGGTCTGCATCCCGAAGGCCCGCGCGACCTGAAGCGGGCGCTGGAGATGCCCGACGGCGACCTCATGCCGGCCTTCAAGCTGGTGCATTTGCCGCCGGAAGAGACGCCGGGCCTGCGCGCCTTCTTCTGCCAGCATCTGACGCCTGAAATCGTCCGCGGCCGGGGCTGGATCATCCATGCGCTGCGGACCGTGTCGCTGGAATTGGTGGTTGCGGTGGTGGCGGATCCGGCCGCGGTCGCGCCGGCTTATCGCAAGCTGTTCGGCGACGATGCCGTCAGCACGCAAGATGGCGGTGTGATCGTCCGCACCGGCGGCGGGCTGCTGGAATTCATGACGGCGTCGCAGCTTCGGGCCGCCTATCCCGATATCGATATCCCGGATATCGCACCGCCCTGGTGCGCTGTAATGCGGATCGGCGTGCTGATCCTCGTGGATGCGGTCGATTACCTGGAGGCGCGCGAAGTGACGGTCATTCCGACGCCGCGCGGCATCGCGGTGCCGCCGGGCGAGACCAACGGCGTGATCGTCGAGTTCGTGACGGCGTCCAGTTCCTGATCTACCGGCGCACAAACGAAAAGAGCGCGGCCGACCGGCCGCGCTCTCTCGATGACAAGCGAAGACGAGACTACTGAAGCAGGCCTTCCGCCTTCAGCGCCGCCTGGACCGCGGGGCGCGCGGCGATGCGGTCGACATAAGCCTTCAGTGCCGGCCACTTGCCGAGATCGACCTTCAGATGGGGCGACCAGCTCGCCACCGTGAACAGGTAAGCGTCCGCGGCGGTGAACTGCGAGCCCATCAGGTACTGCTTTCCGTCCAGATGCTTGTTCAGATAGTCGAAGCGCTGGCCGAGCTTGTCGAGTGCCATCTGCTTGTAGGCATCCGGCGTGTTCGGATTGAACAGCGGTGAGAATGTCTTGTGAATTTCCGAGCTGACATAGGTCAGCCATTCCTGGGCGCGATAGCGCTCGAATGTGCCGTTCTTCGGCAGCAGGTTCGACTCGGGCTTCTGGTCGGCGAGATAGCTGACGATGGCAACGCCCTCGGTGAGATTCTCACCGTTGTCGAGCTGCAATGCCGGCACATATCCCTTCGCGTTGATCTTGGTGAAATCGCCGCCGCTCTTCGTCTTCTTGGTGCCGAGATCGACCTGTTCCGCGTCGAACTTGTATCCGGCTTCGCGCAGGACGATGTGGGGCGACAGCGAGCAGGCGCCCGGTGAAAAATAGAGCTTCATGGGGATGTCCTCTCCGTAAGAATTTTCGTTTGCTTGGGTGAATTCAGTGACAGGGAAATAGCACTGGCATTATCAGGCGCAAGTACGCACGAGGGCGTAACCACCGATTGAAAATGCCGGTGACAAAGTCACCGGCCGGTGACTATCGCGGCCTAGATATTGAAACGGAAATGCACGATGTCGCCGTCCTGCACGACATAATCCTTGCCTTCGGACCGCATCTTGCCCGCGTCCTTGGCGGGCTGTTCGCCCCCCAGTGTCACGAAATCATCATAGCCGATGGTCTCCGAGCGGATGAAGCCGCGCTCGAAATCGGTGTGGATGACGCCCGCAGCCTCCGGCGCCTTGGCGCCGCGATGCACGGTCCAGGCCCGCGCTTCCTTGGGGCCTACGGTGAAGAAGGTGATGAGATCGAGCAGGTGATAGCCGGCGCGGATGACGCGATCGAGCCCGGCTTCCGTGAGATTGAGCGAGGCCAGGAACTCCTGCTTGTCCTTAGGATCGGTCAGTAGCGCCACTTCCGCCTCGATGGCGGCGGAGATCACGACAGCCTCTGCACCTTCTTCCTTGGCCCGCGCTTCGACCTTGCGCGACCATTCATTGCCGGTCGCGGCCGAAGCCTCGTCGACATTACAGGCATAGAGCACGGGTTTGGAGGTCATGAGCTGCAGTTGCCGCAGGAGCGGTTTCTGCTCATTGGAGAGGCTGACGCTGCGGGCGGGCCGGCCGGCGCGAAGCGCTTCCAGCACCGGCTCCATGACCGCCAGGAACATCTTCGACTCCTTGTCGCCTCCGCGCGCTTTCTTTGCCGTGGCGTCGGTGCGCTTCTCCAGGCTGTCCAGGTCGGCCAGCATGAGCTCGGTATCCACCGTGTCCGCATCGCGGATCGGATCGACGCTGCCCTCCACATGGGTCACTTCGCCGGCAAAGCAGCGCAGCACATGGATGACCGCGTCCACTTCGCGGATGTTGGCCAGGAACTGGTTGCCCAGCCCTTCGCCCTTGCTGGCACCGCGCACCAGCCCGGCGATGTCGACGAAGCCCAGCTGCGTCGGGATGATCTTCGCCGACTTGCCGAGCACGGCGATCTTGTCCAGGCGCGGATCGGGCACGGCGACCCGGCCCACATTCGGCTCGATGGTACAAAACGGATAATTGGCCGCCTGTGCGGCTGCCGTCGCAGTCAGCGCGTTGAAGAGCGTCGATTTGCCCACATTGGGCAGGCCGACGATGCCGCATTCAAATCCCATGATCCGTTCCCATCGATTGAAATTCGCAGTTCGCGCCGTTGGCGTTTATTTCGGCGGCGTCTCTTCTTCCGGCTTCGGCGGCTTGGGCGCGGGCGCCAGGACATTCACCTTGCTCATGAAGCCGTTCGCATCGCCGGCCACCAGCAGCGGAAAGGCTTCGGCCACCGCCTCGATCAGCTTCCGGAACATCGGCCGCTCTTCCTGGTCGAACGGCCGCAGCACATAGGGCGCCACCAGGTCAGGATGGCCGGGATGCCCGACGCCCAGACGCACCCGCCAATAGTCAGGCCCGAGATGGCCGTCGATGCTGCGGATGCCGTTGTGACCGCCCGATCCGCCGCCCTGCTTCACCCGGATGCGGCCAGGCGCCAGGTCGATCTCGTCATAGATGACGATGATGTCCGGCAGATCGATCTTGTAGAACTGGGCCGCTTCCTGAACCGCCGACCCGGAGCGGTTCATGTAGGTCTCCGGCCTCAGCGCCAGGATACGCTCGCCGCCGACGGTGCCTTCGGCGGCGAGACCCAGGAAGCGCTGGCGATAGGCGGAAAATCCATGGCGGCGGACGATCTCGTCCACCGCCATGAAGCCGATATTATGCCGGTCGCCCGCATGGCCGGGCCCCGGATTGCCCAGGCCAACGAGCAGCCGCATACCGCATCTGCCCGGCGACTACTTCTTGCCGCCCTTCTTCTCGTCTGCGCCCTTGGCCGGTGCGGCCGGGGCTGCGCCACCCTTGGCGGGTGCGGCCGCCGCGGGAGCTCCGGCGGCGGGTGCCGTGCCGGGTGCGCCAGGGGTGCCGCCGGCGGCAGCCGCAGCGGCTGCGGCCTCGGCGGTGATTTCCGTCGGTGCTGCAACCACGGCCTCCACGACCACGGTGGGCGGCGCCACGGAGGCGATGGTGAAGTCGCGGTCGGTAATCACCGGCCGCACGCCCTCCGGCAGCTTGATCATGCTGATATGCACGGAGTCGCCGATGTCCAGCTCCTGCACATCCACCACGATGGATTGCGGGATATTGCCGGCCGAGCAGTACATTTCGATGTCGTGGCGCACCACGTTCAGCACGCCGCCGCGCTTGATGCCCGGCGACAGGCCTTCATTGGTGAAGGCGACGGGCACATGCACGCGCACCCGCGTTGCGTCGGTGACGCGCATGAAATCCGCATGGACCACGCGATCGGTCACGGGATCGAACTGGATATCGCGCGCCAGCACCCGGTGGGCGTCGCTGCCGACCTTGAGGTCGAACAGCGTGGTGTAGAAGCCCTTCTTGTGGATCTCGCGGTCGATTTCCCGCGGATCGAGGGCGATCAGCACGGGGCTCTGCTTGTTGCCGTAGATAACGCCGGGGACGTGGCCTTCGCGTCGCGTCGCCCGGGCGGCCCCCTTTCCGGCCCGGTCCCGCTTGTTAGCGGTAATGGTGTGAACTTCGCTCATTGGTCCTTGCTCCGTTGGTCAGATATGGAGACGGCCTCCAGGGGTGCCGCTCTCCGGGTTCGGCGGGCCGTTGGGATAGAACTCCCGCGAGCCAGCCATGGCGCCGGAATGCTGGGGATAATCCCGTCAAATCAATAGATTGCAGGGATTGATCGGCTCGGCATGAGCGCCCGTTTCCAGGCGTCCGGTCGCCAAAAAGGCGCGTATTACTGCCGCAACCGCCCCGCCGCGTCAATTGCCGGCAATCGGGGCCGATCCCGGCTCAGTCGAACAGGCTGGAGACCGATTTTTCGTCGGTGATGCGCTGGATCGCCTCGCCCATCAGGGGGGCAATGGAGAGCTGACGGATCTTCTGGGAGATCCGCATGGCTTCCGTGGCCTGGATGCTGTCGGTGATCACCAGGGATTCCATGGGC
Organism: uncultured Alphaproteobacteria bacterium; assembly: GCA_963816235.1. GTDB lineage: Bacteria > Pseudomonadota > Alphaproteobacteria > Dongiales > Dongiaceae > DATKFM01. Next base: position 422,853 of record CAWFKD010000001.1, on the reverse strand, counting down.
GAGGCCGCTACCCGGGCCACAGCACCACCGGAGAGCACGCCGTGGGTGACATAGGCGCTGACCGACACGGCGCCGGCTTCTTTCAGGGCCACGGCCGCATTGCAGAGCGTACCGGCGGAATCGACGATATCGTCCACCAGGATGCAGCGCCGGCCTTCCACGTCGCCGATGATGTTCATCACCTCGGAAACGCCGGCCCGCTCGCGCCGTTTGTCGATGATGGCCAGTTCGGCCTCCATCCGCTTGGCAATGGCGCGGGCGCGGACCACGCCGCCCACATCGGGCGAGACGATGGTGACATCATTGCCCTGATAGCGCTGCTTCATGTCCTTCACCAGGACCGGCGCGGCGAACAGGTTGTCGGTGGGAATGTCGAAGAAGCCCTGGATCTGTCCGGCATGGAGGTCGAGGGTCAGCACCCGGTCGGTGCCGGCGACGGTGATCAGGTTGGCCACCAGCTTGGCGGAGATCGGCGTCCGCGGGCCGGATTTCCGGTCCTGGCGCGCATAGCCGTAATAGGGGATCACGGCGGTAATTCGCCGGGCCGAGCCGCGCTGCAGCGCGTCGATCGTCACCAGCAGTTCCATCAGATTGTCGTTGGCGGGGTAGGAGGTGGGCTGGATGACGAACATGTCCTCGCCGCGGACGTTCTCCAGGATCTCCACGAAGACCTCCATGTCCGAGAACCGGCGGACATGGGCTTGGGTGAGGGGCAGATTGAGATAGGCCGCGATGGCCTCGGCTAACGGGCGATTGCTATTGCCGGTGATTATTTTCATGAAACCGACCCTGACGCTTCCCCTTGCCCTGCCGGCGCTTCGAATCGGCGTCGTCCCGGGCGCGCGGACATATAACAACCTGTCATAAGCCTGTAAACCGCTGTAGATCGGCGGAAAATCCCGCACAGGTGCAGCGAATCGCGCAGCGCATTTCATCGCATCGGGCGCTGCGTCTTCCGCGTATCAAGGCGCTGTCAGCGATCCCAGGAGCTTGCACCGGCAATGCTCATGCGGAGTCGACGATGCGCCCGGCAGGGTCCAGCGCCGCCGTCAGAAAAGATTCTTGATAAACATTTGTTAACTAAATTCCCGTACGAGTTGACCGGTGGTGGCGGCGATGTTCGCCGCGCAGGACCACAACAAGACGTAGGAGTCTGATATGGCTATGAAGGCAAAGAAGCGGAAGAAGGCCACGAAGCGCAAGTCCGTGGCTGCCAAGAAGCGTTCGGTGAAGAAGACGGCGAAGCGCTCCAAGCGCAAGTAGTTTGCCGTCTCTGCGCCGGCGAAGCGCATAGATTCTCGCCGCCGGCGTTGTCGAGCTTCTCGCTTCGACAAATTTAAGCTTCCACGATGCAAGCCCGGCGCTGGCGATTATCGCGGCGCCGGGTTTGTTTTTAGACCAGCACCACCAGGGCGATCAGCCCGGCGATGCAGAAGAAGATGAAATACAACAGGTGCGGCACGGGCCGGTCCTCGCTGTCGATTTGGCGGCGCTAGCCGGCGAGAGCGATCGCCGATAGCCCGCGGCCATAATCCTTGCCCTGGGACAGGGTCGTGCGGCGGTAGCTGAAGAAATCCTCCGCATCGGCGCAGGTGTCGCGGGCGATGGTCTCCACCTCGGCGATGCCGATGGCCCGCAGGCGCGCCGCGAGATATCCACTGAGATCGAACATGAAATGACCCGGCCGCTGCGACGGGCCGAAAAACCGCCGGTTGCCTTCGTCCTGGCTGAGGAAGGGGCCGGGAAATTCAGGCCCCACTTCGTATGAAGCCTGGGCAATGCAGGGGCCGATGGCGGCCTGGATGCTGCTGATATCGGCGCCCAGCTTGACCATGGCGGCGACGGTGGCCTCGGCAACGCCCGATAGCGCGCCGCGCCAGCCCGCATGGGCGGCGCCGACGATGCCGTTGAAATTGTCGGCAAACAGGACCGGCGCACAATCTGCGGTCAGGATGCCCAGAGCAATTCCGGGCGCGCGTGTGACCATGGCGTCGGCTCTTGGCCGCTCGTCGCGGGGCCAGACTTCCTCCACCAAGATGACATCGGGGCTGTGAATCTGGAAGTTGGTGGCGAGCGCCGCTTCCGGCAGCTCGAGATACGCCATGGCGCGCCGCCGGTTCTCGACCACGGCATCGCGCAGATCGCCAGATCCCAGGCCGCAATTCAGGGAATCGTAGATGCCTTCGCTGACGCCGCCGCGCCTGGTGTAGAAGGCGTGGCGAACGCCATCCAACAGTGCAAGCGATTCCGACTGCAAGGGCGTGAGCTTTGTCATGGGAATCCGGCAGGTGTGGCGAGTCCGGGCGCGGTCATCGCCAACGCCTTGAACAAGGTGCCCATTTGCTGCAGGTCGAGCAAGCGCTCCATGGCCGTGGCGATATCGACCGATTGCTCCGGCGTCGCGCGGCGCTTCAGCGCCTCTGCGCGGTTCTGGATGCCCAGGCGTTCCAGCAACTCACCTTGGGGAATGGGGCCGTGAACGGCGGCGCCAGCCTCGCGGGCCGCACGGGCGATGGCGCCAAAATCCACATGGGCGGAGAGATCGGCGAGTCCGGGATCTTCCAGCACGCCATGCTTCCCGTGGCGCCGCACGGCCTGCAAACTGTCGCCGATGCCGCCCTCGCCGATGGCGTAGTCGAAGTTGAGCGCGGCGCCGCCAAAGGCGGCGAGGCGGCGGGCAATGGCGGTGGCCACGGTGATGGCCGCCGGACAAACCTCCAGCACCGTTCCCTCAGGTGCGGGCACAGGCGGATTTGCCAAAGCGAAGGCAGGACCCGGCGCACGCAGAGCAAAGGCAAAGCCATCGCCATCTTTGTTGAGCGTCACCATGCGCTCCTGCCAGCGGCCGCGATGCTGTTCGAACTGATGGATCGGCAAGGCGTCGAAGAATTCGTTGCTGACCTGGAGTAGGGGGCCCTCGGGCACGTTGTCGAAGACGTCGTGCCAATGGGGCATGAGCGCCGGCGCCGCTTTGGCGATCGCCGACTTTTGCAGCTCGCGTAGCGCCGGGCTGGTCTCCACCAGATGCAGATCGATGGCATCGTGAAATCCCGCAACCGCCCGCGTGCCCCGCAGCAGGTCGGCCATCAGCGTGCCGCGGCCGGGGCCGATCTCCACTAACCGCACCGGGCTGGGCCGGCCCATCTTTTCCCAGCAATCAGCACACCAGGCGCCAATCAGCTCGCCGAACATCTGGCTGATTTCCGGCGAGGTGATGAAATCGCCTGATAGTCCGAAGACGTCGCCCTGCTTGTAGTAGCCGAGCTGCGGGTGATTTACCGCCTCGGCCATGAACTCCGCCACGGTCATCGGCCCAGCCAAGCGGATCCGCTTGGCCAGAATCTCACCCAGGGGAGTCATCGCTACGGCACTCGCTTGGCGGTCGCGATCACATAGAGTCCGTAGAGCAGCATGGGAATCGACAGCCATTGCCCCATGCTGAGGAAAGTTTCCTGCGGCAGGGTGGCAAGCTGCGCATCGGGTTCGCGGACCAGCTCGACGATGATGCGCGACAAAGAGTAGCCGACCAGGAAGACGCCGGAGAGCGTGCCGACCTTCCGACGTACGGCGTCGGAGCAGGACAACAGAAACAGTATCGCGAACAGGATCAGCCCTTCGAGTGCGGCTTCGTAAAGCTGACTGGGATGACGAAGGTTCCCAGGATCGCCGGGAAATCTCATGGCCCAGGGCACGTCGGTGATCCGTCCGTAGAGTTCGCCGTTCTGGAAGTTCGCCAAGCGGCCGAAGAACAGGCCGATCGGCGTCGCCGTCGCGATAATGTCAGCTAGCGAGAAGAATGTGAGCTTGCGAACGCGGGTGAACAGGATCATGGCCAGGATCACGCCGATGAGTCCGCCATGGAAGGACATGCCGCCCTCCCACACTTTCAGCATGCTCAGCGGATTCTGCAGATACTGACCGAGATCGTAGAACAGGATGAAACCAATGCGGCCGCCGAGAACGACGCCGAGGATCGCCCAGACAAAGAAATCGTCGAGCTGATCTCGCGACACCAGCCGCGGTGTCCGCTTCGCATGCCAAAGGCAGTAACGCCAGCCGATGAGCAGGCTGACGATGTAGGCCAGCGCGTACCAGCGGATGGCGAAAGGCCCTATGCCAAGGAAGGGCCCGATTTCAAATGCGACGGGGTCGAACATGTGCGGGGATGCGTGGAAGTTTGTGCCGCCCTATATAGAGAGGGTGCTTCCGGGTAACAAGCGATGCCGCCAGCGCTCCACAGCGGGCGGCGAAAGGGAGAAGTTTCGATGCAGACGCAAAACCGGATACTCGACGATCTCGCCAAGATGGCCTCCGGCGCCATGAGCGGCCTGTCGGGTCTGCGCCATGAGATTGAGATGCGGGCGCGCGAGCAGATCGAGCGCATCCTTGGCCGCATGGACCTGGTCCAGCGCGAGGAATTCGAGGCCGTGAAGGCGATGGCGGCCAAGGCGCGGGAGGAGCAGGAGCTCCTGTCCCAGCGGCTCGCCGAGCTGGAGAAACAGCTCAAAACCGCGCGGAAACAGACCCCACCTTCCGCCTGATGAGACCGGGAATTCGGAATCTTCATTTATCCACAGGGTGATGGCCAAATTTCTTCTTGCGCCGACTCCGGTTCTTTGGCACGCTATATCTAGTGGGCGATCGCAACAGGTGGGCCATATATCGGGGGTCCGGCCAGTCCACTCCGGAACACTTCCCGGGTCTTAGGGTCCAATGGCTGAGGGTGACGGCATGGCCTCACTTTCCACGGGTCGGCAGGACTACAACACCAATCCCATCGATCTTCTGGAAGAACTGGTAAGCGCAAACGAGTGGCGTTTCGATCGCACCAATGACGGCGAAATGGTCGTCGAGATCGGCGGCAACTGGTGCGACTACCGAATGTATTTCGCCTGGCAGGAGGATCTCTCCGCCGTCTATTTTTCCTGTCTCTTCGATGTACGGATTCCTCCGCAGAAACGCCTGCAGACGGCGGATCTGGTGGCCATGATCAACGAGAAGCTCTGGCTCGGGCATTTCGACCTCTGCTCCGAGGACCTGGTGCCGATGTTCCGCCACACCATGCTGATGCGCGGCGGCAACCCGTCGATCGAGCCGCTGGAGGACCTGGTGGATATAGCCCTCAATGAGTGCGAGCGGTTCTTCCCCGCCTTCCAGTTCGTGCTCTGGGGCGGCAAGTCGCCCCGTGAAGCGCTCGATGCCGCCATGCTGGAACCGGTCGGCGAGGCCTAGACACCAATGACCATCGAAGGCCGGCTGCTTCTTGTCGGATGCGGCAAGATGGGCGGCGCGCTGCTGCGTGGCTGGCTCGATCGCGGTGTGCCGCCGCAGCATGTCACCGTGGTGGAGCCCAATGCCGCGCCGCTTGAGGATCTGCGGGCGCGCGCCGTGTCGGTTTTGCCCGATGCCACAGGGCTTCCCGCCGATCTCAAGCCGGCGGTGATCCTGCTGGCGGTCAAGCCGCAGATGATGGATGACGCCCTGCCGCCCTACCGGCGTTTCGTGAGTCCCGGCACGGTGTTCCTGTCGATCGCCGCGGGCAAGACGGTGGCCTATTTCCATCGGCATCTCGGCGACAAGGCGATTGTAGTCAGGGCCATGCCGAATACGCCGGCGGCGGTCGGGCGAGGCATCACCGTTGCCTGCAACAGCGCCCAGGCGAGCAAGGCCCAGCGCGACCTCTGCCACAGCCTGCTGGAGGCGGTGGGCGAGGTCGCCTGGGTCGACGATGAAGGCCTGATCGATCCCGTGACGGCGGTCAGCGGCGGCGGCCCGGCCTATGTATTCCTGCTGATCGAATGCCTGGCGGAAGCCGGCGCGGCGGCGGGCTTGCCAGCCGACCTCGCCATGCGCTTGGCGCGGGCGACCGTCAGCGGCGCGGGCGAACTGGCACGGCAATCGCCGGAGCCCGCGGCCGTGCTGCGCCAGAACGTGACCAGCCCCAAGGGCACGACTTACGAAGCGCTGAAGATCCTGATGGCCGGTGATGGGCTGCAGCCCATGATGACGAAAGCCATCGCCGCCGCCACGAAGCGCTCCCGCGAGCTGGCGGGGTAGCCATGGCGGAAGGGCCGGGGACCAGCGCCGATCGCGTGCGGCAGGCGCTGGCGGCGTTGGGTGTGGCGGCTGATATCCGCGAGTTCGGCGCCTCGACCCGCACCTCGGCGGACGCCGCCACGGCCATCGGCTGCACCGTGGCGCAGATCGCGAAATCCCTGGTCTTCAGGGCCAAGCCCTCGGGCCGCGCCGTGCTTGTCATCGCCAGTGGCATCAACCGCGTCAGCGAGGCCAAGTTGGCCGCGGCGGTGGGCGAGGGCATCGGCAAGGCCGACGCCACATTCGTGCGCGACAAGACCGGCTTTGCCATCGGTGGCGTGGCGCCGGTCGGCCACACCGAAAAGCCGCTGATCCTAATCGATGAGGATCTATCGCAATATGCCGAGATCTGGGCGTCGGCGGGCACGCCGCACTCGGTGTTCCGGCTGACTCCGGCGGATTTGCAGCGCATCACCGGCGGGCGCGTCGCGGCTTTGAAGGAGGGTTGAGGCCAATGCCGCCATGTCGCCCCAGGATGGCCTTCAACTCATCCTTATGGATGCCTAGATTCCTGCTAGCGTGAATGGCAGCAAGTTACCGGGAACCAGGATTTGCACATGGCGAAACGAGCGGCAAAGTCAAAGAAGGCGGCTCGGGATGATGGGCTGGGCCCGATCGTCGCGGCGGCAATGGCCTTGGCGGCTGAGCGCGACTGGCGGGAGATCGGCTTGGCGGAAATCGCCGCTGCCGCAGGACTAAGGCTCTCCGGCCTGCTGGGGGAATACCCGTCCAAGATGGCGATTCTGGACGCCTTCTCGAAGGCCATCGACCGCAAGGTGCTGGCCGACTTCGAGCCGGATGCCGACAGCAACTCCGCCCGCGACCGGCTGTTCGATGTGCTGATGCAGCGGTTCGATGCCCTGGAGGCCCACAAGGAGGCCATCCGCCGGCTCCTGGCGGCGGCCTGGCGCGACCCGCTGGTGGGACTTTGCGCCGGCGGCACGCTGCTCCGGTCCATGGGGTTGATGCTGGAGGCGGCCGGCGTCCCCAGCGATGGGATTCGGGGTGCCCTCAAGGCCAAGGGTCTTGCCGCGATCTACGGCGCCACCCTGCGGGACTGGCTCAAGGATGACACAGCCGACAAGAGCCGGACCATGGCGGCCCTTGATGGCCGGCTGCGCCGTGCCGAGGGCTGGGCTAACTCGCTGAAATCCATGCCTTTTGGCCGCAGGACGAGCCAGGGCGAAACCAGCCTAGACCGCTTTTTCCGCCCTTTCAGGGGCCCGGCAACGGGGATTCGGATCGACCCGATCCAATTTCTTTTATGTTGCACTGCAAAATTTTCTTGACGGCCGACCTTGAATTAAACATATTCGGCCCAAGATTGTGCAGTGCAGCAAAGATAGTCCCCACACCCGAGACACTGAGGAGATACCCCATGGCAAAAGCCACCGCATCCGATTTCACCACCGACAGCTTCAAATTCGGTGATTTCACAAAGACTTACGCGGACTTCAATAAGTTCGCCGCCGACTACAGCAAGATGTTCGCGAATGGCAAGGCGCCGACTTTCGATTTCGAGGCCGCCTTTGCTTCGCAGCGCAAAAACGTTGAGGCCCTGACCGCCGCCAACCAACTCGCCTTCCAGGGCGCTCAGGCGGTGTTCCGCCGGCAGGTTGAGCTGGTCCGCGAGGCGTTCGACAGGTTCGGCTCCGTCTCCAAGGATTTCGTTGCCCCGGGCAGCGCCGAAGAGAAGCTGGCGAAGCAGGCTGAGCTCAGCAAGGCCGCCTTCGAGTCCGCCCTCGCCAATGCGCGGGAGATCGGCGAACTGGTGCAGAAGACCAGCGAAGACGCGATCGAAGTGATCAGCAAGCGCGTTGCCGCGAACTTCGATGAAGTGAAGGCCGCTCTCAAGACCAAGGCCGTCAAGAACTAACGATCCCGTCCCCCATTTCGGGATTTATTCGCGAACCGCCCCGTGCCGCATGGCCGGGGCGGTTTCGCTTTCTGGCGCGATCCTTGCCGACGGCGCCCGGCAACGTTAATAGCGGGCGCCTGTTTGGAAGCTGGGGAGTTCGAGACATCGTGAGCAAGGTCGAGCCGGTCGCGTCCGCGATCACCTATGATGATTTTCGCAAGGTCGATATCCGCGTCGGCACCATCGTCGCCGCCGAGGCGTTCCCGGAGGCGCGGCGGCCTGCCTACAAGCTGAAGGTGGATTTCGGCGACAGCATCGGCGTGCGCCGCACCTCTGTGCAGATAGTGCCCAACTACAAGATCGAGGATCTCGTCGGGCGGCAGGTGGCCGCGGTCGTCAACTTCCCGCCCAAACAGATCGGCCCCTTCATGTCGGAGGTCCTCGTGCTCGGCTTCGGCGATGAAGGTGACAACGTCACGCTGATCCGGCCGGACAAGACGGTGCCGAACGGCGGCAGGCTGTACTAGCCGCCGCACCGGCTTATGACGGTGCGCTGTCCTTGAGCTGCTGCAACAATTGCGACGTCGGATAGCCGTCGGGAATCTCGCCGATCGAACGCTGATATTGGCGCAGCGCCGTGCGCGTCTTCGGACCCACCACGCCATCGACGCCGCCGGGATCGTAGCCGAGATCGGCGAGCCGCTCCTGCAGCTCGATCCGCTCGTCCTTGGTCAGCGGCATATCGTCCCGCGGCCAGCTCGCCACCAGCGGCCCGCCGCCGGCGATGCGGTCGGCCAGATGCCCAACTGCCAGCGCATAGGCCGATGAGTAGTTGTAGGCCAGGATGGTGTGGAAGTTCTCATAGACGATGAACGCCGGGCCGCGATAACCGGCCGGCGCGATGACCGAGGCCTGCGATGCGACCGCCGGCAGTTCGGCGCCATTGGCGAGACGCACGCCGAGCTTGCGCCACTCCGCCACCGGCTTCTTGATATCGATTTCCGCCTGCTCCCATGGGAAATCCCGGGGCAGTTTGACCTCGGCGCCCCAGGATTTGCCCGCGCGCCAGCCTTTTTTCACGAGATAGTTTGCCGTCGAGCCGAAGACATCGGCCTGATCGCCCCAGATGTCGCGCTTGCCGTCATTGTCGCCATCGACGGCATATTGCCGGAAGGCCGAAGGCATGAATTGCGTCTGCCCCATGGCCCCGGCCCAGGAGCCGCGCATGGCCGCCGCATCGATGTCGCCGGCCTCGAGGATCAGCAGCGCGTCGATGAGCTGCTCGCGGAACACCTGCGGCCGCCTTCCGTCATAGGCGAGGGTCGCCAGCGCCTCGATCACGTTATAGCCGCCGGTATTTGCGCCATAGGCGCTCTCTAGCCCCCAGATCGCCAGAATGGTTTCCGCCGACACGCCATATTGCTTGGCGGCGGCGTTCAACTGAATTTGATTTTCGGTCTCCTTGATCTTGCCGTTCGCGACCCGCTCGGGCGATACCGCCGAGTCCAGATAGCTCCAGACCGGCTTGGTGAACTCCGACTGGTCCCGGTCCTTAGCGACTATCTCCGGATTGACCCGGACGGTGGCAAAGGCGCTGTCGAATGTGTCGCCGGAAACACCGGCCGCCATCGCCTCGTCACGCAGATCGTCGAGCCAATCCGAAAAGCTCGGCTTCTCCGGGACATTCTCCGTCGTGCTGGCCGTCGCGGTCGAATCCCCCTGGCCGGGCTCTGTGTTCCCCGCGCCGTTCGACTGACAAGCGGCAAGACACAGAGACAGGGTAATCGCCAGGCTGGCTCGCTGCATGTGGCCTCGTGTCCTCATTTGCTGAATTCCTTCCGGCGGCGACATAGATAGCCGGGTCCATTGCCGTTTGCACGGGGCATTCTGGCGGCGCATCTGGTCAAAACTCTGACGGCGGCGTCAAAGTTCCCGGCGTCGCTCAACTCATATCCAGCGGTCCCGGCCCCTTCGGCGGCGGGAACAGCCGGTCGAGCTCCGCCAGTTGCGCGGCGTCGAGCTTGAACTTCAGCGCACCATGATTCTCCCGCAGCCGCTCGGGGTGGCTGGTCTTGGGAATGACTATCACGTCGGGCTTGCTGAGCAGCCAGGCCAGCGCCGCCTGCGCCCAGGTCATGCCATGCTGCTTGGCGAATCCGCCCAGCTTGCGATCCTTCTGCAGGTCCGCCCGCTCGATCGGGCAATAGGCCATCACCGGCATCTTCCGTTCCCGGCACCAAGGCAGCAGATTCCACTCGATGCCCCGCCGCGCCAGATTGTACATGACCTGATCGGTGGCGCAGGCCTTGCCGCCGGGCAGTCCCCACAGCTCCTGCATATCCTCGCGATCCAGATTGCTGACGCCGTGATTGCGGATCTTCCCGGCCTTCTGCAGCGCCGTGAAGGCCTCCAGGGTTTCCGCCAGCGGTGCATTGCCGCGCCAATGCAGGAGATAGAGATCGATACGATCGGTCTTCAGCCGCTTCAGGCTGCGGTCGCATGCCTCGATCGTGCCCTTGCGAGTCGCGTTCTGGGGATAGACCTTGCTGACAATGAAGGCCTGATCGCGGCGGCCGGGAAGAGCTTCGGCGATCAGTTCCTCGGCGCGACCCTCGCCGTACATCTCCGCCGTATCCAGCAGCGTCATGCCGAGATCGAGCGCGAGGCGGATGGTAGCGATTTCACCGGCGCGCTTGTTGCGGTCCTCGGCCATCTGCCAGGTCCCCAGACCCAGCGCGGCGACTTTCTCTCCCGACGGCAGCGTGACCTGTTGCATCGACCGTTCTCTCGACTGTGATTGTGGGACTATACCGGCAAGCGCAGGATGACCCGGAGCCCGCCAATCGGCGAGTCTGCAAGGATGACATCGCCGCCATGGCCGCGCACCACGTCGCGGGCGATGGTCAGGCCGAGCCCGATGCCGCCGGTTTCCGGATTGCGCGATTCCTCCAGGCGGAAGAAGGGCCGGAAGACTTCTTCGCGCTTGTCGGCGGGCACGCCGGGGCCGTCATCGTCGATGATGATCTCGATGGCCTCCGCGCCGCGCCGGCCACTGACCCGGATGTTCCGGGCATAGCGCTGCGCATTGCCGATGAGATTAACCAGCGCCCGCCGCATCGCCTCCGGCCGCACCGTGGCTTCCAGATACTCGGCTACCTCCAAGGTGATTTCCGCGCCTTCGCGGCGGGCCGTGGCAGCCACGTCTTGCAGCAGCTCGCCAAGATCGATGGGCGCCGTCGCCTCGCGGCCGGCGCCGCGGGCGAACGTAAGATAGCCGCCGACCATCCGCTCCATTTCCGCTACATCGGCCTTGAGATCGCTGACCTCCGGCCCGCTGCCCATCATCGCCAGCGCCAGCTTCATGCGGGTCAGCGGCGTGCGCAGGTCATGGGACACGCCGGCCAGCATGTCGGTGCGCTGGCTGATCTGGCGGCGGATGCGGTCGCGCATGACGGTGAAGGCGTTGCCGGCCTGGCGCACCTCGCTGGCGCCTTCGACGGTGAACTCGTCGCTGTCACGGCCTTTGCCGAAGGCCTCCGCCGCGGCGGCGAGCCGGCGGATCGGCCGCACCTGGCTGCGCATGAACAGCGCCGCAACGGTGAAGAGGGCGAGGGAGGTTCCGACCATCCAGAGGATCACCACATAGGTGGTGGAGCTGAACAGCCGGCGCCGCGGCGCCACGATCTGCAGCACGCCGTTGTCCATCTGCACATGGATTTCGACCTCGGTCTCTAGGGATCGCGTGTCAATCAGGAAGGGGCGTTTCACCAGTTCCGCAAGGGCGGTGCCGAGATTGCGATCGACCAGGGTCTCGCGCAGGGTAAAGGAAACGTCGGGCAGCCGCGCGTCCGGTTCGAACGACATCTTCAGCTGCATGCTCTCCTGTGCCAGATCGAACAGCCGCGGCCAGCTGGTCTCGCTGCCATCCTGTTCCATCATGCTGATAACGGCGGCGATGTCGCCGGCGACGCCCCGTGCCAGCCGCTTGGTGACCGTGTCCCAATGGCTGTCATAGAAGACCGAGGTGGTGACGAGTTGCAGCAGGATCAGCGGCGTCACGATGATCATGACGGAACGCCCCAGCAGCGAGCGGGGCAGGATATTCTTGAGGAATCCTATTTGCCGGAACCGGTCGGCGATCACCGCCATGAAGCGCTTCCTCGTTCGATCAACTCAGTCGGTCTGCAGCATATAGCCCCGGCCGCGCACCGTCACCAGATAGCGGGGGAAACGGGGATCGGCTTCGATCTTGCGGCGCAGCCGCGTCACCTGCACATCCACCATGCGGCTCTCCGCGCTGGTGCTCTGGCCCAGGCTGTCGCGGCTGACGGCGGTCCCCGGCGCCGCCGCCAGTTGCGCCAGCAGATCGGCCTCGGCACCCGTGAGCCGTATATCGGCCGTGCCCTGGCGCAGGCTGCGCCGGTCCATGTCGAAGGTGAAGGGGCCGAAGCGGATCGTGCGGCGGATCGATTCGGGCTCCCGCGGGATGCGGCGCAGGATGGCGCGGATGCGCGACACCAGCTCCCGGGGTTCGAACGGCTTTGCCAGATAATCGTCGGCGCCGCTGTCCAGACCGGTGATGCGGTCATCGGGTTCGCCCATGGCGGTCAGCAACAGAATCGGCACCGCCTTCTGCTGCCGCAGGGAGCGCGTCAGGTCGAGCCCATTTTCGCCCGGCATCATGATATCGAGAACGAGCAGGTCGAAATCCAGTCCCGCCAGCTTGCGCCGCGCATCGGCCGCGTCGTTGGCGATGGTGACGCGGAAACCCTGGTCGCTGAGGAACCGGCGCAGCAGATCCCGTAGCCGCTTGTCATCGTCGACAACGAGGATATGGACCGGTTCCTGTGGTTCTGCGGCGAGGTTCACGTCGGATTTCTCTCGCTCCCTGGACCGTTGCTGCAGTTCAGCGCCGCACGCCGCCGGGACGCGCGAACTTGCCGCGATCGGAATCGTTGATCAGCCCGAGCAGCACCTTGCGAAATCCGTCGACGGCCTCGGCGCCGGCGGCGCGATAGGCCTTGGCCACCAGCGCCCGCTGCGCCTCGGTCAGACGGCGCTCCAGATCGGCGCCCGACGATGTCAGCTCCAGCAGCCGCTGCCGCCGGTCCCGCGGGCCGGGCCGCTGGGTGATCAGGCCCTTTTTCACCAGCTGGCTCAGCACGCGGCTCAGGCTTTGCTTGGTGATCTTCAGGATCGACAGCAGTGCCGACACGGTCATGCCGGGATTGCGGCCGACGAAATAAATGACCCGGTGATGGGCGCGCCCGAATCCATACTGGGCCAGCATGGCGTCGGCCTCCGCGGTGAAATCGCGATAGGCGTAGAACAGCATCTCGATGCCCTGGCGCAGTTCTTCCTCGCGCAGGAACAAGGGGTTGGCCAGGGGTTTTACATCAGCCATGAATTTACGTCAGCTATGTTGACATATTTTCCGGAATCGGGTATGACTCCCGGTAACATCCGACATAATAGTTTGCCAACATATTGCAACAAGGCTGGACCCCATGAGCGTACTCCCATTCGACGATCGCGATGGCGTTATCTGGTTCGACGGCAAGCTGGTGCCCTGGCGCGACGCCAAGGTGCATGTGCTGACCCACGGCCTGCATTATGCGAGTTGCGTCTTCGAGGGCGAGCGCGCCTATAACGGCAAGGTGTTCAAATCCACCGAGCATAGCGAGCGTCTGCATCGTTCGGCGGAAATCCTGGGCTTCAAGATCCCCTTCAGCCCCGCGGAAATCGACACCGCCAAGAAGGCGTGCATCGTGGCCAACAAGCTGACCGACTGCTATCTGCGGCCGGTTGCCTGGCGCGGCAGCGAGATGATGGGCGTGTCGGCGCAGAAGAACGCCATCCATCTGGCCATCGCCACCTGGGAATGGCCGTCCTATTTCTCGCCGGAACTGAAGTCCCGGGGCATCCGCATGACCTTCTCCAAATGGCGGCGCCCGGCGCCCGATACGGCACCGACGAACTCGAAGGCGGCTGGCCTCTACATGATCTGCACCCTGTCCAAGCATGCGGCGGAGAATGACGGCTATGCAGACGCCCTGATGCTCGATTATCGCGGCCAGATCGCCGAGGCCACGGGCGCCAATGTCTTCCTGGTGCAGAGCGGCAAGGTACATACGCCCAAGCCCGATTGCTTCCTCGACGGCATCACCCGCCGCACGGTCATCGACCTCCTGCGCAAGCGCGGTCATGACGTGGTGGAGCGTGCGATCATGCCGGAGGAGCTGGGCAAGACCGACGAGGTGTTCATCACCGGCACGGCGGCGGAAGTGACGCCGGTGGGCGAGATCGGCCAGTACAATTTCCAGGTCGGCCATGTCACCCGCCAGATGATGGACGACTACGCCGCCCTCGTTCGCGCCTAGCGTCGGCATCCCCGGTGGTGCCGCCGGATTTCTTCCCGGGTTTCGAACGCAAGCGCATCGCCGTTCCCGGCGCTGAGATCGCGGCCGTGATCGGCGGCAGCGGGCCGCCGCTGCTCCTGCTCCATGGATTTCCCCAGAGCCTGGTGATGTGGCACCGGGTCGCGCCTGCGCTGGCGGAGCGGTTCACGGTCATCGCCACGGATCTGCGCGGCTATGGCGAGACTTCGGTGCCGGCCAGCTACGCCGATCATGCGCCCTATTCATTCCGGGCCATGGCCGGCGATCAGCTCGCGGTGATGACCACGCTGGGCTTCGAAAAATTCCTGGTCTGCGGCCATGACCGCGGCGCCCGCACCACGCACCGGATGGCCCTGGATCACCCGGAGCGCGTCACGGCCGCGGCGATCATGGATATCCTGCCGACGATCTATCACTACGAGAACGTCAACCGCGCCTTCGCCACCGGCTATTATCACTGGTTCTTCTTCATCCAGCCGTTCGACTTTCCCGAGCGCCTGATTGGCGCGAACCCCGACTACTTTCTGGAGCGCACCTTCGGCCGGATCGGCCGCGCTGGCGCCATCGATCCACAGGCGATGGAATGCTACGCCAGCGCCTTCCGCGACCCCGCGCGGTTGCACGCAATGATGGAGGACTACCGCGCCGGTGCTTCGATCGATCTTGAGCATGATCGCGCCGATAAGGGCCGCAAGTTGTCCTGCCCGGTGCTCTTGCTTTGGGGCGAGAAGGGCGTGGTCGGGCGGAACTTCGACGTGCTGAGCGTCTGGAAGGAATTTGCCGCCGATATGCGGGGCAGTGCATTGCCTTGCAATCACTACCTGGCTGAAGAAGAGCCGGAGCTGACTGTCAGCAGGCTGTTGGAGTTCTTCGCGCCGTTCCGATAGACGGCGCCCCTACGGCTCCAGAAAATCCACCTGGCCGTCGAGGCAACGAAACACGCCATCCTGCCGCGAGGGCTGCAGGCCAAAGATGCCCGCGCGGTCGAGCCGCAGGAACAGGCCGCGCAGGAAGCGGATCGATACGCCGTGGCTGACGACGATGGCCGGACGCTTCAGCTCCGCGAGACTGGCCGAGAGCCGTTCCACCATAGATTCATAGGTTTCGCCTTCAGGCGCACCGAAAAGGGAACCGTCTAGGCGCGAGCGGTCCCAGGCGCCGGGCGAGCGTTCATTGATCTGATCGACTGTCAGACCGTCCCATTGCCCGAGCCCGATCTCGACCAGACGCGGATCGAATGACGGAGCCAGGGTAAGCGCCTCGCCGATGATTTCCGCCGTCTTGCGGGCGCGGCCCAGCGGACTGCTGATCAGGGAAAAGCCGCTGGGATCGCCGATCTGCGAGCGCAACAACGCTGCGTTCCGCCGGGCCTGTTCGAGGCCCAGCGGCGTCAGCGGCGAATCCATCCGGCCCTGCATCCGCAGCGCCAGATTCCATTCCGTCTCGCCATGGCGTACCAGATAGATCAGCGACGGCTCCCTGCGCGATCCCTAGAGCTTCGGCCGCAGTTCCGCCGTCCGGTACCAGGGCCGTTGGCCCTCGAACGCCTTGGCGGCGCGGAACACGCTGACATCGTCATAGGTGCGGCCGACAATCGACAGGCCCGTCGGCACGCCGTTGGCGGCCAGCCCTGAGGGCATGCTCATGACCGGGCAGCGGCTCATGATGTTGAAGCAGGTGGTCATCAGCCAATGGGAGATGGATTGTTGCGGTTTGCGATTGATCATTAGTTTTTTGCCGACATAGGATTCGCCGGCCTTGGTCGCCGGCAACGGCAGCGTGGGGCAGAGCAGGATGCGGTATTTCTCCAGGATCGGCCCGAGCGTTTTGTACATCGCGGTCTCGATCTCCAGGCCCGCCAGGAATTCCTCTTTCTTGATTTTCTTCGCCTCCTGAGCGAACGCGATCGCGTAGTCGGTCATGATCTTGCGGTGCTTCTTGACATAGCGGTCGACCTGCGGCCCGAAGATGGTGCCGAAATGGGCGTCCACTGCGCGGACCACGTCGGCGCGCTTCCAGCCGAGATCGACTTCCTCGACGATGGCGCCGGCGGCGCGGAACATGTCGGCGGCGGCCCGGGTATTCTTCACCACGTCGGGATCGAGATCATACTCCGCCGGATTGACGCAAAGCGCGATGCGCCAGCCCTTGACGTCGCCGAGATTGGCGGGAATGCGAACCTTCGGCCGCAGCGTGGCGATGTCCTCTGGATGAGGCCCGCACATGATGTTCTGCATCAATGCCGCGTCCGCTACCGTGCGCGCCATCGGCCCGATGTGACAATACTGGTCGAGATTGAAGGGCGGTGTGTCGGGATTGCGGCCGAAGGGCGGCTTGTAGCCGACGACGCCGGACATCGAGGCCGGAATGCGGATGGAGCCGCCGATATCCGAGCCGCTGGCGAGCTGGGTCAACCCGGCGGCAAGGCTGGCGCCGGCGCCGCCGGAGGAGCCGCCGCAGGAATAGGCTGTGTTCCAGGGCGTGCGGGTGACGCCGTGGATGCGGGAATGGGTATAGGGTGCGCAGGAGAACTCCGGCGCCGCCGAGCGCGCATGCATGATCGCGCCGGCCTTGAGCAGCCGGCCGATCGACGGGTTGGTCTCATCCGCAACGAAGTCCTTGTAGATCAGGGACCCGAAGGTCACGCGCTCGCCCTTGATGAGGGCTTCATCCTTGATTGCGACGGGCAGGCCCTCCAGCGCCCGCGGACGGCCATCGGTCTTGCTGTACTTCTCTTCGGCCTTCTTCGCCTGCGTCAGCGCCCGGTCATAGAACTTCAGCGGAAAGGCGTTGATCTTCTTTTCCACCTTTTCCGCGCGGTCGATCACCGCCTGCATGAGTTCCACCGGCGACAGGGTTTTGGCCTTGAAGCGGGCAATGGCCTCGGTCGCCGGCAGATAGCAAAGTTCAAGATCGGACATCAGTTCCCCCGGTTTATTGTTGTCTGGCGAAACCGGCGTGCGTTGCGCCCGCCGGCAAAAAAGGGCGGGTCATTGCCCGCCCGGGAATTCTCCAATGAGTTCTATTCGGCGCCCGGCGTTCGGGCAACCCAGCGGTCGGCGGCCTTGTCGTCGCTATCCCGCGCGTCGACCCATTGCGCGCCCGCGCCGGTCTCCTCCAGCTTCCAGAACGGCGCCTTGGTTTTCAGCCAGTCGATCAGGAAGGCGCAGGATTCCAGCGCCGCCTGCCGGTGCGGCGAGGCGGTGACCACCAGCACGATGCGGTCGCCCGGCTCCAGGCGCCCGTAGCGGTGGATGACCAAGCTTGCCGAGAGCGGCCAGCGCCGGTTGGCCTCCTCATCGATCTCCTGCAACTTCTTCTCGGTCATGCCGGGTAGTGTTCGAGCGTCATCGCGCCGACGGATTCGCCGCCGGCCACATCGCGCACCAGGCCGACGAAACTCGCGACACCGCCGACGTCGCGGCGGCCCGTCCGTCAGCGCCGCGATCTCGGCGCCGATATCGAAATCCTCTTGCTGCACGCGGATCATGGCGGCTATCCGCCGGTCACCGGCGGGAACAGCGCCACCTCGTCGCCCGGCTTCACCGGATGATCGGCGCCGACATATTCCTGGTTGACGGCGACGCGCACGACCGAACGGTTGGCCAGCGCCGCGGCATGCTTGGCGCTGCGCTGGGAGAGCCAGTCCAGCAGCGAGCCGACCGTGGCCACGCCCGCCGGCGGATCGACCTGTTCCTCGCCGATGCCGACCTTGCTCTTCACCCAGGCGAAATAGAGAACGCGCATATCCTAAAGTCCTGACCTGTTCACACCCGTGAGACTAACGCATGGCCGCACAAAGTCTAAGTGGCCCGTGCCGCCCGCTGGCGCGGCCGCACCAGGCCGCAATGGTTGACGATGAAGGCGGCAATGGCCGCTACATCGTCCAGGGGCAATTGCGGCAAGGGGCAATCCGGCAGCGCGATGTCGCTGGCGACGGCCACGATGTACCGGTCGTCCGGATAAATCAGCGGCTTGCCGTTTGCGGCGCGGTGGATCTCCAGCTTGTCATGGGGCTCCCGCTTGAACCCCTCGATCAGCAGCAGGTCGACCGGCGTCATGTGGGCGATCAGCTCGGCCGCCGTCGGTTCCGGAGCACCGCGATGTTCATGCATCAGCGCCCAGCGATTGGCCGATGCCACCAGCACCTCCTGCGCGCCCGCCATGCGGTGGACGTAGGAGTCCTTGCCCGGCTGGTCGATATCGAAATCGTGGTGCGCATGCTTCATGGTGGAGACGGTGACGCCGCGCGCGATCAGTTCGGGCAGCAGCTTCGCCGTCAGCGTCGTCTTGCCGCTGCCGCTCCAACCGGCCAGGCCGAACAGCTTCATGGGGGTTCTCCGAAAAGCGCGCCGGCCGTCAGTGGACGGATCGGCTCGGTTCGGCGATCGAGCCGGGTGCCGGCTTGGGTTTGACCGCCGGCGCCGGCGGCGGTTCCGCGACGATGTATTTCAGCCCGGCATGCAGATAGTCGTAGCCGGTGATGATCGTCAGCGCGGCGGCGATCCACAGCCCGACTTCGCCCACCATCCGCACCCAGGCGATCGGCGGTGTCGCCGACGATGCAGGAAGCCGAGCGCCACCATCTGCAGCGTGGTCTTCCACTTCGCCAGCCGGCTGACGGGCACGCCCACATTGGCCTGCGCCAGGAATTCGCGCAGGCCGGAGACCAGGACCTCGCGGCACAGGATGATCAGCGCCGGCAGGACGACCCAGCCCGTGATGCTGATCCGTGGCCACCAGGATAAGGATGACAGCGGCGACCAGCAGCTTGTCGGCGATCGGATCGAGGAAGCGCCCGAGGGCCGAGATCTGCGCCCAGCGCCGGGCGCAAGTAGCCGTCGAAATAGTCGGTGACGCCGGCCAGGATGAACAGCGCCAGCGCCAGCCAGCGCAGCCTCGTCGCCCGGAGATAGAACAGACCGACGATGCATCGGGATCACGAAGATCCGCGACAGCGTCAGGAAGTTGGGCAGATTGAACAGCATGGATTCGAAGGTCCTGGCCGCGGTTTCCAGTGCAGTATCTTAGCTGCTGCGATTGAAGTAGTCATAGATCTTCTTGGCAACCGCGGCGCTGATGCCGTCCACCGTCTGAAGGTCTTCCAACCCTGCCCGCGCGACCGCCTTGGCCGAGCCGAAAGCGGTGCAGCAGGGCCTTCTTGCCGCTTGGCGCCGATGCCGGGGATCTCGTCGAGCGGCGACTGGGCGATCTGCTTCGACCGCTTGGCGCGATGGGCGCCGATGGCGAAGCGGTGCGCCTCGTCGCGCAGGCGCTGCAGGAAATAGAGCACGGGATCCCGCGGCTCCAGGCCGAAGGGCTCGCGCCCGGGCATGAAGAAGCGCTCGCGCCCGGCATCGCGGTCCGGTCCCTTGGCGACGCCGACCAGCGCCACATCGGTGACGCCGAGTTCGGCGAAGACCTCCAGCGCGCACGCCCAGCTGCCCGGCGCCGCCGTCGACCAGCACCAGATCGGGCCAGGTCCCCTTGCTCGCGCTCCGGGTCCTCCTTCAGCGCGCGCGAGAAGCGGCGGGTCAGCACCTCGCGCATCATGGCGTAGTCGTCGCCGGGCTGTGCAGACCTCGGGATTGTCGATGCTGAACTTGCGATAGGCATTCTTGGTGAAGCCCTCCGGCCCGGCGACGATCATCGCGCCATAGGCGTTGCGGCCGGAGATGTGGCTGTTGTCATAGACCTCGATGCGCTCGCGGCGCGCCTCCAGGCCGAAGCGCTGCGGCCACGCCTTCCAGCAGCTGCCGCTGGGTGGCGTTCTCCGCCAGCCGCCGCGCCAGCGCCTCGCGCGCATTGAGCAGCGCGTGATCGATCAGCTTCGCGCTTGCCGCCGCGCTGCGGCACCTTCAGGTCGAACGGTCTGCCCGGCCTTGACGCGCAGCGCCTCCTGCAGCAGGTCGCGCTCCGCGGGCCGGTCGCTCAGCAGGACCAGCTTCGGCGGCTCCTTGTTGTCGTAGAACTGGCCGATGAAGGCGGTCAGCATCTGGGTCGAGCTCCAGATCCCGGTCGTGGCTCGGGAAATAGGCGCGGTTGCCGTAGTTGCTGCCGCCGCGGAAGAAGAACACCTGGACGCAGGTCTGCCCGCCGGCCTGGTGCGCGGCGATGACGTCGGCCTCGTCCAGGCCGGCGACGTTGATCGCCCTGGTGCGACTGGATCTGGGCGAGGGCGCGGATGCGGTCGCGCAGCCGCGCCGCGCGCTCGAACTCCAGCGCATCGCTGGCGGCCTGCATCTCCTCGGCCAGCCGCTGCCTGCACTTCGCGGCTCGTGCCGGAGAGGAAGTCGCGCGGCCTCATCCACCAGCGCGTCCATAGTCCGGCTCGCCGATGCGGCCGACGCAGGGCGCCGAGCAGCGCTTGATCTGATACTGCAGGCAGGGCCGGGTGCGGCTGGCATAGACGCTATCGGAACAGGAGCGCAGCAGGAAGGCGCGCTGCAACGCCGTGATCGTGTTGTTGACGGCGCCGGCCGAAGCGAAGGGACCGAAATAGTCGCCCGCGCGGTTCTGGGCGCCGCGATGCTTCAGGATCTGCGGCGCGGCGTGATCGCCGGTGATCAGGATGTAGGGGAACGATTTGTCGTCGCGCAGCGATACGTTGTAGCGCGGCGTCAGCCGCTTGATCAGATTGCTCTCGAGCAGCAGCGCCTCGACCTCGGTGTGGGTCGCGATGACCTCAAGCGTCGTCGTCTCCGCGACCATGCGCTGCAGGCGGTTGGCCAGCCGGTCGATCTGCGTGTAGGTGGCGACGCGCTTGCTTCAGGCTCCGCGCCTTGCCGACATAGAGCGCGATCGCCCTTGTCGATTGAGCATGCGATAGACGCCGGGACCGCTCGGCAGGTTCTTCAATTGCGCCGAGATCACCTCGACGCCGCGCTGCAAGCGCGTCGGTCCGCCGGGATTCGTTCGGCGAATCAATATCGAAGGCGGCATCCGGGTTGCCGGCCGGGTTCGTCTCGCGGGTTGATTTTGGATCGCGGCATCGCCGGCATTCTCCATCAGCGGAACCGGCCAAACACGTAGTAATTCCGGGGGCTAATGACAGGCCCGTCGTTGCAGCCGGGAGATACATAGCATTTTATCGGCCTGTCCACCCCGGCTGTGGATAAGTCTGTTGGAAACCCCCTGCCGTAATGGTTGAAACAAAGTAAATGCGCGGCTTTGGGCGGATTGCCTAAATTTTGGGCATGAATCTCTAAGGTATTGAAATTGGCTGATTCTATATTTGACGGTCGTAACGCGTGTGCCACGTATCCGCAATGTAGCAGCCTTAAGTCTTGACAATCCGGCCAGGAAATTACTCGGCCTGCCGATGTGCACAACTGTAACGCGAGGGTCCGGCCGCCCTGGGGGGCCAAAAGCCTGTTGGCGGGTGGGAGCAGCCGATTCTATTCCTCGGGCACAAATCCCCGGCTGGGGACGGCCCAACCCAGATGCTGCCCCCCGTCCAGGGCGATCATCTGGCCGGTCAGGGCCGGGGCATTCCAGGATGAAGCGCACCGCCCGGCAGATCTCCGCCGGGGTGGTGCCGCGCTTCAAAGGCATGGAATCCGCATTGTGGCCTTGAATTGCGCCTCGGTCTGGCGCGGGCTGGGCAGGGTCGGGCCCGGACCGATGCCATTGACCCGGATGCGCGGCGCCAGCGCCAGGGCCAGAGTCTGGGTCAGGGTCCATAGCCCGCACTTGGCCACCGTGTAGGACAGGAAGTACGGCGTCAGCTTCCAGACCCGCTCGTCCAGCATGTTGACGATGGCGCCGGTCTGGCCGCCGGGAAGCTGCGCGGCGAAGGCCTGGCTCAGCACCAGGGGCGCCCGCAGGTTGGTCTCCATATGAGCTGTCCCAGCTGGCGCGGGTCACTGCTGCGGATATCGTCCATGACGAAGGTGGAGGCGCTGTTCACCAGGCAGGAGAGCGGACCGAGGGCGCTGGTAGCCGCGCGGTACGATCTGCGCGACCTCCGGTTCGCGCGTCAGGTCGGCTTTGATCGCGACCGCGCGGCGGCCCAATGCCTCGATCTCGCGGACCAGCGCTCGCCGCCTCATCGGCCGATTTGTGATAATGCACCGCCACGGTCCCAGCCGGCGGCGGCGAGATCCAGCGCGATCGCGCGGCCGATGCGCTTGGCGGCGCCGGTGACGAGGGCATTGCCTTTCGCGGGCTCAGTCATGCGGGCCAAGATGGAACAGGCACCAGCCCAGGGCAAGGCTGCCCCGACGGCTAGTCGCCAAAGGTCGTTCCCAATTCCCGCGCCCGCGCAATTAGCGCGAGCCGCGTCGCGTCGTCATCCAGCGTGTCATACAGCATATGCAAGCGGGCGTCGGCGATGCCGCAATAATGCATGATGCCATGGACGACCTGCGCATCGACAGCCGCGTCATACTTGTTCTTCTCATAGCTGCGCTGGCTTCCCGCGGCCAAGGCCAGCAGAACGGCGCGGCGATGGGTCAGTTTCGTGTCGCCATAGGCCCAGCCATTGTTCCAGACCCGGTCGATCCAGCCTTTCAGCATGGCCGGCAGCGACCACCACCAGACCGGAAATACGAAGGCCAGGGCGTCGTTTCTGGCGATGCGCGCCTGTTCCCGTAGCACCGCGTCGCTGTAGCGTTTCCGGCTGTCGTTCCAATCCGGCTCGTCCGCTTCGGTCATCACGGGGTCGAAGCCTTCGCCATGGAGGTCGGCGATCTCAACCTCATGGCCGGCCGCGCGCAGGCCGTCGGTAAAGGCGTCGAGAACGGCGCCGCTCAGCGATTGGCGCCGCGGATGGCTGAAGACGGTAAGCACCTTCATGGAGAGAATCCTGGCGTTGAGGGAATGAAGAAGGGCGGACCTTGCGGCCCGCCCTTGGAGGAGAGTCTATCGCCCGCTGCGGCGCAAGCCGCTACTTGGCCTTCTTCGGCTCGAAATCCAGCGACGCCGAATTGATGCAATAGCGCAATCCCGTGGGCTTCGGACCGTCGGGGAAGACATGCCCCAGATGCGCCGCGCATTTGGCGCAATGCACTTCCGTGCGGCGCATGAAGAAGCTGCTGTCCTCATGGGTTTCCACGGATTGCGCGACCGCCGGCTGGTAGAAGCTGGGCCAGCCCGTTCCCGATTCGAACTTGGTGCTGGAATCGAACAGCGGCTCGCCGCAGCAGACGCATTTGTACATGCCGTCTTCGTGGTTATCCCAATACTTGCCGGTGAAGGCGCGCTCGGTGCCATGCTCGCGGGTGACCCGGTACTGCTCGGGTGTCAGCTTCCGGCGCCACTCGGCGTCGGCCTTGGCGGCATCGGCGGGATTGGGTTTGTTCAGTGTCTTGCTTTCCATGTCGATCATCCTCCGCTTTCGGCGAATAAATATGGGCACGGCCTTGCATCACTACACCACACGTTTTCGCGAGGGTAGAGATGGCTGAAATCGCGCCGTATTGTTCGCTCGGCACGGCATGTTTGGCGGGGCTATGGGCTTGCCGGCGAGGTCCTGGTCGCGTAATGCGCTGAAATAACAAGGCTTTCCGTAGACTTGACTTTCTTCCCGTGATGTCATACATTTCTGTCGCAACAGAAATTTGTGAAGACAATGATCAAACTGACACCGGTCATGGAACGCTACATCCTCCATTGGGGCGAGATGGGGACGCGCTGGGGCGTCAACCGCTCGATCGCCCAGGCCCATGCGCTGCTCTATCTTTCTCCGGTGCCACTGACGGCGGAGGAGATCGCCGACACCCTGTCCATCGCCCGCTCCAATGTCAGCACCAGCCTGCGCGAGCTGCAGAGCCTCGGCCTGATCCGCGTCACCCATGTGCTGGGCGACCGCCGGGATCATTTCGAGAGCATCAAGGATAATTGGGAGATGTGCCGCATCATCGTCGAGGAGCGGAAGCGGCGCGAGATCGACCCGACCATCGCCATGCTGCGGCAATGCGCCGCCGAAGCGGCATCGGATTCGAAGACGGATCCGGAAGTAAAAGCGCGCATCGAATCCATGACGCTGTTCCTCGAGGGCATGACCAGCTGGTACGACCAGGTCAAGTCGCTGCCGAAATCCACGCTGATCACGCTGATCAAGATGGGTGCGCGCGTCGCGAAGTTCGTCGCCAAGGTCGCGTAGGAATCCGCGCGACATTTTTTTGTCGATTTGTTTCTGATTGTACAGAAATAACAGATAGGAATGGAGACGATCATGGAAGCTTTCCTGCGCGGTTGGGACAACGGCCGCAAGGGCCGGTCGGGCCGGCTGGCGATGACGGCAATGGCGACGGCTGGAATCACCACCGGAGGCCGTGACGACACCTCTCGCACCGCAGCTTCCGTCGACTTGGCGCCGATCACCGGCGCCGGCGCGGAAGGGGAACATGTGGCGCTGACCGTGTATTACAACGGCGCCTGCCCGGTCTGCCGCAAGCATGTGGCTCGCTTCCAGAAAATCAGTGCCGGCCACTCGCGCCTGATCGCCTGGGCCGACTCCTATGCGGCGCCCTGGGCGCTGCGCCGCTGGCATGTGGATCCGGCGGAGGCCGTGGTGCGCCTCTATGCGGTGACCGATGACGGCCGCCTGCTGAGCGGTGCCGCGGCTTTCGCGCGGCTGTGGCGCGAGCTGCCCGGCTATCGCGCGCTCGGGATCATCGTCGGATTGCCGGGCATCCGGCAAATCGCCGAAGGTCCTGTACCGCGTCATCTATGTGCGCGATCTGCGCCGCCGCATGGCCGCCGAGGGCAAATCCTGCGGCGGCGCCAACCTCTGCCCGGCGCCATGAGAGCGCTGCCGACAATTCATGGAGACTCCATCATGACCATGGTCATCACCTATTCGCTCTATCTCGCGATCAGCATCGTCCTGACGGTCTGGGTCGCCCGCACCCTCAGCAAGAACGGCCGCATCTTCCTGGTCGACAGCTTCGGCGGCAACGAAGCGCTCGCGAACTCGGTCAATCACCTGCTGGTGGTCGGCTTCTATCTCATCAATGTCGGCTATGTGACGCTCGCCCTGCGCTATGGCACCCATCCGGTCGATGCCGCCGAAGTGATGGAGTATCTCAGCACCAAGGTCGGCCTCGTGCTGGTGGTGCTCGGCGCCATGCATTTCTTCAATGTCTCCGCCATCGCCCGCTTCCGCCGCCGCGCCCGCGAACGCGCGGAGTTTAAGGCTGCGGAGGCGGCGTTCATCGCTGAAGCAACGCCAAGCTCAGCAACACCACGTTACTAATATGATGAACAGCGAGGCCGACATGTGTGTCGCTCAGTCTGCGTGTGGCACTACGGCGTGGCGCGAACGTTCCAAGCTTTCTTCCACCGAACAGCGCGCCACGCTGCATCTCTGGGAGTCCGGACCTTACGCTGTTCTTGCCGCGGCGATTTCGCTCGCCATAGCGCTGCTGTTTTTTCCGATGGTGACCTTCGCCGTCATTGTGACTTCCGGTGCCGCGGTGTCGGCCGGCATCGCCTGGCTTCTCTTTGCTCGCCAAAGGGATCGCAGCATGCTTGCGCGGTTGATGATCGTGAGCCTTGCAGCCGCCATGCTGTTCGTCATGTCGCCCTTTCCGATTTGGTGCATCATGCGTCCTGCGTCGATCGCGATTGATCCCGGCCTGGCCCATATCTTTCAGCGGGAAGCACTCGCCGCGGTTGTCGCCATGATTGGTGCAGTCTTGATGGCGCCGTTTGTGTTTGTGGCCAGCATTGCCGGAACGGCATTGTACTGGGTGCTTCGAAGCATGGTTGTCTGGGCTCGTCAGGATAATTGATTGCCAGTGGCGGACGGATTCAAGCGAACCGCCTACCGTCCCCCCGACACATCCAGGATTGCGCCCGTGACATAGGACGCGGCGTCCGACAGCAGCCACATGACTGCCGCCGCCACTTCATCTGCGCTGCCGATGCGCTTCAGGGGAATCGTCGGGGTGATGCGCGCGACGCGGTCGGGGATGCCCGATGACGCATGGATCTCCGTGTCGATAAGGCCGGGCCTGATGGCGTTCACGCGGATGCCGTCATCGGCCACTTCCTTGGCCAGGCCGACGGTGAAGGTGTCGATGGCGCCCTTGGAGGCGGCATAGTGGATGTATTCGCCCGGGCTGCCATGGCGCGACGGCCGCCGAGGAAATGTTGACGATGGCGCCGCCCCGGCCGCCCTGCCGGGTCGACATGCGTCGCACCGCCTCGCGGGCACAGATGAAGCTGCCGGTGACATTTGCGGCCAGCACTTCGTTGACGGATGCCGCATCGACATCCTGCACCCGCGCGGCGCGGCCGGTGATGCCGGCGTTGTTCACCAGCGCGTTGAGCGGCCCCAGTTCCTTGTCGACGCGGGCGAACAGCGCCACCACCTCGTCCTCTCGCGCCACATCGGACTGCAGCGCGAAGGCCTTGCGGCCGAGCGCCTTGATCTCCGCGACGACAGCCTCGGCGCGCTTGCTGTCGCTCTTGTAGGAGAGGGCCACGTCATAGCCGGCGCGTGCCGCCGCCATCGCGATCGCCGCGCCAATGCCCCGGCCGCCGCCGGTGATGAGAATGTTCTGTGCCATGGCGGCAAGCTACAAGGCCGGCCCGGGCCGGGCAAATCGGGCGCCGGCCTGTGAATTTTGTCACTGTTTGCGCCCTCGCCATGGCTCAGGTTCCGGCACAATACTGCAATCCTGGAGATCCGCCGGCGCCCGCAATCGACGAGGGGGAGTCCTTAACAATGTCCATCACTGTCTACTACGCCACCAATCGCAGCGAGACCGGCACGGCCGCGAAGCCCAGCTTCGGCCCAGGCTTTCACGCCAAGGGCCCGCACTATCTGCGCTTCGGTTCGGCCGATGTGGACCCGCCCGCCAAGGCCGGCGGTGAGTACAAGGTGAAGTCGGTCTATCTGGCGCCGGAAAAGCTGCCGGGCGCGGGATCGAAATCGACAAAGACCGTGTTCGGCAGCCGGGAGATCTTCGAGGAATTGCGCCAGAACATGAAGACGCAGAAGAGCGACCTGCTCCTGCTGATCCACGGCTATGCATCCGATTTCACCACGGCGCTGACCCGCGCCGCCCAGATCAAGCAGGAATACGGCACCGCCGGCCGACCGCTGGAAGTGGCGGTGTTTTCCTGGCCGGCCAATGGCGAGATGATTCCGGAGGTCTCCTACTACGAGGACCGTACCGACGCGAAGGCGTCAGCGACAGCGATTGCCCGCGCCTTCCTGAAGATGCTCGACTATTTCCGCGATCTCGGCCCGTCGCAGTTCTGCTGGCAGCAACTCCATATGGTCGCCCACAGCATGGGCAATTACACGCTGCGCTTCGCGCTGCAGGAGATCATCGCCCAATATCCGAACCGCACCTTGCCCCGCGTGTTTCAGAACATCTTCCTGATGGCCGCGGACGAGGACAACGATACCCTCGAGCTGGACTACAAGATGGCGCGGCTGCCGGAACTGTCGGAGGCGGTGCATGTCTACTATTCCGGCAGCGACCGGGCGCTGATCATCAGCGATACCACCAAGGGCAATCCCGACCGGCTGGGCAGCACCGGGCCGCGCACCCTGACCAATCTGCCGCATAAGATCTCGCTGGTGGATTGCCGGGACGTCTGCGAGACCAAGCCGGACATCTCCGACGTCCGGCATCAGTATTATCGCAAGCGGCCGGAGGTGGTGGCCGATGTGCGCCAGGTGCTGGCGGGCGTGTCGCCCGACCGCATCCCCAATCGAACCTTTGTTCCGGAAAAGCGCAGCTACCGTATCGGCGCGCGCTGAGCGGCGCTCGCTAGGGCGCGGGAACGGCCAGGGGTTCCCAATCGATCAGGCGCTTGGCGATCTGCGGCGCCCGGAGCTGCCGCGGCGTCAGCCAGAAATCCATGACGCCGAGCATCATCGTGACATTCTCGCCGTCGGCGGACAGCGGCATCAGCACGCTGGTGTAGTTCAGCCAATCGACCTCGGTCCAGAAGCTGCGGGCCCGATTGATGATCGGGCAGCGGCTCTCGACCACATGGTCGTACATCTCGACGATCAGATGCGCATGCTCGCCGAAGATCGCTTCGTCGGCGAAACTGCCGGTCGCATCGCCGCGCAGGCGGTCGGAGATCGTCGTGCCGATCAGGCGATAGCGGTAGAGCGACGGCCTGACGACATCGATCAGATAGATGTTCGGCAGCAGGCGCCGCAATTCGAGCGGGTCGATATCCTGCCGTGCCGGCATGGCGCGGCCCTTGCGCTTGGCGCACCAGTAATTGACGACAAAGCAGAGGATGTCGCTCCAGAGGCCGCGATGGCTTTCCTCGATGGCGGCGGCATCGACCTCGTCCGATATGAGATCGAGGCCGGCCGGATTGATCGCGGGCCCGGCGACAGGCGTGAAGGAGATGCCCCGGGTGGAGCGATCGAACGGTGAGGGGTTGCCAATCATATCGAGCTTCTTCTGCTGACTTCCAATGCGACGCCGGCAGACTATCCCTGCGGGTTTATCCACAGGTTGCGATTGGCATTTTCAACAAATGCGAGGAATCTGCGGCGGCAGATAACCGCCAACAAGCAGCTACATTCCCAGCGCGTTCATGAAACTCAAATCGTGGGACACGCCTTCGGTGCGTTTTCCGGACTCTCCCGGCAGCGTGTGGACATGCACGTCCTCCGCACCATGCTCCCGGAGGATCTCGATGGCGCGCTGCTCATGCTCGGCATCGGGCGTCCGCACCCACAATAGCAGGCCGCCGCGCTGCAATTGCGTTTCCAGGTTTGTGGCATGGTGCGTACTCAGCAGGCGAGCCAGGACTGTCCCCAGCGCTCCGCCGGCGCCGCCGGCCACCACCGCGCCGATCAGCGCCGCCGCCATGGTGCCGCCGGACGCGACGATGGCGCCGATGGAGGCGATGGCCCCGACATAGACCAGGCCGCCGACGATGGCGCCCTGGGCCTCGGCGCGGGAGTCGCTGCCGACATAGGCTTGCGTCGGCACGTCCGGATCGTCCTCCAGCTCGGCGACCCGGTCGTAGTGGTGCCCGAGCTTGTCATCGACCGCCTTGTCGCTCGCCAGCAGGCTGAGATAGGAGCGGTCGAAGCCGGAGATCATCAGCGCATCAGCAGCCGATCTCAGGCTCTTCTCGTCATGAAATATGCCGACTGCTTCGCGGCTGAATGTGTCAGCCATCTGTCCCTCCCTCCTGTGAAACGGAGTCGCCTCAACGCCAACAAGCGGGGACTGCAAGTGAGGTTATTCTGTCACAAGGCGGGGGCAGGCGATAGAGGGTCTTCGCGGGCGCTCAAGGCCCCCGCCGCCGCTTGCCGCTGGGCCGGCCGCCGAAGCCGCTTTCCCGGCTCGCACTCTTCCCGCCCAACAAGCCCTTGCCCTTGGTGGTGCCGGGGAGGCCGCCCTTGGAACGGGCGCGGGGGCGGGCGCTGTCGCCGCCCTTGTATGATGTGCCGGCCTCGGCGAAACCGCCGGTGGGAATCTCCAGCTCGAGGGACTCCAGCCGTTTGATCTCGTCGCGGAAGCGGGCGGCGTCCTCGAACTCCAGGTCCGCCGCCGCGGCGCGCATCTTGCTCTCCAGGTCGGCGATCACGGCCTTGAGATTGTGGCCCACCAGCGCCGCCTCGCCGGCGACTCCCGTATCGACCGTTACATGGTCGCGCTCATAGACGCTCTGCATGATGTCGGAGATGCCCTTGCGCACGCTTTCGGGCGTGATGCCATTGGCGACGTTGTAGGCCTGCTGCTTCTCGCGGCGGCGCGAGGTCTCCGCCAGTGCATATTTCAGCGAGTCCGTCATCTTGTCGGCATAGAGCAGGACGCGGCCGTCGATGTTGCGCGCGGCGCGGCCGATGGTCTGCACCAGCGAGGTCTGGGAACGCAGATAGCCTTCCTTGTCGGCATCGAGAATGCAGACCAGCGCGCATTCCGGAATATCCAGCCCCTCGCGCAGCAGGTTGATGCCCACCAGCACATCGAACGCGCCCAGCCGCAGGTCGCGGATGATCTCGATGCGCTCCAGTGTCTCGACGTCGGAATGGATGTAGCGCACGCGGATGCCGGCCTCGTGCATGTACTCGGTCAGATCCTCGGCCATGCGCTTGGTCAGGGTGGTGACCAGCACCCGCTGGCCCTTCTTGGCGATCTCCCGGCATTCGTTGATGCAATCGTCCACCTGGGTCTCGGTCGGGCGGATGATGCAGACGGGGTCGATCAGGCCGGTGGGGCGGATCACCTGCTCGGCGAACACGCCGCCGGTCTGCTGCATCTCCCACGGCCCCGGCGTCGCCGAGACATAGACCGTGTGCGGCCGCATGGCGTTCCATTCATCGAACTTCAGCGGCCGGTTGTCGATGCAGGAGGGCAGGCGGAAGCCGAACTCCGCCAGCACGGATTTCCGCGCATAGTCGCCCTTATACATGCCGCCGATCTGCGGCACGGTGACGTGGCTCTCGTCGACGATCAGCAGCGCGTCATCGGGCAGATATTCGAACAGCGTCGGCGGCGGCTCGCCCGGCTTGCGGCCGGTCAGATAGCGGGAATAGTTCTCGATGCCGGCGCAGGAGCCCGTGGCCTCGATCATCTCGAGGTCGAACATGGTGCGCTGTTCCAGCCGCTGCGCTTCCAGGAGCTTGCCCTGGGCGTTGAACTCCGTCAGGCGCAGCTTCAGGTCTTCCTTGATGAAGCGGCTGGCCTGCTGCAGCGTCGGCTTCGGCGTCACATAGTGGCTGTTGGCGTAGACGCGCACGTAATCCAGCGAGGCCTGCTTCTCGCCGGTCAGCGGGTCGAACTCGTGGATCGATTCCAGCTCGTCGCCGAACAGCGAGAAGCGCCAGGCGCTGTCGTCCAAGTGGGCGGGGAACAGCTCGATCGTGTCGCCGCGCACCCGGAAGGCGCCGCGGCTGAAATCCGCATCGTTGCGCCGGTATTGCAGCTCCACCAGCTTGCGCAGCAGCTCCCGCCGGTCGAGATTCATGCCCTTGCTCAGCGCCATGGTCATGCGCTGATAGTCCTCGGGATTGCCGATGCCATAGATGCAGGACACCGAGGCGACGATCACCACATCATGGCGCTCGAACAGCGCCCGCGTGGCCGAGTGGCGCATGCGGTCGATCTGCTCGTTGATCGAGGAGTCCTTCTCGATATAGGTGTCCGTGCGCGGCACATAGGCTTCCGGCTGGTAGTAGTCGTAGTAGGAGACGAAATACTCCACCGCGTTGTCGGGGAAGAAGCCCTTCATCTCGCCATAGAGCTGGGCCGCCAGCGTCTTGTTCGGCGCCAGGATCAGGGTCGGCCGCTGCAGGTTCTGGATCACATGGGCCATGGTGAAGGTCTTGCCGGAGCCGGTGACGCCCAGCAGCACCTGGTCGCGCTCGCCCTTGCGCAGCCCCGCGGTCAGGTCGGTGATCGCCTGCGGCTGATCGCCCGCCGGCTGATAGTCGGAATGGATCCGCAAGGGGACGCCCGCGGTGGCCGGCAGCGGTCTTTCGGCAATGACTAAGGACATGCTGACAATATAGGGCGGCCCGCCGCAGCGGCCAATGGGTCCGGCCGGCCCCTACTGACAGGATGCTGTCAGCAGATCAGCCCCGCTTCAGCTTGAACAGCAGCGGCAGCACGAACACGGCCGCCGCCAGCGCCAGGATCACAGCCGACAGCGGGTCGGTGAAGAACACGCTGGCGTCGCCCTGGGTGATGGACATGGTGCGGCGGAAATGCTCCTCCGCCAGCGGGCCCAGGATCAGGCCGATGATGCAGGGCGCCACCGGAAACTCGAACCGCCGCATCAGATAGCCGATCAGGCCCATGGCATAGAGCACGATCAGGTCGAACACCCGGTTGTTGACGCTGTAGACACCCAGCGTCGAGAACACGAGGATGCCGCCATAGAGCAGCGGCTGCGGGATCGACAGCAGCCGCACCCAGAGGCCCACCAGCGGCAGGTTCAGCACCAGCAGCATGACGTTGCCGATGTAAAGGCTGGCGATCAGGGTCCAGACCAGGCCGCTATTCGCGGTGAATAGCTGCGGCCCCGGCTGCAGTCCGTATTGCTGGAACGCCGCCAGCAGGATCGCCGCCGTCGCCGATGTGGGCAGTCCGAGGGTCAGCAGCGGCACCAGCACGCCGGCCACCGCCGCATTGTTCGCGGCTTCCGGCCCGGCGACGCCTTCAATGGCGCCCTTGCCGAACTCCTCCGGATTGCGGCTCAGCTTCTTCTCCGCGAAGTAGGAAAGGAAGGTGGGTATCTCCGTTCCGCCGGCGGGCAGTGCTCCGAATGGAAAACCGAGAAAGGTGCCGCGCAGCCAGGGCTTC
This sequence comes from uncultured Alphaproteobacteria bacterium, assembly GCA_963816235.1. GTDB lineage: Bacteria > Pseudomonadota > Alphaproteobacteria > Dongiales > Dongiaceae > DATKFM01. The sequence goes on along the minus strand of CAWFKD010000001.1, from coordinate 390,253 downwards.
CAGGACCGGCGCCACTCCTCGCGCGTCATCAGCAGCGAGCCCTTGACCGGTATGACCTCGGCATTGCGCAGTTCCGGCCGCGACGCGACATAGAGCGCTTCGCCCAGCGCGAACAGGCCGACCGCGACAACAGTGATGTCGATCCCGCCCAGCAGCTCCAGGAATCCCATGGTGAAGCGGCCCTGGCCGGTCAGCTTGTCCGTGCCCACCAGGCCGATGCCGATGCCGACAAAGAGCGTGATCAGTCCGCGCAGCAGGGACGCGCCGAGCATGGCCGAGACGGTGGTGAAGGCCAGGATCATCAGAGAGAAATATGCGGCAGGGCTGAATTTGATGGCCAGCTTGACCATGACTGGCGCGACGAACGTCAGCAGAAGCGTGCCGATCGTCCCGGCGACGAATGAGCCGATGGCCGCCGTCGCCAGGGCGGCGGCGCCACGGCCCTGGCGCGCCATCAGATTGCCCTCGATCGCCGTGATGATGGAACCGCTTTCGCCCGGCGTATTCAGCAGGATCGAGGTGGTGGAGCCGCCATACATGGCGCCGTAGTAAAGCCCCGCGAACATGATGAAGGCGCCGGTAGGGTCCAGATGCGCCGTCAGCGGCAGCAGCAGCGCGATGGTCAGGGCCGGCCCGATGCCCGGCAGGATGCCAATGGCGGTGCCCAGGGTCACGCCCAGGAAGGCCCAGCCCAGATTGGCCAAGGTCATTGCGCTGGCGAAACCGTCGAGCAGGGCGCCGAGAGTGCTCATCTCCGGGGCTCAGAATCCGAGCAGGCCCGCCGGCAACTGCAGATGCAGGCCGCGGGTGAATCCGAAATAGACGACGACGGCGAGCAGGACGGCTACCACCACATTGCGCAGATATTGCCGGCTGCCGAAGGCATAGGTGACCGCCATGAACAGGAAGATTGCGGTGATGATGAAGCCGAGCGTGCGGAAGAGGATCATCTGCAACAAAAGCGCCGCGCTGATCACTGCAAGCGCGCGCCAATCGCTGGGCTCCGCTGGTGGCGTCGGTGCGGGATAGCCCTGTCCGGGGATGGGATCCGGCGAAGGGCTGCGTTGTCCTCGGCGCCATGCCTGTACGGCGAACAGTACCCCAAGCACGATCAATGCGCCCGCAGCAATCCAGGGAAAGACCGTCGGTCCGACCTTGGCATAGATCGGGGCCACCTTGATCTCCGTTGTCTCGACCGCAAAGAACAGCCCGAGCGCCACAAGGCCGATGCCGAGCAGGATTTCCGCCAGCCTTGAGTCCGGATTTATTGTCGCGAGGGGATGCCGGGGATTTTTCGCGAGAACGCGTGGATCAAAACCGAGACCTCAGGAATTGGTTTTGCTCCACGCAAACCCGCTTGCGCCTATTGCACCAGCCCGATCGACTTCAGCGTCGCCGTCACCCGCGTATTCTCCTCGGTGAGGAACTTGGCGAAATCATCGCCGGCGAGATACAGGTCCAGCCACTTCTTATCGGTCAGCGTCTTCTTCCAGCCGTCGCTTTGCACCATCTGCTCGACGGTGGTGAGCAGTGCCTTGCGCTGGCCGTCATCGATACCCGGCGGCGCCACGACGGCGCGCCAGTTGGCCAGCTCCACTTCCACGCCGCCTTCTTTCAGTGTCGGGATGTCGACGCCCGCCAGCCGCTCGCCGGAAGAGATTGCGAGGGCTCGCAACTCGCCCGACTGGATCTGCCCCTCCCATTCGCCGAGACCGCTGACACCGGCCGTGACATGGCCGCCCAGGATGGCTGCCAGCGCTTCGCCGCCGCCAGAGAAGGGCACGTAGTTGACTTTCGCCGGCTCCACGCCGGTCGCCTGCGCGATCAGCCCGGCCAGGATATGATCGGTGCCGCCGGCCGAACCGCCACCCCAGGACACGGCCCCGGGATCGGCTTTGAACTTGGCGACCAGGTCGCCCAGGTTCTGAATGTCCGAGGCTGCCGGCACCACGATCACTTCATACTCGCCGGTCAGGCGCGCGATCGGCGTGACCTGGTCCAGCGTCACCGCCGATTGATTGGTCAGGATGGCGCCCACCATCACCAGCCCGTTCACCAGCAGGGCATTGCCGTTGCCATTGTCCTGATCGACGAACTGCGCCAGGCCGACGGTGCCGCCGGCGCCGGCGATGTTTTCAACCGTCACCGCCTTGGCGATGCCGGCGGCCTGCAGCACCTCCTGCATGCTGCGTGCCGTCTGATCCCAGCCGCCGCCCGGCTTGGCCGGAGCGACGATCTTCAGATCGTCGATGGCGCCGGCATCGGCCGATGTCAGGCTCAGCGCAAGGCCGAGCGACATGGCGGCAAGGCCGCGGGCCAGGTTGTTACGCAAAATCGGGGTGTTCATAGAGGGCCTCCCTTCTGTCGAGTCTTCGCGGTCGGCTGCCGCGCCTCTTCCGGTGCGCCGCAGATCAGGAAAGCTAACGTCCAAGGGCGGTCAGTGCTAGGAGATTCGCACGACGGGGAGGCCTTGCGAAGGGCGCAACAACAGCTTGCTGCCAAGCTGACATGCCGGCCACATGTTGGGGAAACACGGTGTCGCGCGAGCGGTTCCCGGAAGTCCGGGAACTGGACCCCGGCGAGGCGTTGCTCTCTCGAGACGATCGGAGGAGCCAATGACGCCAGAAACCCGCGCGCCCGAATATGAGGACGAACCGGCACCGTTCAGCCGCCATCCGGAATCCCCGGTGCTGAACGAGACGGAGGCCCGGCAAGCCGTGCCCACAGGGCATATGCGCTATGTGCTGGGGATCTCGCTCGCCCTGGTGATTATCGCCTTTGCAGTGATCTATCTGACCTACTTCCGCATCAGGTTGAAGCGCCCGATCGTCAGGGTCACTTGTACGGCGATCTGCGGAAAGATCACGCCGCCCAGCAGCATGTTCACGGCCGCGCTATCGGATGATAGCGGCATGGCCACCCCTTCCCACTTGATGAATTCCTTGCCGGGCACCCAGAGATCGCCCCAGCCGAGGACCGGTGTTCTCTGATCGACAACCTGACTCCAGATCGCCTTCGACCTCGCCGCCGAAATCCGGCGGAAACGCATCGGCGATATGCCGGCCGGTCAATTCCTCGCCGAGTGCTTGACGCATGTGGGTTCCGGCCACGCGAAAGCGGAAGTCGCGGGGATTCTCCAGCACATCGATGACGAAGATGTAGGGCAGCAAGGCGGGAATCTCGGCCACATCGATATCCGGACGTGCCGGCATGGCGCGCGCCCCGCGCTGCCGGCGCCAATAATCATGCAGCTGCTGCAGAACGGGCTCCTGGAAGTTCAGAACGTCCCATTCCGCGGTGATCAGAGATTTGTGGGAATCCATCATGATCGCGCCGACGATTGCCCCTATCGTTTGCGTCGCCGGTCACAATAGCAGATACGATTCCTAAGAAAGTAACTTCGCCGGCATTGCCGGGTCCGGAGCGAGCCCGAAGCCGATCGTTTTCTTAACCGGCGTGGTTAACTTTCCAGCTCCAGATCGAGGTCGCCGAGAATCCGCTCCTTCATGGTCTGGAATTGGGCTGAGCCGCGCTGCCGCGGCCGGTCCAGGTCGACCGCATAGTCCCGGTGAATCCGGCCGGGCTGGCCGCGCAGGACGATGACGCGGTCGCTCAGCGCCAGCGCCTCCTCGATGTCGTGGGTGACGAACAGCATGGTCGGCCGTGTCCCGCCAGATCGTCAGCAGATGATCCTGCAGCTTGGCCGCGTGAAGGCGTCGAGCGCGCTGAACGGCTCGTCGAGCAGCAGGACCTGCGGCCGGGTCACCAGGGCGCGGGCGATCGCGACGCGCTGCGCCATGCCGCCGGACAGCTGCTTGGGCAGCGCACCGGCAAAGGCGTCCAAGCCGACCTTGGGGACCGCCTCGGCGGCGAGCTCGTCGCGCGCGCCCGCGGAAACCGTCCAGACCGAACTTGACATTGTCGGCGACATTAGCCAGGGCATCAGCCGCGGTTCCTGGAAGACGATGCCGACCTCCGGCCGCGGCGCCGGACTGCCTCGCCGTCGATCCACACATGACCCGTCGACGGGACTCGAGGCCGCCGACGATGCGCAGCAGGGTGCTCTTGCCGCAGCCGCTGGTGCCGACCAGGCTGACGATCTCGCCGCGCTCGACCGCGAGGTCGATGCCGTCGCGCGCGACGTCGCCCTCAAACCGCTTGGAGACCTGGTCACGCGCAGCATCGCGGTCGCCATTCCGTCCTGTACGAATCCTGCCAGGCGGCGACCGCGGCCAGTGCGCGCCAAGCGCAGGTCGGTCAGCTTACCGAGCATCGCGAACAGCACGATGCGGCCGATGATCACCTGCACGCGGCCGGTCATCTGGCCGTCGACCAGCAGGAAGCCCAGCCCCTGGCTGGCGCCCATGAGTTCGGCCGCGACGACGAACATCCAGCCGAGCCCCAGGCCGCCGCGCAGGCCGATGAGATAGGACGGCAACGTCGCCGGCAGCAGCACGCGGCGGACCAGCCGGCAGCCGCTGAGCCGGTACACCCGGCCGACCTCCACCAGCTTGCGGTCGACATCCTGGATGCCGCTCATCAGGTTGAGATAGACGGGGAAGAACACGCCGACGGCGATCAGCGTGATCTTCGACGTCTCGAAAATGCCGAGCCAGACGATGAACAGCGGCACCCAGGCGATCGAGGGCACGTTGCGCAGCGCCTGGAGGGTCGGGTCGAGCAATTGCGGATAGCTTGGAATAGCCGGTGAGCGCGCCGAGCACCGTGGCCGCGGCCGTGCCGGCCACGAAGCCGAAGAAGACCCGGTAGAGCGTGATCAGGATGTGCCCGGCAAGCTCGCCGCTCGCGGCGAGATCCCACATCTCGCGGAAAACAACCGAGGGCGACGAGCATCTGTTCGGCGGCAACAGGCCGGCGCGGCTGCCCAGCTCCCACAGCAGGAGCAGCAGCAGCGGCAGCATCAGCCCGCGCACAGGACGCGCACCTGGTCAGCCCTCCGCCTCGGGGAGGCGGAGGGCAGTACGGCGCCACCGCGTCAGGGAAGATGCGAGATAGCCATGGGAGGACCAGGATCCACAGCCGGGCGGCGCCGGACGTTGAGCGCGGCCAACCGCTTCAGGGCCCGCTCGATATATTGCGGATCGATCAGCCCGTCGACGGTCTTGGCAACATCCACGTCGGCTTGATCACGCCGGCCTGCTGCAGGACCTGCCCCGCGGCCAGGATGCACTGCTTCTGCTCGTCGCCGATGGTCCGCGCTGGCCAGGTCGGTGCGCTCGCCCAGCTGCTTGGCGGCGACCGGGTCGCTCAGCTTGGCGGCCGCGATCAGCGCGGCCTGCAGCTCGTCGGGATGCTCGATCGAATACTTGCGGGCGCGCTCGTAGACCGCCAGCACGCGCTCGACGTCTCCGGATTGTCCTCGGCGAACTGCTCGCGCACATTCAGCACGCCGTAGGTGTTCTCGTCGGGGTCGCGGAAGAACAACTCGCCGGTGTCGTCCACTTCGACCTGCGCCATGTAGGGATCGAGCCCGGACCAGGCGTCGACGTCGCCGTTGACCAGCGCGTTCTTGCCGTCGGGATGCTGCAGCAGGACGACCTTGATGTCGCTCTCCGTCAGGCCGACGCTGTCGAGCGCGCGCAGCAGGAAGATATAGGGATCGGTGCCGCGGGTGACCGCGACGCGCTTGCCCTTCAGATCCTCGATCTTGGTGATGCCGGTATCCGGGCGCGTCACCAGCGCGGTCCATTCCGGCTTGGAATAGACGTAGATCGCCTTGATCGGATTGCCGTTGATCTTGGCCAGCAGCGCGGCGGCGCCGGCGGTCGAGCCGAAATCGACGCTGCCGCCGTTGAGCAATTCGAGCGCCTTGTTGCTGCCGAGGCTCTGCACCCATTCGACGTCGATGCCGTCGGCCTTGAATTCCTCTTCGACCCAGCCCTTGTCCTTCAGCAGCAGGCTGACCGGGTTGTAGTAGGCAAAATCGATGCGGATCGTCTCGGGTGCGGCCTGTACCGGCGCGGCGCCGGCGATAGTCGAGGCAACAAGGGCGGTAGCGATTGTCAGAAACGTTCTGCGCAGCATGGCAACACTCCTCCTATGGCGGGAATGCGGCTTCACGCATCCCCGTCGGGTTGACGGTCAATCACGGCGAAGTCGGCCACGGGCCAAAACGAAAAATCCGCCGCAGCTATCGCTGGGCGGAACGCCCACGCTTTAGCTGTATTTGTAAAGCGCCCGCAAGCTGAGGCTCAAATCGGCGCTGACGGGAAATCTATGTATGACCGGTGATCGCGTCAAGATGAAAAATTCGATGCTGATCCGCTGGACATTTTGTGTATGCGGGCCACGTTATGGCCCTCATTCAAAAACAGCCAGTCTTGGAGTACGGAGATGGACGCCGATCAACTGCGAACAATGCAAGCCCCCTTGAAGTCGCGATATCGCGAAGAGCCCGGCAGCGCCCTCATCACCTTGCGCGCCACCGGACGGCTCGGCGATGAATCCATCACCTGCAAGGTCGAGACCGGCCGCGCCATTACCGAAGCGGGGCTGCATCCCGCAACAGGCGGCGATGGTCTTTCGCTCTGCTCCGGCGACATGCTGCTGGAGGCGCTGGTGGCCTGCGCCGGCGTGACGGTCAAGGCGGTGGCGACCGCGCTGCAGATACCGATCCGCGAAGGCCGCGTCAGCGCCGAAGGCGATCTGGATTTTCGCGGCACGCTCGGCGTGGCCAAGGATGCGCCGGTCGGCTTTCAGGCGATCCGTCTGCGCTTCGATCTCGACACCGATGCCCCGGCTGAGCAAATCGATAAGCTGATCACACTGACCGAGCGCTATTGCGTGGTCTTTCAGACGCTTAATCGGCCGGCCGCGCTCACGGTCAGCCGCCGCACGGGTCCGATCGCGACCTAGCGGTTTGCGGCGCTCCCGCGACCCGATGGTGCAGGCCCGTCGTTAGATATCGTTAACTTTGTCTCGTCAGAATGGGCCGAGATCGTCGTGCCCTCTGACAATTCTGGCCGGCTGGCTTCGTGCTTGCCGAGGGCCAGGGCGTTTGAAATGAGCAATAGCAATCCCGCATCGCCGTTCTTGCCTGGCGCCGATTGGCCGGAGCAGTTCTCCAGGGAACGCGGCCCCGGGGACACGACATCCCCCACCGACAGCGCGACCCTGGACGCCGTCTTGCGGTCTGGCATCGCCGCCCTGGAACAGCGCGACCGCGCCGAGCTCCTGCTCCGCCGCGCCCAGGAATCGAACCGGGCGAAGTCCGACCTCTTCACCTTCGTCAGCCATGAAGTCCGCAACGCCATCAGCGCGATATCAGGCTATGGCGAGCTGATCGAGATGCAGGCGCGGATGCGCAACCAGGATCAGCTGGCGGAAATCGGGCAGTCAATATCAACCAGGCGCGCCAGCATCTGGAAGCGCTGGTGGATCAGGTGCTCGATGCGGCGAAGCTGGAGGCCGGACGCATCGAGGTCGAGATCGAAGAATTCCATCTGCCGATGGCGCTGGCCGAGGTGAAGAGCATCCTCGGTCCCTATGCGCAGCAGCGCGGCATCGATTTCCGCATGCAGGTGGCCGAGGATATCGGCCTGATCAAATCCGACCGCCTGAAGATTCGCCAGATCCTGCTCAATCTCCTGGGCAACGCCATGAAGTTCAGCGATGGCGGCGAGGTCTGCCTGCTGGTCGAGCGGCAAGTCGACAATTGCATCCGGTTCGACGTCATCGATGGCGGCATCGGCATGTCCGACGCCGAGCAGGCGCACCTGTTCCAGCCCTTCAGCCAAGTCGGCGGCAAATCATTGCCCGGCCGCCGCGGCGGCAGCGGCCTCGGCCTCTATATCTGCAAGAGCCTCTGCGATCTCCTGGGCGGCACCATCGACGTGGAGAGCGCACCGGGCAAGGGCAGCCTGTTTCGCGTCCTACTGCCGATGGATTTCGCGGCGACGCTGGCGGAAGCCGCCAAAAAAGCCGCGCGGCCGGAGCTCAGCATTGCCATGCTGGAGGCAGTGACCTCCCTGGATACCCCACTATCAACGGCTGCGCTCAACATGGATGGTGATGCCCCATGTCTTCGACAGCCTGACTTCCATCGACGCCCAGGCGCTGCTCCCGGCCTCGCCCCAAACCGCCGCGCCAGCGCGCCGCGCAGCAGCCTGGGAGTTCGAGCTGCGCCGCGGCGTGCGCTTCCACGACGGAACGACGTTCTCCGGCCAGGACGTGCTCGCCACCTTCGCGCGCCTGAAGCGAATGATTGCCGACCTGTCTTCCATCGGCAGCACCATGGCGGAATTCGCTGACTACGACAGGATGATTACCGTCTGGTCATCCGCACCAAGGCGCCCCTGGTCAACCCTGCCGATCGAGATCAACGAGATCGGCATCATCAACCGGCGCTTTGCCGAGGCGACGTCGATGACTTCAACTCGCTGGCGGCTGATGATCTGGACTGGTCCCTACCGGGCGGTTTCGGTGCAGCGCGATTCCATCTGCGGCTCGAGCGGTTCGAAGGCTATCGGGGCGGCTTGCCGGAATGGCGATCCCTCCGTTCAACTCGACCCCCGACGAGACCGAGATGACCGAGCAGATAGAGCGCCGGGAATATCGACGTCGTCGACGACCTCCATCCCCAGGTGCAGCGCGGCAGAGGCAATTGCCGACGCGCAGATCGTGCGCGGCTCCACGACAGGCCTTTATCATCTGGCGCTGGATCTCCAAAAAAGATCAGTCCCCCGAGACACCGCGCCGCTTCGACGGCAAGCCGCTGCAGGAGATCTGCTGCTCGATCCGCGAGTTCGGCTGGCGATGTCGCTGGCGATCGACCGGCAGTTCCTGCGCGACGTACGCCAAGGCCAGGCCGATCCGGGCCGCGATGTCGTCGCTTCCGCTGTCCGCGGCGCCAACAGCGACAGCATGCCCGATCCGCATGATCCCCAGCAGGCCCGGCGCCTGCTGGCGGAAGCCGGCTATCCCCAGGGCTTCCAGCTCGATCTGCATGCCCCCGACGATTTGCCGTACATGCCGCTGGTGCATGGGTCAGCCCGGCGCCGTCCTTGGTGGGCATCGATACTCGTTACCTGATCATGGATACCCTGCGCTTCTACGATGGCCAGTTCCGCGATCAGCGCTTCGCTGACTGCCTGGTATGACGTGACGGGCGAAGCGCTCAAGCACATGAAGATCTCGCTGGCGACCTCAGACGCGGCGAGCGGCATGTGGGCGGCAACAGGCCGCTATTCCAATCCGGCTTTCGATCGCATTCTCGGCGAGGCGCTGGATGCGCATCGAGCTGCTGCGCTCCGCCTGCGCCCTGGCGGCTGCCGACCGGCCGATCATCCCGGTGGTGGAAGCCAAGGCGAGTTCTTGGGCCGTACGGAACGCGTATCGGCCTGATGCTCGGCCTACGGCATGACCGGGCCTTGCTCATCAACGCGCCTGAGCTTGGACGACCAATCGAAAATCCGGACGGCCGTCCTATTGTTTCGACGGGGCGAATAAATACGTCTGGCTGTCGCAGGGTGGGAATCGGCCATAGGGGCTTCCTGCGGCGAACCGTCTTAACCGTGGGTTGCTTTTGACAGCGCGTGTGACTTCCATCACCCTGCCGGCAACCAAACCATGATCTCTTAGGAATAATAACCAAGGGCCCGTCCGGGCGCTGGCGCGGTGGGAGGAATTGAATGTCAACGCTGATGGCTGGCGCCAAGCGGGCCGATCGCGTTCAGGTTCTGAGTGGCAATGGCCTGGACGACCTGGCCGCGGGCAGCGTCACCGCGGCGACGCCCGGCCTCTACCGGATTGACGTGGTGGCCGCCGCTTGGACTCCGCCGGCACCTTCACCTACGATCCCGACGGTCATCTGACCGTCGGCACGATCACCGGTTGGCGTTACGTCACTGCGACCTCTCAGTTCACGGTCTGCGGCGTCAATCTTTCGGTCGCGATCTTCCTGACCCTGCTCGACACGAACGACACCGACGGTTTCTTCGCTGCCTTGTTTGGCGGCAACGACACGATGACCGGTTCGGCGCTGGGCGACTCGCTCGATGGGATCAGCGGCGACGAACGCTTAATGGTGGGGGCGGCGGCGACAGGATCTCCGGCAACATCGGCAATGACAACCTGATTGGCGGCGTCGGCAACGATTCCCTCGAAGATGGCGCCGGCGCGGACACACTGGTCGGCGGCAAGAAACGATATCTATTCGCTGGTCGACAGTAACAACACGCTGGTACGAGCTGGCGGGCCAGGGCATCGAAAGACCCTGGATTTCGATCTCAACGGCGAAAGGCGCCAACATCGAGAATTTGGAGCTGTCCTGGCGGCGCATCAATCGGAATTGGCAACGCCCTCGACAATGAGATTACCGGCGAAACTTCAACAACGAGACCCATCGGGGTGGTGCGGCGACGACTTTCTGATCATCGGCGGCAAGGGCGCCGATGCCCGACCGGCGGCGCGGGCGACGACGCCTATGAAGTTCACAGCCGCCGACTCCGTAAATGACACCGGCGGCGGCATGGACATGATCCGCGAGCTGGATCGATTTGCAACTGGCATTTCCAAGTACCACAGGGGCGTCGAGAACCTGATCCTGCTGGCCGGCGCCACCTCCGGCACCGGCGACGGCGGCAACAATGTCATTATCGGCAACGCGGGCAACAACACTCTGGACGGCGGCGGCGGCCAGGACGGGCTGGCCGGCGCCATCGGCGATGATACCTACATCGTCGACGATGCCGGCGATGAAGTGGCGGAATTCGCCGGCCAGGGGCTCGACCTCGTCAAGTCGTCCGTCACTTCGGCTGCAAATCTGGAGAACCTCCAGCTGATATCAGCAAGCTCGGTGACCGGCACCGGCAACGCCGGAAAAACAATATTTCCGACAACAGCGGATCGGCAACAAGCTGTTCGGCCTCGCCGGCAACGACGTACTGGCCGGCAACATCGGCAATGACACCCTCGATGGCGGCGCCGGCAATGACTCGCTCGATGGCGGCATCAACGGTGACAATCTGGCCGGCGGCGTCGGCAATGACACGCTCTTCGGCAATCTCGGCCAGGACACCATGGCCGGCGGCGCCGGCAACGATCTCTATGCCGTCGATGATCTGGCAGACAAGGTCATCGAGGGCGCGGGGCAGGGCATCGAATTGATCTTCAGCTCGGTCGACATCACGGCGCTCGCCGACAATGTGGAAAACCTGTCGCTGCAGGCGGGCGCGAAATTGGGAACGGGCAACAAGCTCAATAACGACATAACCGGCAATAATCTGAACGATACGCTGAGCGGCGGACTTGGCAATGACACGCTGGGGGGCGGCGCCGGCATCGACCTGGCGATCGGCGGCCTCGGCAACGATGTCTATGACGTCGATGACGTGCTCGATCTGACCGATGAAAAGTCCAAGGAAGGCATCGATACGGTCCGCAGCTTCGTCGCCAACTATGCATTGGGTGCCGAAATCGAGAACCTTGTCCTGATGACCGGTATCTCCGGCGGCACGGGCAATGGCCTCGCGAACGTCATCACGGGCAACGCAACCGACAACATCCTCGAAGGCCTGGGCGGCGCCGATACCTTGATCGGCGGCAAGGGCCATGACCAGTACATCGTCGAGGACGCCAAGGATATCGTCGTCGAAGCTGCGGGGACGGACGTCGATGTCGTGCAGGCGCAGCTCGACTACAAACTCGGTGCGAATGTCGAGGCGCTTTGGCTCCTGGCGGGCGCTGTCGTCGGCACCGGCAACGCCGGTAGCAATCGCATAACCGACAGTTCCTTCGCCGGAACCAACAACAAGATGTTCGGCCTCGGTGGCGACGATAGCATCACCGGCGAGTTCGGCGATGACACGTTGGATGGCGGCATCGGCAATGACTTCCTCAGCGGCAATACCGACAATGACAGTCTGACCGGCGGCGCCGCAACGACTCCTGCTTGGTGAGGCCGGAAACGACAATCTCAGTGGCGGCGCCGGCAATGACACGCTCTGGGGCGCATCTGGCAGCGACACGATGGCCGGCGGCGCCGGCAACGACACCTATCTCGACTATGACGGCGGCGACAAGATCACCGAGCTTTCTGAACCAGGGCATCGATACCCTGGAAAGCGAAATCTCCATCGCCACCCTGTTCGACAATTTCGAGAACCTGACGTTGGCCGGCTCAAACATGGAGGGCGGCGGCAACGGACTCAACAACGTGATCACCGGCACAGCCGGCGCCGATACCCTGAATGGCAACGCGGGCAACGACACGCTGATCGGCGGCCTCGGTGCCGACAAGATGGCCGGTGGCATCGGCAACGACACTTACGACGTCGACAATGCCGGCGACGTCGTCTCCGAGAAATCCAAGGAAGGCACCGACACGGTGCGCAGCAGCATCGACTTCGACCTCAGCGGCACTGAATTGAAAACCTGACCCTGCTCAGCGGCGCCTTCAAAGGGACCGGCAACGGCTTCAACAACATCATCACCGGCAACGTCGACGCCAATACCCTGGATGGCGCAGCCGGCATCGATACCCTGATCGGCGGCGACGGCAACGACCTCTATATCGTGGACAGCAAGACCGACAAGCTGGTTGAGCTCGCAGGCAAGGGTGACGATACCGTCAAATCGTCGGTGGACCTCGTGCTGGCGGCGAACATCGATCGCTTGGAGCTCGATGTCGGCGCCGTGAACGGTACCGGCAATGCCATCGCCAATCAGCTCACCGGGAATAGCGGCGCCAACAAGCTGCTGGGTCTTGGCGGCGAGGACGAGATCATCGGCGGCGATGGCAACGATACCGCCGATGGCGGCGTCAACAACGACTTCCTCCATGGCGACGGCGGCAATGACAGTCTTATCGGCGGCGCCGGGGACGACGCCCTTGTCGGCGGCAAGGATGCCGACAGCATGGCCGGCGGCGCCGGCAATGACAGCTATCTGGTCGACGACGCCAAGGACATCATTTTCGAGGCGGCGGGGCAGGGCATCGATTTCGTCCAGAGCTCGGTCGATATCATGGCCTTGGCGAGCAATGTCGAGAATCTCAAGCTGACAAGCACGGGCAATTCGATCGGCGGCGGCAACGCGGTGAACAATCTGATCGAGAGCAACATCGGCAACGACAGCCTCTCCGGCGCTGCGGGCAACGATACGCTGATCGGCAACAACGGCAACGACACGCTCGATGGCGGACTCGGCAACGATTTGCTCGGCGGCGGCAATGGAAGCGACAACCTTACGGGCGGCGGCGGCAATGACACGCTGATCGGCGGCGTGGGCACCGACACGCTCGCGGGCGGCCTCGGGGACGATACCTATTTCGTCGGACCGATTGCGATCACCATCGTTGAAAACCCCGGTGAAGGCAAAGACACGATCCGCGCCCTTGCGGATTACGATCTGAGTCTGAGCAAGGATACCGCAAACATCGAGAATCTGATTCTCGAGGATACATTCGTGAACGGTACCGGCAACATTCTTGATAACGTCCTCACCGGCAATGGCAGCGGCAACAACCTCAAAGGTCTGGACGGCAAGGACAACCTGACCGGCAATAACGGCGACGATACCCTCGACGGCGGCGCCGGCATCGACACCATGACCGGCGGTACGGACAATGACAGCTACACGATCGACAGTCTTGCCGACAAAGTCGTCGAACTGGCTGGCATCGCTGCCGGCGTGGCAGACCATGTCTTCGCCTTTGTCGATAACTATGTGCTATCAGCCAATGTGGAACGGCTCACTTTGTCCGGGGCGCTTGTCGTCACCGGCACCGGCAACGGGCTCGACAATCTCGTCGAAGGCAATGCCATCGGCAACAAGCTGTTCGGCGTGGCCGGCAACGACCTGCTCGACGGCGGCGACGGCGCCGACACGCTCGATGGCGGTATCGGCAATGATGTTCTGCTGGGCGGCAATGCCATCGACAGTCTAATCGGCGGCGTCGGCAACGACACGCTGAACGGTCAAAGCGGCGCTGACAACATGATCGGCGGCGCTGGCGATGACTTCTACGATGTGGACGATGTCAACGAAGGCGTCAATATCATAGAAGGAGCCGGCCAGGGCATCGACACGGTTCGCGCATCGGTCAGCGGTGTCAGCCTGGCGGCCAATATCGAAAATCTCGAGCTTAATGCCTCGGGTGCGGCTAGCGGCACTGGCAACGGGCTCAACAACCGGATCACTGATTTCGCCGGCGATGCAACGCTGAATGGCGGCCTCGGCAATGACACGCTGGTGGGCGGTGAGGGCAGCGACAGATTTAGCGGCGGCACCGGACGTGACAACTTCGTGCTGACGGGCGTCATCACCAATGCCACAGTGATTACCGATTTCCAGGTCGGCGTGAGCGGCGACAAGCTCGATGTCTCGGCATTGCTCACCGGCTACGATCGTGGCCCTCGACGACCCGACCGATTTCGTGCAGTTCGTCGCCGCCGGCAGCGACACCCGCGTGCTGGTGGATGCCGATGGCCTTGCCAATGGCGTCTCCTTCACCGACGTCGCGCTGCTGCAGAACGTGACGCTGGCCAGCGTCAATCAGGCCGTCATCGAGGGCAATCTCGATCTGACCTGAAGCGGATCGACTGCCGCTGACGAACAACCCACGCGCCGCCCTCAGTTCCAGCTCAAGACCACCTTGCCGCACTGGCCGCTGGCCATCAGGTCGAAGCCCTTCTGGAACTCGTCGATGCCGAGCTCGTGGGTCAGCACCGGCCGGAGGTCGAGGCCGCCCAGCACCATCTGGGTCATCTTGTACCAGGTCTCGAACATCTCCCGGCCATAGATGCCTTTGATATGCAGGCCCTTGAAGATCACCTGGTCCCAGTCGATGCGGGTGTCCTTCGGCAGGATGCCCAAGAGCGCCACGCGGCCGCCGTGATACATGTGGTGCAGCATGTCGTTGAAGGCTTTCGGGTTGCCCGACATCTCCAGCCCGATATCGAAGCCTTCGCGGATATCCTGCGCCTTCATCGCCTCCGCCAGCGTGCCCCGCTGCACATTCACGATGTGGGTGGCGCCCATGCGCTGGGCCAGCGACAGCCGGTAATCGTTCACGTCGGTGACCACCACATGCCGCGCGCCGAGATAGCGGCAGATGCCGGCGGCGATGATGCCGATCGGTCCGGCGCCGGTGATCAGCACATCTTCGCCCACCACGTCGAAGGACAGCGCGCAATGGGCCGCGTTGCCATAGGGATCGAAGAACGCGGCGATCTCCGAGGGGATCTGCGGCGGGATCAGCCACAGATTTTGCGCCGGCACGCTGATGTACTCCGCGAAGGCGCCGTCGCGATTGACGCCGATGCCTCGCGTGTGCGTGCAGAGATGCCGACGGCCGGCGCGGCAATTGCGGCACTGGCCGCAGGTAAGATGGCCTTCGGCGGATACGCGATCGCCGACCTGATAGTTATCCACACCCAACCCCAACTCGACGATGCGCCCGACGAACTCATGGCCGATGACCAGGCCGGGCTGGATCGTGCGCTGCGACCACTCGTCCCACTTATAGATATGCAGGTCGGTGCCGCAGATCGCCGTCTTCTCGACCTTGATCAGCACCTCGTTCATGCCGGCCTTGGGCAGGGCCACCCGCTCCATCCAGATGCCGGGCTCGGCCTTGCGTTTCACCAGCGCGCGCATGTCATTCATGATTGTCGCTCCATCCACCGCGGGCCGGTTGTCGTTTCTTCCTGTGGAAAAATCAAGCGGATGTCACTCAGCCTGAAACTTAGTCGACTCGATTTAGTCGCTAAGTGCAGAGAGGGCCTCGATATTTCATGACGCCGCGATTTGTTCCCGCACCACAACTTTTGCCCGCTAAACGCTTAATCGTTGTCACATGCAATTTCGGGATATGCCCCGTAAAGAACGGAGGCCGCGTGAGGCACCCCTGCTTTGCCGGTGAACATTCTCGTGATTGGAAGAAGAGGAGTATGCTCTATGCGGAAGACACTCGCAGTTCTCTCTGTTCTGTCGATTCTCGGTTCCGCCGGCGCGGCACTGGCCGAAGAGGCGATGGGCAAGATCCAGGCGGTCGATCCGGCGACCCGTACGCTGACCCTCGAGGACGGCAACAGCTTCGTCCTCGGCGAGGCCGTGGCGATCGACTCGCTGCAGCCGGGTTCGGACGTGACCGTCTCCTTTGAGGAGAAGGACGGCCAGAAGACTGCGACCGAGGTGAAGCCGGCTCAGTAACGAGCCTGCTCGCTTACGTCGAGCAAATACGGGGCGGGTCGTTCACGGATCCGCCCCGTCGCTTTTGATGATGGAAGTTGGGGCTCAGACGTCCGTGCAGCTGCCGGCCGGCGCGTCAGCCAGGAAACCCACGAGGCTCGCGGCGTCTTCCGGCGATTCGATCTGCCGCAGCAAGCAGAGGATCTCCGACACCGGCACCACCGTGGTCTCGCCGGCGATCGGCAATTCCAGACTCTGCGCCGGCGTGCCGGGCAGGGACAGCTTGGCGGTGCGATAGCTGCGCACGATGCCGACCAGCTTGCCGCTGCGGGCGTCGAACACGCCGCCGCCGCTGGTGCCGTAGCTGACGGCGGCAGAGATCAGCCCCACCGGACCGGCCACCGGGAAGCCGGCTTCGCTGCCGGCGCGGATCTGGCTGACGGCGCCGCCGACGATCGTGCCGCGGCCGCCCCAGGGGAACGACACCACCCACACATTGTCGCCCAGCCGCGCCTCGGTCTTCAGCAGGATCGACGCGCCGGTCATGGCGCCTGCCTCGAGAACGGCGATGTCGTTGGCTTCGTCGATGGCGATGATGCGCGCCTCGACGCGCTCGCCGCTGCCCAGGGGCGCCACATAGACGGTCTGCACGGCTTGCGGTGTCAGAAGATGCGCGGCGGTGACGATGATGGAGCGGCCGTCGCGGCCTGCGGTCAGCGTGACGCCGGAGGCCGTGCGGCGGACGCCGCCTTCGCGCTCGGCGAACAGCTGCACCGACGAGGCCAGCGAGCGGGCAATGACGTCTTCTTCGGTCTGCTCGGCCGCGGGCCAGGTCGCGATCGCCGCACCGGCCGCCATGGCCGTCAATGTGCCGAAGAGGAAGAAACCGAATTTGAGCAACCGCGAACGCATGGCCACAGCACCCACCCCAGGTTCTCGAATCCTGCGTACCTTTTATGCCACTATGGTTAACACACCGTTAGCCGAATTCAGTGGCGGCGGTCACGCCGGGGCCGGAAATCCGCGGACTGTGGTAAAAATCCCACAGACCGTTGATTTGCTTGCCGTTTATTTCCCGGCGACGGCTTCAGGCTGACCAGCAGCACGCCAGCCAGCACCAGCACCGCGCCGGCCACCTGGACCAGCGTCAGCGTCTCATCCAGGCCCACATAGCCCAGGAAGATGGCAGAAACCGGGCCGAGGGCGCCGATCATGGCCACATCGTTGGCGCCGATCCGCTTCAGGGCCTCGGCGGTCATGAAGATCGGAATGACCGTGCTCACCACGGCGATCAGCACCGCCAGGCCATAGACCTGCCAGGGCAGATCCAGGGCGGACATGGGCCGCAGGGCAAAGAACTGCAGGATCGCCATCACCCCGGCCACGCTGGTGGCGTAGGCGGCAAACCGCATGGAGCCGATGGAGTGGACCACATGGCTGCCGATCACCAGGTAGACCGCATAGGCCGTGGCGCTGCCGAAGACCAGCATGGCGCCCAGGAAGAAGTTGGCGTTCTCGCCGCCCAGATAGCGCGACGCCACCAGCGCCACGCCGGCATAGGTGACGGCCAGCGCGATCACGTCCCGCCGCTTCACCGGCTTCTTCAGAAACACGCGGAGAGGATGACGACCAGCGTCGGGTAGATGAACAGGATCAGCCGGCCGATGCCGGCGCCGACATATTGCAGCCCCAGGAAATCCAGGAAACTCGCCAGGTAGTAACCCAGGCAGCCCAGCAGGAACACCACGCCCAGATCCTTGCGCGTCAGCCGCACCCGGCTGCCCCGCTGGGTCCACCAGGCGGCGGCCAGCAGGAACGGCAGGGAGAAGATCATCCGCAGCGCCAGCAGCGTGATGGGATCGGTGACATAGCTATAGGCGAGCTTGATGAAGACCGGCCGGATCGAGAAGGCGAGGATCGACACCACCGCCAGCAGCACGCCGACCGCGCGATAGGTGCCGGCGCCGGGGGCGCGGCCTGGGGATATGCTCGTCATCTGATGATCCGCCGTCAGTCCCTGCGCACGCCCACTTCGTAGAGATGCCGCAGGAGATCGCCCGGGTCCTCATACACACGGAAAGCCCCGGCCCGCTCCAGCTCATCGGCGCCATAGCCGCCGGACAGCAGGCCGATGCCCAACGCGCCGGCCCGCCGCGCCGCCAGCAGGTCCCAGACGCTGTCGCCCACCACGATGGCCTGCTCGATCGGCATGTTGATCTTGGCCGCGGCGGCCAGGAACAGGTCGGGGTCGGGCTTGGCATAGCGCACCTGGTCGCGGGTCACGACTGGCGCCTTGTCGATATCGATGCCCAGCACCGCCAGGGTCGGCCTGGCGCTCACCACGCGGCCGCTGGTGGCGACGGCCCAGGGGACGCCGGTCTCCGTCAGATGATCCAGCAGCGCCCGAGCGCCCGGCAGCGGCCGGATCTGCGCCGCCCGCCGCGCATAGCCCTCGGCGTGGAGGCGATAGAGCTTCTCCCGCTCCTCCGGCGAAATCTCATGGCCGGTTTCCTGGAGCAATGCCTTGGTGAAAAGTCCGCCGCTCATGCCGATGCGCCGGTGGATGCGCCAGACCGGCAGGCCGATGCCGCAGGACTCCAGCGCCTCATGCCAGGCCAGCACATGCTGATAGACGCTGTCGACCAGCGTACCGTCGAGGTCGAAGAGGAAACTCGGCGAAGGCGTGGAATTCATGGAGCGGTTCCGGAACGCAACGGAGCGATGCGGTCTACCACATCGCTCCGCTTCCGGCTAACGGCTGCGGGACGCTGCCGAGTGACAATTTAGAACCGGCCGTCCTGATAGTCGCGGAAGGCCTGTTCGATCTCCTCCCGCGTGTTCATCACGAACGGACCGTAGCGCGCGATCGGTTCGCCGATCGGCTGTCCGGCAATGATGACCAGCGCGGCACCCTTAGGCCCGGCCGTGACGGCGACATGATCGCCGCTGTCCAGCAGGGCCAGATGCCCGGCCGTGACATCCGTGCCGCCGATCCGCGCAGAACCGCCGAACAGATAGGCGAAGGCCTGGTGCTCTGCGGGCAAGTCGATGCGATGGGCCGCACCGCTGTCCAGCCGCAAGTCCACATAAACCGGATCGACGGCGATGTCGGTGACCGGACCTGTCACGCCGCCGACCGTGCCGGCGATAACCTTGAGCGTCACGCCGGGCGCCGCCTTGTGCTCGACAAAGCGGTCAGCCGGAATCTCCTGATAGCGCGGCGCGCGCATCTTGTCCTTCGCCGGCAGATTGACCCAGAGCTGAAACCCCCGCATCAGCCCTTCGGACTGCTGCGGCATCTCCGAATGGATCAAGCCGCTGCCCGCGGTCATCCACTGCACGGCGCCGGGACCGATGACGCCCTCATGGCCCTTGTTGTCGCGGTGCTTCATCAGCCCGTCCAGCATGTAGGTGACAGTCTCGAAGCCGCGATGCGGATGATCGGGGAAGCCGGCGATATAGCCGCTGGGATCGTCGGAGCCGAACTCGTCGAACAGCAGGAACGGATCGACCTGCGGCAAGGCCTGGCTGCCGATCACGCGCTTCAGGCTGACGCCGGCGCCGTCGCTGGTTTCCTGGCCGCGAACCAGGCGCAGGACTTTGCGCTCGGTGCTGGCGGCGGTTTTGGCTTTGGTGGCGGTGGTCATGACGTTACCCTGGTTCCACAGAGGACATTGGCGGCCGGACTGCCGGCCGCCCGCCTCCGGAAGCCGCTTATGTGGCACCGCCGGCCAGGACCGGCAATATAGGAACCGCTGGGAAACCACCGTCCCGGGGCGCCGCTTTCCGCATGGCAGCCCTACAGGGGCTGCTTGGCCTGGTGGGCTCCAACATAGCCATCGACCGCTTCGATCTCTGCATGCGTCAGCCGCAGTCCAAGCTTCGTGCGGCGCCAGACGATGTCCTCAGCGGTGCGGGCCCACTCCGTCGCCATCAGGAAGTCGACCTCCCGCTCATGGAGATCGGCGCCGAAGTTTCGGCCGAGATCGGGCGGCGAGGCGGCGCTTGCCAGGAGGTCCCGCGCCCGGGTGCCATAGAGCCGGGCATAGCGCCGGATTTGCGCGGCGGGGAATCCGGGATAGGCACGCAGCATCGACGTCTCGAATTCCTCAAAGCCGCCGCTGCCGAAGTCACCGCCGGGTAGCGTTTCCGTCGCCGTGCGGCTCGGGGACCTTAGATTGAGATACGGCGCCAATTTTCCCACCGCCTGTTCGGCCATCTTGCGGTGGGTAGTGAGCTTGCCGCCGAAAACCGTCAGCAGCGCTGCCTGCCCAGCGACATGGTCGATTTCAAACGAATAGTCGCGGGTCAGCGTGGAGAGATTGGCGTCGCGGCCGCCGCCCACCTCGAACAGCGGTCGCACGCCCGCATATTGCCAAACGATGTCGTCGCGGGTCACCGGCCGGCGGAAGAAACGGTTCACCGCCGCCAGCATGTAGTCGATCTCCTTCTCGGCGATGACCACATCTTCGGGCGGCTGTTCCCACGGCTCGTCGGTGGTGCCGATGGAGGTGAAATCCTCTTCGTAGGGGAACGCCTCCATCAGCCGGCCATCGCCAGTCTGCAGAAAATAACCATGCTCCTCCGGCCATTGCCGGCGGACGACGAGATGGCTGCCTTTGACCAGCCGCAGTTTGCGGGCGGTCTGGAAGCCGCTGATGCAGCCCGCGGCCTGCATCACCCAGGGGCCGGCGGCGTTGGCAATCGCCCGCGCCGAAACGTGCCGCTGCTCACCGGTCTCCATGTTTTTCAGCCGGCACCGCCAGAGCACGCCATCGCGCTCGGCGGAAACGAAAACATGCCGCGCCAGGACCGTCGCCCCATGGCGCTGTGCTCCCAGCAGATTGGCGATCACCAGCCGTGCATCGTCGCCGCGACAGTCGGAGTAGGCGAAGCCGCGCCGGAACTCCGGCTTGAGAGCCTTGCCAGCCGGATGACTGGCCAGATCCAGCGTTTCCGACGCGGCAAGATGCCGCCGCGGCGCCAGATGGTCATAGAAAAACAAGCCGAGGCGGATCATCCAGAGCGGCCGCTGACCGGCGACATGGGGCAGCACCAACCGTAGCGGCCGCACCAGATGCGCCGCCTTGGCCATCAGGATCTCGCGCTCGATCAGCGCTTCCCGCACCATGCGGAAGTCATAGGTCTCGAGATACCGAAGGCCGCCATGGATCAGCTTCGAAGAGCGAGACGATGTGCCTGCGGCGAAATCCCGCTGCTCCGCCAGTATCACGGACGCGCCACGGCCGGCGGCGTCGCAGGCGATGGCGGCGCCGTTGATGCCGCCGCCGATGACCAGGAGATCGCAATCCGGCGGGGTGCTAGACGCGTCCATTTGATTTCCACTGCCGCGTCAGATCGACGGCGCTGCGCCAATGCGCGTAACGGGCGTCCCAAGGCTCCGTGGCATAGCTTCTATCGTCGACCGGGATGCCGCCGCCCATCAGCGGCCGTAGCTCATCCGTACCCTTCCATAGCCCGGCGCCGATGCCGGCCATCAGCGCCGCGCCCAGCGCCGCCACATGGACCGTCGCGGCGCGCCGCAGCGGCGTCTTCAGCACCGCCGCCTGCATGGCCATGATGTCGTCGCCGCGGGTCATGCCGCCATCGACGCTGACCAGCGTCGCCGCCTTGCCGCTGACGCGGGCCATCGCCTCCAGCACGGCGCGGGTCTGGAAGCAGACGGCCTCCAAGCCTGCACGGCAGATCTGCGCGCGCTCTGAACCGGCGGAAAGACCGAGGATCGAGGCGCGGGCGTCCGCATCCCACCAGGGCGAACCCAGGCCTTGGAACGCGGGAACGAGGGTAACGCCACCCGCGCTTGCAGCCTCCCGGGCCAGTCGCGCGACGGCCTCCGGGTCGCTGCCGAGGTCCAGGATACGCAGCAGCCAGTCGATGATCGCGCCCGCATACATGACGAAGCCTTCCAGCGCGTAGGCCGGCTTGTCGAGTTGCCAGGCGATGGTGGCCAGCAAGCCCTGCCGGTCACCTGATGGTGGCGCCGCTCCCGCATTGAGCCAGACAAATCCGCCGGTGCCGAAGCTGGCCTTCAGCATGCCCGGTTCGAAGCAGCCATGGCCGAACAGCGACGCCTGCTGATCGCCGAGGATGCCTGATATCGGGATCTCGGCGCCCAGATGTTCCCTGGCGAAATGTCCGAACAGAGCGGCCGACTTCTTGACCTCCGGCCGCAAGGCGAGCGCCAGGCCGAAGATGCGGAAGAGTTCGTCGTCGAAGCGCAGCTTCGAGATGTCGAACAGCATGGTGCGCGAGGCATTGCCCGGCTCGGTGACATAGGCGCCGCCGCCGGACAGGGCATGGACCAGCCAGCTATCCACCGTGCCCCAGAGCGCCCGGCCGTTCGCAAGCTGCGCCCCGATCTCCGGCCGCTCGCGCAGCAGCCAGCGCAACTTTGTCGCAGTGAATGTCGGATCCAGATCGAGTCCGGTCCGTGCGCCGATTTCCGCGCCGGCCTGTTGCACCGCCTGGGCATCGGCCTGGCTGCGGCGGCATTGCCAGACGATCGCCGGATGCAGCGGCCGGCCGGTCGCCGCGTCCCAGACCACCAGTGTTTCGGTCTGATTGCAGATCCCGGCGCCGGCGATCTTGCCGGGTGCGACGCCGCCTTGCGCCAGCACATCGCGGATGCAGTCCAGCACATTACGGAGCATGGCCGCCGGGTCCTGCTCGACCCAGCCTGGCTGCGGCGAGCTTGCCGCGATCCGGCGCTCGGCGACGGCCCGGATCCGCGCCTGATCATCTACCAGCACGGCCTTGGTGTTCGTCGTTCCCTGATCGATGCCGAGAACATATTCCACGCTGCGCGCCATCGCCTAATGCCGCGAAGCGAGCGGCGCCGCGGGCTGCTTGGCCGTACGCCGGTGACGGAAGTTCCGGGGAATGTCGATCAAGGGAAAACGAAGGGAATGGCCTGCCTCTGAGGCCCTCAGAATCTACGGTCCCGCCCGGTTAGGCAAGGAAGCAGATGACCGGACTTCCTGCGGGGATTCATCGACGGGCAGCAGAAAAACCCGCTGCCGCGGTTTCGCCGCGGCGGCGGGCTCTGGATACTCAAGACAACCCTACGGTTGCGGCAGTTGCTCGACCTGCATGAATGATTGGCCCGCCGGCTGGGATTCGGCATCTTGCCGCGGCTTCATGCTGTCGGCGGTCAAGATCGCTATGCTGGCCGTTCCCTTGGGCGGCGAGTCGGTGGAGGTCTGGAAATCCGCGGAACCGCCGGGCGGCAGTTGATCGGCGAGCGTCCGGAAAGGCCAGCGCGTGAGCTCGCGGCCCTGCTTGTCGGTGATGACGGCGAGGAGCGGTGGCACTTTCTGCGTTGAGGAACTGGTATTCATCATTTTGCCCCGCAGAACGAGCAACGGCTTGCCGCCAACAATCTCCTTGTGGACGTTGAGCCCGGAGAACTGGATTGGACTCGAGCCGACACTGCTCTTTCCAACGCTGCTCTGCACGACGGGCTTCGCAGCAGGCTGTTTCACCACTGGCTTTGCGGCGGTGAACTCATCGCAAGGACGATAGCTGGCCGGATTCCCCGCATAGCGATCGACGCAGTGCAGGCTGGCATACTGGGTCTTGTCGGTGGCAGCCCAACCCACGCCAAAGCGCCCGCCGATCCGCTCCCGGCCGGTGTTGTAGGTGATGGCGTAGAGTCCCGGCGCCAGCGGCTGATTGGCCGTGACGCGCAGTTGATGCGAAGTGTTGGAATCGCGGACGACGGTTACCGGGATCTTGTCCTTCGGAAGATTTGCGACGACCCATTCGGCCTTGCCTGTCGGTTTGGCCTTGCCATTGGCTTTCACATTATTCCGGACTTTGGAGACCCGCTGCAGCGAGATGGAATCGGCGTCAGGCGCGTGCGCCGCAACCGACGGGTCGACGACGAGGAACTGGACATTGGAGGCGAGGTTCGTCCTTTGATCCCAGGTCTTGAGGATTTTCTGCGGGTCCTCATTCAGGCGGCCAAGCTTGCCATCCTGAATGATGTAGACGCCATCCGGCCTTGCCTGCGATTGCTGTGCCGGCCCGCTCGAACCGCTGCTGCATGCGCTTAGTGCGCTGACAAGAGCCACACATGCGGCCATTCTCGCCACTCGCAACGCTTCCCTGTCCTTCAGCGTGATCATTTTATTCACCTGCTCCGTTGCTTGTTGATACTGCATCGGCGCTTGCGCTGCCGCAGGGCCCCTCGACGGACTTGTGGGACTCCCGTGTCACCGTCTGGCCGGTACCCGTGCTGCTGCTGCTCGCAGAGGCCGAAGCTGAGACCTTGCAACCCCCGGTCTGGTTTTTGGTTACATCGGCATCGGTCGTTGCCGAGGCTTTATTGCCATCAGCTGACATGGCTGCATCCTCCGCTGAACCTGGAAGGGCCGGACATAGGACGAGTACCAGAAACAAGACTGCAACAGGCGCCGAATGCCACAACCAACAAGAAGTTGCGGCAATGGTTCCACCTAGGCGGGAATTCTTCCTCCAGCTTCTATCCATTGTGCCTACTCCCACGTCACTCTTGTTTGCTTCAGACAGCCTGACGGCCGGCTCGTTCTTTCGAACGAACCGGCCGTGGCCTCACACCAGGTTAGCGCGTTGACTTACCAGAGATTTCCTTCGTCAACGTCCACCTTAGCCGACGCGTTCGCGGTGCTGCCGTCGGTCGTGATGATCGGAAGGGCGGCCGACTCTTTGCTGCCGGTATCGCCGTCACCGTCACCATCGCCGTCTCCATCACCGTCGCCGTCGCCGTCTCCATCACCGTCGCCGTCGCCGTCTCCATCACCGTCGCCGTCGCCGTCTCCATCACCGTCGCCGTCGCCGTCGCCGTCGCCCGGAGTAGTACTCTCACTGGCTGAAACGTTGATGTCGGCATGTGATGTCGAGCTGGGAGTGCCTGGATCTCCGGCTGCGACCGCTCCGTCGCCGGACGCTGTCGCTGTGCCGGTGGCAGAGGTCTCATCGCCTTCGGCTTCGGCGTTGCTGCTGCCAGAGGCGTTTGCAGCGGTGTTCGCATCGCCTTCGTCGGTAACATCCGCGCTACCGTCGCCATGGGCGATCCCATTGGCACTGGCCGTGCCGTCGCCGCTGGAAGCGACGTCAGCGCCGGCTCCGGCAGCCGAGCTAGCCGTCTCGCCTTCGCCGTTGTCGGCTGCTCCGCCGGCCGCACCATCGGCGCTGCCAGTACCGCTGCCACCGCCAGCGGTTTCGATCCCAGCTTCCGCCTCTGCATCGGACTTCTGACTCCGCCGAGCCGACGGTCGAAGTGCTTGAGGACGCTGCACTCCCAACGCCCGAGGCAGAACCATCGCCAGTTGAACTGACGTCTACGTCCGCCGCGGCCGACGAATTGGCGGTCGCGCCGTCAGTACTGTCGGCTGTTCCGGCGCTCGTGGCGTCGGCGCTAGCCGTGCCAGTTCCACCGCCAGTGGTCGTCACATTGGCGTCAGCGGCCGCCTCGGAGGAGGAGGTTGCCGTGCCGGGGCCGCTGGTGGCCGTGGTATCGCCACTGGAATTGGCGCCGCCGACCACCGACCCAGTGCCTGTGACGCTGCCGCCTGCCGCAGCATTCGCCGTGGTTTCCGAGTCCGTAAAGGTCGCCGTAGCGCTGCCGGTGGCAGAGGCGCCGGGGCCGTTACCCTGTACATTAACATTAGCATGCGCGCTGCCGCCGCCAGCACTGGAAGAATTGGTGGAGCCGCTGCTGTTGTCGCCAACGTCGTCACCCGTTGCCGAAGCGCCAGCCGAGGAGCCAGCGGTGGAACCGTTGCCGTTATCAGCGCTCGAACTGGCGTTCCCACTCGCGGAAGAACCCGCGCCGCTAGCACTGGCGCCGGCACTGGAGTTGGAACTTGCGCCGCCGGAGCCTGCGCTACTGGACGAATTGCTCGAAGCCGACGCGCTCGCCGCCGCAGCGGTGGTCGCTTTGACGAGATTGGTCACGTCTACCGTGATGGGCGTTGCGATCAAGGCGAGCGCAATCGCGCTTGCGGTAGCCATGAGTCCCAATCTGAAACTCTTGGGGCGGTGCATGGGCATTCTCCTCAACAGTTGTGAAAACAAGTACTCCCCTGCGGGACCCAGCGGGCCGCCGCGCCAGCCTGCTTTGCACACGACTGGCAATAGTGATGACGGTCTAGAGCGGAAAATGTTCCAAAAATTTCGATGGAATCGGCAGAAGGCATAACTTGCCACGGCAGCGCCACAGCCGCCGGGATCATGCGGGCGTATCGCCCGATGCGAACTGATCGCGAAGCGTCTTGCGCGCCCGCGAGAGCCGGGACATCACCGTGCCGACCGGGATGTTGAGCTGCGTCGCCGCTTCGTCATAGGTTGCGCCCCCAGCGGCGACCAGCAGCAGCACTTGCCGCTGCTCGCGCGGCAATTTGGCGACCTGCCGCGCCACGTCCCGGACTTCCAGCCGCAGCTGCGGCGAGCGCCGGTCGACCAGCTGGGAATCGGCGTCTTCAAGCGTCACCGCGCCGGCTTCGCGCGACAGGACCGAAATCCGGTCGGCATAGGCATTCCTAAGAGTTTGAAAGAGATAGGCGCGCAGATCGTCGATATCGTCGAGGTGCGGCAGCGCCCGCAGCATGCAGTCCTGTGTCAAATCCTCTGCATCGCTGCTGCGGTGCAACAGCGCCTGGGCGCGACGGCGGAGATCCGGCAGATGCCGTTCAAGCGCGTGACTTTTACCCCAAGAGGCCGCTTGGACCACATCAGATAGGCCCAGCGTCTTCGCCGACACAGTGTGCCGTGCAGAATCCATGGCCGACTCCCCGAGCAATCGCAGACATCGCCGCCGTGCCGGCCCCCAGAGATCCGGCGGAGAAGAATTCAGACCCAACGTCCATGTACTCCGTTCGGCGCTGCGGCGCTGTGTGAAGGAAGTGGTATGCCCGTGAAGGAACAGCGTCTGCGGTAGGAATGGACGATTATTCTATTGTGAATATTGTATAAACCGGTCGCCAATATTTGCCACAGCCGCGGTTCAGAGCGCTTTTGCCTTGTCGCGCAGCACATACTTCTGCACCTTGCCGGTGGAGGTTTTCGGCAGCGGCCCGAACATGACGGTTCTCGGAACCTTGAATTTGGCCATGTTGTCGCGGCAGAAGGCGATGATTTCCTCGGCCGTTGCCACAGCACCGTCCTTCAGCGTGACGAAGGCGCAGGGCGTCTCGCCCCAATGCTCGTCCGGCCGCGCGACGACGGCGGCTTCAAGCACGGCGGGATGGCGATACAGCACGCCCTCGACCTCGATAGTGGAGATGTTCTCGCCGCCGGAGATGATGATGTCCTTGGAGCGGTCCTTGAGCTCGATATAGCCGTCGGCATGCATCACGCCGAGATCGCCGGAATGGAACCAGCCGTCCTTGAAGGCTTCACCGGAGGCTTTGGCGTTTTTCAGGTAGCCCTTCATCACCACATTGCCGCGGAAGAAGACCTCGCCCATGGTCTTGGCGTCGGCCGGCACCGGCAGCATCGTCGCGGGATCGGCGACCATCAGCCCTTCCAGCACGGGATAGCGCACGCCCTGGCGCGCCTTGAGCCGGGCCTGTTCTCCCGGCGTCTCCCGGTTCCAGGCCTCATGCCATTCGCAGACGACGGCGGGGCCGTAGACTTCGGTCAAGCCGTAGACATGGGTGATGTGAAAGCCCATTCCCTCCATCTTCTCAATGACGGCGGCGGGCGGCGGGGCGGCGGCGGTCATCAGCTCGACCGTGCGGCCGAGCTCGCGCTTGGTCCGGCTGTCGGCGTTGACCAGCATGTTCATGACGACAGGGGCGCCGCAGAGATGGGTGACGCCATGATCGGCGATGGCGGCAAAGATATGGGCGGCATCGATGCGCCGCAGGCAGACATGGGTGCCGGCCTGGGCCGTCACCGTCCAGGGAAAGCACCAGCCGTTGCAGTGGAACATCGGCAGCGTCCAAAGATAGGCAGGGTGCCGCGGCATGTTCCAGACCAGGATATTGCTCAGGGCATTCAGATAGGCGCCGCGGTGATGATAGACCACGCCCTTCGGATTGCCGGTCGTGCCCGATGTGTAGTTCAGGGCGATCGCCTGCCACTCATCCGCCGGCGGCCGCCAATCGAAATCCGGATCGCCTGTTGCGATGAAGCTCTCATAGTCAGTCTCGCCGAGCCGCTTGCCACCGGGTCCCTCCGGGTCGGCGATATCGATCACCAGCGGCCGTTTCTCCATCAGCGCCAGCGCCTTCTCGATGACGGGTGCAAACTCGGTATCTGTGATCAGGATCTTCGCTTCGCCATGCCCGAGGATGAAAGCGATGGTCTCGGCATCCAGCCGGTAGTTCAGCGCGTTCAGCACGCCGCCGGCCATGGGCACGCCGAAATGCGCCTCGAAATGGGCCGGTATGTTCGGCGCCATCACCGCGACCGTGTCGCCGCTGCCGATGCCGCGCTTGATCAAGGCCGAAGCTAGCCGCCGGCAACGGTCATAGGACTCCGTCCAGGTGAAGCGTTGTGCGCCATGGATTACGGAGATCCGCTGCGGATAGATCGCCGCCGTGCGGGCGATGAAGGACAACGGCGTCAGCGGCGTGTAGTTCGCGGCGTTCTTGTCCAGATCGGTGTCATATTGGTTTCTCATCGATGCCGGACCTCCCGTTTTGCGCCCGCTTCTGCCCTTGTTGCAACGGCGGCGCCGAAGCATCATGCCGACCGCCAATTCGCCGGTCAAAGGAGCCGATATGCAGCTGCATTTGAAGACATGGACCGATGTGGAGGCCTATCTGCAGAAGAGCCAGGGCATCATCATTCCCATCGGCTCGACGGAGCAGCATGGCCCCAACGGCCTGATCGGCACCGATGCGATCTGCGCCGAGGTGGTGGCCAAGCGGGTCGGCGAACTGGCCGGCGCCCTGGTGGCGCCCACCATCGCCGTCGGCATGGCGCAGCATCACCTGGCCTTTGCCGGCTCCATGACATTGCGGCCCTCCACCTTGATCGCCGTGGTGCGCGACAATGTGATCTCGCTGGCGCGGCACGGCTTCCGGCGCTTCTATTTCGTCAACGGCCATGGCGGCAATATCGCCACGGTCACCGCGGCCTTCTCGGAGATCTATGCGGATGCCAGCATGGAGCGCAGCGGCAATCAGCCGTCGCTGAAGTGCCGGCTGAAGAACTGGTGGGAAGCACCGGCGGTCAAGAACCTGTCGCGGGAACTCTACGGCAACTCCGAAGGCAGCCACGCGACGCCGTCGGAAGTGTCGCTCACCTGGCATGCCTATCCGGAGGCGGCGCGGCCGATGACCATGGATCCGCCGATCGCGCCGAATGGCGATTTCGCGGATGCGGAAGACTATCGCCGCACCTTCCCCGATGGCCGCATCGGCTCCAATCCCGGCCTGGCGACGGCGGAGGCGGGGGCGCGATTTCTTTCGGTCTCCGCGGAGTTTCTGGCGAAGGACTACAACGACTGGCTGGCGCGCTAGCCGCGCTCCGGCAGTCCCTCGGGCCTTGGCAAGCCGACGCCGGTTGCCCATGATACGACGGCGGGAAAACGCAGAAGAAGAATTGCCGATCGGGGGATATCGATGGCGCGAAAATCGTCGAAGCGCGGCAAGAAAAGCGTCAAGCCGCGGCGTAAACCCGCGCCTAAGCCTGCCGGGAAATCCACCGGCCGCAGGAAATCCAAACTGAAGGCGAAACCCGCCGCCCGGGCAAAGCCGGTGCGGCGAAAGACCGCGGCGCGGAAAGCAGCGCCGAAGCGAGCGGCGGCTAAGCTGCGCAAGCCGGCAAAAGCGAAGCCACGCAGACTCGCAACGAAAGCCAAGGCCCCGGCGCCACGCCCGGCGACGGCCGCGCCAAAGCAGCTTCCCGCAAAGTCTTCCACTTACGATGCCGTCTATGCGCGCTCCCTCTCGGACCCCGAAGGCTTCTGGGCCGAGGCCGCCGAAGGCATCGACTGGATCTTCAAATGGGACCAGGTGGTGGACCGGTCGAACGCGCCGTTCTACCGCTGGTTCGTTGGCGGCCAGCTCAACACCTGCCATAACGCCGTCGACCGGCACGTGACCGAGGGCCGCGGCGAGCAGGCCGCCATCATCTATGACAGCCCGGTCACCAACACGGTCAAGACCATCACCTTCCGCCAGCTCAAGGACGAAACCGCGCGCTTCGCCGGTGCCCTGGTGCAGCTCGGCGTGAAGGCTGGGGACCGGGTCATCCTCTATATGCCGATGGTGCCGGAAGCGATCATCGCCATGCTCGGCTGCGCGCGGATGGGCGCCATCCATTCCGTCGTGTTCGGCGGCTTCGCGGCCAGCGAACTGGCGACGCGCATCGACGACTCCAAGCCGAAGGTGATCGTCTCGGCGTCCTGCGGCGTCGAGGTCAATCGCATCATTCCCTACAAGCCTCTGCTGGATGCCGCGATCGCCGAAGCCCACCACCGGCCGCAGCACTGCATGATCCTGCAGCGGCCGATGGCAAAGGCCGAGCTCAAGCCCGGCCGCGATGTCGACTGGGCCGAAGCCGTGGCCAAGGCGCCGCCCCAGGATTGCGTGCCGGTCAAGGCGACCGATCCGCTCTATATCCTCTACACCTCGGGCACCACCGGACAGCCGAAGGGCGTGGTGCGCGACAATGGCGGACATGCGGTGGCGCTCAACTGGACCATGCGCAACATCTACGGCATGCGCCCGGGCGAGGTTTATTGGGCGGCGTCGGATGTGGGCTGGGTGGTCGGCCATTCCTATATCGTCTATGCGCCGCTGCTCTATGGCTGCACGACAGTGCTTTATGAAGGCAAGCCGGTGGGCACGCCCGATGCCGGCGCCTTCTGGCGCGTGATCTCCCAGCACAAGGTGAAGGCGCTGTTCACCGCGCCCACGGCGTTCCGCGCCATCAAGCGCGACGATCCCAATGGCGAGCTGATCAAGAAGTACGATCTCCGGGGCTTCCGCACGCTGTTTCTGGCGGGCGAACGCTCCGATCCGGCGACGCTGGTCTGGGCCGAGCAGCATCTGAAGGTGCCTGTTATCGACCATTGGTGGCAGACGGAAACCGGCTGGACCATCGCCGGCAATTGCATCGGCATCCAGCATCTGCCGGTGAAATACGGCTCGCCGACGCGAGCCGCGCCGGGCTGGGATCTGCGGGTCTTCGACGAGAAGGGCAAGGATGTGAAGCCGGGCGATATTGGTGCCCTGGTCGCCAAGCTGCCGCTGCCACCGGGAACTTTTCCGACGCTGTGGAACGCCGATGACCGTTACGTGCGGTCCTATCTCAGCGAGTATCCCGGCTACTACAAAACCGGCGATGCCGGCTACATCGATGAAGACGGTTACGTCTATGTGATGACCCGGACCGACGACGTGATCAACGTCGCCGGCCACCGACTGTCCACCGGCCAGATGGAAGAGGTGCTGGCTTCCCATGGCGACGTGGCGGAATGCGCTGTCATCGGTGTGGCCGACGATCTGAAGGGCCAGGTGCCGCTGGGCTTCCTGGTGCTGAAGGCTGGCGTTACAAAGCCGGCGGCCGATATCATCAGGGAAGTCGTATCGCTGGTGCGAGAGCGCATCGGCCCCGTCGCCGCCTTCAAGACGGCGGCTGTCGTGAAGCGCCTGCCGAAGACCCGCTCGGGCAAAATCCTGCGGGGCACGATGCAGAAGATTGCCGACGGCCAGGACTACAAGATGCCGGCGACCATCGACGACCCGGCCATCCTCGGGGAAATTACTGAAAGCCTCCGCGCGATCGGCTATGCTCACCACCATGAGCAGACATAGGAGTTTTTCGTCATGACGTCAGCGCACGGCGGCGGCTGCCTTTGCGGCGCCGTCCGCTACGAATTCACGAGCCCCGCGAAATGGGTCGGCTATTGCCATTGCCAAAGCTGCCGGCGCAACACCGGCGCGCCGCTGGCGGCCTTTGTCGGTCTGCTGCACGGGCAGTTCCGTTATGTGAAGGGCAAGCCGGTGCGCTTCGAATCCTCTCCCCAGACCTTCCGCAGCTTCTGCAGCAAATGCGGTTCGCCGATCACCTATGAATCTGCGCGTTGGGCCGACGAAGTTCACATCAACATGGGCACGCTGGACCGGCCCCAGGACTTCGAACCGACATTCCATGTCCATGTCGCCGAGCAGATCCCCTGGCTGCATATGGGCGACGATCTGCCCCGCTACCCCGCATCCGGCAGCGGCGCGCAGCCGATCAATCCCGTCAAGAAGGGTGCCTGACCGCGCCACCGATTTCGATCTGGAGTGAATGATGAGCCCCACCGCTTTGCTGAAGTCTCTCGGTTTGTCTGCTGCACGCCTGCGCACCGGCGACATCGCCGTGCATTCGCCGATCGACGGCCGGCTGCTCGGCCGCCTGAAATCGCAGCGTCCGGCGGAGGTCGGGGCCGCGATCGGACGGGCGCAGTCGGCCTTTGCCGAATGGCGCAACGTGCCGGCGCCGCGCCGGGGCGAATTGATCCGGCTGTTCGGCGAAGAGCTGCGCGCCGCCAAGGCGGAACTCGGCGCGCTGGTGACGCTGGAGACCGGCAAGATCCTGGAAGAGGGCAAGGGCGAAGTGCAGGAGATGATCGACATCTGCGACTTCGCCGTCGGCCTGTCGCGCCAGCTCTACGGCCTGACCATTGCCTCGGAGCGGCCCGGCCATCGCATGATGGAAACCTGGCATCCGCTCGGCCCTGTCGCCGTCATCACCGCATTCAATTTCCCCGTCGCCGTTTGGTCATGGAATACGGCGCTTGCGCTCGTCTGCGGCGATCCCGTGATCTGGAAGCCGTCGGAGAAGACGCCGCTGACGGCGCTGGCCTGCGGCAAGCTGTTCGAACGGGCGGCCAAGCGCTTCGGCGGCGTGCCCGAAGGCCTGCTGGAGATCGTCATCGGCGGCCGTGCCGTCGGCGAGAAGCTGACCGACGATCCCAGGGTGACGATGGTCAGCGCCACCGGCTCGACGCGCATGGGCGGGCAGGTGGGGCCGCGGGTCGCCGCCCGCTTCGGCCGCTGCCTGCTGGAACTCGGCGGCAACAACGGCATGATCGTTTCACCCTCGGCCGATCTGGATCTGGCGCTGCGGGCGATCTGCTTTTCCGCCGTCGGCACGGCGGGCCAGCGTTGCACCAGCCTGCGGCGGCTGATCGTGCATGAGGATGTCTATGGCAAGCTGCTGCCGAAGCTGAAGCGCGCCTATGGCAGCGTGAAAGTGGGCGACCCCCGCGACGGCAAGACCCTGGTCGGGCCGCTGATCGACCGCGGCGCTTACGAAAAGATGCAAAAGGCGCTGAAGCAGGCCGCCGCCGATGGCGGCAAGGTCACCGGCGGCGAGCGGCTGCTGTCGCGCCGCCATCCCGACGCCTTCTATGTGCGGCCGGCCATCGCCGAGATGCCCAAGCAGTCGGAGATCGTGCGCGAGGAAACCTTCGCGCCGATCCTCTATGTCATGAAGTACCGCCGCTTCGACCAGGCGCTGGCGATGCATAACGACGTGCCCCAGGGTCTTGCCTCCTGCGTCTTCACCACCAATATGCGGGAGGCGGAGGCCTTCATGTCGGCAGGCGGCAGCGATTGCGGCATCGTCAATGTGAATATCGGTCCCAGCGGGGCCGAGATCGGCGGCGCCTTCGGCGGCGAGAAGCAGACCGGCGGCGGCCGCGAATCCGGCTCCGACGCCTGGAAGGCCTATATGCGCCGCGCCACCAACACCATCAATTATTCCCGCGCCCTGCCGCTGGCCCAAGGCATCAACTTCGACGTCGCGAGCTAGTTGAGTGAGCCTGCATTTCCGCCAGCTTCATCTCAGTCCTCTCGTCGGCGTGCGCGATGTGCATTGCCGGCCGGAGACGCTGGCTTGCGGTTGCGAGGAATGCGCCAGCCGTCATCAGCTGGTGTTGCCGCGCCGCGGTGCCTTCGTGCTGCACGAAGACGGCAAGCGCGCGGTCGTGGATACGAACCAGGTGACATTCTTCAATGCCGGCCATCCGCACCGGATCAGCCACCTGGATATTGCCGGCGATGATTGTACCGCAGTCACATTCTCGGACGAGCTCCTGGATGAAGTTGCGGTAACAGCCGGCGTTGCCGCGGACACACGCGAAAAGCGGCCGTTTCCGGCGATGAATGCACCGATCGGTCCTGACGTGGCGTTAAAGAGTCAGATTTTCTTCGCCGATCTGAATCACGGCGACAAATCCGCTTTGACCACCGAGGAGCGCGCGGCGGAACTTCTGCGCCTGGCGTTCGCGGCGATCCGCCATCCGCGGCGGGCTACAGGTGCTACGCCAAATCTACCCCGCGCGCGCCGCACCGCCATAGCGGCCCAGGAATGGGTGGCGGCGCGGCCGTTCGAGAACTGGACTCTCGGCGAACTCGCCGGCGGTGTCGGCAGTTCGCCTTATCATCTGCTCCGCCTGTTCCGCGCCGAGACCGGCTCGTCGATTCATCAGTACCGCATGCAGTTGCGGTTGACCGCAGCGGCGCGGACGATCCTGGATGGTTGTGACGATCTCACCGGGTTAGCGCTCGACCTCGGCTTCTCCAGCCACAGCCATTTCACCGACGCTTTCCGCCGCCGCTTCGGCATGGCGCCGTCCTCGCTGCGCGCCCGCACGACCGGCGCCCAGCGCGCGGCTCTGCGCAAGAATTCGACAGCGCCCGTCCGGCCGATCCGGTAGACTCCAGAAAACGCCGGGCCACGTCTTGCCGGCCCGCGAAATTCAGGAGATCCGCCGATGGACCATTTCCCGATGATGGCCCGCTTCAATCGCTGGGTGAACGAGAAGATCTATGCCGAGGTGGCGAAGCTGGACGACGCCTCATATCGCTCCGATGCCGGCCTGTTCTTCGGCTCGGTGCATGCCACGCTCAACCATATCCTGATCGTCGATCGTCTCTGGACCGGCCGCGTCGAAGGCATCGACCGTGGCGTCAAATCCCTGAACCAGATTCTCCATGACGACTTCAAGTCGCTGCAGACCGCGCGGCGCGAAGAGGACGCCCGCCTGATCGCCCTGATGGACCGGCTGACACCGGAGCAGCTGCAGGCAACCGTGCGCTACACCAGCGCCGATGGAACGCGCCGCATGGAGGCGCGGGTCTGGGACATGCTGGCGGGCATGTTCAACCACCAGACCCATCACCGCGGCCAGATCTATAGCGTGCTGCTGCAGCGCGGCCAGAAGCTGCCGGATATAGACCTGATCTACTATCTCGTGGAAGTCGGCCAGGCCAAGATGGCGGCCTGACCCGCGGCTGCCTACGGCTGCGGGTCGCCCGAACCCGGCAGGAACTTGCTGATATCAAGCGCCTTGCGGGATACACCTTCCTCGCCCTCGTCCGCCTTGCCCGCTTCGATCGTCGCCTGCTCGGTGCCGGCGGCGGTCTTGGACATGGATTTGCGGGCGCGCAGCACCGCGGCGTTCAGGTCGGTCTGGCTGCAAAGCCCCAGCAGCACCGGGTCCCGCGGGCGCAGATTGGCGAAGTTCCAATGGCTGCGGTCGCGCACGGCGGCGATGGTCTGCTTGGTGGTGCCGATCAGCTTGGAGATCTGGCTGTCGCTCAGCTCGGGGTGATGGCGGATCAGCCAGGCCACCGCATCGGGCTTGTCCTGGCGCTTGGCCACCGGCGTATAGCGCGGGCCCTTGGTGCGGGGCGCGGGCAGGGGGATGTCGACCTTGGCCATCTTCAGCCGGCCCTCGGGATCGCCTTCGCAGCGGGCGATCTCTTCCTTGGAGAGCTGGCCGTTCAGGGTCGGGTCCAGCCCGACGATGCCCTGGGCCACTTCGCCGTCGGCGATGCCCTGAACCTCCAGGGTATGGAGGCCGCAGAAATCGGCGATCTGCTCGAAGTTCAGCGTCGTATTCTCCACCAGCCAGACCGCCGTCGCTTTGGGCATCAAGAGCCGGGCCATGTTCCATCTCCTTGCAATACGTACGTTTCTTGCCCAGCGGCCCGCCGGTGGCACCGGCAAGCCACGGCAGCTCCAAGCACCAGATTGTTCAGGAGATGCCGAATGAAGGCGTGGGTGAAATAGCCCAAATACCGGGGGGAGTCGAGGGTCGGATGCCGGCCGGATGGCCTGAAAGCGCGCGCCTGCGTCAACTGTGCCCTGCAACTGCAACACATTATTAGTTGCACGCCAGCAGGGCGATATTGATAATGACTCTCATATGGGGCCGTGGTCTCCCGGCGGCCCCTGCAGGAATTCCGCTTGTACCAAAAACCCCAGCGAAAAATGAGGAACGACAAATGAAGTTTCCATGGCTTGCCCTGATCGCCGGCGCCGCCCTGGCGCCGGTGGCCTTCGCCGCGACGGCCAGGGCTGACGATGTCACCGGCGCGGCTGTCATCCAGCACTATGGCGATCTGGCAGCCGCCATGTATGGCGACGCTCTCGCTGCGGCGCAGGACCTCCAGAAAGCCGTCGATGCATTCGTCGCCGCGCCATCGGCAGACACGCTGACCGCCGCGCGCCAGGCCTGGATCGCCTCGCGTCCCTGGTACCAGCAGACCGAGGGCTTCCGCTTCGGCAATGCCATCGTCGATGATTGGGAAGGGCGGGTGAATGCCTGGCCGCTGGATGAAGGCCTGATCGACTATGTGGATACGAAATCCTACGGCGACAGTTCCGACGAGAATCCGCTCTATGTCGCCAATGTCATCGGCAGCAAGGAAATCCGCATCGGCAATGACACGGTCGATGTCTCCACCATCACGCCCGATGTGCTGAAGAGCTTGCAGGAGGCCGGCGGCGTCGAGTCCAATGTCGCCATCGGCTATCACGCCATCGAATTCCTGCTCTGGGGCCAGGATCTGAACGGCACCGGACCCGGCGCCGGCAATCGCGCCGCGACCGATTTCGACGTCAACAATTGCACCAACGGCAATTGCGACCGCCGCGCCGCCTACCTGAAATCCGCGACCGATCTGCTGGTCGCCGACCTGCAGGAGATGGTGGCGAATTGGCAAACCGGCGCTGCCGCCCGCAAGGATCTGGACGCCAAGGGCGAGGAGGGCGGATTGGCCACCATCCTCACCGGCCTCGGCTCGCTGTCCTATGGCGAACTGGCGGGCGAGCGCATGAAGCTCGGCCTGATCCTCCACGATCCCGAGGAGGAGCATGACTGCTTCTCCGACAACACCCACAACTCCCACTACTATGATGAAGCCGGCATGGTGACGATCTACAGCGGCAGCTACACCCGCCGCGACGGTTCGGCGCTCGACGGCCCGGGCATCGGCGATCTGGCGGCGGCCAAGGCGCCGGACAAGGCGGCGGCACTCGACGCACTGATGGCCGACGCGATCGCCAAGCTGAAGGCGGTCAAGGACAAGGGCGACAGCGGCACCATGGCCTATGACCAGATGATCGGCGACGGCAATGCCGAGGGTAACGCGCTGGTCCAGGCGGCGATCGACGGCCTGGTGGCGCAGACCCACGGCATCGAGGCGGTGGTGTCAGATCTCAAGCTGGCGATCACGGTCGAGGGTTCCGACAGCCTGGACAATCCGTCCGCCGTCACCACTGAATGACGCGCCATCGCCGGCGGCCGGCGCACCGGGAGACGCCCAGCGTCCCCGGCCGCCGGGCCGGCGAAAATCTTGGCGAATTGCGCAGGTATCGGCCACCGGAGCGGCCAGCATGATTCCGCGGCGAATGTTTCTCACGGCGATCGGTGGTGCGGCCGCTGCGGCGACATTGCCGTTCGCGGGACCGAGGGCGGCGCAATCATCGTTGCCCGGTGTTCTTGCGCCGCTGCCGTTCGAGATGGAGCAGGGCGTCAAGACTTTCCACCTGCGTTCGCGTCAAGTCTCCTTGCCCTTGTTGAGCGCCGACGGCCCGCAATCGCCGCTCTGGCTCTATGCCGATGCGCCGCTACCGGTGATCCGCGCGACCCAGGGCGAACCGGTGCGCATCCGCTTCACCAACGATCTGCCCACGGAGCATTCCAGCATCCATTGGCATGGCATCCGCGTTCCCAATGCCATGGATGGCGTGCCCTACATCACCCAGAAGCCGATCCAGCCCGGCAGCGGCTATATCTACGAATTCACGCCGCCGGACGCCGGCACCTTCTTCTTCCATCCCCATTGCAACGAGTCCGGCCAGGTAGGGCAGGGGCTCTGCCGGCATCTTCATCGTCGATGGCGACACAGCCGTACCCTTCGATGACGAGATCATCCTGGCGGCCAAGGACTGGCGCCTGGCGCCCGATGGCTCATTCCTGCCCTTCAGCACCATCAAGGGCGCCAGCCGCGCCGGCACCTTCGGCACGGTCCGCACGGTCAATGGTGCCGCGGCCTTCGCGCGCAAGGTGCCGGCCGCTGCCGATCTCCGCCTGCGAATTCTCAATCTGGATTCGACGCGGGTGATCGAGGTGGGCATCGAGGGCGCCGACGCGCAGGTCATCGCCATCGACGGCAATGCGGTGGCGCCGTTTCCGCTGGATACCTGGCGCATGGGGCCGGCGATGCGGCTGGATCTCGCGGTACGCTCGCCGGCGCCCGGCGCGAGCTTCAAGCTGGTCGACTACGGCGCCTCGGACCTCTATGACCTCGCGGTACTGACGGCGGAAGGCGTCGCCCTGCGCTCGGGCCCCTTCAGCCCCATGCCGCTGCTCGCCTCGCCGATCCCGGCACCCGATCTTGCCGGCGCGGAGACCCAGACCTACCTCTTCGGCGCCGCATCGGATTCCATCGCCAGCTTTGTCGACTCCCTCGATCCCGACGATCCGCTCTCCGCCGTCATTCTCGACAGCCTTTGCACCGGCGACGAGACCTTCTGGTCGATCAACAAGCTGTCCTGGCCCCGCGACGGCCATGAGAAGCTGCCGCCGCCTCTGGCCCGGCTGCAGGCCGGCAAGAGTTACCGCTTCACCCTGCAGAACGGCACGCCCCATCCCCACCCGATCCATCTGCACGGCCATACCTTCACCGTGCTCAGTTCCAGCAGGCGGCCGCTGCCCGTGCATCAGGCCGACACCGTCCTGGTCGCGCCGAAGGAACGGGTGGAGATAGCCTTCGTCGCTCGCGCTGGCGATTGGATGCTCCATTGCCATATCCTGGAGCATCTGGAGACGGGCATGATGGGTTATCTGAGAATCGCATGAAGCGGGCCATTCTCGTCGTATCTTTATTGCTGGCGTCCGGCGCTCCCGCGTGTGCCGGCGATCTCGACGCCATCGCCGGCAAGGCGCTGTTCGAGCGCGCCTGGATCGCCGCACCGGCGTCGACCGACGCCGCCGACGGTCTCGGTCCGCTGTTCAACGGCAAGGCCTGCAATTCCTGCCACAAGGAGGCGCGGGCGGCGCGTTTCTTCGAGCTCGACGGCCGGCTGGTGATGCGCGGCCTCGTGGTCCGCGTGGCGACGCCGGAGGGCGCGCCCCATCCGGTGCTAGGCCAGCAGCTCCAGGACCGCGCCGTGCCCGGCCTCATGCCCGAGGGCGAAGTTCTGGCGCATCTTGAGGGCGACCGGCTGATGGTGCAGATCAAGACCCTGCTCGATCCCGTGAAGGACCCCTTCGTCTATGAGCCCCGCGTCGCGCCGTCGCTGCGCGGCCGCGGCCTGCTGGAGCGGATCGACGAAAGCGCCGTCCTCGCGCTTGCCGATCCCGATGATGCCGATGACAATGGCATTTCCGGCCGGGCGCGCCTGATCATGGGCGAGGACGGCATCGAGCATATCGGCCGCTTCGGCGCCAAGGCGACGGCGGCGACGCTGGAGGCGCAGACCGCCGATGCGGCCTCGATCGATCTCGGCCTGTCGTCGCCGTTCAAACGCTCGCCCTATGGCGATTGCACGCCGGCGGAAACCGACTGCCTGCGCATGGTCACCGGCCAAAGCGACAAGCTCGATGGCGAGGAGATGTCGGCGGAGATCGTGCGCCTGATCGCTGCCTATGTGCGATCCCTGCCGCCGCCGAACTATCCGTCCGATGCTGAAGCGGAGCGCCTGCTCGCCGCCAGCGGCTGCACGGCCTGCCACCATCCGAACATGCCGGATGCCCAAGGCAATCTGCTTCTCGTTCATACCGACCTTCTGCTGCATGATCTCGGCGCAGAGACGGCGGGCAAGATCGGCGACGATACCGCCGCCGCCGCCGAATGGCGCACCGCGCCGCTGATCGATCTCGACCCGATGCAGGGCAAGCGCCGCTATCTCCATGGCGGCGAAGCCGCGACGCTGGACCAGGCCATCCGCCTCCATGGCGGCGAAGCGGCGAAGGCGCGCGCGCTTTACATTGGCCTCACTGCGGAAGAGCGCGCGACGCTGTTGGCATGGCTGGCGAAGCTGTGATGTCTATCGCAATTCAAAA
This sequence comes from uncultured Alphaproteobacteria bacterium, assembly GCA_963816235.1. GTDB lineage: Bacteria > Pseudomonadota > Alphaproteobacteria > Dongiales > Dongiaceae > DATKFM01. Next base: position 349,794 of record CAWFKD010000001.1, on the reverse strand, counting down.
TGAACCCCCTCTCCCCTTGGGGGAGAGGGGCAGGGGTGAGGGGTCCGGCGCCGGCAGGCGTTCGACAAGGAATTGTGGCGACCAGAGTAGATTTGTGAGTCGCGAATGCATTGGCGTGGAAGGTGAGAAAAACTCGCTGCGCGCTTGCACGCGAAACCCCTCACCCCCTGCCCCCTCTCCCCCAAGGGGCGAGGGGAATTTTTCCATTTGGACTCGCCGCGTAATTTGCAGTGTTGCATTTGCCCTACTGATGCTTCTCCAATCCACGCCTCACCCCGCGCACGCACAAACATCCGCCGACGATCTCCTCCACCGCGTTGTCGATGAAGTCATCGTTCCCGGCTATGCCGATCTGGTCACTGCCGCCGAAGTACAGCAAACGCAATGGCGGTCTTTCTGCCCGGCGCCTTCATCCGCCGGCATGGCATCGCTCCGTGACGCCTATCAGCGAACTGCCGACTGCTTGGTCGTCGATCGAGCTGGTCCATTACGGCCCGGTCGCCGAAGATTTCCGCGGCGAGCGGCTGAGCTTCTGGCCGGAACGCAAGAACGCGGTCGAGAAGGCGTTGAAGTCGGCTTTGGCGAAGGCCGACGATGCGTCCCTGGCGCCGGACACCTTCCGCAAGGGCAGCGCCGGCGTGCAAGGGTTGCCGGCATTGGAGCGTCTGCTGTTCTCCGAAGGTGCCAGCGAAGCTGATTTCGCCGGCAGCCCGGAAGCGGAATTCCGCTGCCGCCTGGGCAGCGCGATCGCCGCAAATATCTCGGCAATCGCGCGAGAAGTGCATGCCGGCTGGGCCGATGGTGACAACGCCATCGCCCATCGCCTGACCATGCCGGAGATCGCCTCGGCCTGAAGGCGGCGCTGGCCACCGATCTGCTCGGCGCCTATGTGCTGATCAAGGACAAGAAGCTCGATCCCGCCATGGGCAAGGACCCGGCCGATACGCGGCCGAAGATGGCCGAAGGCTGGCGCAGCGGCCGTTCCCTGCGCGCCATCCAGCTCAATCTCGCAGGCCACCGGCGCCATCCTGAAGATCCTCGCCGAAGGCATGCCCAAGAAGGACAGCACCGCGCTCCGCAACAACGACACCGCGCTGCGCGTCGCCAAGCGGCTGAGCGGCGATCTCGGCGCGCTGGCGGCCGGACCGCAGCGGCGCGATCTCATCCTGCTGCGCGACGCCGCCGATGCCGCGGGCAAGCGCGCGTTCGAAGAAGTGCCGCTGGTGCTCGGCGTAACCGTGGGGTTCAATAGTCTCGATGGCGATTGACAGGCGGACATTTCTGCACGGGCTTGGCGGCGCGGCGGCACTCGCCGCCTGGCCGGTACGCGCCGCCACATCGGCCGCGGCAAGCTACATCGGCTGCCGGTTGAAGGGTGAGGAGTCCGGCAGCGCGGCGGCCTTCGATCTCGGGGGGCGCGAGTTGTTCGCCCTCGATCTGCCCGCCCGCGGCCACGACATCACGCTGCGGCCCGGTTCGCGCGAAGCCGCGATCTTCGCCCGCCGCCCCGGCACCTGGTTCGTCGTTGTCGACACGGAAACCGGCGCCGTTACGAAACAACAAGCCGCCAGCGAGAACCGCCACTATTTCGGCCATGGCGTCTATTCGGCCGATGGCAAACGCCTCTACGCCACCGAAAATGATACCCTGACCGGCAACGGTATCATCGGCATCTACGACGCCACCGCCGGTTATGCGCGCCTGGGCGAGTTTGCATCCCACGGCATCGGCCCTCACGATATCGCGCTGCTGCCCGATGGCCATACCCTGGTGATCGCCAATGGCGGCCTGATGACGCTGCCGGACTCCGGCCGCGAGGTTCTCAATCCCGATTCCATGCGTTCCACTATCGATCTCGTCGGCCGCGAGCAGGGCGAATTGCTGGCCCGGTTCGAGCTCGATGCCTCCTACCGCGATCTCAGCCTGCGCCATCTGGCGCTGACGGCCCGCGGCGACATCCTCTTCGGCGGCCAGTATCAGGGCGAGGCCGAGGATCTGCCGCTGCTGGCCGGCATGATCTCATCCGCCGCGGGAACAATGAGCATGCTGCCGACGCCTGACGAGGAACTCGCGGCGCTGGAGAACTATATCGGCTCCGTCGCGGTAGACCGCGACGGCGAAATCCTCGCCGCCACCAGCCCCCACGGCAACCGCATCGCCTTCTGGAGTATCGCTAGCGGCGAGTTCATCGGCTCCCGCCGCATGGCCGATGTCTGCGGCCTCGCGGCCACGGTCCACGCCGCCGAATTCGTCGCGAGTTCTGGCAATGAGGGATGTGCTGAGCTGGCTCTGAGTGGCCGCGAAGTTTCGGCATCGATAGAGCTATCCCGGATATCCAGCCTTCCGCTGCAGGTTTGGGACAACCATCTCGTGATGCTCGGCTGAAAATTGCGCGAAGCTCTACGGCTTCGCTGTCACCAGCACGATCTTCCCCACATGGGCGCTGCTTTCCATCAGCCTGTGCGCCTCGGCGGCCTGCGCGAGCGGAAAGGTCTTGAAGATCACCGGCGCGATCTTGCCGGACTCCAGCAGCGGCCAGACCTTCTCCCGCAGCGACTGCGCGATCTCGCCCTTCTGCGCCACCGAGCGCGGCCGTAGCGTCGAGCCGGTCAGCGTCTGCCGCTTCATCATGATCGGCGCCAGGTTGATCTCCGCCTTGCTTCCTTTCAGGAAGGCGATCTGCACCAGCCGCCCGTCCATGGCCAGGCAGGACAGATTCTTCGCGATGTAGTCGCCGCCCACCATGTCCAGGATCACGTCCGCGCCCTTGCCCTCGGTCGCCTCCATCACCTTGGCGGCGAAATCCTCGGTCCGGTAGTTCACCGCGATATCCGCGCCCAGCTCGCGGCAGGCCCGGCATTTCTCGTCGCTGCCCGCCGTGGCGATCACACGCGCGCCGAAGGCATGGGCGAGTTGGATCGCCGTGGTGCCGATGCCGCTGCTGCCGCCATGCACCAGGAAGGTCTCGCCGCGCGTCAAGCGCCCGCGGTCGAACACATTGGTCCAGACGGTGAAGAATGTCTCCGGCAGCGCCGCCGCATGGATCAGGTCCAGCTTGCCCGGCACCGGCAGGCATTGCGGCGCCGGCGCCGCGCAATATTCGGCATAGCCGCCGCCGGCCAACAGCGCGCAGACGCTGTCGCCCACCTTCCAGGACCCTGCGCCATTGCCTACCGCCACGATCTTCCCGGCCACTTCCAGCCCGGGAATGTCCGATGCCCCCGGCGGCGGCGCATAGCCGCCCTGCCGCTGCAGAACGTCCGGGCGGTTCACGCCGGCCGCCGCCACCTCGATCAGCACCTCGCCCGCGGCGGGCGCCGGGACCGGCCGCCGCCCGGGTTTCAGCACCTCCGGCCCGCCGGGCTGGGCGATTTCGATGGCGGTCATGTCGCGCGGCAAGGGGGCGGCCATGGGTTATCCCTGGGTGATTTCGTTGCGGAAGGCGGGGCGGAGTTTCGTTTATTATGGATGGCAGGCCGGGACAACCCGCCGGGATCGGCGTCGACAATGGAGGCAGGCATGGACATCGAGGACCTGGAACCGCGCAAGAAGCTCATTCCGCCGGTTAATCTGGATGTGATGTCGGTCGAGGAACTGAACGATTATGTGCAGCTCCCTGGAGGCCGAAATTGCCCGCACCAAGGTAAAGATCGAGGCGAAAAAAGCCCATCTGGGCGCTGCCGCTTCACTATTCAAATCATCTAACTGATTGAATTTATTAGATTCATGAATCAAAAAATTTCCAAACGTCGTTAACCATAGCTTAACGGATTGGGGCCTAGTTTGGCAGCGTCGATCCCTGCCATGGGGATCATTCCAAGGGTCTCTTTGATCCTTGTTGACGCCTCCCTGTCTAACTTGACCGCCGGCTTCGACCCCGGCGGTTTTTTTTCGTCCAGGCCCCAAAAAATCGGTTCGCTAGGATGATGGCGCTTGCAAGCAAAAAATGAGCGCTCATGGAAATTTCTCAGCTTGACGCTAGAAACCGCCCTCAATAGCGTCCCACCCACGGCAAGTTACACAGGTTGAGGCTGCAACAAGAATATAGGCCGCCGCCTACGGGCAGGCGGCCTTTCTTTTTGTCTACCGGCAGGCGATAGAACTCCGCAGATGCTGCGCCAATCAGCAGCGCGCGCCGCCGAAAGAAACCATCATGGCCGATCCCAAATTCCTGCATTTCGACAGCCTCAGCCTGCATGCCGGGCAGGAGCCCGATCCCGTCACCGGCGCCCGCGCCGTGCCGATCTACCAGACGACCTCCTACGTCTTCCGCGATACCGATCATGCGGCGGCGCTGTTCAATCTGGAACGGCCCGGGCATCTCTATTCCCGCATCTCCAATCCCACCGTCGCGGTGCTGGAGGAACGCATCGCCGCGCTGGAAGGCGGCGTCGGCAGCGTCTGCACCGCCAGCGGCCAGGCGGCGCTGCATCTGGCCATCGCCACGCTGATGGATGCGGGCAGCCATATTGTCGCCAGCGCGTCCATTTATGGCGGCAGCGTCAATCTGCTGAAGCTGACCCTGCCGCGCTTCGGCATCACCACGACATTCGTGAATCCCCGCGACCATGACGCGCTGCGCAAGGCGATCCGGCCGGAGACGCGGCTGGTTTTTGCGGAGACGCTCGGCAATCCCAATCTGGAAGTGCTGGACATTGCCCGCGTCAGCGCCATCGCCCATGAATGCCGGCCTGCCGCTGCTGATCGACTCCACTTTCTCCACCCCCTGTCTCAACCGGCCGTTCGAGCATGGCGCCGATCTGGTCATGCATTCCGCCACCAAATGGCTGGGCGGCCATGGCGTGGCCATCGGCGGCGTGATCGTCGATAGCGGCCGCTTCGATTGGGAGAAGTCAGGGAAGTTCCCGACGCTGACCGAGCCCTATGCCGGCTATCACGGCATCGATTTCGCCGAGGAGTTCGGCCCCCAGGCCTTCGTCATGCGCGCCCGCGCCGAGGGTTTGCGCGACTTCGGCGCCTGCATGAGTCCGGCCAACGCCTTTCACATCTTGCAGGGTGTGGAGACCCTGCCTCTGCGCATGGCGCGCCACGTGGCGAATGCCCAGCGCGTGGCGGAATTCCTGAAAGCAAATCCGGCGGTCGCCTGGGTGAACTATCCCGGCCTCGCCGATCACCCGGATCACGCGCTGGCGCAGCGCCTGTTTCCCAAGGGTCCTGGCTCCATCGTCAGCTTCGGCCCGAAAGGCGGCCGCGCCGCCGGGCGCAAGTTCATCGAAGCTCTGAAACTCGCCTCCCACCTGGCCAATGTGGGCGACGCCAAGACGCTGGTCATCCATCCCGCCAGCACCACCCACCAGCAGCTCGACGCCGACGCGCTGAAAGCCGCGGGCCTCAGCGAAGACCTGATCCGCCTCTCCGTCGGCATCGAAGATCCGGCCGACATCCTCGACGATCTCGGCCAGGCGCTGAAGGCGTCGCAGAAGGCGTGATGAGAAGATGCACCTTCCCGCACTCCCTCATTTGTCTCCCCCGCGAAAGCGGGGGCCCAGGAGTGGCAGTGTGCGCTGCAACTCTGGGTCCCCGCTTTCGCGGGGAAGACAAGAAAGGGATGTGATCGCGTTCCGAGCCGTAGGTCAGCGAATGTTGTAATGCAGATCGAACTCGGCACGGGAACCGCCTTCGCCGCAACCGGCGGGCGCGTCTTCGACAAGTCTCTCCCCGCCGTGCTTCTCATCCACGGCGCCGGCATGGATCGCACGGTCTGGAGCCTGCAGGCGCGCTATCTTGGCCCATCACGGCCGCGCAGTGCTGGCGCTGGATCTGCCGGGCCATGGCAAGTCCGCCGGTCCGGCGCTGACCTCCATCGCGGCATATGGCGGATTGGGTCGCAGCACTGCTCGACAAGATGGAGATTTCCCAGGCCGCCCTGGTGGGCCACAGCATGGGCGCGCTGATCGCGCTGGATCTGGCGGGCCGCCGGCCGGAGCGGGTGCGGGCGCTGGCGCTCTTGGGCGTGGCCGAGCGCATGCCGGTGCATCCCGACCTGCAGGCCGCCGCCGACCGCAATGAAGTGCTGGCGGCCGAGCTGGTCACCTCCTGGGGCCATGCCCGCCGCGGCCAGGTGGGCGGCCATCCGGCGCCCGGCCTGTGGATGGCCGGCGGCGCGGTCAGGCTGATCGACCGCGCGCCTGACGGCGTGCTGGCCGCCGATCTCGCGGCCTGCAACGCTTACGACCAGGCGCGGGCGCGTGCCGCTGCCGTCCGCTGCCCGACGCTTTTCCTGCTCGGCGCCGCCGACCGTATGACGCCGCCATCGAAGGCGAAGCTGCTCATCGACGCCCTATCAGACGCGCGCACCGTCACCCTGCCCACCGCCGGCCATATGATGATGACCGAGCAGCCGGACGCCGTGACCGACGCACTCCGCGATTTCGTCTAGCCGGAAAAGGGAAGGGCCGGACGGTTGCCCGTCCGGCCCTGGGACATTCTACGCCGGAGATTAGAAAAGTTAGGCAGCCTTGACGCCTTCGATGACCGTCGGCTTCGGCTGCGACTTCGTCTCGATCTTGATCGTGCGCGGCTTCATCGCTTCCGGCACTTCGCGCGCCAGCTCCACATGGAGCAGGCCGTTCACCAGGCTCGCACCCGTGACCTTGATATGGTCGGCGAGTTCGAACCGGCGCTCGAAGGCGCGCCCGGCGATGCCGCGATAGAGGAACTTCTTGTCCTCGTCGGACTTCCCGGTCTTGCCGGACACCAGCAGCGAATTTTCCTGCACGGTGATGTTGATGTCGTTCTCACCGAAGCCGGCGATCGCCATCGTCAGGCGATAGGCGTTCTCGCCGAGCACTTCGATGTTATAGGGCGGGTAGGAAACGGCGCTGTCGTCGGCGCGCATCGCGGCGTCGAGCAGACGCGACATCCGGTCGAAACCGATGGTGGAACGGAAGAGGGGAGAGAGATCAAAGGTGGTCCGCATGGGTCCATATCCTCCAGAGTTGAGCAACATGGGAAGCGGCTGTTAGCCGCGGTAACGCGAGGACCCCAAACGGGCATCCTCGCGACCGTGGATGTGGGATCGGACTTGGGGGGTTCAAGGGCTTGCGGCGGGCCGCCGGCGCAAAAATCGCCCTTAACGGCAACGGCCGCCCATAAGGCGGCCGTGTTAACCGAATTCGTTGATCTGCCTTACTTTGTCTTCAGGCCCATGCCGGAAAAGCGCTTGTTGAACTTGGCCAGCTGGCCGCCCGTATCCATCAGGCGATGCACGCCGGTCCAGGCCGGATGGGACTTCGGATCGATGTCCAGGCGCAGCGTATCGCCCGGCTTCCCATAGGTGGAACGGGTCTTGAACGTGCTGCCGTCCGTCATCACGATGTTGAGCTCGTGATAGTCGGGGTGAATGCCTTTTTTCATGGTACCGGGCTCCGGAAAAGAGGCCGGGGTTATAGCCAACGGGCGGCGGCGGCGCAAGAGTGCGCCCATGCCGCACCCCAGGCCTCCGGGACCCGGCAAAATACATTGGATTGTCAATTACTTGGGCAGTAGCATCCGCCCGCCAAACCGGCCTTTCGAAAGGTAGCTCCGCCGACCATGGCCCGACGTCCCATTGGCAGCACCGCCCGGCCGGCCGAAGACCGCGCCATCAGCCGCGATCTCTGGCTGCTGGCGGATCTCTGGCCGTTCGTGAAGCCCTACCGCTGGCGCCTGGCCGCCGCCGTCACCGCGGCCGGCGTGGCGGCGATCATGGTGCTGGCCCTGGGCCGCGGCATCGGCGCCCTGATCGACAGCGGCTTTGGCACCGGCAATGCCGGGCTGCTGGACCAGGCGCTGCTGATCATCATCGCCGGCACGGCGGTCCTGGTGGCCGCCACCTTTGTCCGGGTGTCCCTGCTGGCCGCCGTGGGCGAGCAGGTGGTGGCGGATATCCGCCGCCATCTCTACCGCCACATCATCGGCCTCAGTCCCGCCTTCTATGAATCCACCCGCACCGGCGAGGTGCTGTCGCGGCTGACCGTCGATGCGACCCTGCTGCAGGCCGTGGTCGCCACCTCGGTCTCCGTGTCGCTGCGCAATCTGCTGCTGTTCGTCGGCGGTGCGGCCATGATGCTGATCACCAGCCCGAAGCTGACCGGCCTCGCCTTCCTGGTGGTGCCGCTGGTGGTGCTGCCGATCATCGTCTTCGGGCGCCGGGTGCGCCGCCTGTCGCGCAAGACCCAGGACCGCATCGCCGATGTCAGCGCCTATGCGGAAGAAAGCCTGCATGCGGTGCGCACGGTGCAGGCCTTCACCCATGAGGCGGTGGACCGGCAGTTCCTGGGCGCCCGCATCGATGCCGGCCTGGCCGCCGCCTTCGGCTATATCCGCGCCCGCGCGCTGCTGGTGGCGATCGTCATGCTGCTGGTGTTCGGCGCCATCACCTTCGTGCTGTGGATCGGCGGCCATGACGTGCTGGCTGGACGGCTCACCGGCGGCGAGCTGTCGGCCTTCATCATCTATGCGGCTTTCGTCGCCGGCTCGATCGGCGCCATCGCCGAGGTGTTCGGCGATCTGCAGCGGGCGGCCGGCGCCATGGAACGGCTGGCGGAGATCCTCAACACGCCGCCGCTGATCGCAGCACCCGAAAATCCCCTGCCGCTGCCGCAGCCGGCGGCCGGCGCTGTCGCGTTCCACGACGTCACGTTCCACTATCCCACGCGGCCGGAGACGGCGGCGCTCGCCCATTTCACCCTGGATGTGCGCGCCGGCGAGAAAGTGGCCATCGTCGGCCCTTCGGGCGCCGGCAAGACCACGGTGTTCCAGCTCCTGCTCCGCTTCTACGATCCGCAATCCGGCTCGATCACCCTCGACGGCGTGGAGCTGCGCGCCGCCGATCCGGCCGACATCCGCGCCCGCATCGGCCTGGTGCCGCAGGAGCCGGTGATCTTCGCCGCCTCGGCGCTGGAGAATATCCGCTATGGCCGGCCCGCCGCCGATGACGCCGCCGTGCGCGCCGCCGCCGATGCCGCCTACGCCACCGAGTTCCTCGACCGCCAGCCCCAGGGTTTCGCCACGGCGCTGGGCGAGCGGGGCGTGCGGCTCTCCGGCGGTCAGCGCCAGCGCATCGCGCTTGCCCGCGCCATCCTGCGCGATCCCGCCCTCTTGCTGCTGGACGAAGCCACCAGCGCGCTCGACGCCGAAAGCGAGCGCATGGTGCAGCAGGCCCTGGACCGGCTGATGGTGGGCCGCACCACGCTGATCATCGCCCACCGCCTGGCCACCGTGCTCAAGGCCGACCGCATCGTGGTCATGGATCACGGCCGCATCGTCGAGGAGGGCACCCACGCCGACCTCGTGCGCAAGGGCGGATTATATGCGCGCCTCGCCGCGCTGCAGTTCGAGCAGCCCTCGCTCGCGGAGGCAGAGCAATCGCTGCGGCAGATCGCGGAGTAGCTACCGCTGATCCAGCTTCAGCTCGATGCGGCGGTTGCGGCGATAGGCCTCTTCGCTGCCCGAGGTATCCAGCGGCCGGTTCTCGGCGAAGCCCGCGGCCACCAGCCGGTTCGGCGGCACGCCCTGGCTCGCCAGATATTTCACCACGGCGATGGCCCGCGCCGATGAGAGTTCCCAGTTCGAGGCGAACTGGTAGGTGGCGATCGGCCGCGCATCGGTGTGGCCGTCCACCCGCAGGATCCAGTCGATATCGTTCGGGATCTTGGCGGAGATCTCCAGCAGCGTCTTGGCGAAGCCCGCGAGTTGCGCCTTGCCCGCCTCGGCGATATCGGCTGAGGCCACGTCGAACAGCACTTCCGACTGGAATACGAAGCGGTCGCCCACCACCTGGATGTCCGGCCGCTCGCCCAGCACTTCCTTCAGGCGCCCGAAGAACTCGGAACGGTAGGACGCCAGCTCCGCCACCTTGTTGGCCAGCGCGGCGTTGAGCCGCGAGCCCAGATCGGCGATCTGCACTTCCTGGTCCTTGGCCTTCTGCTCCGAGGCGTCCAGCGCGGCATTGAGAGTCGCAATCTGGTTGCGCAGCTCCAGCAGCTGCTGATTGAGCATCGCCATCTGCAGCCGCGCCGATTCCGAAATCTTCTTTTCCTCGATCAGGTCCGAGGAGGTCTTCTTCTTCTCTTCCTCGCTCAGGCTCAGCGACAGCTCCGCCTTCTTGAGCTCGTCCTCCGTCGCCTTGCGCGTTGCGTCCGCCTGCCTTGAGCGCATCCTCCTGCGCCAGCAGCTTGCGCGCCATCTCGTCCCGCAGGCTTTCCAGCACGGCGATGTCCCGCAGCAGCGCCGTGATCTTCTCGCGGTCGGCATCGACCGTCTTATAAGCCTCTTCGATCTCCTTGGCCTTCGCGGCCAAGTCCGCCTTGGCCTTGTCGTCAAGCTCCGCGGCGCCCTGCTGGGCGGCGGCCAGCTCGGCGGCATAGGCGTCGCGCTCTTTCTTGAGCGCATCCCGTTCGCCGATCACCACCGTGAGCTGCTGGCTGAGATCGTCCCGTCTGGCGGTCACCGCGGCCAGCGTCGACGACAGCTCCGTCAATTGCGCGCTCAGCTTTTCCTTTTCGTCGACCCGCATCGCCAGCGTGTTCGACAACGCCGCAAGCTGCGTTTGCAGCTCAGCCAGCGCATCCTGGCTGCCGGTCAGTGCCCGGCTCAGGAACACCTGGGCGATGACGAAGACCATCAGCACGAAGATGACGACCATCAGGAGCGTGCTCAGCACGTCCACATAGCCCGGCCAGGCATTGAATTCGCGCCGGCGGCCTCGCGACATCGCGGCCATGGGCGGCTACCTCTGCTGCTCGCCTTCGGCGATGGCGGCGATGGTGCGGGCGACCATCCGGATCTCGCCGCGCAGCTCCTGCACGGTGTTCTGCTGGCCGTGGCCGATCTGGTCGATCAGTCTGGTGATATGCAGGTCGATATTGCGCAGATGGTTGCGGCTGGTGTCGTCGATGCCGAAACCGCCCGAGGCCGCCAGTTCCGCCATGCGCGCCAGCGCCGGCCGCAGCTCCGCTTGCGCATCCGCCAGCTTCTTCATCAGCTGCTGCTCGCTGCGCATCTGGTCGGTCAGGTCCGACAGACCGTTGGCCAGCGCGTTGAGGCTGGCATTGGATTGGGCGCGGCCTTCCTCGCCGCGGCTCATGGTGCGCTGCAGATTGTCCAGGCTGTCGGCGGTCTGCTCCAGCAGCGCCTGGATATAGGCGGGGATCGGCTGCTCGCCGTCGCCCAGCGGTCCGCCCGATGACAGCCGCGTCTGCCCGGACAGCCAATCCTCCAGCTCGTTGAAGAAGCGGTTATGGGCCTGGCTCGCCTGCAGTTCGAGGAAGCCCAGCACCAGCGATCCCGCGAGGCCCAGCAGCGACGAGCTGAAGGCCGTGCCCATGCCCGCCAGCGGCGCCTGCAGCCCGGCCTTGAGCTGGTCGAAAAGCTGTGTGGCGTCGCCAGCCACGCTGATGGTGGACAGCGTGCCGGCCACGCCGTCGATGGTCTTCAGCAGGCCCCAGAAGGTGCCGAGCAGGCCGAGGAAAACCAACAGGCCGATGAGATAGCGGGAAATGTCGTGGGATTCGTCGAGCCGCGAATTGATGCCGTCCAGCAGCGAGCGCAGCGATTGCGCCGACAGGCTGAAGCGCCCCTTGCGGTCCCGCAGCATCGCCGCCATCGGCGCCAGCAGCCGCGGCCCGCGGTCGGTGGACAGCGTCGGATCGCCGGAGCGGAACCGGTCGATCCAGAGTATCTCCCGCTTCAGCCGCAGCACCTGCCAGAAGATGAAGACCACGCCGATCAGGAAGACGATGAAGATGCCGGCATTCAGCGCGGGATTGTGCGAATAGGCGGCGCTCAGCTGCGGCGCCAGCACCACGCCCAGCGCGGCGACCGCGATCATGCAGAGAATCATCAGCAGGAGATAGCGGGTCGGCCGGGTCATGCGACCGTCCTGTTCACTGCGGCGAGGATCTGTCCGGGACCTGTCACTGAACCAGCGGAATCAGATCCACGCGGTCGGCGGGATCTTCCTGGGCGGTGTTGCCGAGGGCGCGCACTTCTATCCGCGAGAGGTCGAGTCCGTTCTCGGCCAGGAAGTTGCGCATGGCCAGGGCCCGCGCCAGCGACACGCCGCGCGCATACCCGACTTCGTCATCGTCGCCGCTGGCATAGGCGAGCACCTGCAGCTGCAGGGCGTAGTCGCTGTTCATCCGTTCGATCAGGCCGACGATCTGCCCCTTCACCGTCTCCGGGATGACCTTGGAACCTTCCTCGAAGGGGATGCGGAGCTGTCCTTCCAAGAGGCCTTCCGTGTTCTCGCTGGTCAGCGCGGGTTCGCCGGCGGTTGTTTCCTCGGCGGACTCCGGCGCCGTCGCCGCCGGATCGGCCGCTGCGGTTTCCGTGCCGGTCGTGCCCAATTCCGTCGCTTGGATCGGCGTCGTCGGCGCCGATGAAACGGTGGCTTCCGGCGAACTCGAGAGATCGGCCGTGCCGACGATGCGGCCGTTCGGCGCAATCAGCAGCCGGCTGATCGGCCGCTTGTCCGGCGGCGGCAAGGGCAATTCCTCGCTGCCATAGGGCAGTTCGTCGAGCGCGTTGTCATTGACGATGACATTGACCTTCGGCGCCTCTTCCTGGGCGAAGCCCGGCGGCGCGAACGAGATCGCGGCCACGGCAATCAGGGCGGCGGGGAGGAGAGGGTGAAGGCGGTGAGTTGTTTTCATGCAGGCTGGCCGCGGTCGGCGTGGAGAAATCTCGGAGTCTGACAAAGCAGCGATTCGATCGGTGCCACTATAGTCCAGCCCGCCCGAACCCGACAACACGCTAGACCCCGCCGATTCGCCATGATTCTGCCGCAATGCGCCTGGTCTCAGCGGGCCTTCGCCGCCTCGTTCAGCAGCTTCTTGAATGACTGATATAGATGCACATTGCAGGCCAGCGTACTGCCGGTCTTCAGCAGGTTGGGGCCGCCATCGATCTCCGTGACGAAGCCGCCCGCCTCGCGCACCAGGCAGATGCCCGCCGCGATGTCCCAGGACGCCAACTGGTTCTCCCAGAACGCGTCAAAGCGGCCGGCCGCCACATAGGCGAGGTCCAGCGACGCCGAACCGAAGCGGCGCAGGCCCGCGGTCGCCTCCACCACCCGGTCGATCTGGGCGACGAATTCCTTCCGCTCGGCATCCTTGGCGCGGTTGCGCGGCGTCAGGCCGGTGGCGACCACCAACTCGTCCAGCTTGCGCCGCGCGGAGACCCGCAGGCGCCGGTCGTTGAGATAGCAGCCGATGCCCTTCTCGGCCCAGAACAGCTCTTCCTTGATCGGGTCATAGACCACGCCGGCGATGATCTCGCCCGCGCGCTCCAGGCCGATGGAGATGGCAAAATGGGGAATGCTGTGAAGGAAGTTGGTGGTGCCATCCAGCGGATCCACATGCCAGCGGTGATCGGGGTCGCTGCCTTCCTGGATGCCGCCTTCCTCCAGCACGAAGCCGAAATCGGGCCGCGCCTTCAGCAGCTCCTCGCGCAGCGTCTGTTCCGCGCGCAGGTCGGCGTTGGAAACGAAATCTCCCGGGCCCTTGACCGAGACCTGCAGATGCTCGACCTCGCCGAAGTCGCGCTTCAGCCGCCGCGCCGCCTTCTGCGCGGCGCGGACCATGACATTGATGACGGCAGAGCGCGACGCCATGAGGGGGCTTTCAAATGTTTGGTGGGGGATGCAGCCTGATTGACGACTTCACTCTATTGTCATCCCGGGGCCGGAGCGTCAGCGACGGAACCCGGGACCCAAGAACACGGACCAATGGAGGTTATCTCGACGACGGCTTGGTGTTCATGGGTCCCGGATAGTCGCGCTTCGCGCGCCTTCCGGGATGACGAATTTTTTTGACTTCTCCGATTGAGAAAAACCTAATCCTTCGCCCGCTCGACATAACTTGAATCGGCGGTGTTCACCACCACGCGGGTGCCGGCGGCGATGTGGGGCGGCACCAGGATGCGCACGCCGTTCTCCAGCTTCGCCGGCTTGTAGGAGGATGACGCGGTCTGCCCCTTCACCACGGGGTCGGCCTCGACGATTTCCATCGTCACGGTATCGGGCAGCGCGACGGACAGCGCCTTGCCGTCGTGAAACAGGATGGTGACGACCATGCCGTCCTTCAGGAACACGGCACTGTCGCCGATCTCCTCCTGGTTCAGCGAAATCTGCTCATAGGTCTCGTTCTCCATGAAGGTGAACTGCTCGCCTTCCTTGTAGAGGAACTGGAAGTCTTTCTCCTCCAGCGTCGCCTTCTCGAAGGTCTCGTCCGGCCGGAAGCGTTCATTGAGCTTGGTGCCGCCATGCAGCTCGCGCAGCTCCACCTGCAGGTAGGAGCGCCAATTGCCCAACTGCACGGGCTGCGCCTTGGCGACGCGATAAAGCTTGCCCTTATATTCAATGACGTAGCCCTGACGGACTTCGCTGCCGCTGATCTTCATCGTCTTGTCCTGAGTGCTGAAGCTGTCGGGCCGTCCCGAAAAGCGGCCGGAACGTAACAGGTGGGCCCAGATGAGTCCATGGCGGGGGTAGGCCCCGGCCATGCCCCTAAACCCGCAGCATTATTGCGGATTCACCCGATCGTCGGGTCCACCGCGGGCGGCACCGGCTGAGCCGCCAGGCCGCCGGCCAAACCCGCCGCCGGCGCCGGTTTCAGGCCCAGGCGGCGGCAGATGCCCAGGGTCAGGTCGGCCCGGTTCAGGGTGTAGAAGTGGAATTCGTCGACGCCCTCGGCCCTGAGCGCCCGGCATTGCTCTGTCGCCACCATGGCCGCCACCAGCTTCCGCGTCTCCGGATCGTCGTCCAGCCCGTCGAACAGCTCCGCCAGCCAGGGTGGGATGGCGGTGCCGCAGAGGCGGCTGAACTTCACCACCTGGGCGAAGTTGGTCACCGGCAGGATGCCCGGCACCAGCGGCGCCGTGATCCCGGCCGCCGCGGCGCGGTCGCGGAAGCGCAGATAGGTCGCGGCGTCGAAGAAATACTGGGTGATGGCGCGGGTGGCGCCGGCATCGATCTTGCGCTTGAGGTTGGCGATGTCGCTGTCCAGGTCCTGCGCCTGCGGATGGCCTTCCGGGAATGCCGCGACGCTGATCTCGAAATCGCCGGCGGCGCGGATGCCCGCCACCAGGTCGGCGGCATATTCATAGCCGTCGGGATGGGGCCGGAAAGCGGGATCGTTGGCCGGCGGATCGCCGCGCAGCGCGACGATGTGCCTGATGCCGATCTCCCAATAGCGTTCCAGCAGATCGCGGATCTCCGCACGGCTGCTGCCGACGCAGGTGAGATGCGCCGCGGCGGCGAGTCCGGCATGATGCGCCAGGCGTTTCACCGTCTCGAAGGTGGTCTCCCGCGTGCTGCCGCCGGCGCCATAGGTCACGGAGACGAAGCGCGGCTGCAGCGGCTTCAGCGCATCGATGGTGGCCCAGAGCTGCACCGCGGCCGCCTCGCTCTTCGGCGGGAAGAACTCGAAGGAGATCTTCGGCGGCGCGGCCGGCTGTAATGCGGGAACGGCACGCAGGAAAGTGCGGGGCAGGTGCCTCATGCGGCGTTCCTCCCGGCATTGGCGGCGGCGTTGCGCATCGACGCGCGGTCGGCCTGCCAGATGCTGACGGTCAGCTCCTTGCCCGGCAGATGCTCCACGCGATA
The DNA here is from genome assembly GCA_963816235.1 of uncultured Alphaproteobacteria bacterium. Classification (GTDB taxonomy): domain Bacteria; phylum Pseudomonadota; class Alphaproteobacteria; order Dongiales; family Dongiaceae; genus DATKFM01. The sequence goes on along the minus strand of CAWFKD010000001.1, from coordinate 334,187 downwards.
GACGCGCAAGCCCGCGGCGCGGCACCATTTCACCACCTCGCCGTCGGCGAAGCCGAGGCGGCGGTGGGCATGCTCGCTGCGCAGCCGCTCCAGATTGTGAGGCGCGAAATCGACGATCAGCAGCCGCCCGCCCAGCTTCAGCAGCCGCGCGGCTTCGGAAACCGCCGCGGCGGGGTCCTCGGCGTAATGCAGCACATGGTGGATGGTGACGAGGTCGAATTGCGGTTCGGTCCAGGGCAGGCGGTACATGTCCGCCTGCCGCACCAGGCAATTGCCGGCGCCGGCGCGCAGCAGGTTGGCCCGCGCCACCGCCAGCATGTCCCGCGACAAATCGATGCCGGTGCCGCGGGCAATATGGGGCGACAGCAGCTCCAGCAGGCGCCCGGTGCCAGTGCCCACATCCAAGAGTTCGATGTTCCGCTGCGCCGGCAGCCGCCGCCGCAGCTCCGCCGCCACCCGCTCCTCATCCACATAGAGCGCCCGCAGCTTGTTCCAGCCGCCGGCGTTCTTGCGGAAATAGGCGGCGGCTTCGGCGGCGCGCTCCCCGCGGATCTGCTCCAGCCGCTCGCGGTCCAGCCGCAGCGTCTCGTCACCGGCGGGCAGGAGCTGGAGGATCTGCCGGGCGAGGCCGCCGCCCGGGCCGCCATCGGCCAGCCGCAGCCGCACCGCATTGCCCTCCGGCAGCCGGTCCAGGAGCCCGGCCTCGAACAGCAGCTTCAGATGCCGCGACACCCGCGGCTGGCTCTGGCCCAGGATGGCGCAGAGATCGCCCACGGTCAGGTCTCCCTGCGCGCAGAGCGCCAGCAGCCGCAGCCGGCTATTCTCGGCCACGGCCCGCAGGCCGGCGAGAAGCCCGGCAAATCCGGCTGATGGGGTGTCGAGAACGCGCATGCGCAGGCTCTCCCGGTCGGGGTCGAGGGAGAGAGTATATAAGGATATCTTTATATTGTTAAGTAGATTCTTCGGTGGTCGAAACCCCGCATTTGTCATCCCGGAAACCGAGCGTCAGCGAGGTTATCCGGGACCCATGATCACCGAGCCGTAGTCAAGAGAACTTGACGAGTTCCGTGTTCATGGGTCCCGGGCTCCGCCGCTGAAGCGGCGGCCCCGGGATGACAATTTTTGGGATGTCTCGAGCGCCTACGCCTGCCCGAGGAAGATCTTGATCAGATTATCCAGCATCTTCAGCGCGTCCTCGCGCTTCCGCTGGAAGCTGTTGCGGCCGATGATCAGGCCGGTGCCGCCGCCGTCGCGGATGCCGCGGGCTTCTTCGTAGAGGCCCTCCACATCCTTGGCGGCGCCGCCGGAGAACACGACGATGCGGCGGCCATTGAAGCAGGACTGCATGATGTGGGCGATGCGGGCCTTGAGGCTGCCGATGTCGATCTTCTCCTTCTCATAGACCTTCTTCGCCTCGTCCTGCTCCAGCACCTCGGTCGGCGGCTTGACCTTGATGATGTGGGCGCCGAGCAGGGCCGCCATGTGGGCGGCATAGGCGGTGATGTCGATGGCGGTCTCGCCGGGCTTGGACATGTTGCCCCGGGGATAGGACCAGATCACCACGGCGAGGCCGTAGGACTTCGCCTCCCGCGCCATCTCCGCGATCTCCTCCATCATGGCGAAGGCATGGTCGGAGCCGGGATAGATGGTGAAGCCGATGGCCGAACAGCCGAGCCGCAGCGCCTCGCGCACCGAGCCGGTGACCGCCTGGTCCTTGGCGTTGGCCAGGCTGTTGGAGCTGTTGACCTTGAGGATTGTGGGAATCGCACCGGCGAAGGTGGCGGCCCCCGCCTCGATCATGCCCAGCGGCGCCGCATAGCCGGACAGGCCCGCATCGATCGCCAGCTGGAAATGGTAATGCGGGTCATAGGCCGGCGCGTTCACCGCGAAGCTGCGGGCCGGGCCATGCTCGAAGCCCTGATCCACCGGCAGGATGATCATGCGGCCGGTGCCGCCCAGCCGCCCCTGCATCAGCAGACGCGCCAGGTTAGCCTTCGTCCCCGGGCTGTCGCTTTCGTACCAGGAGAGAATCTTGCGGACCTGCGGGGTGAGCTCCATGACGACCTACCTGCCTTTTCTTTTCTTGCTTCGGGCTGCCGGTCTTTGGATAGCGCGCGGGCGGCGCTTTTTCAAATCCGCGCCGTTATCGAGCCAGGCAGCGCAGACTGCCGCGGGATCCGCCGCGTGGCGCAGATCGCAGGCCTTCGGCCGCCGCCGCAGAATCTCCGCCTGCCATTGCCGCGCGATATCCCGCAGCGGCCGCACTTGTCTGGCATCGCCGGTGAATACGACCTGGGTCAACTTCTCGCGGAATGCCGCCTGCACCAGATCTGCCCGCGGCCCGCAATCGAGGATGCCCGCGATCTCCACATGCCGCTGCGACTCACGCGCCGCGCGAATCAGCGCCGCGAACCAGCCCGCACCGGCGAACGCCGCCGCACCCGGCGCGCTCAGCAGCGTCACCGCAAGATTGCGCTCCGCTGCCGCCGCAACCGCCGCTTTTGCCTGTGACAAAGAATGGACAACGAAAAATGCGCGTCTCATCGCAGAATATTTGCCCTCTGCTGCAAGCACTTGAGCGTCATCATCGGAAATCTGCGGGCATTGTGACGGGCGTCACGGATAGCGGCGCGAAGCCCGCCTATATTCTTTCGTGTTGGCGATATTCCTGGCCCCTTTCGCCAACCAGACATCAGCGCTGTCGAGGCGCGCATCATTTTCGGTTAGCCTCCCTGGCCATTTGATGCGCGCCTCACTCTTTTTCCCCGCTCCAGCCCCTGAAATCCGCAATCAGAATAACAGCCGCGCCACGCGGCTGACGAGCGATTCGCATCCGATTTCAGCCGCTTGCGGCGCGCTAACGAATCGATAACGGATTGGTTAACCGGTGGGTATGTATCGCGGCCTTAGACTGCTTATGTACAGGAGCCTAAGGAGCCGACTATGGGCGACATCGTACAGTTTCCCAGCGCCGACCAGCGCAGATTGCGCGACGAAGCCGTGCGGCTGGATCGCGCCCGCCGCGATTGGACCATGCTGTCGGGCTATGACCGCGACGCCGCCGCGGCGGCGATGACGGAATTCTACCGCATCTGGTTCATGGCCGCCGAGCGGCAGGGCCACTTCGACGAGCGCGACCAGTTCGAAGACGACGAAGAAGCCGAGAACGAGTTTCGCGGTTAGCCCAGCTTCGCCAGCGCCACCGCCGTGTCCACCATGCGGTTGGAGAAGCCCCACTCATTGTCGTACCAGGAGAGCACGCGCACCAGCTTGCCCTCGATCACCTGCGTCTGCTTCAGGTCGAAAGTGGAACTCGCGGGATTGTGATTGAAGTCGCTGGACACCAGCGGCTGATCGTTCACCGCCAGGATGCCCTTCAGCGGACTGTTGCTGCCCGTCGCCGCCTCGATCGCGATCTTGTTGACCTCGTCGACGGACGTGGCGCGCTTCGGCACGAACTTGAAATCAATCATCGAGACGTTCGGCGTCGGCACGCGGATCGACGAGCCGTCCAGCTTGCCCTTCAGCTCGGGCAGCACTTCGCCGACGGCCTTCGCCGCACCGGTCGTGGTCGGGATCATGGACAGCGCCGCGGCGCGGGCGCGGTAGAGGTCCTTGTGCAGCGTGTCCAGCACCGGCTGGTCGCCAGTGTAGCTGTGGATCGTCGTCATGTAGCCTTGCTCGATGCCGATCGCCTTGTGCATCACCGCCGCCACCGGCGCCAGGCAGTTGGTGGTGCAGGAGGCGTTGGAAACGATGGTGTGGCTCTTCTCGAGCTTATGATGATTGACGCCATAGACCACCGTGAGGTCGGCGTTCGTGCCGGGCGCTGAGATCAGCACCCGCTTGGCGCCGGCCTGCAGATGCTTCGCCGCATCGTCGCGCTTGGTGAAGAGGCCCGTGCATTCCAGCGCGATGTCGACGTTCAGCTCCTTCCAGGGCAGCTTGGCGGGATCGCGCTCCGCCGTCACCTTCATCCAGCCGCGGCCGGCGTCGATGCCGCCCTCTTTCGTCGTCACCTGCTTGTTCAGCGGGCCATGCACGGTGTCGTAGCGCAGGAGATGGGCGTTGGTTTCCACCGGGCCGAGATCGTTGATGCCGACGACTTCCACGTCGCGGCGGTCGCCCTCGAGGATGGCGCGCAGGACGAGGCGCCCGATGCGGCCGAAGCCGTTGATGGCGAGGCGGATGGCCATGATCTTCTCCTTACAGTCGCTGCTTGGCCGCCGCGACGGCAGCCTCGGCGGTGACGCCGAAATGCTTGTAGAGATCGCCGGCCGGGGCCGATGCGCCGAAACTGTTGATGCCGATCACCGCGCCTGCGGGCCCGACATAGCGCTCCCAGCCATAGGGCGATGCCGCCTCGATGGCGACTCGCACGGTTTTCTCGTCGAGCACGGACTTGCGGTAAGCGGCATCCTGGGCGTCAAACAATTCGGTGCAGGCCATGGACACGACGCGGGCGCCGATGCCCTCGGCCTCCAGCTTGGTCCGCGCCTCCATGGCCAGCATGACCTCGGAGCCGGTGGCGATCAGCGTGACCTTCGCCGGCTTGCCCGCCTCGGCCAGCACATAGCCGCCGCGGGCGCAGAGATTCTCCGCCTTATGTTCCGTGCGCAGCGTCGGCAGCGCCTGCCGCGTCAGCGCCAGCACCGACGGCCGGTCCTTCTGCTGCAGCGCCAGTTCCCAGCATTCCGCGGTTTCTACCGTGTCGGCGGGGCGGAACACCAGCAGGTTCGGCATGGCGCGCAGCGACGTCAGATGCTCGATCGGCTGATGGGTTGGGCCGTCTTCGCCCAGGCCGATAGAGTCGTGGGTCATGACATAGATGACCCGCAGCCCCATCAGCGCCGCGAGGCGGATCGAGGGCCGGCAGTAATCGGTGAACACCAGGAACGTGCCGCCATAAGGAATGAGGCCGCGATGCAGCGCCATGCCGTTCATCGCCGCGGCCATGCCATGCTCGCGAACGCCGTAATAGATGTAGCGGCCGCCATAGTTGCTGGCGCTGAAGGCGCCCATGTCCTTGGCCTTGGTGTTGTTCGAGCCCGTAAGATCCGCCGAACCGCCGACCAGCTCCGGCAACACCGGCGCCAGGGCGTCCAGCACCTTCTGCGAGGATTGCCGTGTCGCGATCTTCGGCGCTTCCGCCGATGTCGCCTGCTTCAGCGCGGCGACGGCAGCCGCGAATCCTGCCGGCAGGTCGCCCTTGATGCGGCGGTCGAATTCGGCCCGGTCCTTATGCTTCACATGACGGCCTTTCCAGGCCGCGCGGGCGCCGGCGCCACGCTCGCCGAAGGCGCGCCAGGAAGAAAGGATTTCGTTCGGAACGACAAATGGCGCGTGGGACCAGCCGAGCTTTTCGCGCGCGCCCGCCACTTCCTCAGCACCCAGCGGCGAACCGTGGGTCGCCGAGGTACCGGCCTTCTTCGGCGCGCCATAGCCGATGACCGTGCGGCAGGCGATCAGGCTGGGCTTGTCGCTGCTCTGCGTCCGGGCCAGCGCGGCGGCGATGGCGGCGGCATCGTGGCCGTCGATGCGCTCGACGCGCCAGCCGCTGGCGGTGAAGCGCGCCAGCTGGTCGTCGGACACCGACAGCGAAGTGGGGCCGTCGATGGAGATGCTGTTGTCGTCGAACAGCACCACCAGCTTGTTGAGCTTCAGATGACCCGCCATCGAGATCGCCTCGTGGCTGATGCCCTCCATCAGGCAGCCGTCGCCGGCGATGACGTAGGTTTTGTGATCCACCAGATCGTTGCCGAACTGCGCGTTCAGCAGCCGCTCGGCCATCGCCATGCCGACCGAATTGGCCAGGCCCTGGCCCAGCGGACCGGTGGTGGTCTCGATTCCGGCGGCGTGGCCGTATTCCGGATGGCCGGCGGTGCGGCTGCCGAGTTGCCGGAACCGCTTGATCTCATCCAGCGTCATGTCGGGATAGCCGGTGAGATAGAGCAGGGCATAGAGCAGCATGGAGCCATGGCCCGCCGACAGCACCAGGCGGTCGCGGTCGGGCCATTGCGGATCGGCGGGATCGAATTTCAGGAATTGGCCGAAAAGGACGGTGGCGACGTCGGCCATGCCCATGGGCATGCCCGGATGGCCGGAATTGGCCTTTTCTACCGCATCCATGGCCAGGGCGCGGATGGCGTTGGCCATGTCGCGGTGATCGACCCCTGCGGCAATGGCTGACGATTGGCGGCTTGGCGTGGCGCCCTGCATATCCTGCGCTTCCTCTGATGATTTGCTGGCGGAAATTGATGGCGATCCGGCGATTGCGGGGCAAATTGCCGACGGGTTTTGGCCCCGTCAACGGTCATATTCCCGAGAGGCGCCATGGGCTTCGGCGGTTGACGGGCCGATACCCGCCCGCCTAATGTTTCCGCGTATTCAGACTGAACCGCTAGAAAATCCGCTAACGGCTTGAAACCGCCGAGATGTCTCGCCTCATGACTGCCCTGGATCAACTCGACGCCGCCATCGACCGGCTGCATTCCGCGGTGGAATCGCACCTGGAGCGCCATGATTCCGAGCGCACGCGCCTGTCCGATGAGCTGAAATCGCTGAAGCAGCACCACAATGCGCTGCAGACGGAGGCGCGCACCGTCTCCAACCGGCTGGATGCGGCAATCGGCCGCCTCAAGGCCCTGGTGGAGGCCTAAAGCGATGTCGAACGTTCCCGTGGTGATCAACGGCCGCACCTACGACCTCACCTGCAATGACGGGCAGGAAAAGCACCTGCAGGATCTGGCCTCCGAAATCGGCCGGCGCGTGGATGAACTGGTTAAGACCGTGGGCCAGGCGGGCGAAGCGCGCCTGCTGCTGATGGTGTCGCTGCTGCTGTCGGACGAACTGAACGATTCCAACGCCGAGCTGGACCGGATTCAGCGCGGTGGCTCCGCGATCGCCAACGAAGACGCCGTCGCCGGCTCCATAGAAAAGTTGGCCAAGCAGATCCAGGATATTGCGGCCAAGCTCGAGGCCGCCTAGATTCAATCTGCGGGCGGCGCTGCGCGGTGCGACAGACCGTCATTCCCTGGGGCCAATATCTACCTCTCGGGAGCTGTCCCTGTCGGGACCCTGGTCTCGGTACATGGCGCCCACCTGTTAACGCAGGCCACAGAGGAATCATACAGTCATCGGCCAACGTGGCCCGTCCGCGCTGATTCCAGCTCTCCCAGGAAATCCCCGATCTTGACCCTCGCATGCCATGGCGACGCCTGCTGACATCGACGCAGTGAAACGCGAGATGCGTGTTGCGGCAGCAGAGCGCCGGCGGCGAGGGCTGCTCAGCCTGCCGCGTTCGGGCGAGGATTTGCGCTTTCGGTTTCTGACCTCGATCCCGACCGCAGATCACGACGCCATCTCCGCCTTCTGGCCGCTGTCCGATGAACTGGACACGCGGCCGTTGATCAATGCGCTGGCGGCGCGCGGCCATCGGATCGGCCTGCCGGTGGTGATCAAGCGGGGCCAGCCGCTGCTGTTCCGGCTGTGGACGCCGGGAACCGAACTCGTGCAGGGCAATTTCCGGGTGATGACGCCGCCGCCGGAGTCGCCGGAGGTCGTGCCGTCGCTGCTGATCGTGCCGCTCTTGGCTTTCGACCGGGCCGGCTACCGGCTTGGCTATGGCGGCGGATTTTACGACCGGACGCTGCAGAAGCTGCGCGCCGCGGGTGACCGAGTTCTTGCTGTCGGCGTGGCGCTTTCGGTCCAGGAGGTGCCGGCGGTGCCGCGGGACGACACCGACCAGCCGCTGGACTGGATCGTCACCGAGCGCGAAGCCTTCGCCATTGTCTGAGGAATAATGCCTGTTCCCTGGACGAAGCGGCCCTTACTCGCGATATTGAAAGCATGAGACTGCTGTTCTGCGGCGACATTGTCGGACGGTCCGGGCGCGACGTGCTGGTCGAGCATATGCCGCGCTTGCGCAAGGAGCTCGGGCTGGATTTCGTCATCGCCAATGGCGAGAACGCCGCCGGCGGCTTCGGCATCACCGAGAAGATCTGCCAGGAGCTCTACGATGCCGGCACCGATGTCATCACCACCGGCAACCATGTGTGGGACCAGCGGGAGACCTCGGCCTTCATCGACCGCCATCCGCGCCTGCTGCGGCCGCAGAATTTTCCGACGGGCACGCCGGGCAAGGGCAGCAATGTCTACCAGACCGCGAACGGCCGAAAGGTGATGGTGGTCAACATCATGGGCCGGCTGTTCATGGATCCGCTCGACGATCCCTTCGCCGGGCTGGAGAAGGAGCTGTCGACCCAGCGCATGGGCGGCACGGTGGACGCCATCATCGTCGATATCCATGCCGAAGCCAGCAGCGAGAAGATGGCCATGGGCCATATCTGCGACGGCCGGGTCTCGCTGGTGGTGGGCACCCATACCCATGTGCCCACGGCCGATGCGATGATCCTGCCCAAGGGCACCGCCTATCAGACCGACGCCGGCATGTGCGGCGACTATGATTCGGTGATCGGCATGGACAAGGCGCTGCCCATCGCCCGCTTCACCCGCAAGCTGCCGACGGATCGCCTCTTCGCCGCGCAGGGGCCGGGCACGCTCTGCGCCGTGTTCGTGGAGACGGACGACAAGACCGGACTGGCCCGCCGGATTTCGCCCTTGCGCGTCGGCGGAAAGCTTTCGCCGCAGATGCCGCAGCTGGAGCTGGTGCGCGCCTGACCTGGAATCGTCGCCTGTAGACCGTCAGACAATTTGCCGAGGCCGCTACCGGCCCGGAAATTAATCATGGGCCGGCGAACCCGGGGATTTACCAATTAATCCGGGCCTAACCGGCATATTCACCAAGACATTTCTATCGGCCTATGTTCCTATCCCGCCGGGTTCGGACCCGCCGCGGCGCAGCGTTAATGTCACCGTCTTCCTAGGAATATCTCCGGTAGCTGTGACACCGGTCACGCGCCTCGCGGGGCATATGGACAATATTGCGGAATGCGCGCTCCCCATCAGGCGGGGCGCGCAGGCGTGTTTGGAGGAGGAGACCTCGATGTCGGTACTCGTCGGCGGCAACAGGCAGATCAACACCTTCAACAACTTCGAAATCCTCCGCTTCCTCGATGGAACGGTAACGATCGCCAACGCGACGACCTACCGGGTTTCCGATAGCACGGGCTTCGACCAGTTCACGGGTAACTTCGTCTATGACTCCGACGGCGTGCTGATCGGCGGCACGATCACCGGCTGGACGCGCAGCACCGGCGGCGGCACCGAATTCACGCTCTCGGGCTTCAGCTATCCCGTAACGACGTTCCTGGCGGATCTGGAGACCGGGGACAGCGCGGGCGCCATGGCCTTGATCTTCGGCGGCCCCGACAAGATGACAGGCTCGACCGGCGGCGACGTTCTCTATGGCTATGCCGGCGCCGACACGATCAGCGGCGCCGGCGGCGCCGACGTCATCTTCGCCGGCATCGGCAACGACAAGGTCGATGGCGGCGCGGTGGGCGACGTGCTGTTTGGCGACAAGGGCGATGACCTTCTGCTTGGCGGCGCGGGCGTCGACGTACTCTTTGGCGAACTCGACAATGACACGCTCGACGGCGGCGATGAGGGTGACGTCCTCTATGGCGATGTCGGCAATGACAGCGTCGCCGGCGGCAACGGCAATGACATCCTGTTCGGCCAGGATGGCGCCGATACCATCACGGGCGGCACCGGCAACGACATCATGCTCGGCGGAATCGGCGCCGACAATATTGCCGGCGGCGCCGGCAATGACAGTTACAATGATGTCGAGGCGGGCGATGTCATCACCGAGCTGGCCGGACAAGGCATCGACACGGTCATCGTCGCCGACGCGTCCTATCTGCTGCTCGACAATTTCGAGAATCTCACTCTGACCGGCAGCGGCGATACCGCCGGTATCGGCAACAAGCTCGCCAACGAGATTACCGGCAACGGCGACAACAACCAGCTGCTGGGCCTGGAGGGGAACGACACGCTCAAGGGCGGCGCTGGCGTCGACACGCTGACGGGCGGCAAGGGCGACGACCTCTTCTATGCCGAGACCGCGGGCGACAAAGTGTCCGAAGACCTTGACCAAGGCAAGGACACGGTCCGGACCGCGCTGATAACCTACACCCTGACCGACAATGTGGAGAACCTGGAGCTGCTGGCGGGCGGCGGCACCGGCACCGGCAATGGGCTGGCGAACAGGATCACCGGCGAAGCCGGCGGCAACACCTTGCATGGCCAGGGCGGGAACGACAGCATCGACGCCGGTGGCGGCGACGACGAGCTTCACGGCGAGGGTGACAACGACTCCCTCAACGGCGGCGACGGCAACGATTGGCTCTTTGGCGGCTTGGGCGCCGACATCATGGCCGGCGGCAAGGGCCAGGACACCTACGAAGTCAACGACAAGAACGACAAGGTGATCGAAGGCGCCGGCGGCGGCGAAGATCGTGTCATTTCCTCCATCGACATGACGCTCGGCGCGAATGTCGAGCATTTGGACCTGCTGGGCGGCACGGTCGGCATCGGCAACGGGCTCAACAATCAGATTCAGGTCCTCGCCGTGAGCGCCAGCCTCTCGGGCCTTGCGGGCAACGACTTGATTACCGGCGCCGGCGGCAATGACACGCTGAACGGCGGCGACGGCAATGACGTGCTGGTGGGCAATGGCGGCAACGACAGCCTGGCCGGCGGCGCCGGCATCGACCAGCTGATCGGCAATGGCGGCAACAACACCATGGCCGGCGGTGCCGGCACCGACATCTACTTCGTCGAGAGCGCCGGCGACGTGGTGGTGGAAACCGGGCCAGGAATCGACCAGGTCAATAGCAAGGTCGACTATGTCCTGCCGGCTGAGGCCGCTATTGAGTATTTCTTCCTCAATGCCGGCACCAACGCCACGGGCAACAAATTCGCCAACTTCATCTTCGGCAATGCCGGCGACAACTCGCTGGCCGGCGGCGGCGGCAATGACACGCTCTCTGGCGGCCCTGGCGCCGATACGATGGCCGGAAACGAGGGGGACGACAGCTTCTACGTCGATCAGGCCGGCGACAAGATCTCGGAATTGGCGGGGCCGGGCATCGACACCCTGATTGCGACATACGACGGCGTCAATCTCGTCTCCTATGCAAACGTCGAGAATTTGACCCTGCTGGAATTCACGCCGGCGGTCATCGCCTCCGGCAGCAGCGGCGCCAATCTCATCACCGGCAATTCGAACAGCAATACACTGCTCGCCCAGGGCGGCAACGACACTGTCGACGGCAAGACTGGCGACGACAGCATCGATGGCGGCTCGGGCAACGACAAGCTGACCGGCGGCGACGGCGCCGATACGCTCGATGGCAGCATCGGCGACGACACGATGATCGGCGGCAAGAATTCCGATTTCTACTACGTCAACTCAGCCAAGGATGTTGTCATCGAAGGCGTGGAGGCGTTCTCCGTCGACCGGCTGTTCACCTCGGTCGACAACACAAAATTGGTCAACAACGTAGAATACCTGATTCTCGAGGGCGCCGCGGTCACCGGCTACGGCAACGCACTGGACAATCTGGTCAACGGCAATGCGAACAACAACAAGCTGTTCGGCCTTGCCGGCAAAGACAGCATGTATGGCGGTCTCGGCAACGATCTGCTTGATGGCGGTGCCGGCGACGATGCATTGCAGTCCGGCGGCGGCGCCGACACCATGATCGGCGGCGCCGGTAACGATGAATACTTCGTCGACAACGGATCGATCGATGTTAAGGAGGCGGCCGGCGGCGGCACCGACGAGATCGTGTCGGGCCTCACGGCGTTCGATCTGACCGCCCATGTCAACATCGAGAATCTTTCCTTCGATGTCGGGGCGGTTGGTGTCGTCGGCACCGGCAACAAGCTGAGCAATACGATCCAAGGCGACGACGGCGGCGACAAGCTCGCCGGTAATGAGGGCAACGACATCCTCAATGGCGCGGCCGGCAACGATACGATGGACGGCGGCGCCGGCGACGATACCTATTATCTGCTCGATGCGGGCGATGTGATCGTGGAAGGCGCCGGCGCCGGCAAGGACACCATCATCTCCGATGTGGATTTCACCGATCTGTCACTCGCCGCGCTGCAGAACATCGAAATCCTGTACCTGGCCAGCGATGCCAACAACGCCCAGGGCAACGACGTCGCGAACAAGATCTCCGGCAACGACAAAGGGAATATCCTGCAGGGCGGCGGCGGCAACGACACGCTGGTCGGCGACCACGATCCTTCGTCGGGTGCCGCCGACACGCTCGTAGGTCAGGCCGGCGACGACCTGATGGTGGGCGGCCGCGGCAGCGACTGGTATTTCGTCACGGATGCGGGCGACAAGATCGTCGAGCTGGCGGGGCAAGGCACCGATATCGTGTTTTCTTCCGTCGACTTCACGCTGGCGGCCAATGTCGACCATCTCTCGATGAGCGGCGCGGCCTCAAAGGGCACCGGCAATGCGCTGGACAACATCATCAATGGCAATAGCTCTGATGACGTCATCCTGGGCCTTGGCGGCAACGACTCGCTGTCAGGTCTGAACGGCAACGACACGATCGACGGCGGTACCGGCGACGACACCGTCTATGGCGGCATCGGCAACGACAAGCTGACCGGCGGCGCGCAAAACGATTTTCTCCACGGCGAGAACGGCGCCGACACATTGATCGGCGGCGACGGCTCCAACGCGATGTATGGCGACGACGGCAATGATTCGCTGCTCGGCGGCGCGACCTATGACACGCTGGATGGCGGCATCGGCGTGGATACGATGGCCGGCGGCGGCGGTCAGGATTTCTATCAGGTGGACAACCTCTTCGATAAGGTCGTCGAAGGCGTCGGCCAGGGCGATGACGGCGTCATTTCCCAGGTTGACCATTTCCTGAGCGAGAATGTCGAGCGCCTCTACCTGGAGGGCACGGCAGTTACCGGCTACGGCAACAAGCTCGGCAATCTTATTCAGGGCAACGCCCAGAACAACAAGTTCGCCGGATTCGAGGGCAACGACACCCTCTTCGGCGGCTTCGGCGGCGAGGCCGACACGATGTATGGCGGGGCGGGTGACGACACCTACTACGTCGACTCTCTTTCGGACATCGTCGATGAAACGGTGGGCGCTGGCGGCAGCGGCAAGGACACCATCATCGCCTCGATCGATGTGCCTGGGCTTCCGGACGCCATCGAGAATATGAAGCTGCAGGGCTCAGCGGTCAGCGGGATCGGCAATGCTCAGAACAACAGGATTGAGGGCAATGGCGGCGGCAATATTCTGTCCGGCCTCGTCGGCGCGGACACGCTGATCGGGGACAGCGGCGACGACACGCTCAATGGCGGCGACGGCGCCGACTCCATGGTCGGCGGCGACGGCGGCGACGACTACTATGTGAACAATGCCGGCGACAAGGTGGTGGAAACGGCCAGCAGCGGCTCGGACTGGGTCTATGCCGACGTCAACTACACCTTGGCGGCCAATGTAGAGCATCTGTTGCTGCTCAATGCCGTGAATGGCACCGGCAACGGACTGGACAACTTCCTCTTCGGCAACGGCTTTGCCAACAAGCTTGCCGGCCTCGGCGGCAACGATACGATCGATGGCGGGACCGCCACCGATACGCTTGATGGCGGCGACGGCAATGACAGCCTCGTTGGCGGCACCGAGAACGACAGCCTGCTCGGCGGCAACGGCTTCGACACGCTGGATGGCGGCAGCGGCGCCGACACGCTGGTCGGTGGCGCCGGCAACGACACCGTGGCGGGTGGCACGGGGACGGACTCGCTGGCCGGCGGCGCCGGCGACGACTCCTACTTTGTCGACAGCGCGCTCGATGCCATCGGCGAAGGCGCAGGCCAGGGCATCGACACCGTCGTCAGCACCGCCACGACTTACACCCTGGCGAACAATGTCGAGAACCTGAACCTTATCGGATCCGCGGTGACGGGCATCGGCAACGCGCTCGACAACTACATCCAGGGCTCGAACGTCGGCTTTGTCGCCAACAACCTCCAGGGCGGGGCCGGCAACGACACGCTCACGGGTTTCGGCGGCGCGGATACGCTGGCCGGCAGCGCCGGCCGGGATACATTCCTCGTCTGGACGACCGATGCAATCGATACCGTCACGGACTTCGATGCCGGCCCCTTGGGCGATGCGCTCGATCTGTCGGAGCTGCTGACGGGTTACACGGCCGGCGTCTCCGATGCCAACGACTTCGTGCAATTCACGAACCTCGGCGGCAAGACCCAGGTGTTCGTCGATCAGGATGGCGCGGCGGGCGGCGCGCTTTTTGTCCAGGTCGCGGAGCTCAATGGCGTGATCCTCTCCAACGTCAATCAGGCGGTGCTTGAAGGCAATCTTCAGCTCGACTAGACCCCTGGCATGAGTTGATTTGTCTGCGGCCGCCGGCCCCTAGCCGGCGGCCGTTTGTTTTGGCGCAGAATCCGCCGGCCATGCCAAGCCGTTGGGAAAAGATGTCGTGCGCCGGTTCGCTTGGCGGTGTTTGTAGACGATCCAATAAGCGCTGCAACCCGCGCCAAAGCTGAAAAATAACCTATCGGCGGCCAATACAGATCATTCGCGGGCTCGGGGAGAACGGCGCGGATTTAGCGCAATTCACCATGACTCCGGGGCGGTTCCTGTGTTCCAATGCAAGCCGAAGTTGCAGGGGTCGAGGCGCTGCGGATGCGACCTGCTACCATCGCCGGTTGAGAATGTTGTCAGCCGGTGTGACGGCGATCACGCGCCGCGGCATGACGCGGTGACCATAATGCAATTCGAGAGAATCCCGGCGTAAAAGGCGCGGACCAACGCGCATCGGAGGAAACATGTCGGTTCTTGTCGGTGGCAACAGGCCGGTCACCAGGTTCTACAACTTCGACATCCTGCAGTTTCTTGAAGGCACCGTGACGGTTGCCAATGCGACCACCTACCGCATCACCGATGCGACGGGCTACCATCAGTTCACCGGCAACTTCACCTACGACCCCGACGGCACACTTATCTGGCGGCACGATCACCGGCTGGACGCGCATTACCAATGGTGGCACCGAGTTCACGTTGTCGGGCCTCAATTATCCAGTTGCCCTGTTTCTCGCCGACCTGGCCACCGGCGACAATGCCGGCCTTTTGAATTCGGTCCTCGGCAACAACGACAAGATCTCGGGATCGACCGCCGGCGACGTGCTCTCGGGCTATGACGGCAAGGATACGATGGACGGCGCCGGCGGCAACGACGTCCTCTTCGGCCTCCAGGGCGATGACAGCCTTGTTGGCGGCATCGGAAACGACATCCTGCAAGGCGGTGACGGCAACGATACGCTGGCCGGCGGCATCGGCGACGACAGGTACTTTGACTGTCGATCTCAGCGACACGGTTTCGGAAAAGGCCGGACAGGGTATCGACGAAGTCCGCACTAAAATCAACGGCCATGTGCTCGAAAACAATGTTGAGAATCTTGTCCTCGACGGCACTGACGACATCAGCGGCAAGGGCAATACTCTCGCCAACGTGATCACCGGCAACAGCGGCAAGAATCAGCTCCAGGGCGTCGAGGGCAATGACACGCTGGATGGCGGCGCCGGCATCGATTCGGCAACCGGCGGAACGGGCGATGACCTATATGTCGTCGACGAAACGACCGATCAGGTCAATGAATTGCTGAACCAAGGCACGGATACGGTCAGGAGTCACGCCACCACCTACACGCTTGTCCGACAATGTCGAAAATCTGGAATTGTGGTCCGGCGGCTTCACCGGCAATCGGCAATGCCCTTGCCAACAAAATTCTTGGCCCGAATTCCGACAATTTCATCAACGGTCTCGCCGGCAACGACACGATCGAAAGCGGCGGTGGCCAGGATTAGCCTGCTGGGCGGAGCTCGACAACGATCTGCTCAGCGGCGGTCAGGGCCTCGACTTGCTCCTTGGCGAAGAGGGCGCCGATACGCTGTCGGGCGACAGCGACGATGATACGCTCGATGGCGGCAAGCGAAATCGACCTGATGGTCGGTGGCGCCGGCGACGACACTTACTTTGTCCGGGAAAGCAGCGACAAGATCGTCGAGGCCGCGGGCGCCTGGCGGCGGCATCGATACGGTCCAAACTTTCGCAGATTACGCGATGGCCGCAAATGTCGAGTCTCCAATTGTTCAGCTGAACAGCTCCGGGACCGACTGCGATCGGGCAACGCGCTCGACAACATCAATGTTCGATCGTCGCTTCCAGCGCGAAACTCAGCGGCCTCGGTGGCATCGATTCCCTCAGCGGCGGCGGTGGCAACGACACGCTGGATGGCGGCGTCGGCGACGACGGCTTATCCGGCGGCGGCGGCGGCGACAGCCTTATCGGCGGCGCCGGCATCGACCAGCTCAGACGGCGAGGCCGGCAACGATACGATGGCCGGCGGCGCCGGCGACGACTTTTCGTTGTCGACAGTACCGGCGATGTCGTTCGAGAAGCCGCGGGCCAGGGCTTCGACATGATCATCCGTGAGGCTGCAGCTATGCTCTGACGGACGAAATTCAGGTGGAAAGGCTTGTTCTTCAGTCGACACGGCACAGGTAAATCCGGTCAAGGCAACAAGTTCGCCAACTATATGTCTCGGCAATTCGCTGGATAACACGCTGCAGCGGCGGCGAGCGGCAATGACACGCTCGCAGGCGTGCCGGCGGCGCCGACTCGTTGCTCGGCGGCAAGGGCGACGACATCTATTATCGTCACCGACGCCAACGACAAGATCGTCGAGAACTGCATCGATCAGGCTTGGACGCAGTTGCCGAGCATCGATCGACTTCAGCCTGCTCGCCTTCGGAACAAGTGTAGAAAACCTCGGGATTGCTCGAGAGTTTCGCGGTGCGATTACCGGCATCGGGCAGTAATGGCGCGAATGCCATCATCGGGCAATTGCGATGCAACAATCTCCTGGACGGCTCTGAATGACAACGACAGCATCGCCGGCCTCGGCGGCCAATGACAGCATCGACGGCGGCGCCGGCAACGACAGCCTGCTCGGCGGCGATGGCGCCGATTCGCTCGACGGCGGCATCGGCGACGATACGATGCTCGGCGGCAAAGGCTCGGACTTTTACCACGTGGACTCCGCGAAGGATCTGGTCGTGGAGGCGGCGGAACCGCTCTCCGTCGACAGGCTGTTCACCAATGTCGACAACACGACGCTGGTTGCCAATGTGGAGTACCTCATTCTCGAGGGGGCAGCGGTAACAGGCTTCGGCAACGCCCTGGATAATCTGGTCAACGGCAATACCAACAACAACAAGCTCTACGGCCTGGCCGGCAACGACAGCGTCTATGGCGGCCTTGGCGACGACCTGCTCGATGGCGGCGCCGGCAATGACGCGCTGCAGGCGGCAGGCGGCGCCGACACCATGATCGGCGGCGCCGGCGAACGACCTGTATTTGATCGACAACAACTTCGGCAAGATCATCGAGGCTGCCGGCGGCGGCATCGATGGGATCAGCTCGGACGTGAGCACGATCGATCTCGGCAACTTTGCCAATGTCGAGAACCTGTCGTTTTCCGCCACGACGGCCTCCGTCGGCATCGGCAACGCGCTGAACAACATCATCGAAGGCAACAACGGCACTGACAGCCTCGTAGGCAAGGACGGCAACGATACGCTCAATGGCGGCGCCGGCAAAGATACGATGGACGGCGGCAACGGGGACGACACCTACGTTGTCGACAATGCAGATGATGTGATCGTTGAGGGTGTTGGCCCAGGCAAAGATACGATCATCGGCAGAACCAACGTGATCAACCTCGGCCTGGACGCGTTCAACGTCGAGAATGTTCTGCTTGAGACCGGTGGCCTCTCAGTATTCGGCAACGCGCTGGCAAATAAAATTACCGGCAACAGCGGCGACAACCTCCTCACCGGCGCGGGCGGAAACGACACGCTCGCCGGTGAAAGCGTCGGATCGATCTTCGCCAGCAATGACACGATGGACGGCTCCATCGGCGACGATCTGATGATCGGGGGCTTCGGCGATGACACCTATTGGGTGACCGAAAGCGGCGACAAGGTTGTCGAGCTGGCCAACCAGGGCAGCGACACCGTGAGGACAACCATCGACTATACGATGGCGGCCAACGTCGAAAACCTGTCGATCGAGTCTACCGCAACCAAAGGCACGGGAAACGCTTCGAACAACAAGATCGACGGCAATGTCCTCAACAACACGATCCTCGGCCTCGGCGGCAATGACAGCCTGACGGGCCTTACGGGCAACGACACGCTGGATGGCGGCGATGGCAACGACACTCTCTCCGGTGGCGGCGGCAACGACAAGCTTGTGGGCGGCGCCGGATTCAACCGGCTGCAGGGCGACGACGACAGCGACACGCTCATCGGCGGAGTCAACAATGACACGCTCGATGGCGGTATCGGCGTCGACAGCATGGCCGGCGGCGGCGGTAGCGATAGTTACTTTGTCGACAACAAGAACGATTCGATCCTGGAAGGGGCCGGTCAGGGCGCGGATTCGGTCTTCGCGACCGTCGACTACACGCTGTCGGCGAATGTCGAGACGCTCTATGTCACCGGCACGGCGAAAAACGGCACCGGCAATGCAGGCGCAAACTCCATCCTGGGCAATGGCGAGAGCAACTTGCTTGTCGGTTTGGCCGGCAACGACACATTCTTCGGCGGCATAGGCGGCGAGGCCGATACCATGGTGGGCGGCGCCGGTAATGATCAATATTCCGTCGATGCGATCACCGATGTCGTCGATGAAGATCCGCTTTCCGGGGGCGGCGGCACTGATCTGATTGTGAGTTCGGTCAGCATCAATTTGGCGTCAATGTCAGTCTTCGCGGAGAATGTGCGGCTCATCGGCTCCGCCAAAGACGCCTCCGGCAACGGACTCGCCAACGTGATCGAAGGCACGGCCGGCAACAACAGCCTGTTTGGCGCCGACGGAGCCGACACGCTCATCGGTGGCGACGGCCTCGACTTACTGGGTGGCGGCGCGGGCCTCGATGTCATGGTCGGCGGCAACGGCAACGATTACTATGCAGTCGATGCCGCCGCCGACAAAGTCATCGAAGGCAAGGGTGGCGGCATCGATACCGTTGAAGCTTTCGTCGACTACACGCTTGCGGCTGAAGTCGAAATTCTGAATCTCACCGTCGGCACGAATGGTACGGGCAATGCCCTCGGCAACGTGATTGACGGCAATCCGTTTGCCAACAAGCTTTCGGGCCTCGGCGGCGGTGACGCGCTCACCGGTGAGGGCGGAACTGACACGCTTCTCGGCGGGGATGGCAACGATCTCCTGGTCGGCGGTGCGGACAACGATTCCATGGTGGGCGGCACCGGCGACGACATTTATCTGGTCGAACAGTTCGGCGATATCGTCTTCGAATCTGCCGGCCAAGGGCATGACCAAGTAAATTCTATGCTGTCCGTTTACACGCTTGCTGCCAATGTCGAGAATCTATCGCTTGTCGGCGCGTCGGCGGTGACCGGGATCGGCAACGGCCTCGACAATCTTATTCGAGGGAATTTTGGCCTCAGTGTTGGCAATGTCCTGCAAGGCGCAGCCGGCAACGATACGCTCGACGGCACCGGAGGTGCCGATACTCTGACCGGCGGCACGGGTCGCGACCATTTCCTGATTACCGCCACGGACGCCGTCGACCACATAACCGATTTCGACGCCGGCGCCCTGGGCGATACGCTGGATCTGTCGGATCTCCTGACCGGCTATATACCCGGCACCTCCAACCCCAACCTGTTCGTGCAATTCGTGGTCGTCGGCGGCGATACCACCGTGCAGGTCGATGCTGACGGTGCGGGCGGCGGCTCGACATTCCAGGATGTCGTCGTGCTGGAAGGCGTGACGTTCAGCAGCGTCAACCAGGCGGTGCTCGAAGGCAATCTGCAGCTGGCCTGATCGCGGCGCCATATCCGGTTTCTACCCGGCCGCCGGCCCCCAACCGGCGGCCGCTCTTTTTTGCCCGCGGGCATGACCGCAACTTGTCCCAAACGGCCCCGAATCGCCGTATTCTTGCCATATTGACAGCCTAGCTAACGGCGTTGGATTGTCCGCGCCTTCACAATTTTGGCTCTCTACTTATCAACCTGAAAACCGCGGGAACAGAGAACGATTCGCGATGGCCGGTCATTCACAATTCAAGAACATCATGGTCCGCAAAGGCGCGCAGGACGCCAAGCGCGGCAAGATCTTCACCAAGCTGATCCGCGAGCTCACGGTGGCGGCGAAATCGGGCCTGCCCGATCCCGCCATGAACCCGCGCCTGCGGGCGGCGATCTCGGCGGCGCGCCAGGCCAACATGTCGCGCGACACCATGGAGCGGGCGATCAAGCGCGGCATCGGCGGCGACACCGGCGCCAACTACGAGGAGGTGCGCTATGAGGGCTATGGTCCCGGCGGCGTCGCCATCATCGTCGAGGCGCTGACCGACAACCGCAACCGCACCGCCGGCGAGATCCGCGTCGCCTTCACCAAGTTCGGCGGCAATATGGGGGAGACCAACAGCGTCTCCTTCATGTTCGACCGCAAGGGCATCATCCGCTATCCCGCCAAGGCGGCCAGCGGCGACGCCATGTTCGAAGCGGCGCTGGACGCCGGCGCCGACGATGTCAGCAGCGATGCCGACGCCCATGAGGTGCTCTGCGCCATCGACCAGTTCGCCGTCGTGCGCGATGCGCTGGAGGCGAAGTTCGGCGCACCCCAGGAAGCGCGCGTCGGCTGGCGGCCGCAGAACACGGTACCGGTGGACGGGCCGGCCGCGGAATCGCTGCTGAAGCTGCTGGATACGCTGGAAGACAACGACGATGTGCAGAACGTGGTGGCCAATTTCGAAGTGGCCGACGACGTGCTGGCAAAGATGACGGCCTGAGGCATGCGGCTGCTCGGACTCGATCCCGGACTGCGCCACACCGGCTGGGGCATCATCGATGTCGAGGGCAGCCATCTGCGCTATGTGGCCGATGGCGCCATCCATCCGAAGGCGGATCTGGGCCTGCCGGAGCGGCTGGTGCATCTCCACCATGCCCTGGCCAAGGTGATCGCCGAACACCGCCCGGCCGAGGCGGCGGTGGAGGAGACCTTCGTCAGCCAGAACGCGGCGTCGACCCTGAAGCTGGGCATGGCGCGCGGCGTGGTGGTGCTGGTGCCGGCGCTGGCCAATCTGCCCGTGTCCGAGTATCCGGCGAACCTGATCAAGAAATCCGTTGTCGGCGTCGGCCATGCCACCAAGGACCAGGTGCAGATGATGGTGCGCCGCCTGCTGCCGGGCTGCCGACTCGATTCGGAGGATTCGGCCGATGCGCTGGCGGTGGCGATCTGCCATGCCCATCACGCGGGCACCGCGCGCCGCATCGCCGCGGCGGTGGCGGGAGGCCTGCGATGATCGCCAAGCTCACCGGCCTGGTCGACAATGCGGGCACCGACTCCGCCATCATCGACGTCAACGGCGTCGGCTACCTGGTGTTCTGCTCGGGCAAGACGCTGCACCGGCTGCCGGCGCGGGGCAGCGTCGCCAGCCTGCTGATCGAGACCCATGTGCGCGAGGACCATATCCATCTCTACGGCTTCGCCGACGAGGCGGAGCGGGACTGGTTCCGCCTGCTGACAACGGTGCAGGGCGTCGGCGCCAGGCTGGCGTCTGGCGATCCTCGGCGTGCACAGCGCCGGCGAGCTGGCCCAGGCCATCGCCGCCCAGGACAAGGCCAGCCTGACCCGCGCCAGCGGCGTCGGCCCGAAGCTGGCCAGCCGCATCCTGTCCGAACTGAAGGACAAGGCCGGCGGCATCGCCCTCGGCGGCCTGGCCGCGCTGGCGCCGGAGGCGGAACCCATCGGCCCGATGGCCGATGCGGTGTCGGCCCTGGTCAATCTCGGCTATCGCCGCACCGATGCGTTCGGCGCCGTGGCCCAGGCGGCACGGCGGCTCGGCGGCACGCCGCCGCTTGAAGCGCTGATCCGCGCCGGCCTGAAGGAACTCAGCGCATGACCGAACGCCGCATGGTCAGCCCCGCCGCCGCCGGCGAAGACGCCGCCGAAGCCTCGATCCGGCCCCAGCGCCTGACGGATTTCGTCGGCCAGCAGGCGGTGCGGGAGAATCTCAGCGTCTTCATCGAGGCCGCGCGGGCGCGCCGCGATGCGCTGGATCATGTGCTGCTGCATGGGCCGCCGGGCCTGGGCAAGACCACGATGGCGCAGATCATCGCCCGCGAGCTCGGCGTCGGCTTCCGCATGACATCCGGGACCCGTCATCGCCCGCGCCGGCGATCTGGCGGCGCTGCTGACCAATCTGGAAACGCGGGACGTGCTGTTCATCGACGAGATCCACCGCCTCAATCCCGCCGTGGAGGAAATTCTCTATCCCGCGATGGAGGATTTCCAGCTCGACCTCATCATCGGCGAAGGGCCGGCGGCGCGCTCGGTGCGCATCGACCTGCCGCGCTTCACGCTGATCGGCGCGACGACGCGCTCGGGGCTGATCACCACGCCGCTTGCGGGAACGCTTCGGCATTCCGCTGCGGCTGCAATTCTACACGGCGGAAGAATTGGAGCGCGTGGTGCTGCGCGGCGCCAAGGTGCTCGGCCTGGATATCACCGCGACCGGCGCGCAGGAAATCGCCCGGCGCTCCCGCGGCACGCCGCGCGTCGCCGGGCGCCTGCTGCGGCGCGTGCGGGATTTCGCGTCGGTTGCCGGCACGAAGAAGGTGGACGCCGCCGCCGCCGATGCCGCGCTGAACCGGCTGGAGGTGGATGCCCAGGGCCTCGACGCGATGGACCGGCGCTTCCTCCGCTGCATCGCCGAGAATTACGAGGGCGGTCCCGTGGGCGTGGAGACTCTGGCGGCGGCGCTGTCGGAACAGCGGGACGCCATCGAGGAAGTCATCGAGCCCTATCTGATCCAGCAGGGCCTGCTGCAGCGCTCGCCCCGCGGCCGGCTGCTGACTGCCAACGGATTCCGCTATCTCGGCCTCGCCATCAGCAAGCGCGCG
The DNA here is from genome assembly GCA_963816235.1 of uncultured Alphaproteobacteria bacterium. Classification (GTDB taxonomy): domain Bacteria; phylum Pseudomonadota; class Alphaproteobacteria; order Dongiales; family Dongiaceae; genus DATKFM01. The sequence goes on along the minus strand of CAWFKD010000001.1, from coordinate 311,209 downwards.
GCGGAGCAGCTGGAACTGCTGGGCGATGAACCGGAGGGCGCTGCCGATGCGTAAGGCGTCCACGCATCACCACCCCATCCGCGTCTACTATGAAGACACCGATGCCGGCGGCGTCGTCTACTATGCCAACTATCTCCGCTTCGCCGAGCGGGCGCGCACCGAATTCATGCGCGAGGCCGGCGCCGATCACGCGGGCATGCTGCGGGATACCGGGCTCAGCTTCTTCGTCCGCCGCTGCGAGGTCGATTATCTGAAGCCCGCGCGGCTCGACGATCTGCTGCAGGTGGAAACCCAAATCACCAATGTCGGCGGCGCGTCGCTCGAAGCGCTGCAGACGGTCAAACGCGACGGCGAGGATCTGGCGCGGCTCAAGGTCAAGCTCGCCTGCCTGAACCAGGCCGGCCGGCCGGCGCGGCTGCCGGAGCGGATCCACGAAGCGCTGCAGAATTTTTCCCAATCCCATTCTTCGTAACGGGGGCATCGACCGATAATGGCTACCGATTTTACCCAACTCGCCCAGAACGCCACCGGCACCGTGCAGTCGGTTCCCACCGAGCCGGTGACGGCGGTGCCGACCGTGCCTCTCGACGTCGCGCAGATGCCGGGGACCGAGAGCGCCTACGATTTCAGCCTGGTCGGCCTGTTCTGGCAGGCTGATATCGTGGTGAAGGTGGTGATCGTCATGCTGATCCTCGCCTCGTTCTGGAGCTGGGCCATCATCTTCTCGAAGATGATCCGCATGCGCGGCCTGCGCGGCCGCGCCAAGCAGTTCGAGGAAAGCTTCTGGTCCGGCGGCTCGCTGGAGGAGCTGTTCGATCGCCTGGGCAACAAGCCGCCCGATCCCCTGTCCTCGATCTTCGTCGCGGCGATGCGCGAATGGCGCCGCTCGGCGGCCAAGGGCCTGCTGACGACCACCGAGCTCAAGGCGGGCCTGAAGGAACGCATCGAGCGGGTCATGGACATCACCCTCGGCCGCGAGATGGAGCAGCTCGAGCGCCATATGGGCTTCCTCGCCTCGGTCGGCTCGTCGGCGCCGTTCGTCGGCCTGTTCGGCACGGTCTGGGGCATCATGAACAGCTTCGCCTCCATCGCCGCCGCCAAGAACACCAGCCTTGCCGTGGTGGCGCCGGGCATCGCCGAAGCGCTGTTCGCCACCGCGCTCGGCCTCGTGGCCGCGATTCCCGCGGTGCTCGCCTATAACAAGCTGTCGGGCGATATCGGCCGCTATGGCTACCGGCTCGAAGCTTTCGCCGGCGAGTTCAACGCCATCCTGTCCCGCCAGCTGGAGGAGCGCCGCTGATGGCCGTCCGTCTCAACGCCGGCAACGTCTCGCACCGCTATAGCCGCCGCAGCCGCCACGGCCGGATGTCCGACATCAACGTGACGCCGCTTGTCGACGTCATGCTGGTGCTGCTGATCGTGTTCATGGTGACGGCGCCGCTGCTGAATTCCGGCGTCGAGCTCACGCTGCCGAAGAGCGATGCGCCGCCGCTGACCCAGCCGGAGGAGCCGCTGGTGATTTCCGTCGACAAGACCGGCGCCATCTTCATCCAGGAAACCGCGGTGACGCTGGAAACCCTGGCGCCGCGCCTGCTGGCGATCACCGAGAACAAGCCGGACACCACCATCTATGTGCGCGGCGATCAGTCGATCAATTACGGCCGCATGATCGAGGTGATGGGTCTGCTCACCGGTTCCGGCTTCACCAAGCTGTCGCTGGTGACCGAGGCGGCCGACAAGCCGCCGGCGCCGGCTGGCGAAACGCAAGGCAACTGAGGCGCGTCGACCGACATGCGTGACGGCGTACTCCTTTCCGGCACCCTGCACGTTGTCGTGCTGCTGTTGGTGCTGTTCGGGCTCCCCTTCTTTTGGGAGCCTGAGACAGTGCACATGACGGCGACGCCGATCACCGTCGTCACGTCGGATCAGCTCACCGCGCCGAAGGTGGCGCAGGAGCAACGGACGGACGTGCCGCAGGAGAAGCCGCCGCAGCCGGTGATTCCGCCTGCGCCGGTGGCGCCGACGCTGCCGGAGCCGGAGGTAGTGCCGGAACCGCCAGCGGCGCCCGAAGAGACTCAGAACGAGGTCGCCGCCGGTCGAAGCTCCCAACCCAGAGCCGCAGGAAAGCGCGAATCCGCAGGAGGAAGACACGCCTGACCCGGTGATTGCTGAACCGATCCCCGAGGAACCGCCGCCGCCGGAGCCGGTTCCGGTGCCCACTGAGCAGGTGGCAGAAGTGCAGGACGTGCCCATTCCGCCGCAAAAGCCGGAGCCCCCGAAGAAGAAGGAAGTGAAAAAGAAAGACGAGAAGAAGCCGGTGAATGACGAGCAGTTCCTCGACTCCCTGGTCGACAAACTCGCCAAGGAACAGACCGCCGCACTACCGCCGACAGAGGAAGCGCCCGCCGACGAGCCGCAAACCGAAGGCATTCCTCAGCGCCTGCCCGCCGGCGAAGAGGATGCGCTACGGAACTATATCAAGGGTTGCTGGTTTTCCGCAGGGGGCGGCGCATCGGCGAGCGAACTAGTCGTGACCTTGGAAATCAAGCTCAACCCGGACGCAACGCTGCGCAATGTGGAAATTTCCCGCAAGGACCGAGGACGCATGGGCGATCCCGTATTCCGGTCGTTTGCGGAGAGCGCAAAACGCGCCGTCGACAAATGCGGTGCCGACCGGCAGCCCTTTCCGCTTAACCTGCAGCGCGACTATGCGGTCTGGGGCTACATTTTGGCACGCTTCCGCGAGTCGGATTTCTACTAGAGATTTGCACACCGAATTTGGTGAGGAGACAGCTGATGACGAAAACAAGAAGCTCGTTCGCGAGAACTGTACTGATCCTGATTGCCACGCTTCTATTCACTTCCCGGGCGCAGGCGGTGATCGAGATCGATATCTCCGATCCCAACATTCAGCCGCTGCCGATCGCGGTAACGGATTTCACCGGCGGTTCGGCGCAGGCCGGCGATCTCGGTGCGCAGATTTCCGCGGTCATTGCCGCCGATCTCGAGCGTTCCGGACTGTTCCGGCCGATCGACCGTGCCGCGTTCATTCAGAGCGCTGGCGATCTGCAGGGTGTGCCACGCTTCGGCGACTGGCGATTGATCAACGCGGACGCACTGGTCAGCGGGGCCGTCACGCAGCAGGCCGATGGCCGCTTGCGTGTCGAGTTCCGTTTATGGGACGTGCTGGCGGAGCAGCAGATGGCTGGCCTCGCGCTCACCGCGCCGGCCAGCAACTGGCGCCGCATCGCCCATCGCGTCGCCGATGCGATCTACACCCGCATCACCGGCGAAGACGGCTATTTCGACTCCCGCATCGTCTATGTGTCGGAGACCGGCCCGGCGACCAACCGGATCAAGCGGCTGGCGATCATGGACCAGGACGGTTTCGGCCATAAATATCTGACCAACGGCAAGAACCTGGTGCTGACGCCGCGTTTCTCGCCCTCGACCCAGGAGATCACCTATCTCTCCTACGTCAACAACAAGCCGCGTGTGCATCTGCTGAACCTGGAGACCGGCCAGCAGGAAGTGCTCGGCGATTTCCCGGGCATGACTTTCGCACCGCGTTTCTCGCCCGACGGACGGCGCGTGGTCATGAGCCTGGCCACCAGCGGCAACACGGAGATCTACACCATGGATCTCAGCACCCGCCGCACCTCGCGCCTGACCAACAGCCCGGGCATCGACACCTCGCCCAGCTTCTCGCCCGACGCCACGCGCATCGTCTTCAACTCCGATCGCGGCGGCTCGCAGCAGCTCTACGTCATGGGCGCGGACGGCGGCGGCGTGACGCGCATCAGTTTCGGCGACGGCCGCTACGGCACGCCGGTCTGGTCGCCGCGCGGCGATCTCATCGCCTTCACCCGCATGGTCGGCGGCACTTTCTACATCGGCGTCATGCGGCCGGACGGCAGTGGCGAGCGCATGCTCACCAACGGCTTCCTGGTCGAAGGCCCGACCTGGTCGCCCAACGGCCGGGTGATTTCCTTCTTCCGTCAGGATGGCGGCGGCGCTGCAACCCGCCTCTACACCATCGACCTGACGGGACGTAATGAGCGCGTCGTCGAGACGCCTCAGGACGGCTCCGATCCGGCCTGGTCGCCCTTGATTCCCTAGAGAAAGCGGTACTATGTTGCACGGGCGAACAGGCCAAGGGGAGCGTGGCGGCGGGTACGCGCAGCGCCAGCGTTTTTCTGTTGATTCATCAAGCCCGGTCTGCGGGCTAGAGATTCCTCCACAAAGGGGTAAGAGGTAGGCAAATGAAGTTAAAGATTGTGACTTTTATCGCGGCGGCCCTGCTGCTCTCGGGTTGCGCTTCGGACAAGGAGCCGTCGACCAGCGATTCCAGCACTTCGGGCAGCGGCACGACAGCGGCTCCCGGCTCGGTCGAAGATTTTCAGGTTAACGTCGGTGATCGTGTCTTCTTCGATTACGACAGCTATGAGATCCGTGCCGATGCACAGGATACCTTGAACCGCCAGGCCGCGTGGCTCGGCCAGTATGGCAACTACGCCATCACTGTCGAGGGTCACTGTGACGAGCGCGGCACCCGCGAATACAACCTGGCGCTCGGCGAACGCCGCGCCAACGCGGTGCGCAACTACCTCGTGGCGCAAGGCGTCGATCCGAACCGCATCCAGACCATCAGCTATGGCAAGGAGCGGCCGGAGATCGCCGACAGCAACGAGTTCGGCTTGGGCGCAGAATCGCCGCGGCGTGACGGTCCTGCAGTAAAGCTGGATCCACGCGATACTGAGTTAGGTCTGGCGGGCGCCGGTTCCCAAAAAGGGGCCGGCGCCCGTCGGCTTTTGGGGCTGGCGTCCACTGGCATTTCTGGCAAGGCCCCATATCTGCCGATAGGGCCCCGATCCTGTCCGGTCCGCGCCACAATTTCGCCGCCAAGTTCCGGCAATGGTTTCATCACGGGAACGGCTTTTCGGCGAAACTTTGGGGGCCTGAGCCGGTTTCTTTAGGACAAACAACTGGGCTGCAAACATGATGAACCAGCGAAACCGCCGGGCGCATTTCCATCCGGCAACCGTTTTCGTCCTGCTCGGCGGCCTGATGCTGCCGGGCGCGGTCCTGGCGCAGACCAACACCAATACCGTCGCGGCGCAGCAGGAAGTGCGCATCCAGGAGCTGGAGTCGCAGATCAGCGCCCTGACCGGCCAGGTGGAGCAGCTGTCCTATCAAGTGCGGCAGCTGACCGACAAGCTGGACCGCATGGCATCGGATTTCGATTTCCGCCTGACCCAGCTCGAGGGCGGCGGCCAGGGTGATGGTGGCGCACCGGCCGCTGGCGCCGATGGTGCGAGCACGAGCCCGGACTATTCCGCCGCAGCGCCGGCGCCGGCAGCGGCCCCCGCCGCGCCGCCACAGCCTGCGGACGCGACGGCCACGGGCAGCGATGGCGTTGCCGCTTCCACGCCGGGCACCGGCCCGAAGGTCTTGGGAACCCTGACCCAGACGGAATACGATGCGCAGATGGCCGGACAGCAGAATTCAGCCGCCGCCGCCCAGCAGGCCATGGATGCCACGAATGCCCAAACCGGCTCCGGCCAAGTGGCGGCGGTCGCGCCGGCCGAGCTGCCGGGCGCAACGCCGGACGAACAGTATCAGTACGCCTTCGGACTGTTGCGGGAGAACCGGTACGATGATGCCGAAAAGGCGCTTCGCACATTCATCACCGAGAATCCCGAGCATCAGCTCACCGGCAACGCCAACTACTGGCTCGGCGAAACCTACTATGTGCGCGGCGATTACAAGAACGCCGCCATCACCTTTGCCCAGGGCGTGAAGAACTATCCGCAGAGCGGCAAGGCGCCCGACAACATGCTGAAGCTGGGCATGGCGCTGGCGGCCATGGGTCAGACACCGGACGCCTGCACGGCCTTCGCCGAAGTGGGCAAGCGCTACCCCCAGGCCTCCGACAGCCTGAAGGACCGGGTGGTCAAAGAAAAGCAGCGCAACAGCTGCAAGTAGTCTGATGGCAATCCTGCCGCACATCCCTTGCGCGGCCTTGTGGCAAGCCCCACCCTGAACGGCGCCGGCAAATCGTCGGCGCCGTATGCATTTTCAGGATGTCCCCGTTGCCGGATGTGCCGCTGACCGACGACGAATTCGCCGCGCTGATGGAACGCCTCGGCCCCTTCGAAGCGCGCCCGCATATCGCAGTCGCCGTCTCGGGCGGCCGCGACAGCCTGTGTCTCGCGCTGCTGCTGCAGCGCTGGGCCCGCCGCCATCGCGGCCGGATCACCGGGCTGACCGTCGATCATGGCCTGCGGCCGGACTCCGCTGCTGAGGCGCGCACCGTGGCCCGCTGGCTCGCGGCACAGAAGATCGGCCATGCCATCCTGAGCTGGGACCGCCGCGACCAGCCATCGCCCGGGAGCGGCCTGCAGGCGGCGGCGCGCGAGGCGCGCTACCGGCTGCTCCTTGACCGCTGCCGCGCGCTCGGCATCCTGCATCTGGCCCTGGCCCATCAGCGCGACGACCAGGCGGAAACGTTCCTGCTGCGCCTGGGCCGGGGCAGCGGCCTGGACGGACTCGCCGCCATGGCGCCGGTGACCGAACGGGGCGGCGTGCGGCTGCTGCGGCCGTTGCTGCCGGTGCCCCGCGGCCGGCTCGCCGCCACGCTGAAATCCTGGCAGCAGGATTGGATCGACGACCCAACCAATGAAAACACCGCCCACACCCGCATCCGGCTGCGGCGGCTTCTGCCGTCCCTGGCCGACGCTGGCGTGACGGCGGCGCATCTGGCGGAGACCGCCACGGCCCTGGGCCAGGCGAGGGCAGCGATGGACGAGACTGTTTCTGGCACCCTGGCGGCTGGGGTCGAGATCGATCCCGCCGGCTACCTCTGGCTGGACCTGCCCGTCCTCGGCCGTGCCCCGGCGGAGGTGGGCCGGCGGGTACTGGCCCGCTGCCTGATGGCCATCGGCGGCGGCGCCTATACGCCGCGGTCCGAGCGCCTCAACCGGCTCTACGACCAGATTGCCGCCGGCCGCCTGGCGTCCGGGGCAACCTTGGCCGGCTGCCAGGTCCGCCGCAAAAGTGGAAGGTTGCTGATCTGCCGGGAGCCGGCTGCTGCCGGGCCCGCTGTCGCCCTCACCGCCGGCGCCGGCCAGATCTGGGACGGCCGTTTTCAGGTTACCTTGGCGCGCAGCGGGGGCCGGAAGGGCTATGTCCAGGTGGCTGCCCTGGGTCCAGAGGGCAATCGCCGCGTGCTGGCGGAGCGTCCGGACCTGCGCCAGGGGCCGATCCCGCCGGCTGTAAGGCCGGTCCTGCCGGCGATCTGGACGGCCGGGAGGCCGCGGCCGGAACTCCTGGGGGTGCCGCACCTTGATTATTGGGTCAGTAACCCACAAGTATCTGTATCGATTGAATTCGTTCCGCCCCAGGCGCTGGCACAATCAAGGTTTACAGTTGCTTAATGCCATCGCCGCATTATCTATTCATTCGACAGGCTCTGCTTGCTAAAGCCCGCCACGTCTGTGCGGACAAGGGCTCGGTCGGAATGGGCATCCGAAAGGTGATCTCAACGTGAATAATCTCGGCCGCAATATTGCCGTCTGGGCCATTCTGATCATCCTGCTGTTCCTGCTGTTCAACATGTTCAGCGGCGACTCCTCGCGCGGCTCTTCCGAGCTGCCCTACAGCGATTTCGCCACCGAGGTCGACAACAACAACATCAGCAACGTCGTCATCAAAGGGCGCGAGGTTTCCGGCTCGTTCAAGGAGAACGGCAAGGATTTCGTCACGCTGCTGCCCTTCGAACCGACGGCCGACTATATCAAGACACTCAAGGATCGCGGCGTGAACGTTGACGCGGCGCCGCCCGATAGCGGCAGCCCGCTGCCGACGCTGTTGATCACCTGGGCGCCGTTGTTCGTCATCCTCGGCGTCTGGATCTACCTGATGCGCCAGATGCAGGGCAGCGGCGGCAAGGCCATGGGCTTCGGCAAGTCGCGGGCGCGCCTGCTGACCGAGAAGACCGGCCGCGTCACCTTCGACGATGTCGCCGGCATCGAGGAAGCCAAGCAGGAATTGCAGGAGCTGGTGGATTTCCTGAAGGATCCGCAGAAGTTCCAGCGCCTGGGCGGCAAGATTCCCAAGGGCTGTCTGCTGGTCGGCCCGCCGGGCACCGGCAAGACGCTGCTCGCCCGCGCCATCGCCGGCGAGGCGAATGTGCCGTTCTTCACTATCTCCGGCTCCGACTTCGTCGAGATGTTCGTCGGCGTCGGCGCCAGCCGCGTGCGCGACATGTTCGAGCAGGGCAAGAAGAACGCGCCCTGCATCATCTTCATCGACGAAATCGACGCGGTCGGCCGCCATCGCGGCGCCGGTCTCGGCGGCGGCAATGACGAGCGCGAGCAGACGCTGAACCAGTTGCTGGTGGAGATGGACGGCTTCGAGACCAACGAAGGCGTCATCCTGATCGCCGCCACCAACCGGCCTGACGTGCTGGACCCGGCGCTGCTGCGCCCCGGCCGTTTCGACCGCCAGGTGGTGGTGCCCAATCCCGATATCGCCGGCCGCGAGCAGATCCTGCGCGTGCATATGCGCAAGGTGCCGCTGGCGCCCGACGTGGATCCCCGGACCATCGCCCGCGGCACGCCTGGATTCTCCGGCGCCGATCTCGCCAACCTTGTGAACGAAGCAGCTTTGATGGCCGCGCGCCGCGGCCGCCGCGTCGTCACCATGGCGGAATTCGAAAGCGCCAAGGACAAGGTGATGATGGGCACCGAGCGCCGCTCCATGGTGATGAGCGAGGACGAGAAGAAGCTCACCGCCTATCACGAGGCGGGCCACGCGCTGGTGGGCTTGGCGATGCCGAAGCACGATCCCCTGCACAAGGTGACGATCATTCCGCGCGGCCGGGCTTTGGGCGTGACCATGTCACTGCCGGAGCGCGATCGCTACAGCCTGTCGAAGATCGAGATGGAGTCGCGGCTGGCCAGCATGTTCGGCGGCCGTGTCGCCGAGGAGCTGATCTTCGGCGACGAGAATGTGACCAGCGGTGCTTCCAACGACATCATGCAGGCGACCAATCTCGCCCGCGCCATGGTGACGGAGTGGGGCATGTCCGACAAGCTCGGGCCGCTGCGCTATGCCAGCAACGAGGAAGAGGTCTTCCTCGGCCATTCGGTCACGCGCCGCATCAATGTGTCGGGCGCCACCGCGAAGATCATCGACGAAGAGATTCGCCGCTTGATCGACGAGGCCGAAACCACGGCGCGCCGCATCCTCACCGAGCAGCTCGACGACCTGCACAAGGTGGCGAACGCCTTGCTCGAATACGAAACGCTCTCGGGCGACGAGGTGAAGGCGCTGATGCGCGGCGAGCAGATCAATCGTCCCGACGATACGCCGACGCCGACACGGCCGCGGTCCTCCGTGCCCAGCAGCGGCGCGCCCGCCCACAGCGGCCGGCCCGGTCCGACTGGGCTGGAGCCGGAACCGCAGCCCGGCAGCTGAGGGCTACAACATCGATCATCGGAAAAGCCCCGCATCAGCGGGGCTTTTTTGTTGGCTGGTCCGCGCCGCGGGTTTGTATAACAGGCAGCCGGACCGCCTTCGCCGCTTTTGACGAGGACAGATGCTGCATCACTCGCCGCTTATCGCCACGATCGTCGTCGGCCTCGTGCTGGCGTTTGTCTTCGGCGCGATCGCCCATCGGCTGAAGCTCTCGCCGCTGGTGGGCTACCTGCTGGCCGGCGTCGCGGTCGGTCCCTACACGCCGGGTTTCGTCGCCGATCAGCCGCTGGCGGCCGAGCTGGCGGAGATCGGCGTCATCCTCCTGATGTTCGGCGTCGGCATGCATTTCTCGCTGAAGGATCTGCTGTCGGTGCGGGCGATCGCCATTCCCGGCGCGATCGCGCAGATCGTTCTGGCGACCCTGCTCGGCCTGTTGCTGTCCTGGGCGCTCGGCTGGTCGCTGGGCGCCGGCCTGGTGTTCGGCCTCGCGCTGTCGGTGGCCAGCACCGTGGTGCTGCTGCGCGCACTGCAGGAGCGCAAGCTGATCGATACCGAGCGCGGGCGCATCGCCATCGGCTGGCTGATCGTCGAGGATCTGGCGATGGTGCTGGCGCTCGTGCTGCTGCCGGCGCTGGCCGGCCTGCTCGACGGCGGCGGCGGCGCGGCAGCCGAATCCTTCAGCGCCGCGGATGTCGCGCTCGCCCTGGCGATCACCCTGGGCAAGGTCGCCGCTTTCCTGCTGCTGATGCTGCTGGTCGGCCGCCGGGCGATCCCCTGGATCCTGCATTACGTCGCCCATACGGGATCGCGAGAGCTGTTCCGGCTTGCGGTGCTGGCGATTGGGCTCGGCATTGCCTATGGCGCGGCGCAGATCTTCGAAGTGTCGTTCGCCCTCGGCGCCTTCTTCGCCGGCATGGTGCTGAGCGAATCCGAGCTCAGCCATCAGGCGGCGGAGGAGTCATTGCCGCTGCGCGACGCCTTTGCCGTGCTGTTCTTCGTTTCCGTCGGCATCCTGTTCGATCCCCTGATCCTGGTGCAGGAGCCGTTGCCCGTGCTGGCGGTTCTGGCGATCATCCTGATCGGCAAGTCGGTCGCCGCCTTCGCCATCGTCATCGCCTTCCGGCACCCGGTGGGCACGGCGCTGATGATCGCCGCGAGCCTGGCGCAGATCGGCGAGTTCTCCTTCATCCTGGCCACTCTTGGTGTCGATCTCGGCTTGTTGCCGGAGCGGGGCCGCGATCTCATTCTCGCCGGCGCCATCCTGTCGATCCTGGCCAATCCGGCGATCTTCGCGCTGATCAGCCGCTTCAAGATCCCCACGGCTCTCGCGCCCGCCGTTGGGCCACCTGATGGCGAATCCGTTGTCGAGAGCGGAAACTCGCCCACCTCCTTGACCGGTCATGCAGTGATCGTCGGTTATGGCCGCGTCGGCGGCCGGCTGGGCGAGACGCTGCGGAGCAAGGGCCATGCCGTGCTGGCGATAGAGGATAACAGGGACATCGCCGCAAGGCTGCGCGGCGGCGGCATCGAGGTGATCGCCGGCAACGCCGCTGCGCCTGAGGTTCTCGGTGCCGCCAATCTGCAGGGCGCACGCTGGTGCTTCGTTGCCGTACCCAACGCCTTCGAGGCCGGGCAGATCATCGAGCAGGCGCGGGCGCTCAATCCGCAACTGCCGATCATCGCCCGCGCGCATTTCGATGCCGAGGTGGAGCATCTGCAGCGCCTGGGCGCCAACGTCACCATCATGGGCGAGAACGAGATCGCCAGGGCCATGGCCGAACATGCCGTCTGAATTCTATCTCAAGCCGCTGGGGATCCTGCCGGGCGAGCCGGCGCGCCAGGCCGTGGCCAGCGGCATCGCGCGCCGCCTCGCGGGCGGCCCCCTGGCATTCACCGCCGTCGATCTGATACGCCGCGGCCCAGAGGACCAGCGCGAGGCGGCTCTGCTGGACATCAGCAGCCTGCAATCCTGCAATCTGCGCAACGAGGACCCCATGCTTTCCGCAGCGCTGGAGAAATCGCTCGATGCCGTCGCGGCGCCGCGCGCGGATTTTGCGGGCCTGGCGCTGGACCGTCCGCGGCTGATGGGCGTGGTGAATGTCACGCCCGACAGTTTCTCCGATGGCGGCCGCTATCACGATGGCGCCACCGCCATCGCCCATGGCCGCGCGCTGATGCAGGCAGGCGCCGACATTCTTGATATCGGCGGCGAGTCCACGCGCCCGGGCGCGGCACCGGTGACGATCGAGGAAGAGTTGTCGCGGGTGCTGCCGGTGATCGCCAATCTGGCGAAGGATGGCGCCGTCCTCTCCATCGATACGCGCCATGCCGAGGTGATGCGCCGCGCCGTCGATGCGGGCGCGCGCGTCATCAACGATGTGACCGCGCTGTCAGGCGATCCCGCAAGCATGAAAGCCGCCGCCGGCAGCGGCGCAGGGATCGTACTCATGCATATGCGGGGCGAGCCCCGCACCATGCAGAAGCATCCGCAATACCGGGATGCGCCGCTGGACATCTATCGATTACTTCGAGGCACGCCTGGAGGCCTGCGCCCAAGCCGGCATTGCGCGCGAGCGCATCGTCATCGATCCCGGCATCGGCTTCGGCAAGAATGACCGGCACAACATCGCGCTGCTCGACGATCTGGCGCTGCTGCATGGGCTCGGCTGCGGCCTTCTGCTCGGCGTGTCGCGCAAGAGCTTCATCGGCCGCCTCAGCCGCGGCGAGGACGCTGATCATCGCTTGCCCGGCACGCTCGCGGCGACTCTCGCCGGGCTCGACCGCGGCGCGCAGATCCATCGCGTGCATGATGTCGCAGAGGCCGCGCAGGCGCTGGCGATCTGGCGCGCTATCGCCGGTTGTTAAGCATATTCTCCTCATCCAATAGTTGCACCATCAGTCGCCGCGCGGGTAGGTTAGGTGCGAAGTGCGGGGGTCAGGGGGCTCGGCGTGGAAGAGTATACGGGCTATGTCATGCCCAGCGAGCCATCGACTCCGGGTCTGCGGAAGCTGTTGGAATACTGGCAGTCAAAATGCTGCGACGGACGCCTGCCGACGCGGGCCGACATCGATCCGGCCGATCTCTCGTTCATCCTGCCGAATCTGTTTTTGATGGACGTCAATATGAGCGAAGAGCCGCGCAACCGCTTCCGCTTCCGGCTGTTCGGCACGGAGCTGGCGCGCGTTCACGGCCGCGACCGCACGGGAAAGACTTTCCACGAAACGCTGGAGGAAGAACCGGCTGACGGTTCGGTAACCTGGGCCACCCGGCTGGTTAACGAGCGGATCCCGCTTTTCGTCGGCGGCCGCGTGCGCTATCTGAGCAAGGAATGGCTGAAGTTTGAAAACGCTATGCTGCCGCTGCAGAACGAGGCCGGCGAGGTGGCCATGATCCTCGGCGCCACGATCTACACCTATCCGTCAGCCAAGGGCGGCGTGCCGAAGTAGGCGCGCGCTCAGTCCAATTGCCGCATGAGCACGGCGCCAAATCCCGTTGCCACGGCGTGGATTGCCGCCGTCAGCAAGAACAGGCCGATCATTGCCGCCACGCCGACGCCGCTCATGGGCCTCGCAGTTCCCGCCGTGATCGGCATATGCCAGGATTGCAGCACGCCAATGCCGACGAAGCCGGCCATCAATGGCATCTCAGCATAAAGACAGGCGGCGACGCCGATGGCGCCGATGGCGAGTAGAACGTACTTGGCCCAGCGCGCGCTGAAGGATTGCATGATGGCCCGCAAAACCTGGCCGCCATCGAGCGGAAGAAAGGGCAGAAGCTGCAGCAGATTGAGCGAGCCGACGATGAGAGCGGTCATCGCAACAATGCTGGCTATTCCTTGATCCGCATCGGATGGGCCGGTCGAGGAATAGCTCCATATCATCAGGAACAGGAGCGGCAGCACCAGGACTGCGCTGAATCCGGCGCCCATCAGTGCGCAGAAGGCATCGTTGAAGTAGGTCTTGTGAGGATGATTGGCGATGGTGACGCCGCCGAGGAAGGGCAGCAGCATGATGCGCGGCGCCGGCTGTCCCGTCAGCCGCATCGCCAGCCAATGGCCGAATTCGTGGATCACCAGGGCCAGCGACAGAATGATACCGAATTTCCAACCGAAGGCGATGCCGAAACTGGCGATGGCCAGCACGGAGATCGCAATCGTCGTAAGCTGCCGGCGCGGCTGAACGGTGGGCACGACCGGTTTTCTTTCGCAGATCGCGACGAGTCGATCGAAGTACTTGAGATGTTGGCGCCGCAAGGCGATGCGTTGGCCAAGCGTTGCGAGCTCCCCGTCAAAAGTGTAGCGCAGCCGCGTATCGCCGTCCTGCGGGAGAAATTCGGAGGTCGCAATATGTTGCGGACCATATGGGTGCTGCCTGTCGCCGATGCTGAGCGTCCGCGCTTGCATGATTTCCAGAGGACGCTCCAGCAGAACCGCATTGCGAATGACGAACTGGCGACGCTGACCTGCGACCTTGTGTTCGACGCGTGTTGTAACGATTGGCGGAATGCTCTCTGTGCGCTCGTACGACAGGACCTGCTCGTGCAGCGCTTTGCTCTCCGGATCGCTAAGATTGATATTGTAGATCGCCCAGACGCGTTCCGGCGGGGCGGCAATAAGTCTTTCGATCGTGAATCGATAGGCCCGCCGCACCGGCAGCAGCATTGCGCCCAGAAACAGGATCCAGGCGCCGGCGCCGACATACAGCAGGGTCCGCCCAAACTCGCCCATGGCTCAGCGCTGTCCGCCGGTCACGTTTGCCGCTCCAGGATCTTGTTGATCTCGGCGAACGGCACGGCGTCGCGGGCAAAGGTGAAGGTGCCGCGTTCGGCGACTTCCCGCGCCGCCCGCAGGAAGGCGCCATAGGCAGCGCGGGCCATGGCCGAGCCGACGGAAATGCGCTTCACGCCCAGGGCCGCCAGATCGGCGACGGAGAAATCGGCGCCCGACAATCCCATCACGACATTCACCGGCTTCGGCGCCACGGCCTTTACGACTGCGCCAATCTGATCCGCGGTGCGCAGACCCGGCGCATACAGCACATCCGCGCCAGCTTCGGCGAAGGCCTGCAACCGCCGGATCGTGTCTTCCAGATCGGGCCGGCCGTTGAGGAAATTCTCCGCCCGCGCCGTCAGCATGAAGGGAAACGGCAGCGCCCGAGCCGCGGCGACGGCGGCCTTCACACGCTGCACCGCCAGATCGAACGGATAGATCGGTTCCTCGGCGCGGCCTGTGGCGTCTTCGATCGAACCGCCGACAAGCCCGGCGCCGGCGACGAGGCGGATCGTTTCGGCGCAAACCTCCGGCGCATCGCCGAAACCGTGCTGCAGATCCGCCGACACCGGCAGGTCCGTCGCGCCGACGATCGCGCGTAAATGATCGAGTGTCTCCTCGCGGCCGACGACGCCGATGTCGTCGGCGCGGCCGATGGAAAACGAGAATCCGGCGCTGGTCGTTGCCATTGCCTTGAACCCGAACCCGGCCAGCATCCGCGTACTGCCGATGTCCCAGGGATTCGGAACTACGAACGCACCGGGCTGCTCATGCAGGGATTTGAAGGCGGCCGCCTTCGCAGCTTGGGTGGTCATCGGCCTACTCCGTCACGCCAGCCTTGCGCAGGCTCTCCAGCAGATGCTCGAGCCCCTCGGCGTGGCGATAGGGTTCGTGCCGCGCATAGACCAGCATCGACCGCTTGGGCTCCTGTTCGTTGTAGCGCTCCACCTGAAGCCGCGCCTCGTCGAGCCGGTTCAGCTGCGCCAGGCTGGCCGCCATGTACATCATCTCCCAGATATCGGGACTGACGAAGTTCCGGCCGAGCTGGATCACCGCTTCGGCATAGTTGCGGGCGCAGAAGAGGGCCATGCCAAAAGCCGAGATATACCAGTCCGGATGGTTGGTGTTGAGCTGCAGCCCGCGCTGCGCCCATTCCAGCGCCTGATCCGGATGGCCCTCATAGGCCAGCAGCCAGGCCTTGGTGACGATCGTGTGGGAGTCGTTCGGATTGAGCGTGAGCGCGCGCTCGAATTGCAGCGCCGCTTCGTCGAATTCCTTGCGGTACAGGCAGACATAGCCGAGCACCCGGTGGCATTGCCCGTCGGTGGGATCCAGCATCGCGCCGCGCTTGGCCAGAGCGAGCGCGCGATCCATCGCCGGCGCGGAGAGGTTACGCCACCATTCCCGCATCTCCAGTTCGGCCAGCCAGCTATGGGCAATCGCCAGGTCGGGATCCGCCTTGATGGCGCGCTCGAACATTTCGCGCACCTTCGGTTCCTCGGTGCGGTCGAAGGTCTGTTTGTACTCGATGCCGCGCAGCAGATAGTCATAGACTGACATGCCATCCGGCCGCTTGCGCCGCGCCGAACGCGCGCCGGCGCCGGCGATCTGGCCGGGCAGGGTGGCGACGATCGTGCGCACGACCTCGTCCTGCACGGCGAACACATCCTCGACTTTCCGGTCATAGCGTTCGGCCCACAGATTGTTGCCGGATTCCGCCTCGATCAGCTGGACCGAAATGCGCAGCTGTTGACCCGAGCGGCGGATGCTGCCTTCCACCACATAATGCACGCCCAGTTCGCGGCCCACCTGGCGCATATCCACCGACTTGCCGCGATAGCGGAAGGAGGAGTTGCGGGAAATGACATGGAGCTCGCGGAAGCGCGACAGCTCGCGGATGATGTCCTCGGTGACACCGTCGCTGAAGTAAGCCTGTTCGGAATCGCCGCTGAGATTCTCGAACGGCAGCACGGCGATCGCCGGCCGGTTCGGCAGCGGCGGATACTGTTTTGTCGTCGGCGGTACGGCGATGGGGACTGTGCCGCCGCCGATGCGGATGCGGTAGACTTGCTGGGCCTCGGCGCCGCTCTTGAATTGATGGGCGCCGAGGTCTTCCACTTGAACGGTGGCCTTGCCGCGCAGATAGCGCAGGACGGCCGCGGTGATGTAGACATCGCCGGGAGTTGCCATCTCCTCCAGGCGGCGCGCCAGATTGACGTCGTCGCCATAGACGTCCTCCGGCTCGATGATGATGTCGCCGGCATTGATGCCCATGCGATAGGGCATGCGCCGTTCCGGCGGCAGGGCGGCCAACCGTTCCTTCATTTGATGCTGCATGGCGGAGGCGCATTCGACTGCCTGCACGGCGCTGTCGAACCGGGCGAGAAACCCGTCGCCGGTGGTTTTGACCACCTGGCCGCTATGGCTGCCGATGAGCGGCTTGAACACCGTGTCCATGTCCGACATGAATTGGTGATGGGTGTGCATTTCGTCGTCGTTCATGCGCGAGCTGTAGCCGACCGCATCCGCGATCAGTACAGCCGCTAGTCGCCGTACGACAGCTCGCTTCGACAATGGCCCCTCGTCGAACCAATCATGTGAGAAAAAAGAAGCCTAGCATGGCAAATTTCTGTCTGCCATGGCAGCCGGGGTTTTATGTAGCCATTTCAGGATGTTCGCGCCACCCTCCCATTTGGGGGGAGAATGGTTCGGCAATTGGCGCGGCAGGGCGGCAATCAGCCTTACTGTTGCCGCCAACTTCCCATAATTTTTCTTATTGTAGCGCTAGTCTTACCCGCATTAGCTGCAGAATCCCGGACAATCGATCCCAGCGGAAGACTTGCTTCCGGCGGCCGGTTTTACCGTCGGCCGAATCCAATGTAGAGTCATGATTATGTCATCTGGGCCATCTGAGAAGCCGGTCCGCAAGCTGTTCGGCACCGACGGCATCCGCGGTACCGCCAATAGCGACCCCATCACGGCCGACATTGCGCTGAAGCTGGCCCTGGCCGCCGGCGCCCATTTCACCCGCGGCAGCTACCGGCATCGGGTAGTGATCGGCAAGGACACGCGACTTTCCTGCTATATGCTGGAATACGCCCTGACGGCGGGATTCCTGGCGGGCGGCATGGATGTGATGCTCACCGGTCCGCTGCCGACGCCCGCCGTGGCCATGCTGGCGCGCAGCATGCGGGCCGATCTCGGCGTCATGATTTCCGCCTCCCACAATCCGTTCCAGGACAACGGCATCAAGCTGTTCGGGCCCGATGGCTTCAAGCTGTCGGATGACGTGGAAGCGGAGATCGAAGCCCGCATGGGCATCGACAATGGCGGCGAGGGGCGGGAGCTGCCGCAGGGCAACCGCCTCGGCCGGGCCAAGCGGATCGACGACGCGCCCGGCCGCTACATCGAGTTCGTGAAGAACACCTTCCCGAAGGGCGCCACGCTCGAAGGCCTGAAGATCGTCGTCGATTGCGCCAATGGCGCCGCCTACAAGGTGGCGCCGACGGTTCTTGCCGAACTCGGCGCCCAGGTGATCCCGGTCGCCGTCGAGCCCGACGGCACCAACATCAACCGCGATTGCGGCGCCACGGCCACCGCGATGATGCGCGAGCAGGTGATCGTCCATGGCGCTCATCTGGGCCTGGCCCTGGACGGCGATGCCGACCGGCTGATCGTCGCCGACGAACATGGCGAGATCATCGACGGCGACCAGCTCATGGCCCTGATCGCCCGCTCCTGGGCCCGCGACGGCCGGCTCCGGGGCGGCGGCGTGGTGGCCACCGTCATGTCCAATCTGGGCCTGGAGCGATTCGTGCAGTCGCTCGGCCAGACGCTGATACGCACGCCGGTGGGTGACCGCTACGTGGTCGAGCGTATGCGCGCCGGCGGTTTCAATCTCGGCGGCGAGCAGTCGGGCCATATCATCCTCGGCGACTACAGCAGCACCGGCGACGGGCTGATCGCCGCGCTGCAAACGCTGGCGGTGCTGGTGGAAGCGGGCAAGCCGATGAGCGACGTGGGCCGCGTCTTCGAGCCGCTGCCGCAGCGGCTGGTCAGCCTGCGCTTCGCCGGCGGTCAGCCGCTGAACGATGAGGATGTGCAGGCGGCGATCCGCAACGGCGAAAAGGCGCTCGGTCAGCAAGGCCGCCTGCTGGTGCGCAAGTCCGGCACCGAGCCAGTGATCCGGGTGATGGCGGAAGGTGAAGACGCCTTATTGGTCGGGCGAGTCGTCGACGATATCGCCGCGGCGATCAAGCGCAAGGCGGGCTGAAGTCCGTCAGCGGGGCAGATCCGCCATCATCTTCGCCAGCGCGGCGGCGCCGGCGTCGCCGGTCTCAGCCAATCCGCGTTCTGTGCCCTGACGATCCCGTTCCGGCCGATTCTGGCTCAGTTTCCATTTGCCTTCGAAACGCTGCACCGTAAGCTCGATACCGACGATGCCCTTGAGTTGCGACTGGATGAAGGCTTCCGGCGCGTCCTCGACCTTCCAGGGCTGGCTTCGTGTGCCTTCATGCCGCTCGGTCAGACGCCCCACCAGGTTCCGAAGCCAGGCCGTATCCTCGATGACGCGAAGCGCGCCATAGGCGTGGACGGCGGCATAGTTCCAGGTCGGCACCACCTTGCCGGTCTCGGGTTTGGTCGCGTACCAGGACGGCGACACATAGGCCTGCGGTCCGGTGAAGATCGCCAGCGCCTCGACGCGCCCGTCGAAGTCGCGCCACTGATTGTTGGCGCGCGCGAGATGACCGATCAGCTTTCCATGGGGCGCAGGGTCGGGATCGAACAACAGCGGTATGTGATTGGCGGTCAGGCCGCCGCCGTTCAGCGTCACCAGCGTCGCGAGCGGATTGCGGCCGATGAAATCCTGCAGTACCTGCGGCCGGTCCTCGGCGAAATGCGGCGGTGTATACACAGCCGCGCCTAGACGACCGCGAGCGCCGGCGCCGGGCCGTTGCGCAGGAGATCCACCACCACATCCAGCGCCCGATCCAGATCGGCGACCGATCGCGCGGCGCAGGTGCAGATGCGGATGGCGTCCGGCACAGGCTGGGCGGTGGCGAACACATCGGCAGGCTTCAGCAGCACCCCGCGCGCTTTGGCCTCGTTGGTGAAATCGGTGCCGTGCCAGGGTGCGGGCAAATTGAGCCAGCCATGGAAGGCGGTGTCGGTGGCCGTGTAATCGAATCCCGCCAGCTTCTGCCGCACCAGCCGCTGCCGCACCACGCCCTCGGCGCGATGGCGGCAGGCGAGGTCCTTCGCGGCACCGCTCTCGATCATCATGGTCGACACCTCGGCCATCAGCGGCGGCGCCATCCAGATGGTGTGGCGGATGCCGTCGGCGATCGCCGCGCGCGAAGGGCCGGCGATGTAGCCGATCCGCAGCCCCGGCGCCGAAGTCTTGGACATGCTGATGATGTAGTAGCTGATCTCGGGCGCATAGCTGGTCAGCGGCGGCGGTCCCTCCGGCACCAGGAAGCCGTAGATATCGTCCTCGACAATGGCGACGTTGTAATGCTGCGCGATCTGCGCGATGCGCCGCCTGCGGTTTTCGCTCATGGTGGCGGTGGTGGGATTCTGCAGCGTCGGCGTGCAATACACCGCCTTCGGCTGATGTTGCCGGCAGGCCTGTTCGAACGCCTCGGGAATCAGGCCTTCATTGTCGATCGCCACGCCCTTGAGATTGAGCCGCATGGTGGTCGCCAGCGCCTTCATGCCGGGATAGGTCAGGGTCTCCGTCAGCACCCAATCGCCGGGCGAGGCCAGCGCGCCGAGCACCACGGACATCGCATGCTGGCCGCCGGCGGTGACCACCACGCGCTCGGGGTCCACGGTGAAATCCGGCCGCGACATGAAGGAGGCGCCGGCCGCGCGATGCCGGGCGATGCCGCAATGGGGCTGATACTCCAGGAGACGCGGCAGGCTGTTGCTGCCGGCGAGGCTCTGCAGCGCCGCGGCGATCATCGGCGCCGCCTCGCTCGAGGGCGGGAAGTTGAGGCTCAGATCGATCGGCCCGCCGCCCGTGGTATCCGGCTCGGGAATCGACATGCCGCGCATGGTGAAGCCGGGCGGCCGTACATAGGTACCTCGTCCTACTTCGCCGCTGACCAGGCCGCGGCGCTCCGCCTCCTGATAAGCTCGCGTCACCGTGCCGACGGTGACTCCCAGGCGATAGGCGAGATCCCGATGGGTCGGCAGCTTGCGGCCCTGCTCCAGCTTGCCCTCGGCGATGTCGGACGCAAGTGCATCGACAATCGCGAGATATCGGGCGCGCGACGAACTGGTGATGTCCGGTATCCAAATTGTCATGGATACAATGTTTAAGTTGACCCTGATTGTATGTCAAGTGATGATAACAATCGGAAACAATGTTGGATTTAGGGATAATTGTATGCACACAATATCCAGGACACCTACCGGACTGAAGGGTGGATTGAGGTGGTACAAAGAGTTGTACCTGCGCTTGATCTGGGCGGCGGACAAGTTCTTGAAGTGGTACGATCGCTCCCGCGAGCGTCAGGCTCTGCTCTCGATGGACGACCACATGCTTCATGACATCGGCCTTTCTCGGGCCGATATCTGGGATGAGGCGCGGAAACCGTTCTGGCAGGAGTAGCTCCGTGGACGACGCGAACGATGCTCGTCCTTTGGGGGGCCAGTTGGACGTACCGATCTATCAGGTCGATGCCTTCGCCGGGCGTCTCTTCGCCGGCAATCCCGCGGCTGTCTGTCCGCTGGAGAAGTGGCTGCCTGACCAGATGATGCAGGCCATCGCCGCCGAGAACAATCTCTCGGAGACGGCCTTCTTTGTGCGCCACGGCGACGACTACGAACTGCGCTGGTTCACGCCGGCGATCGAGATCGATCTCTGCGGCCATGCCACGCTGGCGGCCGGTTTCGTGATCATGACTAAGCTGTCGCCGCAGAAGACCTCGACCCGCTTCCACACCAAGAGCGGTGTCCTGAATGTCACCCGCGATGGCGCGCGCTTCACCCTCGACCTGCCCTCGAACCCGCCGAAGCCGGCGGAGATGCCGGCGAAGTTTCTCGCGGCGCTCGGCAAACCGCCGAAGCAGGTGCTGGCGGCAAAGATGTACATGGTGGTCTATGATACGGCCGAAGAGGTGGCGGCGCTCACACCCGATTTCGCCGTGCTCAAGGACGTGGACAAGCACGGCGTCATCGCCACCGCGCCGGGGCCAGCCAGCGGCCCGAATGCCTGCGATTTCGTCTCCCGCTATTTCGCGCCCCATGCCGGCGTTCCCGAAGATCCGGTGACCGGCTCGGCCCATTGCACGCTGGTGCCTTATTGGGCGCATCGGCTGAGCAAGACCAAGCTCCATGCCCGGCAGATTTCCGCCCGCGGCGGCGAGCTCTTTTGCGTGGATCAGGGCCGCCGCGTCAGCCTCGCCGGCGGCGCGGTGCTTTATCTCGAGGGCCGCATCCGTGTCTGATGCGCTGGCCGCGGCGCGCGTCGAAATCCTGCCGGCGCGGAGCGCGGATGAGATCGCCACGGTGAAAACACTTTTCAGGGAATACGCCGCTTCGCTGGGCGTTAGCCTCTGCTTCCAGGGCTTCGACCAGGAGCTCGCGGAAATGCCCGGCGCCTATGCGTCCCCGGCGGGACGCCTGTTTCTCGTCCATGTGAATGGCCAGCCTGCCGGCTGCGTCGGCTTGCGTCCGCTCGACGGCGGCGAAGGCCGCTGTGAAATGAAGCGGCTCTATCTGCGGCCCGGCCATCGCGGGCTCGGCCTCGGCCGCCGTCTTGCCGAACTGATCATCGCGGAAGCACGGGACATCGGTTATCGGAAGCTGGTGCTGGATACGCTCGCCGATATGAAGACAGCGCGGGCGCTTTACGCCGAACTCGGCTTCCGCGAGATTCCTGCCTATTACGACAATCCGCTGCCGGGCGTTCTCTATGCCGAATTGGATCTCCGGAAATGAACGCAGAGAGGCCCCGGGCGCGGTCCCGGAGCCTCTCCGCGTCTAAGGAATGACGATGGGAACGTCAGTCCTTATGGCAGCAGAACCTTGTCGACGACGTGGATGACGCCGTTGCTCTGATAGACGTCGGCCTGGGTCACCACGGCCTTGCCGCCCTTGGCGTCGGTAATCACCACCTTGCCGTTCTCGATGCTGGCGGTCAGCGTCTCGCCTTCGACGGTCGTGATCTTGTGCATGCCGCCATCCTTCTGGATCATGCCCGTGAGGGCGGCCGCATCGGCCTTCGCGGCGACGACGTGATAAGTCAGAACCTTCGCGAGTTCGCCCTTGTTCTCAGGCTTCAGCAGCGTGTCGACCGTGCCGGCCGGCAGCGCAGCGAACGCTTCGTTGGTCGGCGCGAAGACGGTGAACGGGCCGGGGCCCTTCAGCGTCTCCACCAGGCCGGCCGCCTTCACCGCGGCGACCAGGGTCGTGTGATCCTTGGAATTGACGGCGTTGTCGATGATGTCCTTCGACGGATACATCGGCGCGCCGCCGACCATGACGGTCATTTCCGCCAGTGCGAAGGGCGATGCGGTGATCGCGAGCGCGAAGGCTGCGGCGGCGAGCGATAGAGCTTTCTTCATGGATATGTTCTCCGATCATCTGAAGGTGAAAGACCCGGCATCGGAAGGGCCAAGCACTGGGCGCCGCGAGACCGCCCGGGGGTTCCGATCCGTACGGGTTCTACGGTCGAGGTCCGGCGGGGGATGCGGGTCCGCGAAAGAATCTTTGGCGCTCACAGCGGTACATTTCGGGCGCGGCCGAACCGTCGGCGCCCGGGGTTGGCTAGGGTGCTGCAGGCAAAGGAGGCCACACCAATGATCACCTGCTTCATCCGCTACGAGATCGATCCCTTCAAGACATCCGCCTTCGCGGAGTATGCCCGGGCCTGGGGCCAGGCGATTCCCCGCAATGGCGCCGACCTGATCGGCTATTATGCGCCCCACGAGGGTTCCAGCACCGTGGCCTATGGCGTGTACAACATCGAAAGCCTCGCCGAATATGAGAAATACCGCGCGCGCCTGCGCGAGGACCCCCAGGGCCGCGCCAACTACGAGTTCGCCAGAAAGGAGCAGTTCATCCGCCGTGAAGACCGCCTCTTCCTGCGCCAGGTATCGGCGCCGCACGCGCCGCTGATCCGGCCATGATCGCCATCATCTTCGAGGTCTGGCCGGCCAAGGGACATGAACAGCGCTATTTCGATCTCGCGGCGGCGTTGAAGTCCGAGCTCGAGACCATGGACGGATTCATCTCCGTCGAGCGCTTCAGCAGTCTCACCGAGCCCGGGAAGTTCCTCTCGCTCTCGATGTGGCGCGACGAGGCGGCGGTCAAGGGCTGGCGCAATCTCGAGTCCCACCGCGCGGCGCAGGCGGAAGGCCGCGGCGGCGTCTTCAGCAACTACCGCCTGCGCGTCGCCTCAATCATCCGCGACTACGGCCTCAACGAACGCACCGAGGCGCCGGCGGACAGCCAGACGGTGCACACGGGTAGATCAGGTCATCCAGCGTGAGTCTGCGGGCTTCATTTCCGCGGCAAAGGCTGCAGTGCAAATGTCACCCACAGTGGCCTTGCCCAGCTGCCTAATGCGCTATGATGTCCCATAGGCGTTCAACCAAGGCTGTTTAACCCTTTATCCGTCATGATTGCTTATAAGAATCAGGCGGTCGCGTACCGTCTGACTCGGCATTTCGTTGACGCACCGCAGCAAAATCAATAGGATGCGGCGCTTTTTATCGAACTCGCGACAGTGAAAGATTGTTTCCGGCAATGAAACCCACCGGCCGCCCGCGTAATCCCTGCTTCTCCTCCGGCCCCTGCGCGAAGCGGCCGGGCTGGTCGCTGGCGGCGCTGGAAAAGGCCGTGCTCGGCCGCTCGCACCGCTCGAAGGAGGGCCGCGCCCGCCTTGCCGAGGTGATCGAGCGCAGCCGGCGCGTGTTGAAGATGCCGGCCGACTACAAGCTCGGCATCGTGCCGGCCTCCGATACCGGCGCCGTGGAGATGGCGCTCTGGTCGCTGCTCGGTCCGCGCGGCGTCGACATCTTCGCCTGGGAGGCTTTCGGCAAGACCTGGGTCGGCGATGTTGTGCAGCAGCTGCGCCTCAAGGACGTCCGCACGTTCGAAGCCGACTATGGCGAACTGCCTGACCTGAAGCAGGCGGGCCGCGACCGCGATATCGTCTTCACCTGGAACGGCACCACCTCGGGCGTGCGTGTGCCCAACGCCGCCTGGATCCCCGCCGACCGCGAAGGGCTCAGCATCTGCGACGCGACATCGGCGGCGTTCGCCATGCCGCTGCCCTGGGACAAGCTCGATGTCGTCACCTGGTCCTGGCAGAAGGTGCTGGGCGGCGAGGCGGCCCACGGCATGATCGCCCTCAGCCCGCGGGCGGTGGCGCGGCTCGAATCCCACAAGCCGTCATGGCCGCTGCCGAAGATCTTCCAGCTGACCAAGGGCGGCAAGCTGATCGACGGCATCTTCAAGGGCGACACCATCAACACGCCCTCGATGCTCGCAACCGAGGACGCGATCGACGGTCTGCGCTGGGCGGAATCCATCGGCGGCCTGGATGCGCTGATCGCCCGCAGCAACGCCAACCTGATCGCCATCGCCGCCTGGGTGGACAAGACGCCCTGGGTGGATTTCCTCGCCCGCGACGCGGCAACTCGTTCATCCACCTCGGTCTGCCTGAAACTCACCGATCCCGCTTTCGCGAAGCTGGACAATGCCGCCGCGCTCAAGCTGATCGACAAGCTGACGGGTTTGCTGGAAGCCGAAGGCGTCGCCTATGACATCGCGTCCTACCGCGATGCGCCGCCGGGCTTGCGCATCTGGGCCGGCGCGACGGTGGAGCGCACCGATCTCGAGGCGCTGTTCCCCTGGCTCGAATGGGCCTTTGGCGAAATCAAGGTTCCGGCGTAAGGAGAGACCATGCCCAGCGTTCTGATCGCCGACGAACTGAGCCCGCGTGCCCTCGAGATTTTTGGCGAGCGCGGCATCGCCACGGAAGTGCGCGTCGGCTTGAAGCCGCCCGAACTGGCCGCGGCGCTCAATGGCCATGCCGGCCTGGCGGTGCGCTCCGGCGCCAAGGTCACCAAGGATGTGCTGGCCGCGGCGAAGGCGCTGAAAGTCGTCGGCCGCGCCGGCATCGGCGTGGACAATATCGACGTGCCCGCCGCCACCCAGCGCGGCATCGTCGTGATGAACACGCCCCACGGCAACTCCATCACCACGGCCGAGCATGCCATCGCCCTGATGATGGCCCTGGCGCGGCAGATTCCCGCCGCCGACAAATCCACCCATGCCGGCAAGTGGGAGAAATCGCGTTTCATGGGTGTGGAGCTGGCCGGCAAGACGCTCGGCGTCGTCGGCTGCGGCAATATCGGCGCCATCGTCGCCGACCGCGCCCACGGCCTGAAGATGCGTGTGCTGGCCTTCGATCCCTTCCTGTCCGACGAACGCGCCCGCGATCTCGGCGTGCAGAAGGTGGAGCTGGACGACGTGCTCGCCCGCGCCGATTTCATCACCCTGCATACGCCGCTGACCGACTCGACGCGGCACATCATCGACGCCAAGGCCCTGGCAAAGACCCGGCCAGGCGTGCGGCTGATCAATTGCGCCCGCGGCGGACTGGTGGATGAAGTGGCTCTGAAAGCCGCACTCGACAGCGGCCATGTGGCGGGAGCCGCGCTCGACGTGTTCGCGGAAGAGCCGGCAAAGACCAATCCCTTGTTCGGCATGGATACGGTGATCGCCACGCCTCATCTCGGCGCATCGACGGCCGAGGCGCAGGAGAAGGTGGCGATCCAGGTGGCCGAGCAGATGGCCGATTTCCTGCTCACCGGCGCCGTCTCCAACGCCCTCAACATGCCGTCGGTGACGGCGGAAGAGGCGCCGCGGCTTCGCCCCTATATGGCGCTGGCGCAGCTGCTCGGCTCCTTTGCGGGACAGCTCACCCATTCCGGCCTGAAGGGCGTGACCATCGAGTATGAAGGCCATGCCGCCGAGCTCAACACGCGGCCGATTACCGCCGCCGCGCTTGCCGGCCTGCTGATGCCGCTGCTCGACAGCGTCAACATGGTCAATGCGCCGGTGCTGGCGCGCGAGCGCAACATCGAAGTGACGGAGATCCGCCACGACCGCCCCGGCGACTACCAGACGCTGATGCGCCTCGCCGTCGTCACCGACCGCCGCAGCCGCGACGTGGCCGGCACGCTGTTCGGCGGCGACAAGCCGCGCATCGTCGAGATCAAGGGCATCCGCATCGAGGCCGAGCTCGGCCGCCACATGCTCTACACCACCAACGAGGACAAGCCCGGCTTCATCGGCCGCCTCGGCACGCTGCTCGGCGAATCCGGCATCAACATCGCCACCTTCCACCTGGGCCGCAGCGCCCCCGGCGGCGACGCCATCGCGCTGATCGAAGTGGATCAGGCTCTGGGGGAGGATCTGCTGACGCCGGGTGCGCGCCATACCGGGCGTGGTGCAGGCGGAGTCGTTGGCGTTCTGATGGCCAATTGAGCGCGGGTATTTGGCGCTCTCGCGAAATCAACTGATGCAGTTCACCGCTTCGACGGCGCGAACAGGTTCGGCGGCAGTTGCGGCCGGCCGAAGGGGACGGGTTCCGGCTTCTTGGGCTGCCACTCCAGAACCACTGGTTTATCCGGCTGCCGCGTGTTCTTCAGGAACTTGGCGATAGCGGGTAACCTGCCGACTCGTCTCGGCAACAGCGGCCGCGAGGGGATCTTTCTGAACCTTCCCGCCTGAAAGCGATCGCTCGCGGGCCTCGATCGCCTTCATCTGCTGTTTGGCGACATCCGGAAGATCCGGCTTCAATTCGGCGGCGGCGTCGAAAGCGGCGATGGCGTGGTCGAAAAGGCCAAAATTGATGAGGGTCTTGCCGAGATCGAAATACGGCATCGGAAGCCCCCATTCGCGCTCGATGCCTTCGCAGTAGGCCCGCGCCGATTCGGCAAAATCGCCATTCGCCCGCAGCGCCCTGCCGAGCCTGAACCACGCCTTCGAGGTATCGGGCGCGTCCGCAAGCAGCGTCCTGAACATCTCGATCGCGGCAGCATAGTCGCCGCGCTTGGCCAGGATGCGGCCGAGCGTGTAAAGCGCGTCGCCGTTATGCGGATCGGCGCCGAGAATCTGCCGGAAGGCCCTTTCCGCCGCCATATCGCGATCGGCGCGGAAATGCGCGCGCGCACGTTGGACTGCATTGTCCAGGCCCCTCGGCTCCAGCTTGCCGCCGAGATTCTTCTTGTCCCTGGTCGCGACGAGCAGCGATTTGATGCGATGTTCCTCGACACCAAAGGAATATTTGTAGGGCTCGTTCCCGCGCAGGAAGTCATAGGTGGTGAAGCCATTGGCAATGGCGTGACGGATGCTATGCGCGTGCAGCAACAGGCCGGAGGATGGGCCCTCGAAACTCTGGTCGCGGCCTGCCATGAAGAAGAGATAGGATTTCTTCTTCTCATCGACATAGATGGCCAGCGCTCCAAGCGGGCGCTCGTCCAGCCAGAGGATGGGCATGAACAGCTTGCCGGCCTCGAAAGCATGCCGCAGCATGACGCGGTTGTTCTTCAGAATGCCGGGCATCCGGTCGCCTTTGCGCTCCGCCCAGCGGTCAGCCCATAGCTTGAGCAGGATATCGATGTCGCGATCCAGCGTCTCCTTGTCCGTATGCGTGATTCGCAGCTTGGGATCGGCATCCATCTGGCGCAACAGCCGTCGCAATTTCTGCCGGCTGTTGGCGCTCAGGCTCTTGTTCAGGTAGCTGTCCCAGTCGCCGGGAAGCCTGGCGAAGGGGCAGATGCTGAGATCGATCTTGTCATCATCGATCTGGCTTTCCTCGCCGACATCGAAATTGTCGGCGGGAAACTCCTGCAGCAAGAGGCCGGTGCGCCGTTCCGAGATTCTCAGCCCTTCGAGGCGGAGGTGGGTCCAATTCAACCGCTTGATTTCCCGTGCCATGGCCGGGATGGCTTGCGCCTCAGAATCCGGATGGCAGATGATTCCCGTGTAGTCGGCATAGTGATTGCCGCCCATGGTGATGTCGTTGTAGAGGCCGTCGGACTTGCGTTCCTTCGTCTTGATTCGCAGCGGGAAGAAGGCCGCATAGTCGGATGCGCCTTCGGCCCGCGCTGCCAGGACCACCCAGGGTAAATCAACCCATGGCAGCCACTTGGACATCCAGGACCAGGACATGAACAAATGCGCATCCGGGTCGGCTTCATAGATGGCGTCCCAATTCGCCCGCAGCTTGTTCAGCGTCTCTTCGTCGTCGATCAGATCGATTTGCATCCTGGCCCCGTTTTCTGGCGATGCAACCGGCTGCGACGCCGGTACGTCCTTGTCGTCATTCGCAATCTTGCATGCTCGCTTCATCAGCCGCCGCTGCCACATCCGATGCTTGCGAGTCCCGCTTGCGGCGGTCAAGAGCCGCGGCGATCGCCGGCAGGCTTTCCACCTTGCGCCTGATCTCGTCAATGGCATCGATTTTCCGGTGGTTTGATTGTGGCCCGCTCAGCGCTGCGAGGGCGCTCTTCCGGCCACCGGAGATACCCGGCAGATCAGGTTTCAACGCCGCCGCTGCGTCAAATGCCGCCATCGCAGTTTCGGGCAGGCCGCCCTCGACCAGGCACTGCCCGAGATAGAGATAAGGCAGCGGGATTTCAGGTTCATGCCGGATGCCGTCGCAATAGGCGAACGCCGCGTCCCGATGGTCGCCCTTCTCCTGCAGGGACCGGCCGAGCCGGAACCAGGTCTTCGAGCTCTGGGGATGGGCCGACAGGAGCTTGCGGAACAGCTTGATGGCTGCCGCATGGGCGCCGCGCTTGCCGACGATGCGGCCGAGCGTGTACAGCGCCTCTTCGTTGAAGGGATCGGTATCGACTACCTGCCGCAGGCCTTTCTCCGCCTGCTCGTCCCGGTCGGCGCGGAAATGCTCCAGCGACTTCTCGGTGACGAATTTGAGGCTGCGCTTGTCGAGCTTGCCGCCGATGTTGCGCCCGTTCCTGGTGCTCACGCGGAGCGATTTGAGCCGCAGCTCCTCGACGCCGAAAGAATATTTGTAGCGCTCATCGCCGCGCAGGAATTCGTAAGTCGTGAACCCATTGGCGATGACATGACGGATGCTGTGGGCGTGCAGCATGAGTCCCGACGATGAATCGTCGAAATCCTGGTCGCGGCCGCCGACAAAAAACAGACAGGCCTTCTTGCGCGCATCCATGAAGGTGGCAAAGATGCAGACCGGCTTCTCGCCATGCCAGAGGACAGGCATGAACAGCTGGCCGGCGTCGAATGCCAGCCGCAGCATCTCGCGGTAGTTCCTCAAAATGTTTTGCAGACGCTTGCCCTTCCGCTCGCCCCACCGCGCGGTCCAGAAACGCATCAGCGTCTCGAGATCACGGTCGAATGTCGCAGCGTCGGTGTGGGTGACGCGAAATTCCTTGCCGCCGTCGAGCTGGCGCAGCAGGCGCCGCAGTTTCTGCCGGCTATTGGCGCTCAAGCTCTTTTCGAGGAACTCGTCCCAGCTCGCCGGCAGGCGCGCGAAGGGACAGATCGCCAGGTCGATTCCATCCTCGACACTGTTGGGCTGGCTAACCTTGAAATCCGTGCCGGCAAATCCCTGCATCAGGAGGGCGATGCGTTTCTCCGACATGCGAAGCTCGCCGAGACTTACCCTCGCCCAGTTCAACTGCTTGAGCTTGCGCAGCAGGGCGGGGATCGCCTGCGCCTCCAGCTCGGGGCGGCAGAGAATACCCGAGCAATCGGCGAAATGATTGCCGCCGAGATTGAACCGGTTATAGAAGCCGCCGTCCTTCTCCTCGACAGTTTCCATCCACAGCGGCAGGAACGCGACATAGCCCGTCATGTTCTCAGGGCGCGCCGCCAGAATAGTCACCGGGAATTTCAGGTGGTGCAGCCATCCGGACATCCAGGTCCAGGACAGGAAATATTGCGCATCGGGATCGGCGTCGTAAGTCGCCTCCCAGTCGTCGCGCAACCGGTTCAGCGATTCCGAACCCTCGAAAACATCAATCTGCATGACGCCGGCTTTGACCTCTTGAATTCACGATCCGCGGTGAGGCAAGCGGATATGCGGCGCGGCGCCGGCATTCTTCTTCCCGTTCTGGCATCGCCGCCGGCCCGCGCCGCTATCCCGTTATCCCCACACGCGCCTTGGATTTCACGCAACGCATCCATTATTTGGCGCAAACTTAGGACAAGAGGATAGCATCTTTTCCGCCCGATTGCCTGTGAAATCTCGCACTGACTGCCAGTTAACCAGTTAGGAAATAAGCACTTTTACGCTGTTTCTTGATCTCTCTTACCGCCGGACGGGCGGAAATACGCCGTGTTCTGCCGTCGTTCGCCGGTCCGGTGCTGCGCCGCCCCGCCCATCGCCTCAACGGCGCTCACCTGTCGCGTGAGAAACTATCGGTTGCCCGGTCCGGCGCGCTCGGTCAGCAGTGGGCGCGCAACATCAGAGAGTCCCCGCCATGAAACTTTTTTCCGGCCCGGTCAGCCTGTTCTCGCGCAAGATCGAGATCGCGCTGCGGGAAAAAGGCCTGTCCTTCGAGGTCGAGTATGTGCCCTTCACTCAGGACGAAGGTTACCGGCCGAAGAACCCGGTGGTGGCGGCGGTCAATCCCAAGGGCCAGGTGCCGGTGTTCGTCGACGGCGATGTCACCCTGTTCGATTCCACGGTCATCCTCGAGTATCTCGAGGACGCCTATCCAGTACCGCCGCTCTATCCCAAGGCGCCGGCTGCCCGCGCCCGCTGCCGCCAGCTCGAACTCTACGCCGATGAGATCCTGTTGCAGCCGGTGTTGCGCCTGCTCTACCGCACGGAATCGGCGCACCGGGATCCCGCCGTGCGCGAACAGCGCCGCATCGATGCGGCGAAGGCCGAGGCCGCGCTGCGCGAGCAATATACGAAGCTGGAGGGCTTCCTCGGGCGGCAGGATTTCTTCTGCGGCGAGTTCGCGGCCGCCGACATCGCCATGTTTGCCACGTTGCATCATGGGTTGCGATTGAACGCCCCGAGCCTTGATGCCCACGCTGCCCTCGGCGCCTGGCACCGGCGCACCGGCGCGCGCCCCGCCTTCGCCCAGGTTGTCGCCGAAATGGCCGAAGCCGACCGCCGTTTGTCCCACCCGCTGCAGCCCTGAAGCGCCTTCATACGAGAAAATCTAATGTGAGAGGTGAGAAGTAATCGTTCGTCTATCCGTGCGAAATAGGCCATTTGTTGGGTCAGGAGCCCCCGGGAAACCGGCTTGGGCAATGCCAATGGAAGAGGTTTCGTCATGGATGGCTCGAAGTATTGGACCCTGAATTCCGTCCCTGCGGCGATGAGCTTTGCCGTTCCCCGGGCCGACGGCGCCAAGCCCGTCTCCTACAATTACGAGCCGCCGCCGGGCGTGCCGCGCCGCAGCGGCCAGTTCGCCGACAGCACCGTCACCGTGCGCGACGGCCGGCCCCTGGCCGGCGCCCTGTCGCTCGACCGCGAGGGCTTCAAGCTGGTGCCGCATCAGACCCGCGTCGCCGATTTCTATGACGAGGAAGAGCTGAAGCGCGTCTACTACCCGGAGGTTGAGCGCCTGGTGAAAGCCGAGACTGGCGCTTCGCGCGTCCACATCTTCGACCACACGCTGCGCAACGGCGCCATCCCCGAGCGCCCGGCCGAGAAGGAGGGCGAGCAGCTCATCCGCGAGCCGGTGCTGCGCGTGCACAACGACTACACCGTGAAATCCGGGCCGCAGCGCGTGCGCGACCTCATGGGCGCCGAGGCCGGCGAGCTGCTCAACGGCCGCTTCGCCGTGATCAATGTCTGGCGCCCGATCCGCGGGCCGGTGGAGGAGAAGCCCCTGGCCCTCTGCGACGCGCGCAGCGTCTCGCCGCAGGACTGGGTGCCGACCGATCTGCTCTACCCCGACCGCGTGGGCGAGATCTACTACGTCGCCCACAATCCGGCGCAGCGCTGGTTCTATTTCCCTGAGATGACGCGGGAGGAGGCGGTGCTGCTGAAATGCTATGACTCCGCCACCGACGGCCGCGCCCGCTTCAGCCCCCACACCGCCTTCGCCGATCCCACCTCGCCGGCAAACGCGCGCCCGCGCGAAAGCATCGAAGTGCGCACGCTGGTGTTCTTCCCGGAGGAGCGGCGGGCAGCGGCATGACCACCGCGAAGCAAGAAGCGTTAGCCACAGATGAACGCAGATAAACACAGATAGACCGCATTCGTCAGCAATGCCCTGCGCTGCTTGACAAGATAGCTTGCTTGCGCGCCGAAGGCGCGCGGGAGTCCGTCCTCAAACTTGCAGCACGCAGCTGTTCGATGCGCTGAAACGAACATCTGTGTTTATCTGCGTTCATCTGTGGCTACCCTCCCTTGCTTTCTTCCCTACCCGCCAATTCTTGCATTGGGGGGCCACGCCACCTGCGCTAGAATTGCCCCCGGGCCGGGATCATCGCCCTGGGGATTCATCACATGGCAAGATATCGCATTCTGTCGCTGGATGGCGGCGGCGCCTGGGCGCTGATCCAGGTGCGCGCGCTGGCGGCGATCTATGGCGAGGCGGCAAAGGGCCACGACATCCTCGCCGATTTCGATCTGGTGGCGGCCAACAGCGGCGGCAGCATCGTCGCCGCCGGCCTGGCCGAGGATCTGTCGCTGGCGCAGATCCTCGACTACTTCAAGGACAAGGCGAAGCGGCGCGCCATTTTCGCGGCGCTGCCGTTCTATCGCAAGATCGCTCGGGTGCTCGGCCTCGGCCCGCGCTACTACGCGGCGGCGAAGCTGGACGGCCTGCGCGCGGTGATGCCGACGGCCGGCCGCCGCGCCATGGCCGACCTGCCGGATACGCTGCGCCACCGCGCGAAGAAGCGCACGCCACTTCCTGCTGGTCGGCTTCGACTATGACCGGGAGCGCGCGGTGTTCTTCCGCTCCAATTCGGAAAGTCTCACCAGCAGCAGCGGCTCGGCGTCGCGCACCTCGCTGGCCGAGGCGGTGCATGCCTCCACCAACGCGCCGATCAATTATTTCGACGAGCCGGCGCTGATCCCGGCCATGGAGTCCGGCAAGCCGCCGCGGCGCTTCTGGGATGGCGCCATCACCGGCCTCAACAATCCCGTGGTCGCCGCCGTGGTGGAGGCCAAGGCCAACGGCGCGCGCAACGCCGACATCGAGGTCCTGAGCATCGGCACCGGCAATGTCTTCCTGCCCCTGGCCGACGGCGCCGGCGGCGGCGCCATGCTGCAGCCCCGCGCCAGCCAGAACCTGCTGGCCGACATCAAGAAGATCAGCAGCAGCATCCTCGCCGATCCGCCCGACGCCGCCACCTTCATCGCCCATGTCATGCTCGACCAGCCGCTGCCGGCCCGTGGCGGCGGCACGGTCGGCAATGGCAGCATCGTCAGGATGAACCCGCTGATCCAGCCCTTCTGCGATCCCAACAGCGGCGCCTTCTCCTGTCCCGCCGGCCTCAGCCCGGAGAAGTTCGAGAAGCTGGCCAAGCTCGACATGGATGCGGTGGAAAACGAGGAGGTGGCGCTGATCGACGAATTCTGCACCGTCTGGATGAAGGACCAGGTGCATAACCAGCCGCTGCGCGCCAAGAGCACCACCCTCGAATGCGAGATCGGCCAGCGCTGGTTCTCCCAAGCGCTGGCGGAATGGAAGCGGCGGATGGCGGTGTAGGGGCGTCCTCGGGCTTGACCCGAGAGCCTGCCCCGGACTTGATCCGGGGATCAAACCGCCCGCTGCGGCGGTCGGATTAATCCATCCCCGAATCACCCCCGCGAATCGCCGCCCAGAAAAAACTCTGGCACCACGCCATAGAATCGGCGTTAACACTTTCCCCATAGGGAGAGTGACGATGGATCCTCTGTCTCTGGCGTTCGCCTGTGCCGTGCATCTCTCGGGCATACCCGATCACGGCGCCCCGCTGCCCCATTGGGAGGCGCGCAGCCTCACGCCCGAAGAGCGGCTGCTGACCAACCGGCCGCGCAACGCCCGCGCCATGTATGACTTCCGCACCCTGACCATCATCTCGCCGCCGAACGACTGGCCCGGCCTGGTGCATGAGATGGTGCATCACCTGCAATTCATGGCCGCCCGCGACTTCGACGAAAAGCTCGCCGAGGCCGTGGAGGCGCGGGCGGGCGAGTGCCTGGAATAGCGGCGGCAACAGGGATCGAACAAACCCGGGCTGCGGCCTAGCTTGCCTTCGGCGGCGCCAGCACGAGCCCGTAGCGGCTCATCACCTCGGCCATCTTCGCCGGGTTGGGGCCGCCCGGCGCGCCGGCGACTTCGGCGATGTCGCGGAAATACTGCGCGCCGATATCGGGCGTCAGGATGATCAGCGCCCGGGCCGGCCGGTCATGGGGATTACTGAAGGCGTGGACGGAACCGCGCGGCGTATACATGCGCTCCCCCGGCTTGAGATCGCGCACCTCGTCGTCGACCCGATAGCGCAAGGTGCCGTCGAGGACATAGACGATCTCCTCGTTGTCCCGGTGGCTATGCGCCGGCGGCACCCGCGCGCCCGGCCCCACCGTCAGCTCGAACATGCCCGACCCGGCCCCGGTCAGGGTGCCGTCCATCAGATAGCGGATCTCGAGCTGCCCGATCTTCACGACCGGCTGTTCCTGCGGCTGCATGAATCGTCTCCTTGCGGGTGCCCTGTATTCTTAGTCGGCATAGGCCAGCTCGGCGACTCAAATGTCGCGGCGTCACGAGTGCCATTGACCCAGATCATTGCGCCTATCGACGGACGCCACGAGCTTTTCTTTGGCCATTTCAAGCTGATTGGGGCTTCGTTGCCGCGACGATTTGCATTCGTAAACCGCGACAATATGGGGAATGGCCGGATGATGCCGTCGCGGGGGAAAAGTCCGGAAATGTGTGCATTCATGTCGACCGCTATTCGCAGATGCGTCGCCGCGCTGGCGCTGACGATGATTTTGATCGCCCCGGCGCTGGCGCAGGACCAACCGTCGGAGCTCAACGCTGTCACGGGAGTCGCACCACCCTTCGTCGTGAAACAAGGGGATGAACTGACCGGCTTCTGCATTGACCTTTGGAACGAGATTGCGGCGCGGCTGAACGTCAAAACGCACTATGAAGTAGCGCCTAGCGTCGCCGCTTTGCTCGATATGATGCAGGCTACGAGCACCGACGTTGTTGTCGCTCCCATCTTCTATACGGTCGAGCGCGACAGGAAATTCGATTTTTCCCATCCGATATTGGAAGCGGGTCTGCAGGTCCTGGTGCTGGGTGCGGGCGAGAATGTCGAGCCGACTCCGCTGAAAGATGTGCTCGCCCTGATATTTTCCCGATCGGCCGTTGTCTGGCTCGCTGTCGGTCTGATCATTGTCTTGATCCCGGCTCATGTGATCTGGCTGCTCGATCGCGGCAACGAAGACGGCGCCAGTCCCAGCAGGAGCTACTTCCCGGGTATCTTTGATTCGCTGGTCTGGGCAACCACGGCGCTGGTTTCACAGGTGCAGCTGCTGCCGAGCCAATGGCTTGCACGTGTGCTCGGGATTCTTTGGATGTTCGCCGGCGTCGTTTTCATCGCGCTTTACACCGCGCAGCTGACGGCCACATTGACCGTGAGCCAGTTCCAGGGCGTCATCAACGGGCCTGCCGACCTGCCCGGCAAGCGTGTTGCCACGATCGCAGACAGCACCGCCGCGAAATATCTGCAGGGGATTGGGGCGCAGGTGCAGGTCTTCCAGACGCCCGATGAAATGCTTGCGGCCCTGCTGAACCAGGAAGCCGATGCCGTGCTCTTCAATGCGCCCTTCCTCCGTTATTTCGCGGCGCATGACGGGACGGGTCGAGTGAGCGTGGTCGGGCCGGAAATCAACAGACAGGAAATCGGCTTCGTATTTCAATTGAACAGCCCGCTGCGCCGAGAAGTGAACCATGCGCTGATCTCTCTGCGCGAAGACGGCACCTATCAGCAGATCTACGAAAAGTGGTTCGGCAGCGAGTAGCAAACCCGCGGTCGCCGGGGTCAGACATCCTTGACCAGTTGACGATAACAGCAGCCCCCGGACTAGATCCGGGGGTTAGAGCTTGCCCCGGACCTGATCCGGGGGTGAGGGGGCTAACCAAGACTCGTCATGGCCAAAGAAAGTGCCAGCCGCCATGCTACAGTCGCAACGTCCCAAACGAGGAAACCCCGGCCATGAAAATCGACGGCACCTGCCATTGCGGCGCCATCGCCTATGAGGCGGAGATCAATCCCCAGGAGGTCTATCTCTGCCACTGCACCGACTGCCAGACGCTGACCGGCACCACCTTCCGCACGGTCGTGCAGGCGGAGAAGGACAGCTTCCGCATCCTCAAAGGCCAGCCGAAGATCTATGTGAAGACCGCCGACAGCGGCAACAAGCGGCAGCAGGCCTTCTGCGGCAACTGCGGCACGCCGATCTACGCCACATCTGCCGGCGACGGGCCGAAGAGCTACGGCATCCGCGTCGGCTCGATCCGCCAGCGCGACCAGCTCGTGCCGGCGTCGCAATACTGGACCCGCTCGGCGCAGCCCTGGATCGACACCATCGGCACGCTGCCGAAGGTGGGGACGGAATAGTCCGCGCAAACGCGAAGCGTTTGTCGCGAACGCCCAGCACAATTGCCCGCGCAAACGCGAAGCGTTTGTCGCGTAACAATTCTCGGCGGCCGCGAGGCTTAGATGTCCCCTCTCCCCTTGCGGGAGAGGGTTAGGGTGAGGGGTCTAACCAGGACTCATCGCAAACGCGATCCCAATACCGCCACAACGCCCGGTTGACGCTACCGCCCGCGCTGCGCCATGATGCCAGCGGGCCGGGGCAACAAGAAGCAAAAGAGCCCCGAATGCGTGTGTTCATCCTCGGATTGCTGCTGCCCCTGCTGGCGGCGGGTTGCACCTACAATGTCCCGGTCACCGCCAGCACCGCCTCGGCCGCCGCCGTCGCCGGCATGCCGCGCAACGAAACGCCAATCAGCTATGCCCTGACGCCCGAGCTGGCCGCGCTGAAAGGCGATGCCGATCAGGTCTATGTCTGCTCCGCCCATGCCTATCCCATTGACGCCGGCCCGGCGATCGCCGACTCGATCGAGGCCGTCAACGATGCCGCCTTTGCCCATGTGGTGCCGGCCGACGGACAGGCCATCGGTGCCGGCGCCACCAGGCACATCCTGCTGGCGCTCGAGGATTTCACGGCGAAGTTGAGTTTCGAGATGGGCTGGTGGTCGGGCACGGCCCACAGCGACGTCTCGCTCAAGATGCGCGCCACCGTCACCGACGCCGCCGGCGCGGTCCTGCTCGACACGCCGCTGTCGGGCGTCGGCTTCGGCAAGGAAGGCGGCGACTGCGACGCCGGCGCGCAAGCGCTGTCGAAGGCGGCCAACCAGGCCATCGAGGCGATGACGAAGGACTACATCGCGCGGGTGGTGAAGAGCGGGTTGATTTAGGCCGGGCTTATGCGATAACTGCGGCACGCCGATCTACGCTACATCCGCTCGTGATGGCCCGAAGACCCACGATCTTCGTGTTGCCTCAATCCGCCAGCGCGACCAGCTGACACTCCGAGAACCAATACTGGATGCGTTTGACCTAACCTTGAGTCTCGAGCATTCGATTCCCTGCCGAAGGCGGAGAAGCAGTAGTTGGCAGAATATGATTCATCGGCATCCGGGATACCAATCAAAATCCGTCCAGTTCTCGGATTTTTGAATCTATTCGCAATAACCTCCTTCGAATGTCTTACTAAACATCAGTACAAGATTGATTCCAAGTACACCGTATCGTGATCTATTCATGTTGATTTAGATTTTCAATGTGGATAGCTTATTCTTACGGCAGTAGCTCAATATGGCATAGAGCAATTCGCTAGGCGCAAGTCGTGCGAGTGGATCCCGGTTCGATTCCGGGCTGTCGAGAGCCAATGCACTGTGTTGGCTCTCGACAGCCCGGATGGGAGTGTAAATGGATAACGTCTCGCGACTTAAAGTATTCAAAGCTCAAACTCAGAACACTAGGACCCTTTTGGCGGCGCGAATCCAAATTCGACGCATGATCAATAGTAGCCTCAGAACTGGAAACCGGACTGGAGTTACCGTTCAGACACGAATCCTAGCGCTCCTATTTTGTGCCTGGGCGGAAGCGAACTTCTCGAAGGTAATTCATACACCACATGGTTTCTCGCTTGATGAGATAAGCCAAATCAAAAAGTGCATTCGAGAAGGATCAATCGTTGCCGGTTGGCACAAAGCAATTGAGTTAGCATTGGGAAAAACTGCGGCACGGGCGGCGAACTTTGTTCCAAACACAAAAAGAAAACTTCACGCGATAGCGAAAACTTATGTTGAAGAACCGAGCCTGCTTAGAAATAAAATAGCGCACGGGCAGTGGACGATCGCGCTGAACAAGGAGAACAGCAACGAGAATGAGAAACTATCTAACGAGCTGGATAACCTGACCATCGTGTCAATTGACCTTTGGTTTGAGGCCCATGAACGACTGGCAAATCTTCTCGAAACTCTCATTGAGTCTCCTAACAAAGCCTTCATGCGTGACTATTGGCCAATCGTTGTTGATTTGGAGAATACGTTGGCTAATGCTGCAACGAGGACCCTCGAGAGACACATTGAAATACTTAGGCGGAAGAACATTAGGTTGCGGCCGGCATGATAGGAGCCAGATCTAGCGCTTGAATCTGTCGAGAGTTTTCGCGACGTCGGAACTCGCATTCGATCGCAAGAAATCCAAGGATTAGCTGGGAGTTAAAGTGCTTTAGATCCTGTATCAATTCGTTTGCGTCGGCATTTGCTGAATAACCGATGGGCTCGCCAAGCCAACGTGCTTCATGCACAAGCTCGTTCCTCATCCGCACAAGTCGCTCAACATTGCCTTGCGCTTAGTCCGGAATCGCAAAAGATATTGGAAGCGGCGATCCGTACTCTCTGTGAAGGCAGGGGGCACGCCGTGCGTGATATCTGTGCTGCGGAATCGAGGTTTGGTATGCTTCCGAACGATTCCAGCTAAGGAGATGAATGTTGTCCGTCACAGCGTACTGCCATGCAAACTCTTCGTACTGCTGGCGATAGGATTGTGAAACTAAATACAAGTGTATCGCGGCAAAAGCTAGGTTGCGATCCTCCGGTGTTGCGCCATGCCAGAATTCGATAACTCTATGAAGGCAGCGTATGAGATCGTGGTCGTTTGGTACGAAATTTACGAGCGTGCCACGTTGCCACGGGGTAGCGAGGAGATGTCCCGTACCTTCAATGGCAAGTCGTAAACCGAGAAGATAGCCCAGCGTCAGGATCGCGAACTCGCCAAGGCGCCTATCAAATCCAATATTGCGCATTTCTAAAATGTGGGTCGCCGGAAGCTCATAGCGACCACAAGGTAGATCAATGCCTTCGATCTGATCACGAACTATTGGAGGATACAGCCAGTGTTTTGCAAACGAAGGGGCATTTCGGACAGTAGCAACAGCTTGATCGAAATGCTGGAGTGGTCGAATCGCGAATTCATCGTCTTCCACGTTGATTGGTGCGTCCAACCATCCGAACGCGTACTGAGCCATGGTAGTGTTCGTGTCTCTTGTAAACGGATGAAGGAACGGGTTCGGAGTTAGTTGGTCGACCTCGTCTACTCCGCCGCCTCTTTCCCCTTCGCCCCCGCCGCCTCCGCCTTCGGCTGGAAGATGCAATAGAACTTCCTGATATCCACCGTCGACTTCCAGTCGCACGGCGTCCCCATCGGCACCACGAACGTGTCCCCGGCCTTGAAGGTCCGCGGCGGCTGGCCGTCTTCGGTGATGGTCACCTCGCCTTCGAGGATGTGCATCAGCTCGTGGCGCGGGAAGGGGATGGTCTTGCGGTGATAGGGCGTGGAGCTCCAGACGCCCACGGTCCATTGCCCGGTGAGGTCGGCGTAGTAGCGCTTGTCCCGCTGCTGCGGCGTGCCGCTCAGCAGCAGCTCCGGCGCCGGGCCGGCCGAGGGTGCCAGGTCCGCGCGCGGGTCGGGGCGCAGCACGGATAGCGCGGCCGGGTCCGCCGGGACCATGCCCGAGGGATCGTCGAAGATGACGAAGAACTTCCGCATATAGCCGTCCTGGTGCCACTGGCAGGGCAGGCCCTTGGGGATGATGAAGTTCTCGCCGGCCTTGATGGTGGTCCGGCGGTCCTTCTCGATGATCGTGACCTCGCCTTCCAGCACGATCATGTACTCGTTCACGGGATAGGGGCCGAACTTCTCGGTCATGGCCGTGCAGTCCCACACGCCGGCGGTCAGCCCGCGCGCCTTGTCCTCCAGGTAGTAATGCCCGCGATGCACCGGCTTGCCGGCGGCGAGGCCTGCGGGCGGGATCTCCGGCCAGACGGCAAGGCCCGTCGCGGTGGCGCTGCCGCCGGGGCCGAAGGGCTCGAGTTTCTGGATGCGGGGAGCGGTCATGACGGGGCCTCCGGTCTATCGCGATGGGTGTGGCGTACATGCTGGCGGAGAGCGGGCCGGGAGGCAATGGGGGTGAAGAAAGAGGGGTTCACCACAAAGTCACAAAGAGCACGAAGATAGCGAGCTTGCAGGCCGGAACCGAGAAATGCGGGCACTGACAGAATCGGCACGCGAAGACGCGAAGACGCGGAGAAGTAAACAAGAAATTTCAACCACAGATGAACACAGATGATCAAGATTTAGGCGGTGATTGCATCGCGCTGCAGCCGATGACGGACTTCCCCTGCGCGCCGATTGGCAGGCGCGCAAGCAAGCAATCTAAGCAATCGTAGCACG
Source organism: uncultured Alphaproteobacteria bacterium (assembly GCA_963816235.1). Taxonomy (GTDB): domain Bacteria; phylum Pseudomonadota; class Alphaproteobacteria; order Dongiales; family Dongiaceae; genus DATKFM01. The sequence goes on along the minus strand of CAWFKD010000001.1, from coordinate 270,176 downwards.
TTGCATCTGACACGCTCAGCGCATCTGTGTTTATCTGTGTTCATCTGTGGTTAAACCTACTTTGCTTGCTTCTCCGCGTCTCCGCGTGCCAAATTTTGCTTTCCTCTAAGCAAGCTCGGTCCGGCAAGCACACGCACGGGAACACGGCGAGCTTCGTGTCCTTTGTGACTTTGTGGTGAAACTACATTTCAAACCCACGCACCTTGCCTCGCCGGAAAATGTTCCCATATCCGCTCTCGCCGCCAAACTCTACCCGCCAGCCTTCGCCGTGGGAGACTGTCATTTGGAATACGGGATGCACCGGCCGGATCGACTGCGCGTGAAATCACCGCATACCGGCCGGGATTCCCTTGCATGGCATCGTTCCCCGAATTCAGGGTCCCCCGGAAATCGCGGATTTTTCGGAAAAGCCCTGTGCGCCAAACGGCTTAGGCCTGCGGAAAATCGCGCAAAATATGCAAAATATAATTGTCATCCCCGCGAAAGCGGGGACCCAGGGGAAGCCAGGGCGCTCTGCAACTCCTGGGTCCCCGCTTTCGCGGGGATGACAAGTTGGGGTGATTTAGATCGAGGGGAATACGCTCTAAGCCGCGTCGGCCTCAGCCTCGAGTTCAACCACCTCCGGCTCCGCCGCCTTCTTCAGCGGGAACAGCGCCGCCGGCTGGTCGCGGCTGTCGATCCAGGCGTTGCGGCCGGCGTCCTTGGCGGCATACATGCGCTCGTCCGCGCACTCCAGCAGCTTCGTCCAATCCAGCGCCCCATCGTTGCGCCGCTCGGCGAGGCCGGCGCAGGCGGTGAGCGGCGAGCCGTCGGGCCGCGCGCCGATGCCCTGCCTGGCCAGCCGCAGCAGCGCCTTGCGCGCCCCGGCCTCGTCGGTGTTGGGCATCAGCACCATGAACTCCTCGCCGCCCCAGCGGATCAGGATATCCTGGGTGCGGAAATTGACCCCGAGGCAGGCCGCGGTCTGCTTCAGCAGCCGGTCGCCGGCCTCGTGGCCATAGCGGTCGTTGATCGTCTTGAAGCGGTCGAGGTCGAGGAACAGCATCGACAGCGGCTGGTCGTTGCGCTCGGCGACGCGGAACTGCGCCTCCAGAAGCTCGACGCCGAATTCGCGGGTGAGCAGGCCGGTGAGATGATCCCGCGCCGAGCGGTCGATCACCATGGCCAGCAGGGTGAGCTGGCTCATGGCGGCGATGGCGGCGATCGTGCCCACCAGCAGCAGCAGCCAGATGCGGCCCACGGTGTCGGTGACCGAGGTCCAGCCCTCGCGGAAATTGTCGTCGAGCCCGGCCACGATGAGGATGGCGGCCAGCGCGATGCCGGCCTCCAGCGCGGTCAGCGGGAAGAGGCTAAGGCCCGCCGCCAGCACGAACAGGCCCTGGGAATAGACCATGAGGATGATCGCCTGCTGCTGCTCGCGGTCTTCCACCAGCGACGGCAGCACCAGGGTGGCGAACAGGAAATACATCAGCGGCAGGCCGAGCAGCGCGCAAAGCTCGACCCGCGCCGCCGGCATCGTCGGCGTGCTCTGGGGCGGCAGGGCCAGCATGACGAAGGGCAGCGCCGCCACCACCTGGCCGCAGGCCAGCCAGGCCGGCAGCACGCGGGTGAAGATCAGGAGGTCGGTCATCACCAGCGCCACGGTCAGCAGCGCCAGGGCACCGGCGAAATACCGGACGCGGGTCGACAGCGTCAGCGCCCGCGCCTTCTCCAGCGCCGGCGCGTGGCGGCGCTCGAACAGCGCCCGCCAGCCGGCGTTCAGCGACCGCTCCTTCAGGACATGCAGCAGCGCGCCGAGGCCCGGCAATTGCCGCAGCGTCTCCATCGGGCCATTCGGCTGCAGGGCGGTATCGGTCATGCCTGCGCTACATTCCTTCTGACTGACGGCGCGCCTGTCGAGGCCGCGCCGGGCGGGTTTTCCCATTTGGCAGTTTGGCGGCTGGTGGTTAACCCCGGTTTGCGGATTAACCGGCCCGCCCGGAATGCGCACCGAAGCACCAAGGGAAAAATCCAATGCCATGAAGGCTCTAACCCCCGGGCCGTTGCTGCTTCCGGCTTAATCCATTATCAACCTGCCGCGCCCTGGTGGGGTTGGATGGCTGGGCGCGGGATCGGACGGGAGAGTCGGCGGATGGCGAATGTGGCGGTGGTCGGCTCCCAGTGGGGCGACGAGGGCAAGGGCAAGATCGTCGACTGGCTCTCCGAGCGGGCCGATGTGGTGGTGCGCTTCCAGGGCGGCCACAATGCCGGCCATACCCTGGTCATCGGCAACCGCACCTACAAGCTGAGCCTGCTGCCGTCGGGCGTCGTGCGTCCGGACAAGCTGTCGATCATCGGCAATGGCGTGGTGGTGGATCCCTGGGCGCTGTTGAAGGAGATCGCGATCGTGCGCGAGCAGGGCGTCGAGATCACGCCGGAGAGCCTGGTGGTGGCGGAGAACGCGGCGCTGATCCTGCCGCTGCACGGCGCGCTCGACCGCCTGCGCGAGGAGATGCGCGGCGAGCACAAGATCGGCACCACCGGCCGCGGCATCGGCCCGGCCTATGAGGACAAGGTCGGACGGCGGGCGATCCGCGTCTGCGACCTGCTGGACAAGGCCACCCTCGGCGACCGGGTCGACGCGCTGCTGATGCATCACAACCCGCTGCTCAAGGGCATGGGCGCGGCCGCGGTTGATCGCGAGCAACTGCTGGCGCAACTGGTCGAGGTGGCGCCGAAGATCGCGCCCTTTGTCGGCCGGGTCTGGCAGCGCCTCGACGAGCTGCGCCGCCGCGGCGAGCGCATCCTGTTCGAAGGCGCGCAGGCGGCGATGCTGGATATCGACCACGGCACCTATCCCTACGTGACCTCGTCGAACACCGTGGCGGGCCAGGCGGCGATCGGCTGCGGCATCGGCGTCGGCGCGGTGAACTACGTGCTGGGCATCACCAAGGCCTACACCACCCGCGTCGGCAGCGGCCCGTTCCCCACCGAGCTGACCGACGCCACCGGCGAGAAGCTCGGCGAGCGCGGCCGCGAATTCGGCACCGTCACCGGCCGCAAGCGCCGCTGCGGCTGGTTCGACGCCGTGATGGTTCGCCAGGCGGTGAAGGTCGGCGGCATCAACGGCATCGCGCTCACCAAGCTGGACGTGCTCGACGGCTTCGACAGCCTGCAGGTCTGCACCGGCTACGACATCGGCGGCACGCGCTACGACTACCTGCCCCAGGGCGCCGCCCTGCAGGCCGCGGCCCGGCCCATCTACGAGACCATGGAAGGCTGGAGCGAATCCACCAAGGGCGCGCGCTCCTGGGCGCAGCTGCCGGCCACCGCGATCAAATATATCCGCCGCATCGAGGAACTGATCGAGGCGCCGGTGGCGCTGCTCTCCACCAGCCCCGAGCGCGACGACACGATTCTGGTGAAGGACCCGTTCGCGGATTGAGGATGACGCGTGAGCCAGCCCATCCTCTTCGGCGCCGCCTACAGCGTCTATGTCCGCGCCGTGCGGCTGACGCTATCGGAGAAGCGGGTGTCCTACCGGCTGCAGGAGGTCGACATCTTCGCGCCCGGCGGGCCGCCCGCGGACTATCTGGCGCGGCAACCCTTCGGCCGCATTCCGGCGTTCGAGCATGACGGCTTCCGTCTCTATGAAACAGCGGCGATCACGCGCTATGTCGACGAAGCCTTCGATGGCCCGGAGCTGCAACCCACCGATGCGATGCAGCGTGCGCGCATGAACCAGATCATCGGCATCCTCGACAGCTACGCCTACCGGACGCTGGTCTGGGACATCTATGTCGAGCGGGTCGATGCGCCGCGGGAAGGCCGCGCCGCCGACGAAGCCAAGATCGCCGCCGCCTTGCCCCGCGCCCGCCTTTGCCTGGATGAGCTGACGCGGCTGAAGGGCCAGGCGCCGTTCCTGGCCGGCGACACGCTGACGCTGGCCGACCTGCACGCCGTGCCGATGTTCGCCTATTTCCTGGCTGCCCCCGAAGGTGCTGGGATGCTGGCGGAACGGCCGGCGCTGGCCGGCTGGTGGCAGCGCATGGCCGTCGCGGCCTGCCATGACGGCGACGCGACCCTCCCTCAACCCCATTGCATGACCCGTCGGATTGACGAAATGCCCGCCCGTTGTCACCTTCAAGCGCCATGAAAATCCTGATCCTGGAAAACGATCCCATCTCGCCCGCCGGCACCATCGGCGACCGCATCGCCGCCCGCGGCGGCGAGATGGAGAAACGTTGCGTGCTCCATGGCGACGCGCTGCCGGACTCGCATCGCGGCTACGATGCCGCGGTGATCCTCGGCGGCGCGATGAGCGCCAATGACGACGGCAAGTTTCCCAATCTGGCGCCGATGCGCGATCTGCTGCGGGGCTTCCACGGCGCCGACAAGCCGCTGCTGGGCATCTGCCTCGGCTCGCAGATCCTGGCGCGCTGCTTCGGCAAGACCGTGCGGCGCCACAGCGAGCTGGAATTCGGCTATGTGCCGTTGACCAAGACCAACGCCGCCGAACGTGACACGCTGCTGCAGGGTCTGCCACAGCCGGCGATCATGCAGTTCCACGAAGACACCTTCGACATCCCCGACGAAGCCGAGCAATTGCTGGCCGGCACGGGCTGCGCCAACCAGGCCTTCCGCGTTGGCCGCGCCACCTACGCCTTCCAATGCCATTTCGAGGCGACGCAGCCGATCGTCGATCACTGGATCACGGTCTGCGACGGCGGCCTGCGCCACCGTTTCGGCGCCAAGGCCAACTCGGTCATCACCGCGACGCGCAACGACAACAAGCATAAAGCCGCGGCGCAGCGCAGCTTCGCCGAGGCTGTCACCGACCGCTGGATCGATCTGATCGGCGTCTAGGTCAGCAGGCCGGCCTTCTTCAGCCCCTTGCGGAAATAGCGCGCATCGGTTTCCTGCCGGAACGGCGTGACCTGCTGCAGCCAGCGCACGGCATCGGCGGGTTCGGCCTTCTTGCCGGGCATGATCTTGGTTTCGAAACCGGCGACAAACGCGTCGCCATGCTCGCGCATCTTCGCCTTGTTGCCGAGGAACCCATAGGCGGCCGCCAGGAATCCGCGGGTATCGATGAAGGCATCCGGCGCCTGCTCCATGAGAGCCACGGCCTCCTCGGGACGCCCGGCCATCATGTAGGGCAGGCCGAGGAAACCCACATACCAGTCGGGAAAGCGCGGGTTGAGTTTCCGCGCGGCCTCGCCCAGTTCGATCCCGGCGGCAGGATCGCCCTGCTGGCAATGCGCCTGCGCCATCCGCGCCAGGCAATCCGCATCGTTCGGATTGAGCGCGAGGGAACGGCCGTGATGCTTCTCCGCCAGTTCGAATTCCCGGCGATAGATATGCACCTGGCCCAGGATGCAGTGGGGAATGTGATCGGAGGGATCGAGCTCGGCCGCCTTGCGGGCATGGGCGAAGGCCTGGGACTGGCATTCCGCCCAGCGGTCCCAGTTATGGCAGTTCCAGTCGTTGTAGTGAGTCAGCGCCAGGCCCGAGTAAGCCCGCGCGTAGTTGGCATCGATCGCAATCGCCCGCTGGAAGAATTTGCGCGCCTTCTCGACGCCACGCGGCTTGTCGCGATGCAGGTAATACATCGCCTGCAGCCAGCAATCATAGGCGCCGAGATCCTCGGCGCTGCGGCGCAGCGCCCGGTCGAGAATCTCGTTGTCGATGCGGATCGCCAGCGCGCCGGCGACCTGGCGGACGATCCGGTCTTCCAGCTCGAAAACCGCCTTGGCCGGAACGTCATAGCGGTCCGACGAGATATGCAGGCCGCTGGCCGTGCTGCTGAGATGGGTGGCGATGCGCATTTCGCCGTCGCTGCGCCGGATGCTGCCCTCCAGCACGAAGTCCGCACCCAACTCTTTGCCGATCTCCTTCGCCGATCGCTCGAGCCGCGCTGCCGAGAAAGAGGAGTGGCGGGCGATGACCCGCAGGCTGCGGAACCGCGACAGTTCGCTGAGGATGTCATCGACCACGCCTTGCGCGAAATAGATGTCCTCATCTCCCTGCGGCGCATCGAAGGGCATGATGGCGATGCTCGGCCGTTCCCGCGCCGGCAACCGCGCCGACACGGCGACGCCGTCGGTGATTCTCCGATAAAGGTCTTCCGTCTCCGGAGAGGGATCGACCGATAGTTCGCGCCGCAGGATCTTGCGGCAGCGCTGATACTGCCTGATGGCGCCGCCGCGCGCGCCCTGGGTCAGGTAGGCCTGCATGAGGGAGCGGTAGGCGGCCTCGGAGGTCGAATCCAGCGACAGCAGCTTCTCGCCGGTGGCAATCGCCTTCTCGGCGGCGCCGTCGTTGACATGCTGCTCCAGCAGACGGGACATGGCGGCGATCGCGATCTCGCGCAGGCGCATCCGTTCGGCCATGCGCCAGTCCTCGAACTCCTCGCCTTCCACCTCCAGCCCTTCGAGGAAGTCGCCGCGATAGCGCGCGCAGGCCTGCTCCAGCACCGCCGCCGTCGCGGCCGACGAACCGGTCTCGAACAGCTGGGTATCGATCGACGCACCCGACGGATCGAGCCAGAGATCGTCGCCGGTCGCGCAAACCGCTGCGGCGCCCTTCTCACCCAATGCCTTGCGCAGGAGATTTAATGTTTGCCGCAGGCTGCCCCGGGCCTGCTTGCTGTCGCTCTGCGGCCAGAGCAGGCCCGCCAGATGGTCCCGGCGATGCCGCGTGTCCGGCTTCGCCGCCAGCATGGCCAAGAGCGCCTCGGCCTTGCGAGTCGGCAATTTAAGCGGTTCCGGATCGCCCGTCCGGACTTCGAACTGACCCAGCAGTCTGATATCCATAGCCATTTCCGGAAGGTCGTGCCGCGGGCGCGGCCTACTGCCAGCGCCTCGCTGAGCGTATAATTATCGCGGCCGGCGGAAAAAGGAAAGATTCGTTCCCGGCTTGTGACGCGATATACTCTGCATTATCACGCTTCAATGACGGCGCCGCCATAGGTTCCCGGTCCCGCAGGCCGACAGGCCTGCGTAAAGACCAGGCACCCAAACTTAAGAAAGAACTATCATGGCGACGGAAATTCGGAGGAAGAATTCCATGTCACTGACGGACATTCGCGGTGTCCCTGTTTCGACGACCAACCGGGCTTCGCTCGAGAAGTACGAACGCGCAGCCGATCTCTTTCTCGGCTACTTCAACGATCCCTTCGCGACCATCGATTCGGCGCTAGCGGAAGATCCCGAGTTCATCATGGGCCTCTGCCTGCGCGCGGCGTTGATCGTCTCCGCCACTGATCGCAACTTCGAGCCGGAGCTGAGAAGCACGGTCGAAAGGCTGGAGGCGCTGGCACCCAAGGCGAACGATCGCGAGCGCCAGCATATGTCGGCGGCGCGCGCCTGGCTCGAAGGTGATTATGCCGGCAGCATGACCCGCTATGGCAGGATCCTCGAGGACTATCCGCTCGACGGCTTGGCGTTGCAGATCGCCCATCTCGGCGACTTCCTCCTCGGCCATGCCATGCAACTCCGCGACCGGGTGGCGCGTGTGCTGCCGTTCTGGAACGAAGAGACGCACGGCTATGGCTATGTTCTGGGCATGCACGCCTTCGGCCTGGAGGAGATGGGCGATTACGCCCGCGCCGAGGAGCGCGCCCGGAAAGCGCTCGATCTCAACAAGCGCGATCCCTGGGCGGTCCATGCTGCTGCTCATGTCATGGAAATGCAGGGCCGGCAGGCCGACGGCATCAAGTTCATGACCCAGCGCATCGGCGATTGGGCGCCCGATAACGGCTTTGCCTTCCATAACTGGTGGCATCTGGCGCTCTATCATCTGGATCTCGGCGAGTTTGACCGCGTGCTCGACCTCTACGACACCCGCATCCGGAACACCGGCTCGAACCTGCCGATGGAGATGTTGGACGGCACGGCACTGCTTTGGCGCCTGCATCTCCGCGATATCGATGTCGGCAGCCGCTGGAAGGAGCTGGCGGACAAGTGGGAGGCTCGCACGGGCGATCTCTATTACGCCTTCAACGACATGCATGCGATGATGTCATTCATCGGTGATGGGCGGTCCACAGCAGCCAAGGCGCTGCTGAAAGGCATGGAGCAGCGGGTGCAGAATGGCGACACCAACGCCATGATGACCCGCGATGTCGGCCTGCCGGTCTGCCAGGCTATCGCCGCCTATGCCGACGGCAACTATAGCAAGACGGTGGATCTCCTGCTGCCGGTGCGGCCGATCGCCAACCGCTTCGGCGGCAGCCACGCACAGCGCGACGTGCTGAGCCTCACTTTGATCGAAGCTGCGTTGCGGGGCAGCCGGTCACGGCTGGCCCGCGAACTCGCAGCGGAGCGGACGGAACTGAAGCCCTCCAGCCCGTTCAACTGGATCCTGACGGCGCGATCCCTGGATGGCTTGGGCGACAGCCCGGCCGCCGACAAAGCCCGCGCTGCCGCGCAATCCAACCGCACTGCGGCGCTGCAACAAGCGGCGTAAGTCTCATACGCAAGACGCTTTTCCCCTCACCCTGGCCCTCTCCCCGCAAGCGGGGGAGAGGGGACAAGAATAAGTCCATAACTCTCGATCTGACCCCTCTGCCCCACGAATGTGGGGGAGAGGGCAGGGTGAGGGGGTGTCGACGAATTGCTCAATGCAATCGGCCGAACACCAATTCCAGCGCCTTCCGCAATTCCGGCGGTGCGAAGGGTTTTTGGATATAGACGGACGCGCCGGCATTCAGGGCTTGCGAGATCCGGTGCTGGGCGCTTTGCGCAGACATGATGATGAAGGGCATGCGCCGCAGGATCGCGTTGTCTCGGACTTTGTGCAGCAGGTCCAGCCCATCCATGTCAGGCATGATCCAGTCGCAGATGACGACGTCATAGCGGCGTTCATGCATGCAGGCCCAGGCGCCGATAGCGTCGGCCATTTCCGTCACATGCAGGACGCCGATCTGGTTGAGGCAGATCTTCGCCAGGCTCCGCATGCTCTGCTGGTCGTCGACCAGCAGGACATTGAGGTCATGGGCCGTGGTCATCGCCGGCTATCTTTGAATTCGACGCCGATTGCCATCTCCGGGTTGCGCTCGCCGGGCTGCTTGCCGGGCTTCAGCGGGTATCCTACGGGTCCGGCGTTAACCGCTTGTTGTCGAAGTTTACCCGGGCAGCAGTTTTCCCGAGAACCGCAACATTCCCGCAAAGCCCGGGGGCGAAGACGATACCTGCCGTTAATCCGCCGCCCATAGCTTCAAGCCTCAGCAAATACGGCGCTTGATGGATGGCGCCAGCCTTGCCGCCGATGTCCTGCAGACCACTGGCGTTTCGCCGGACATAGGCCGATATGGATCGGACCATAGTCATGAGTTTGCCCATAGTCAGGGATCGAGCATGAGCGCCACCCCAGCCATACCGCAGCCGCGGGCCCTGTCGGGCTCGGAGCGTGCGGCGATCGTGCTGCTCTCAGTCGGACCGGAGCAGGCATCCCGTCTGGTCGAGTTGCTGAGCGAGGAGGAGATCCGCCAGATCTCCAAGGCAATGGCGCGGCTCGGCGAAATCGATGCCTCTATCGCCAAGACGGTGGTGCAGGAATTCACAGCGCGCACCGGCAATGCCGGCTCGATTGTCGGCAGCCAGCAGACGACGGAACGGCTGCTGCGCGCGACCATGATCGGCAAGGATGAGCTGGTCGACACCATCATGCAGGATATCCGCGGCGGCGGCGGAGCCGCGATCTGGGACAAGATCGTGAGCATGGACGCCAAGGTCTTCGCCAATTTTCTGCAACGCGAGCATCCGCAGACGGCCGCCGTGGTGCTGTCGCGGGTCGTGCCCGATTTCACCGCCCAGGTGCTGGCCGCCCTCGGCACCGAGCTGGCCAGCTCTATCATGCTGCGCATGCTGGAGATCGAGAAGATCGAGCCCGAGGTCATCGAGGATATCGAGCGCGGGTTGTGGCAGGATCTGCAGCCGATGCTGCAAACCGAATCCGGCGATGACCGCCATGCGTTCATGGCCGATCTGATCGGCCGGGTCGACAGCGACACCGAGGCGCGGCTGCTGGGCGCCATCGAGTCCGATGCCCCGGATCAGGCGGCACAGGTGCGCAAGCACATGTTCACCTTCATCGATATCGCCAAGATGCAGGACTCCTCGATCCAGACCCTGCTGAACGATGTCGACAAGGCGCGCCTGGCGGTGGCCATCAAGCTGTCGGACGAAACCATGCAAAACGTATTCCTGCGCAACATGTCGGAACGCCAGGCGAAGCTGCTGCGCGACGAGCTGCAGATGCTGAGCAATGTGCGCAAGGCCGATGCCGAGACGGCGCAGCGCGAGATCGTGCTGCTGGCCAAGGCGCTGGCCGCCGCGGGTTCGCTGCAACTCCGTCCGCCCGAGGACGAGACACCGGCGGAGGAGGGCGCTCCGCCCGCCGCTACGCCGCAGCCGGCGCCCGTCGCCGCGGCCGCCGAATAAGGCCGGCCGGCGCGTTTCCAATGCGGAAACGTGCCGGCGGGCTCCGGCAATCACATGCCGCCGATCACCATCTCCTGCGGATAGGTGATCGTGTATCCGAAGCTGATGGCCTTCTCTTCGGCCGGCGCATAGCTGCCGGTCCAGGCGATCACGCCCTCCTGATCCTGCCATTTCATTTCCGACGCCGGCGTCGTGTTGCGGGTCAGTTCCACCGTGATCGACTCGCTGCTGCTGACCGGCAATTGATCAAGCAGGGTGATGTCAATCGGCTGCTGATGATAGTTGGCGATCGTCGTCACGAACTGGCGCTCAATCGCGGCGCTTGTCGCCGAAGAGCCCGGCGGTTTCGGGGTCGACCGGGGTTTCGGTATGCGCGACGCGGATCTTGTCATCGGCGCCGAAGCCCAGCTGGAATTCCTCCTGGGGGCGCAGCAGCGGAAGGTTGCTGGTTCCCAGCAAGGCGCCGTCGCGGAAAACGGTGAGAGCGCCCGGCAGCAGCGGATCCTGCCCGTCATAGGCAGCCGTGGCATAGAGGTGTGCCTGCAGCGAAACCTTCGGCACAATGCGCGCCGCCAGATGGCTCTTCAGCCGATGCTCGGCGATGGCGACGCGCTGCGCTTCATCGCCGGAGACCAGATCGACTTTTCCGGGAATCCGATATTCCGCGGCGAACTCTGTCGCCGCGATTTGCGCAATGGCAGGCTGAATCGCAAGCTCTTTCTGAGGCGCGAACCCGCCGGCAATATCCGCACCAAGCGCGGTCTTCGACAATTCCTCTCTTGATCGCTGCATTAGATAATCCTGCAGGCGCCAGGTAGTGAGTTCCGGCAGGACCGCGCCGATGGCGGGGCGCGCGGTCGACAGGATCAGCGAAACGCCGTGCCAATCCTCGCCGGTGTGCTGTCGCACCTCGCCATATTGGACCAGCGCGACCTCGCCGGTGCCGGAGTTCAGGCTGGCATGGTAGAAGGGCTGCCAGGAAACGCCCGCTATCTGGTAGGAAATGCGAAGCTTGGCGGTCGCCGCATGTTCCGCATCGACGCCGACATGGGCGGCAAGCGTCGGGCCTTCGACCGGCTTGGTCTCGCCAGGTTTCTGCCGTTCCCGATGCCGGCCGATTTCGTCGTCGATCGCCTGAAGCTCCGCCTTCGCTGAGCGGATCGTGTCCTGCGCCTGCACCAGTTTGGCGCTCAGCTTCAGCCACACGCTGTCCCATTGCTGCGGGTCCAGGGAGCGGATCAACTCCTTGTCCGAGACCTGCGGCGCCTCCGCCAGCAGCAGCTTGTAGTAGTCGCATTGCATCTGCGCCATCGCGATCCGGTCCTCGATCGGCGGCTTCTGCTTCAGCAGAGCCTGAATCTCGGCTTCGATCCTGGGGTCGGGCTTGAAGGGCACGATCTCCGGCCGTACCAGTTCCGTGGCGATGGTCGTCACTTGCACGCCGCCATCGGCTTCGCCGAAGACCCGGATCGATTGCGGGACGATATCGGTCGGCAATCCCGGCACGATCAGCGTGGTCGAGCCCTCGGGAATCCTAAGCTCGATGCTGCGGGTGACTTCGGCCCGGTCCGGATAGACAATGACGTTGCTGATCGGCGCGAGGGCCGTGAGTTCGGCTGCGCTGATTTGCACGGCCGGCAGGAACAGAATGACGGCCGTAGCCGCCAGCAATGACATTTTCACATTGATCTCCCAGGATATGTCGGGAGCGCCAAACACCGCACCACGCAGTTCCAGCGCTTCCTTCGACAGGAAGCTCTCCGGATGTTTGCCGGCGGGATAACGTCCGCCGGCCATCGCCGGCAGAAATATTCAGGGTATGCGAAATGGTTAAGGGCGCCCCGAGGGGCGCCCTTTGCTTTCAGTCTCGTGGTCTGTACGCCGGATTTGCTAGGTCGTCAGCCGCTGCTCGATGGCGGAGTTGCGGATCGCCTTCTGCAGCTTCTCGAAGGCGCGGACTTCGATCTGCCGCACGCGTTCCCGGCTGATGTTGTATTCCTTCGACAGGTCCTCGAGCGTGGTCGGCTCTTCCTTCAGCCGCCGCTCCATCAGGATGCGCCGCTCCCGCGGATTCAACACCTTCAGGGCCCGCTCCAGCAGCTGCTTGCGCTGGGATAGTTCCTGCGACTCGGCCAGTGTGATCTCCTGGCTCGCGGTCTCGTCGACCAGCCAGTCCTGCCATTCGCCGTCGCCGTCGATGCGCAGCGGCGCATTCAGCGAATGATCCGGCGCCGCGAGGCGGCGGTTCATCTGCACCACGTCGTCCTCGGCGACATTGAGCTCGGTGGCGATCTTCGTCACATGCTCGGGCGTCAGGTCGCCTTCCTCGACGGCCTTGATCTGGTTCTTCATCTTGCGCAGGTTGAAGAACAGCTTCTTCTGCGCGGCGGTTGTGCCCATCTTCACCAGCGACCAGGAGTGCAGGATGTATTCCTGGATGGCGGCGCGGATCCACCACATGGCATAGGTGGCCAGACGGAAGCCGCGCTCCGGCTCGAAGCGCTTTACCGCCTGCATCATGCCGACATTGCCTTCGGAGATCAGCTCGTTGAGCGGCAGGCCATAGCCGCGATAGCCCATGGCGATCTTCGCCACCAGGCGCAGATGGCTGGTGACCAGCTTATGGGCTGACTCGACTTCGCCATGCTCGCGCCAGCCCTTGGCCAGCATATATTCCTCTTGCGGCTCAAGCATGGGGAACTTGCGGATCTCCTGGAGATAGCGGGTGAGATTGCTCTCCGACACGACTGTCGGAAGATTACGAGTACTGGTGGCTGCAGCCATTGAACGCTCCCTGAGGGGCCGGCCGGATCGCCCGACACGGCCAACCCGTTAAAATGGCCCCCCGATTTTCACAATCAAGTATATCAGACCAATTTAGTCAAGAATAGGGCTTCGATTACAATCATTCTAAACTATTGATCAGGTTCATAATATCCTGAGGAAGTTGACCCTCCCAGCGGACCGCAACCCCGGTTCGCGGGTGCGAAAAACCGAGCAAATAGGCGTGAAGCGCCTGGCGCCCAAAAGCTTTAACCGCCGCCCGCGCGGCCGGTTCCAGGGCGGCGAGCCGGGCCGGGGTTGTACGGCCATAGACGGGATCGCCGATCACCGGATGGCCGAGCGCCGCCAGATGCACGCGGATCTGATGGGTCCGCCCGGTGGCCAGCCGGCATTCCACCAGGCTCGCGCCGCGGCCGAGCCGCCGCACCACCTTATAGCGGGTGAGTGCCGGCTTGCCGCCGCGCTTCACGATCGCCATCCGCTTCCGGTCGACGGGATGGCGGCCGATATTCCCGGTGATTTCGCCCTGGGGCCGCGCCGGCACGCCCCAGACCACGGCCATATAGGCGCGCTCGATGTCGTGGGCGGCAAAGTCCAGCGACAGCGCCCGGTGCGCGGCGTCGTTCTTGGCGGCGACGATCAGGCCGCTGGTGTCCTTGTCCAGGCGGTGGACGATGCCCGGCCTGAGCACGCCGCCGATGCCCGAGAGCGACGCGCCGCAATGGGCGATCAGCGCATTCACCAGCGTGGCGTCCGGATTCCCCGGCGCCGGATGCACCACCATGCCCGCCGGCTTGTTCACGACGATCAGGTCGTGATCCTCATAGACGACATCCAGGGCGATGGCCTGGCCGGCGGGCTTCGCCTCGCGGGCCGGCGGGATGGAAATCGTGAATATTTGCCCGGGTTTGACCCGGTGGGAGGGGTCTCTTAAGGTCGCCTCGCCCAGGCGGACGCGGCCCTCGATGATCAGGTTCTTGAGGCGGCTCCGCGACAGGTCCGGCAGGGTGCCGGCCAGCAGACGGTCCAGCCGTTCGCCGGCCTGGGACGGGCCGGCGGTTACCCGGTGCTGCGCTGGCTCGTTATTCCCTGGCATAGATCCATGTCCAATACCGAATCCCCGCGCCCGAAAGCCGAATACCCGTCCAACCTACGGGCGCTGCTGGCGGTTGTCATCTTCATGGGCATCCTGATCGTGGTCGGCATGGTGGTAGTGGGCGTGACCATCGCCAACCGGCTGGGTAGTCTAGGCGAAGGCGAAAAGCCGGCGGCTGCGGCCGGCGGTTTCGGCGAGGCGTCGGTGCCAATTCCCGCCGGCTGCGCCATCGTCGAGTCTCGGCCCGACGGCAACCGGCTGATCGTCAGGCTGGGCAGCGGCGGCCGCTGCGACCAGGTGCTGGTCATCGACCTCCGGTCCGGCGCGGTCACCGGCCGGCTCAATTTTGTCCCGAGCCCTTAAGGGCCGGGCGTTTTAGGATTGTTCGGGGATCATGCATAACTTCTGCAGCGACAACGTCACGACCATCGCGCCGGAGATCATGGCGGCGCTCGAGCGGGCCAATAGCGGCCCCGCCATGCCCTATGGCAAGGACGAGATCACCAAGCGGCTGGAGCAGCGCGTCGCCGATTTATTCGAGCGAAGCGTCGCCATGTTCCCCGTGGCCACTGGCACCGCGTCCAATTCGCTGGCGCTGTCGGCCATCACGCCGCCCTTCGGCGCCATCTACTGCCACGAGCAGGCCCATATCCATGTGGATGAATGCGGCGCGCCCGAGCTGTTCACCGGCGGCGCCAAGCTGGTCCCCCTGGGCGGCTCCGGCGCCAAGCTGACGCCGCCGGTCTTGAACGCCGCCCTGGCGCTGGAATGGCGCGGCAATGTGCACAACAGCCAGCCGGCGGTGCTGAGCCTGACCCAGGCGACGGAATGCGGCACGGTCTACCGCATCGAGGAGATCCGCGCGCTGGCCGAGATCGCCCATGCCCACCGGCTGCTGGTGCATATGGACGGCACGCGCTTTGCCAATGCGCTGGTGTCGCTCAACTGCTCGCCGGCCGACGCCACCTGGCGCGCCGGTGTCGACGTGCTGTCCCTGGGCGCCACCAAGAACGGCGCCATGGCGGCCGAGGCGATGATCTTCTTCGATCCCGCGATGGCGGCGACGGTGGGCTTCCGCCGGAAGCGCGGCGGCCATCTGTTCTCGAAGATGCGCTTCATCAGCGCGCAGATGGAAGCCTACCTCACAGACGATCTCTGGCTGCGCAACGCGCGCCACGCCAACGCCATGGCGCGGCGCATGGCCGACGGGCTGGCCAAGATCCAGGGTTGCCGCCTCGTGCATCCCCGCGAGGCGAACCTGCTGTTCGTCACCCTGCCGCACCGGGTGATCGACGGCCTCGAGCAGGCCGGCTTCGGCTTCTACCGCGAAGGCGGCGTGCGCACGATCCGCCTGGTGACGGCCTACAACACCGACGTGACCGCCGTGGACGCCTTCGTCACCGCCGCCCAGCAGCTCGCCACCGGCGGCCCGGTGACGATGACGGCCTAGGCCGTCGAGCCGACGCGCCCGTCGCATGAAATCCCGTAATTTCAACGCTTTCGGCGCTATGAGGCCGGCGGATGGCGGGAAAAGGCTTGATCCTCCGCCGCCCTTCCACTAAGTCAGGGCCCTTCGGCCTCCGGCACGACCCCATCGTCTAGAGGCCCAGGACGGCGCCCTCTCACGGCGCAAACCGGGGTTCGAATCCCCGTGGGGTCGCCAATAAAATCAAATACTTTAGATCGGTGGCGGGCTGGAGGATCGTTGACCCAGAACGGTTCCTCAACAGGATCCAGCTCTCCCCGATGCCCTGCCGGACTGGGGCGGCAAGGGCGCGCCGGAGTTGAAGCGCATTTGGGCGGAAGAAACAAAGCGCACCGGCCAGTGAAACTCATATTGCCTTTTATGTTCTCCGCGGCGATGGCGATAGCCGCTTGGTCAACGTCAGTCGTGGCGGACGATTTCGAAGACTGCGCGAATGCAAGCGCACTAATCTCTGCTGACGCTTCCAAGGCGGCATCCGCGTGCCGCCGTCTTGCCGAGAAGGGAGATGCCGCGGCCCAGAACGCGCTTGGTGCATTGTATTCCACCGGTCACGGCGTTCCCCAGGACCAAAAAGTAGCTACAGCTTGGTATCGCAAAGCAGCCGATCAGGGATTGGCCGAGGCCCAGTGCCGCGTCGCGACCGCATACTATTCTGGTCTCGGTGTGCCGCGAGACTACAGTGAAGCGGCGAGTTGGGCGCGCAAATCGGCAGATCAAGGCTTCGTCCAATGCCAGCACAATCTTGGCGTGGCGTATGCGAAGGGTCAGGGCGTGACACTGGATTACAATGAAGCAGTGACTTGGTATCGCAAAGCTGCCGATCAGGGATTTGGCCCGGCTCAGGCCGGCCTTTGCGTCATGTACGCCAACGGCCGCGGCGTCCCGCAAGACTTGGTGCTTGCGTATATGTGGTGCGACTTGGCGGCGGTTGCTGGTTTCAAAGACGCGACCAAATTCCGCAATAGCTTCGCTGGCAAGATGACACCGAAACAAATCGCCGATGCTAAGCGGAAAGCACGCGAATGGAAGCCGAAGCCTGAGCAACCCTGAAAAGCTTGCCCGGCTGCTTCACGACCCAGTGAAACTTTCCAGTCCGGTGCCGCGCCTCACCGCTACCGCCACGCCATCGTCGCGACGGCCTCAATCACATGCGTGGCACTGAATGGCTTGTTGATGACCGGCCGCTGGATGTGCTGCGGTGGTGGCGCGGACTCCGAGTAGCCTGTCACAAACGCAAATGGCAAATTGAGTTCTGAAAGCGCATCTGCGACGGGATACGAGGATTCGCCGTTCAGGTGGATGTCGAGAAGTGCGCAGTTGATCCAGTACTCGCGTACGGAATCGAGGGCTGATGCAATGGATTGCGCCACTGCAACGACGATGGCGCCTTCATCCTCGAGAATCGAGACGAGTTCGAGCGCAAGCACCGGCTCGTCCTCGACAATCAGAATTCGGCAGTTCTTTAGCACCGGCCCGATCATCCCGCGGGATTCTAGGTGCTGCTGGCCAGGCCTTGTCAATTTTCATTAGCGTACGAATCCGTACGGAAAGTCGGCATGAACAAACGGGCCGGCTATTCACTTCGACAGCTCTGCGCTTGCAGCTGTTCTCGCCGTCGGCCCCTGCTGCTGCGGTCGACTTCAAGCCACTCGGGTTACGTTCTTCATCGCGTAGCCGGCTTCCGGCAGGCTCACGACTGACGGCAATTCGCGAGCGCGCTTCTCGGGCAGGATTTGCAATGCAAGCTCCCGAAAGGTCGCGATCAAAGCGCGGTTCCAGTTGAGCTGCTGCACCGCCCATCGCCGCTCGTCGGCGATCAGTCGCTCCGTCGATTTGTTCTTATCCTGCGGCGTCTCGCTCGGTTCGCGGTAGCGGATGAGCGGTTCGCGCGGTTCATCCTTCAGGCGGAACGCGGGCGCGTAGTAGTCGACTTCCTGCTCCAGCGCGAAGCAGATCACCTGGGGTTTGCCGTCCCCCAGCAGCAGCAGGTCGTGCAGCATGCGTGCGCCCGGCAGCTCGTCCTCGTCGCAGCCTTGCGGCACGCCGATCTGGCCCCAACCATTGCCTTCGATGGTCTTGCGCGCGCCCTTGATATGCACCTGCCGGATATAGGGCGCGAGGATGTGCAGCGCCGCCAGCGGCTCCTCATAGGCGTTGAGCGAATTCGAGTAGTCGAACAGCGCATTCATGCGGCGGTCGCCGATGCGCTGCAGGATCGTGGCGATCTCCGCGGCCTTGAGGTCCTCGTGCTGTTCGTAGTCGAACTGCAGGTCCAGCTTGTTGGCGCGTTCGCAGGCATAGGCGAGATCGGCATAGACGCTTTCCATCACCTCGGCGAGCGTCCCCTGGTGCCGGGCGTAGACCCTGATGTTCGTCACGCCCAGCGCGCGGGCGCAGTCGATGGCCCGGTCGATCTCCTTCCGCTCGGTCGAGCTGATCTCCAGATGCAGCGCCAGTCCCAGGTCTTCAAGCTGGCGCCGGAATGCCTCCCGGTCCTTTCCCGACATCTTTCCCACCGAAGTGTCGCCACCATCATTGAGATGGAGGCAGGCGCCATGCAGGTCGTGGATGTAGACGAAATCCATCAGGTCGCGGGGCGCGAATCCGTGCTCCATGCTGCGATAGAACGAATAGCTATGGGCAAAGAACGGCACATTGGCCGTGCGCTCCAGAAGTCGCGCCGCATGCGTGGCGTTCAGCTTCGGCGGATCGATCGGCGGGCTGGCATGTTTCAGCATCAGCCGTCTTGAATCGCGCTTCGGCTCCGTGATCCATCATGCCCCTCAAATCACGCTGGCTTCGACGATGCGCACGTTCGCCTGCGCCAGCCTGGCCGCCGCGGCGTGGCGCACATTGTCGGTTACGACGATGTCGAGGTCCGACGCAGTAACGCCGGAGATCCGCGCCCGGCGGTCGAACTTCGTGCCGGTGATAACGGCAATGGTCTCGGCCGCGCGATCGGCCATCTTCCGGGCGATGGCCGCATCCTCGGCATGGTTCCAGCACATGCCGTCCCGCATCGAAAACGCATCGCAGGAGATGATGGCGAGATCGGCGCTGATCATCTCCAGCATCGATTCCGTGAACGGCCCGCCCGTGGCCAGCGAGGTGCGCCGCACATAGCCGCCGAGCAGGCACACGGTCAGCTTGGGATTCATCACCAGGATATTGGCGACGTTGACGGCGGGCGTGACGATATAGATCTCAAGATCAGACGCGGCGATCTGCTGGGCGAGGATGGTGATCGTCGATCCGTCATTGAGGAACACCGTACTGCCCGATTTGATGAACTGCATCGTCGCCTGCGCGATCGCCCGCTTCGCCTCCACATCCTGCTGCTCGCGGATGGCGAGATCCTCATCCGCCGGCCGGATCGTGCGGATGGTGGCGCCGCCATAGCCGCGCTCGAGAACGCCCTCCTGCTCCAGCGCCAGCAGGTCGCGGCGGATGGTGGCGGGCGAGGCGCCGAGCTCCTCGCAAAGCTCTTCCACCGTGGCCGTCCCGCGGACGGTCATCACCCGGCGCAGCGAATTCCGCCTGGAAATTGGCTGCCGCTTTTGCCCTGTGGTCATGCTTGTCCGCGCTTCCCGTTGCCGATTCTCGATCATTATGTGACAGATCAATGATTATCCACAAAGAAATTCTGCCAGATGGGCCGCAAAATAATCAAAATCGATCACAAAGTGATTGAATCGTGAAAAATCGCCTGACTAGGATGGCGGTGCGTTACCTCGGCAAAAACAGCAATCAAGGGGAGGAGGGGCGTTCCATGTTCCCAAAGACAAAGCCTACGCATTTCGATTTTCACTGCGGCGATCCTGGGCGCGCTTTGGCCGGTAGACGGCGCAAACGCCGCCGGCCGCGATCTCGTCATCGGCGTCACCACGCTCTCGAAGGCCCTCGATCCCATGGGGGCGAATTCCAACGTCAACGAGCGCATCTCGAACAATCTGATCGAGACGCTGCTGCGCATCGATCCAAAGACGGGGGCGATCGGTCCCGGCCTGGCGGAGAGCTGGACTTTGGAAAGCGACGGCGCTCTGACCCTCAAGATCCGCGAGGGCATCCAGTGCCATAACGGCGAGGAGTTCAACGCCGAGGATGTCGAATACATGTTCGGACCTGCGCGCTACATGGGCAAGGAAGCGCCCGGCAATGCGCTGGCCAAGCAGTTCCTGGGCCCGATCTCCGCAGTGAAGGCCGTGGACTCCCATACCGTGCGCGTCGAGGTGGAAAAGCCGGACCCGCTGCTGGAGATCCGGCTGGCAAGCTGGATGAGCCAGATCCCCTGCGCCGACGCCTTCAAGTCGGCGGAAAGCTGGGAGAAGTGGGGCCTGAACGTTGTCGGCACCGGCCCTTACCAGCTCGTCGAGTTCAAGCCCGGCGAGTACCAGAAGTTCAAGCGGTTCGACGGCTACTGGGGCGACAAGGCGCCGGCGGACACGCTGACGTTCAAGGTGGTGCCCGAGCTCGCGGCGCGAATCGCCGGCCTGATGACTGGCGAATATGACATCATCTCCGAGGTCACGCCGGATCAGATCGATGCGATCAACGGCGAGCCGGACGCCGAGGTGGTGGGCGGGGCGATCCTCAACATCCGCGTCATCCTGTTCGACACGCGCAATCCCGTGCTGAAGGATCCGCGCGTGCGCCAGGCTCTCGCCGCCGCCATCGATCGGCAGCTGATCGTCGACTCGCTCTATGGCGGCAAGACGAAGGTGCCCCAGGGCATGCAGATGGATGTGTTCGGCGACATGTTCGTCTCCGAGCACAAGGCCGTCGCTTACGATCCCGAGAAGGCCAAGGCATTGCTGCAGGAAGCCGGCTACAAGGGCGAGCCGATCTCCTACCGCTACCTCCAGGACTACTACACGGCGGAAGTTTCCACCGCCCAGGTGCTGGCGGCCATGTGGAAGGAAGTCGGCGTCAACATCCAGCTCGAGCTCAAGGAGAACTGGGGCCAGATCGAGGACAAGGAGTCCGACGAGGGCCGCGGCATCATCAACTCCTCCAACGGCGCCTACTTCCCCGATCCGATCGGGCAGGTCTATCGCCTGTTCGGTCCGAACGGCGACGTTCAGCCGCCGGGCTGGTGGGTGAGCGACGAATTCAACAAGCTGGGCGAAGAGCTGTTCACCACCGACAAGATGGCGCGCAAGGCGGCCTTTGCGAAAATGCTCGATGTCTTCGAGCAGGATCCGCCGGGCACCTACCTGCACCAGTTGACGATGTTCTATGGAAAGCGGAAGGATTTGAACTGGGCGCCGACCAATCGCGCCTTCATGGACTTCAGGGCCGGCAACCTCAGCTTCTAGAGTGCGGCAGTAGTCCCGGAGGCGGTCCGATCGCGGCTCGGCTATCGGACCACAGCTCGCCGGCCGGATAATCGCGATGTTTCGCGTTTCAAATCTGACTGTCTCTTTCGGGCCCCCTGGCGATCGTATTCCGATCGTCCAGGGGGTCGATTTTCAGGTCGACCGGGGCCAGATCCTCGGCATCGTCGGCGAAAGCGGCAGCGGCAAGAGCGTCACCTGCCTCGCGCTGATGCAGCTGCTGGGCAAGTCCGCGACCGTCGGCGGGAAGGCCTGGCTTGACGATGTCGACCTGCTCGCCCTGGACGAGGCCGCCATCACCAGGGCGCGCGGCCGAAAGATCGCCATGATCTTCCAGGACCCGGCGGCGGCGCTGAATCCTGTGCGGAGCATCGGCTGGCAGCTCAGTGAGGCGATCCGGCTGAACCGTTCCCCTGATGGCGCGCCGGCCCGGTCCGAGCCGGAGATCCGCGCCGAAGCGATCCGCCTGCTGCGGGAAGTCAGGATGCCGGACCCGGAACGGCGGCTGCGCGAGTTCCCGCATCAGCTTTCCGGCGGCATGAACCAGCGCGCTCTCATTGCCATGATGCTGGCGGGCGATCCGCAGCTGCTGATCGCCGACGAGCCGACGACGGCGCTCGACGTCACCATCCAGGCGCAGATCCTGCGCCTGCTGCTCGATCTGCGGGACCGACGCGGCATGACCGTCATCCTCATCAGCCACGATCTCGGCGTCATCGCGGAGACCTGCGATCAGGTGGCGGTGATGTATTGCGGCCGCATCGTCGAGATGGGCAGCGTGGCCGACCTCTTCCTGCGGCCGCAGCATCCCTACACCGTAGGACTGCTGAATTCGCGGCCGCGTATCGATCAGACCATCTCGGCCCTGCGGCCCATCGAGGGTATGGTGCCGTCGCCGCTGGCCTGCCGCCGGGCTGCGCCTTCTCGCCGCGCTGCAGCCGCATGCTCCCCGACTGCAGCCGTCATGTGCCGCCGCTCAGCGAGCATGAGACGGGGCACCGCTTGGCCTGCTTCAATCCGGCCGGCGAGGCCGCGTGACCGCGGCATCACCCGTGTCAGGCGATCGAGCGGCGCCAACTAGCGGCAATCCGCTGCTGGTGGTCGAAAATCTGAGTCGGCATTTCCGTATGGGCCGAAGCGGCCTATTCGGCCAGCGTCCGACGGTGAAGGCGGTGGATGACGTCTCGTTCTACGTCAACAAAGGCGAAGTCCTCGGCATCGTGGGCGAGAGCGGCTGCGGCAAGTCGTCGGTCGCCAAGGCCATCCTCAATATTCATCCGCCGCAGGCCGGCAGCGTGCGGCTGAACAATACGGAGCTCACCAACCTTTCCTCCGCGGCCTGGCGGCTGGAGCGCCGGAAGATCCAGTATGTCTTCCAGGATCCGCTGAGCGCTCTGGACCCCCGCATGAAAGTGCTCGATCAGGTGATCGAGCCGCTGATCATTCATGACTTGGGCACCGGTCAGGCGAGGGCGGACAAGGCGCGGAGAATTCTCGACGCAGTTGGGCTGGGGTCGACCCACTTCGACAAGTTCCCCCATGAGCTGAGCGGCGGGCAGCAACAGCGGGTCGTGCTGGCCCGCGCCCTGGTGCTGGAACCCGAGATCATTCTCTGCGACGAACCGATATCGGCTCTGGATGTTTCGATCCAGGCCCAGGTCGTGAAACTGTTGCAGAAACTGCGGGTGGAACTGGGGCTCACCATCCTGTTCATCAGCCATGATCTCAGCATCGTGCGATTCCTGTGCGACCGTGTCGCCGTCATGTATCTCGGCAAGATCGTCGAGCTCGCCGACACCAAAACCCTCTTCGACGATCCGCAGCACCCCTATACGAAGGCGTTGATCTCGGCGATCCCGATCCCAAGTCCCGGCGCTCGCCGCGACCGCATCCTCCTGGAAGGCGAACCGCCCAGCCCCGTCAACCTGCCATCGGGTTGCCGCTTCAATCCGCGCTGCCAATTTTGTGCGCCGTTGTGCAGGGAGAGGGAGCCGGTCTTGCGGGCTGCCGCAGCAGGGCCATGAGGTTGCCTGTCACCTTGCCCATGGCGAGATCGCCTGATGCCCTGGGCCTTTCTCGCCAGAAAATTGTCCCGCGCCTTCGTGACCATCCTGGCGATCGTCACCTTTGTGTTCATCATTCTCCGCCTGTCGGGCGACCCGGCGGTTCAGATCCTGGGCGCCGATGCGGGCTACGAGGCGCTCGAGGCGTTTCGCGAGAAATGGGGACTGAACGATCCGATCTGGCAGCAATATCTCCGCTATCTCAGCGACCTGCTGCACGGCAACTTTGGCATCTCGCTGGTCGAGGGCAAGGACGCGCTGGAAGTTGTCCTCGATCGCCTGTCCAAGACGCTGCAACTGATGGGGCTTTCGGCGGTGGTGACTCTCGCCATCGGCATTCCCATCGGCATCTACGCCGCCTTGCACCGGGGCAGCCTGCGCGACCGCGCCATCATGGCGATGGGCGTCGCCGCGTTCAGCATTCCAAGCTTCGTGATCGGCATTTTCTTGATCCTGACCTTCTCTGTCGCTTTGAGGGTCCTGCCGACTGCGGGCAGCGATACCTGGCGGCACTACGTCCTGCCGGTGGTCACCATGTCGACGATCGACGCGGCTGTTTTCGCGCGGCTGACCCGTTCGGCCATGCTGGAGGTGCTGTCGCGGCCCTACATGCGCACGGCCCTGGCGAAGGGGTTGCGCTGGCCCATCGCCGTCCGCCGGCATGCGCTGCCGAATGCCGCCATCCCGCTGGTGACCATCGTCGGATTCTTCGTCGGCTCTCTGATTGCCGGCGGCGTGGTGACCGAGAATGTCTTTGCCTGGCCGGGCATCGGCCGCCTGCTGGTCTCCTCGGTCCAGAACCGCGACAGCTCCGTCGTCCAGGTCATCGTGGTGATGATCGCGCTGTCCATGGTGACGGTGAATTTCACCGTCGACATGGCCTATGGCTGGCTCGATCCCCGGATCCGCCAGCTGCGCGCGGAGACGTGAGGCCATGGCCGTCGAAGTGAAAATTCCGGCCGGCGTGGTCCAGGGGCGCAAGCGCCGCCGCATCCCCGTGTTGATTCTGCTGTCCTTGCTGATTTTCGGCGCGCTCGTCCTGGTGGCCTGCTTCGCGGGCTGGATCGCACCCTATGACTACGCTGCCATCGACCTGCGTGCGCGGTTGGCGCCGCCGGCCTGGCTGCCGAAGGGTTCGCTGGCGCATCTGCTGGGGACCGACGAACTGGGCCGCGATGTCCTGAGCCGGCTCATCCATTCGATTCGCACCAGCCTGATCGTGGCGCTGCTCGGCTGCATCATCAGCGCGGTACTCGGCACCTGCCTGGGGTTCCTCTCGGCCCATTTCCGCGGCTGGGTCGATGAGGTCGTGATGGGTGCGGTGGATTTCCAGGCGGCCCTGCCGTTCATCATCCTCGCCCTGGCCGTCGTCGCCTTCTTCAACAGCAGCATCGTTCTGTTTGTCGGGCTGATGGGAATCTATGGCTGGGAAAGATATGCGCGGCTGACCCGGGCCATGACCTTGTCGGCCCTCTCTCACGGCTATGCGGTGGCCGTGCATACCCTGGGCGCCAAGCCGGTGCGCATTTATGTCAGGCACATCCTTCCCAATATCGCAAACACGCTGATCGTCACCATGACGCTGAACTTCCCGCAGATCGTGCTGCTGGAGACATCGTTGAGCTTCCTCGGCGTCGGCATTCAGCCGCCGATGACCAGTCTCGGCAACATGGTGGGCTTCGGCCGCGACTATCTGCTGACCGCCTGGTGGATCGCCATCTTCCCGGCCGCGACGATCTTCCTGGGAACGCTCGCCATCAGCCTCCTGGGCGACTGGCTGCGCGACAAGCTGGATCCGACATTGCGCTAGGGCGGCATGCTGCATGGCTTGGCAAGCGGCAGCCGGGCAGTCAAATATGTGCACCCAGCCGCGAACAGGAGAATGACATGAAAGCGTACGGCATCTTCCAGGAGACCGTGAAGGACGAGGCGATGTTTGCGGAGTATCGCAAGCATGTGATGCCGACGCTCGCCGCCCATGGCGGGAAGTTCGTGGTGCGGGGCGGCGCTCTATCCGTTGTCGAAGGCGAGTGGCCGCATCCGCGGCTGGTGATCATCGAGTTCCCCTCGCGCGCCGCCGCCGAGGGCTGGTACCGGTCGCCGGAATACCAGGCGATCCTGCCGCTCCGACTGAAGGCCGCGGCCGGCAATGCCGTGTTCGTCGATGGCGTCGAGTAGACGAATTTAGACAGTGAGCCCAATAGCTTGATCGGACCCTCTTGACTCCCGGCGCGTTTGGCCTTATTTAACCAATCAGTTATATAACCGAATAGTTCAATTCACGCCGACCCAACGCCAGGACAAATGACCCCAGACCGCCTCAGCACCACGTTCGCCGCGCTCGCCGATCCCACCCGGCGCGCCATACTCGCCAAGCTGGCGAGCGGCGAGGCGTCGGTGACCGAGCTGGCCGAGCCGTTCAAGATGAGCCTGCCCGCCGTGTCCAAGCATCTGCGGGTGCTGGAGCGCGCCGGCCTGATTGCCCGCAGCCGCGAGGCGCAGTGGCGGCCCTGCCGGCTCGAGGCGGGACCGCTGAAAACCGTCTCCGACTGGCTCGAATTCTACCGCCGCTTCTGGGATCGCAGCTTCGATCGCCTGGAAACCTATCTCGACGAATTGCAAGGAAAGGGAAAGAAAAATGGCCGCAAAAAGTAGCGCCGCCACGAAGTCGGCGGAATCCGCGCAGCCGGAATTGACGATCACCCGCGTCCTCGACGCGCCGCGCGATCTCGTCTTCCGCGTCTGGACCCGGCCCGAGCATCTGGTGCGCTGGTGGGGCCCGGCGGGCTTCACGCTGCCGCAATGCAAGATGGATCTGCGGCCCGGCGGCGCGTTCCATTACATCATGCGCTCGGGCGACGAGGGTTGCGCCGGCACCCATGCCCCAAACACCGAGCACCGGCTCCGCGGCGTGTTCCGCGAGATCAAGCCGCCGGAGCGGCTGGTCTTCACCTGGGCCTGGGAGGACGAGAACGGCCAGCTCGGCCATGAGACGCTGGTCACCGTGACCATGACCGAGCAGGGCTCCAAGACCAAGCTCACCCTGCATCAGGCCGTCTTCGAATCCGTCACTGCACGCGATGCCCACAACGCGGGCTGGAGCGAATGCATGCTGCGCCTCGCCGCTTATGTCGAGTCGCTCTAGGCATCTCGCCGCCTGCTAGGAGATATCCGATGAAACACGCCGTCGTCTCCTCAAACAAATGGGTCGCCGCCCGCAAGAAACTGCTGGCCCGGGAGAAGCAATTCACCCGGCTGCGGGACAAGCTGAGCGCCGAGCGGCGCAAGCTGCCCTGGGAGAAGATTGAGAAGGACTATGTCTTCAACGGACCGTCGGGAAAGGAAACGCTCGCCGATCTCTTCGACGGGCGCAGCCAGCTCATCGTCTACCACTTCATGCTCGGGCCGGGCTGGAAGCAGGGATGCCCGAGCTGCTCATTCCTCGCCGATCACTTCGATGGCGCCGCCCTGCATCTGGCCCAGCGCGATGTGACATTCGTGGCGGTGTCGCGGGCGCCTCTGAAGGAGATCAATGCTTTCAAGAAGCGCATGGGCTGGAAGTTCAAGTGGGTGTCGTCCCATGGCAGCGATTTCAACGAGGATTTCCACGTCTCCTTCCCCGAGGAGAAATCCGGCAACGGCAAGGTGCTCTATAATTATCAGCTCCAGGAATCCATGGGCGAGGAGATGCCGGGCGCCAGCGTTTTCTACAAGGACAAGAAGGGCGGGATCTTCCACACCTACTCCGCCTATGCCCGCGGCCTCGACATCCTGGTCGGCGCCTACAATTTCCTCGACCTCGTGCCCAAGGGCCGCGACGAGGACAAGCTGCCCTGGAGCATGGCCTGGGTGAAGCATCACGACCGCTATCCGGCGCCGTAAGGCCCGTTGCAAATGAAGGCCGGACCTTAACTTTTCGCCATCGCACGCCTAAATAGCAAAAAACCGCCCGGCAACACCGCCTGCCGGGCCGCCCCGCTGTGCTCGCCAAATGACCACAAGGAGTTTGCCATGCCCTATGTCGACGGATTTGTGATCCCGGTTCCCAAGAAGCACCTCGCCACCTATCGCAGCATCGCCCGCAAGGCAGCGAAGGTCTGGCGCGATCACGGCGCGCTTGAAGTGCTGGAATGCAGCGGCGACGACCTGGTGACCAAGTTCGGCAAGTCCTTTCCGAAGCTCGTCAAGCTCAAGCGCGGCGAGACCGTGGTGTTTTCCTGGATCCGCTTCAAGTCCCGTGCCGATCGCGACCGGGTCAACGCGAAAGTGATGAAGGACCCGCGCATGAACAGGATGATGAAGAACGTGAAGATGCCGTTCGAAGTGAAGCGCATGACCTATGGCGGCTTCAAGGTCATGGTGAACGGCTAGCCGTCGGCCGCAACTATGCTATGATCCCACCAGATCTGAAAACAGGAGATCTGCCATGAAAGCGATCTGGCGCGGCAAGGTGATCGCCGAGAGCGATCGCACCCGCGAGGCCCACGGCTACCGTTACTTCCCCCGCGACTCCGTGCGCATGGAACTGCTGCGCAAGGCGCGCAAGACCAAGAGCGATCTCGAATGTCCGCACGGTGTTCAATTCTATGATGTTGCCGGCAAGACGGCACGAAGCAAGCGCGCCGCCTGGTCCTATGAGAAGCCGCGAACCGGCATGAAGCGCGTCGATCACTGGATCAGCTTCTGGGACGATGTAAGCATCCGCTAGGCTGCAAATCTGAATTCATCGGGTATTCCATGATCAAGAAAATCCTCAAGGTCATCGCCGTTATCGCCATCATCATCGCGGCGTTTGCCGTCTATGTGGCGCTGCAGCCCGCCGAATTCCGCATCGAACGGACGGCCACCATCGCCGCGGCGCCGGCCGATGTGTTCGCCCAGGTGAACGATTTGCATAATTGGCAGGCCTGGTCGCCCTGGGCGAAGCTTGATCCCCAGGCAAAGGTCGCTTTCGAAGGTGCACCGGCCGGGCAGGGCGCGGTCTTCACCTGGTCCGGCAATGACGATGTGGGCGAGGGCCGTATGACACTGGCTGAGAGCCGCCCCAACGAACTCGTCCGCATCGATGTCGCCTTTGTGAAGCCGTTCGAGGGCGGCAATGTCAGCGAATTCGCCTTCAAGCCCGATGGCCAGCAGACCGCCGTCACCTGGACCATGTCCGGCCGCAACGGTTTCATCGGCAAGGCCATGTGCCTGTTCGTCGACATGAACAAAATGCTCGGCGGCGACATGGAGAAGGGCCTGGCGCAGATGAAGGCGGTCGCGGAGGCTGCCGCCGGCGGTTAATTCGCCGCCCATTCCCGTCCCACGCTCTGTGGCCACCGCGCCACAACAGCATTGCAAAAAATGCCGCCGCAACTCTGCGGTGCAAATTCCATCTTGAATTCGGAATCCAGATGGCGCATAAGCCCGCTCCTTCGTTCGGCCCCGGGTCCGGGCTCGTTGATGTCCCGGCCGGCGCGGTGCGCTCTGCGTGTCCGTGTTCCGCCTTATGAAGAACGCGCTCGCAGCTCTTCGGTAGAGCACTGGGTTGAAACCCCAGAGGTGCCGGTTCGATCCCGGCCGAACGCACAAGTGAGGATAGCTCAGATGGGTAGAGCAGATGTCATCTAAACATCAAGTCGCGGGTTCGAATCCCGCTCCAACGCTCCGGTTCAGCCTGAAAAACTGAATCCCATTTTAGGGAACCGGACGCGCGCTTCAGTCGCGGTCCGGTCGCCTGGCCGAAAGGCCTTCCGAACGTACCAGACACCTTGAGACCGGCTCTGCGCCGGGGCGGATATCGCCCGCGCGGATCGTCGGGTTCCGCTGCCGTTCGCCGCACCTCGGTGCGGTGCGCGTCGGTGCGCGCCCGCTGATCCCCGCGGGCTCAAGCCCCGGCCCGCAGGTCTTTCGGGAAGACGCGTCCGGAACCCGTATCCTCGAAGTTGCAACAAAGTCTTGCGGCATTGCCGCAGGGCCGAACTGTGGAGGTTACCATGAGTAGGCTTTATCTCAGTCTCCGCGTCACCGTGAAGGATGGCGAGCGCGCCCTCCTGACGCGGAACGGCCGGTACGAGCGCGTGCTCGGCCCGGGCCGTCACTGGGTCTTCGATCCCCTGAGCACGCTGAAGGTCGAGATCTTCCAGGTTGTGCGCGCCGAATTCGCGGCCGATCGCTACGCCGTGATGAAGGCGGAGCGGCCGGCGATGGCGGCCGAATTGTTCGAGGCGGTGGAGACGCGGGCCGATGAGCTCGCCATCGTCAGCCTCGACGGCCGGCCGGTCCATCTGGCCGGTCCGTGGCAGGTGCGCGTGTTCTGGAAGGTGGCCACGGCCGTCGAGGTCGAGCGCATCGATGTCGCGCGCGATCCCCGCGTGGCCGCGCGGCACCTGACGCTGCTCGACCGCGCGCGGAGCGTCTACCTGGCGGAGACGGTGGTGGAGAACCACGAGGCCGGCCTGCTCTATGTCGAGGGCCGCCTGGTGGAGCGCCTGGCGCCGGGCCGCCACGCCTACTGGACCGTCAACCGCAAGGTGGAGGTCAAGCGCGTGGACCTGCGGCCGCAGGCGGTGGAGATCACCGCGCAGGAGATGCTGACCAAGGACCGCATCGCCCTGCGCGTGACGCTCTCCGCGCTGCGCCGCATCGTCGATCCCGAGCGCGCCGCGAGCGCGGTCGCGGATGTGGATGGCTGGCTGTACCGCCTGGTGCAGTTCGCCATCCGCGAGGCGGTGGCGGCGCGGACGCTGGACGAGGTGCTCTCCGCCAAGGGCGCGCTCGAGCAGGAGCTGCGCACGTTCGTGCGCGAGCGCCTGAGCGAGACGGGCATCGAGGTGACGGAGCTCGGCGTGAAGGACGTGATCCTGCCCGGCGAGATCCGCGAGCTCGTGAACAAGGTGGTGGAGGCGGAGCGGACGGCGAAGGCCAACCTGATCCGCCGCCAGGAGGAGACCGCGGCGACGCGCTCGCTCCTGAACACCGCCAAGCTGATGGAGGATAACCCGATCCTCCTGCGGCTGAAGGAGCTCGAGAGCCTCGAGAAGCTGGTGGAGAAGGTCGGCCGCATCGACCTGCACGCCGGCGAAACCCAGGGCCTCGACGCCCTCCTCAACAAGCTCCTGCGCCTGAAGGCGCCGGAGCCGGCGTGAGGGGGCGGTGAGGAGCACGGGACGGAGAAGGCCGCACCGGCAACGGTGCGGCCTTTGCCATTCTGGTTGCTCGCCTAATTCAGTTCATCGCAGGATGAAATCGCTTCGATTGTCGCCTTGTCGAGTTCGTACACTCTGTTGTCGAGGCCGACCATGACAACATCAGACGAAGCATAGAATATCTCTAGGCGCTTTGTTCTGATGATTGGCGTCGACGAGAGTTCGGCAACGGCGGTCAGAGCCGAGAGCGTGAATGTCGACAGCTGATCCTTGTGCAGATCGATATAGGCGCATCGGGCACGAAGGCCACCCAATTCCTGGGGAATATACGGATAAACCGAACCGATAAAATACACCACGGCAATGGCGGCGCCGCCAAATATCACATTTCCGAGCTGGAAGACCCGATAGAGGCGATTCGGCTTGGAACTCTATGCCCCCTATCTTGGAAGGGCTCAGAAGAGAGCCAAGAAGCAGGGCGACGATTACAATGGGAATGGCCCATTCCCAGGGAATGATTTGCTCCAGGAAACCGCTGGAGTTGGCGACAAGCAAAAAGGCAATCGGCGCAATGCTAAGGACATAAGCCGCTGTGCCAACGGCCGACTTGCCGGACGTTCTGGGCTCGGAGTGGAGCCAAGTTAGAAGCCGCTTGAGCAATTCATTTGCCAGATTGAAAACGTAAATCGCCGCGATGACGACAAGTACCGGAATGAAGCCGGCGGCAAAATACTGCGCATCAAGTGCTGGAAGCAGTCCGAGGCCGAGCCGCCAGGCCTGCAGTGACCAGACGAGGTATCCGGTCCCATAGATTACGCTCGCCATGACCAGGAATCCGTCTCGCAGCCCGCCGATACGCGTCAACCAATTTTCTTGAACAGCGTTGTCTGGCATTTGCTGTTTCCCCTCACATTGCGCCGAAGCACGGATACTGGCGCACCATCATAGTCTTATCGCGGGAGTGGGCGTGGGAAATTGTGCTGCGCCACGGCAATCTTGGGCGCATTCGCGATCCAGTCTGGAGGCGGACGACGAAACGGAAAGGCCTCGACCGACAACCGTGCGGTCCTTCTTGCATCGCAGATTTCGATCGCAGAAAGGAACTACGGGTGGGGCCAAGTACGCCCTGATTCGCGGGTATCCGTGAAACCAGCGTGAATCGCCGGGAAAGATTTCGTCGCCATCGGAATGGCGCCGTTAATTCGTCCGCGCCTGTGCTGCCCGTCACATTCTCCGCCGCCCGGCGCGCACATCTTCCGCCTCCCATGTCACTGGTGCCGCGAGACGTTGCGAACGTCTTCGGCGAAGGAGGAAAGATGAATCGAAACAAGTTCGGCTATGTCGGCGCTCTCGCCCTGGTGGCGGCGCTTGTCCTGCTGCCCGAAGCGGCGTCCGCGACCTGGAGCAGCTATCTCTATGGCGGCACGAAGTACGGCATCCGCGAGGGTGACAATTTCATCCCGCTGGACGCCACGCAGAAGGAAGCCGACCGCACCGCCAAGAAGATCAACAAGGCGTTGGCGAAGGACAAGGAAGAGAGCGGCTTCGTCGACACCGGCGAGGGTCCCTGCGGCGACCCGCAGTCCGGCGTGCTCTGCTGAATTCACATTCGCGATTGGAGAAATTGTCATGAGCGGCATTATTTCAAAGGGTGCGAGCTTTCTCGCCATGGTCTATGCGCTTACGGGGCCGGCCGTCGTGCTGGCGGGTGAGTGGACGGTGCAAGAGGATCCCATGGGCCCCGGCTACATCGTCACCGACGGCGAGACAGGCACCATCCATACCAGCGGCAAGAAGGCCGCCGAGAAGGTCGCCAAGATCCTGAACAAGGCCGACACCGATGAGAGCTTCGTCGATAACGGCCAGGGCCCCTGCGGCCACCCGTCGGCGCGTGTGGCCTGCTAGGCGGCGGCCCGTAGAATATCAACATTGTCCCCTCTCCCCTACGAAGTGGGGGAGAGGGCAGGGTGAGGGGGGATTGCAGAATATTCGATGCCACCAGCTTGATCGCCAGGCTATGGCGTCCACGCCAAGTCCCCTCACCCTAACCCTCTCCCCGCAAGCGGGGCGAGGGGACTGTCTTTCGATGCACTCGATTTGCTCAGGCCGCAGCGCCTTGGCGGCGAAGAAACAGTTAGATCGCGGACATCTAAGTTCGCGATGGTCATGATGCAGTGATCCCCTAAAGCTGCGGTTCGAGCATGGCCGCATCGGGCTTGCGATTCTGCCAGCCTTCGCCCGTTGCGACGATGCAGCTTTGGCCGCGCTTATCGGTCAAGACGATGGACCAGGTTTCATTCTCCTCGCTGGTCAGCACTTCAAGCAGCTGCCCATCGCCGGTGACGCCGACGGAGGAGGGCTGTTCGCGAAAATCGCTCGCCAGCAATGCCACGACATCCGGTCGCGCGCCGCAATAGATCGTGCCGGCCGCTGCCGCGTGAGTGTCGAGAACGATCGGCACGGCGATGCATGCAATGCCGGCGAGCATTTTCATGGAAGAAGAGAGGAGATTTTCTGTGTTCATCGGGGCCGTCCTATCCAAGCTACTTCGCCTGTTGCCCTGATGGATGCATCTGCGCGGCATCCTGCGACCCAATGGGAAGAATGTGCGATCCCGGAATTTTGTTCCGAGGCCGCTCCGGACAGAGATTTTTCGAAATATTTCGAGCCGGTTAGGGATGCCCCGCCATCGCCGCTTCGGCAATCCGGCCTTGGTCGGAGGATCCGAATCGCCTGGGGGAGTGAGGATAATTTTCCTTGAAGGGCGCCGCCGGAAACACCATCTACCGGTTCCGTTGCTGCCAACGGCAGCCTCGATGTTGGACATTGTGTATCGGAATACGGCATACGCCCGGAGCGCGCCGGCGATGCAGGGGATTCCCTTGTATGGCATCGTTCCTCGAAATCAGGGTCCCCCGGGAATCCTGCTTTTCGGTGAATTGTCTCTGTCCGGCCAAATACTTCAGCGGCGAAAAATAGCGCAAAAATGCCGGTTCGTTGTGGCGTCCCGAAGGCTTCCGGCATGCATGCGCAACCACCGCGGCCAACGAGCCATGCTCGTTTCTTCGGCCGGACCTAACCCCGCCCGCGCCGCCGCCGCCGCGCTCTCGTCGCCGCGGCCTTTCTTGCCGAAGCCGAGCGCTCTGCTGCAGGCCGGGCCGCGGCGGCCTTGCCGCCCAGCCGGCCGCCCTTGCGCGCCGGCGCCTTGTTGATCTTCTTGCCGATGCCGGAGCCGCTCTTCTTGCCGCCGCCGGTCATCTTGTTGACCGTAGCCCAGGCGCGGCGCTCGGCCTCGTCCTCGGACAGGCCGCGCTTCTCATAGCCTTGCTCGATATGGCGCGCCTGGCGTTTCTGTTTCTGGGTGTAGGCGGATTTGTCGCCGCGGGGCATGGGGCACCTCGTTGCCGGTTGTTTTCCATCACTGGAAAATCAACGCGAGGCCCGGCGCGAGGTTCCAGCCGCGGCCGGTCAGGCGAGGCCGTAGCGTTCCTTCACCCGCTGGCTCCAGGCGCTGATCAGCCGGTCGGCGATGATGCCGATGAAGGCGACGGCGAGGCCGCCCATCAACCCGCGGCCGGCGTCCACCTTGGACAGGGCCTTGAACACCTCCTGGCCCAGGTCCGAGGTGCCCACCATCGCAGCGATGATGTCCATGGACAGCGCCAGGAACACCACCTGGTTGACGCCGAGCATGATCTCCGGCAGCGCCAGCGGCAGCTGGATCCGCCATAGCAACTGCCAGCGCGTGCAGCCCGAGGTCTTGCCGGCTTCGATCAAGTGGGGCGAGACCAGGCGGATGCCGTGTCGTGTGTAGCGGATTGCCGGCGCCACGGCATAGAGGACGATGCCCAGCATTGCCGCGGCATCGCCAACCCGCAGCAGCATGACCGCGGGAATAAGATAGCAGAAGGCCGGGATCGTCTGCAGGGTATCCACGACGACGGCAAGGATGCGATCGGCCCGATCGTTGCGCGCCGCCCAGACGCCCAAGGGAATGCCGATCATGGCGGCGATGACGCTGGAGACGACCACCAGATAGACCGTCGTCATGGTGATGTCCCAGAGGCCGGTGACGGCGAAGAACATCGTCGTCAGCATGACTCCCAGCGCCAGCCGCCAGCGGCCAAGCTGATAACCTGCCGCACCGAGCACGGCGACGACAAAGATCCAGGGCAGCGTCAGCAGAAAATCCTTCACCGGCCGCAGGATGTTCAGCAGCAGCCACACCCGCCCGGCCTCGATGTGGTCGAAGAAATTGATGTTGATCCAGGTGATCGCCGCCTGCCAGATGCCGCCGGTCGAGATCGTCACATCCCGGGGCAGCACCCGCAGCTCCGGAATGACCAGGCTCAGCAGCGTGGTGAGCAGCAGCAGGCCCAGGGCCAGGCCGACATGGGGATGGCGGCGCCAGAAGCTTTGGCCCGGCACCATCATTGCCGGCGGTTGAGTGGCGGCGGCCTGGCTGATGCGGTCAAACACAATGGCCAGCACGACGATGGCGATGCCGGCCTCCAGCGCCGGGCCGATCTTCAGCGCGCGCAGCGCCAGCAGCACGTCGAAGCCCAGGCCGCCGGCGCCGATCATCGAGGCGATGATCACCATGTTCAGCGTCATGTTGATCACCTGGTTGACGCCGACCATCAGCGTCGGCCGTGCCGAGGGGACCAGGATGCGCCAGAGATGCTGGCGGCGCGTGCAGCCGGCCATGTTGCCGAAATCCTTGATCTCGGCCGGCACCTGGCCGAGCGCCAGCGTCGTCACCCGCACCATCGGCGGCACGGCGAAGGCCAGGGTGGCGATCATCGCCGACACCGGATTGTTGCCGAACAGCATGAGGATCGGCACCAGGTAGGCGTATTGCGGCATCGCCTGGGCGATATCGAGCAGCGGTACGATGACCGCCTTGTTGAGGCGGGGCTGGCGGTAACCGAGGATTCCCACCAGCAGGCCGATGATCACGCCCAGCGGCACGGAGATGACGATCATCGCCATCGTGCGCATGCTGCTGGACCACTGGCCGAACACCGCGAGGTAAAGGAAGCCCAGCCCGCCGATCAGCGCCAGCCGCCGGCCGCCATAGGCATGGCCGATGATCGCGACCGTGGCCACCACGCCGACCCAGGAGAGCGGCGGGATCGTAACCGCTGTCTCGCCGTTGCCGAAGGTGAAGCCGCGATCGAACAGTCCGTAGGAGAGCTGCAACGGCCAGGCTCAAGAGCTCCGAGATCGCCCGCGTGATCGTGAAGAAATACTCGATGACGACGTCGCGCATGAAGATCGTCGTCCAGTTCGCCAGCGGAATGATCCAGGACCGCGGGTAGTCGTAGAGCTGCGGGAACAGCGGCTGCAGCTGCTCGCGGAATCGCGACCAGGATGATCGTCGCCACCAGCATCGCCAGCCAGAACAGCGGCCAGGGCCGGATGGCCGGCCGCGGGGCGGTGCCGATGGCCGTCGTCGGCGCTCATGCCTGGTGATCGCGGCCGGCCAGCAGCGCCACCACGGCGTCGCGGTGGACCTCGCCGGCGAGCTGGCCGTCCTCGCCGATGACGCCGAAGGGTTGGTCAGATGCCACGATCTGCGCGGCGAAGCTGGCGATGCGCGCCGTGGCCTGCACATGGCTGGGATAGCGGCCGCCCGGCGCCGCGGGCCGCATCAGCGAGCGGGCGGAGATGACCTTGGCGCGCTGCACGTCGCGGGTGAATTCGCGCACATATTCGGTGGCCGGCCGCGTGACCAGATCCTCCGGCGTGCCGATCTGGATGATGGCGCCGTCCTTCATGATGGCGATCCGGTCGGCGAGGCGAATGGCCTCGTCGAAATCGTGGGTGATGAACACGATCGTCTTGCGCAGCAAGTTCTGCAGCCGCAGGAACTCATCCTGCATCTCCCGGCGGATCAGCGGATCGAGCGCCGAGAACGGCTCGTCGAGGAACCAGATCTCCGGCTCCACCGCCAGGCTGCGGGCAATGCCGACGCGCTGCTGCTGTCCGCCGGAGAGTTGCCGCGGGAAATAGAGTTCGCGGCCTTTCAGCCCCACCAGCTCGATGATCTTCGCTGGCCCGCGCTTCCCGCGTCGCCCGGTCGATGCCCTGGATCGCCAGCGGGAACGCCACATTGCCCAGCACGGTCTGATGCGGCAGCAGGGCGAAATGCTGGAACACCATGCCCATCTTGTGGCGGCGGATTTCGATGAGTTCGCGCTCGGTCGCCTTCAGCAGGTCGCGGCCTTCGAAGATGATCTCGCCGGCGGTGGGCTCGATCAGCCGCGACAGGCAGCGCACCAGCGTCGACTTGCCGGAGCCGGAGAGGCCCATGATGACGAAAATCTCGCCTTGATGGACATCGATGCTGACAGCCTGCACCGCGCCGACCATGTCGGCGGCGGCCAACTCTCCGGCTGTCGGATTAGCGGTCCGCCCGCGCAGGAACTCCTCTGCGTTGCGGCCGAAGACCTTCCACACATTGCGGCAGGCGATTTGGACCGGCTGCGTGGCCGGCCGTGCCGGCGCGGTCTCGCTCTTCCCTGGCTGAGTCATCAAGTTCAACGGTCTATACCAATTGAAGTGAGCGGACGATGTCTCGCCCGCTCACTTTTCACCAATGCACAATAACGCAGATTAAGCCGCGGCGGCCTATTCCGCCCAGCCCTTCCATTTGGCCTCGTTGGCGTCGACCCAGGCTTGGGCGACTTCTTCGATCGTCTTGCCGTCGAGGTCGACCTGGCCGCCCAGCATGCCCAGTTCCTTGGCGTCGATCGTGTAGTTCTTCGCCACATTGTAGGCGACCGGCCACTTGGTCTTCATCTCGGCCCAGGAATACTTCCAGATCTCGCCATGGGGCTTGCCGCAGTCATAGGCCATGTCCTTGTTGATGCCCCAAGAGGGATCCGTGTAGCACTCCGGCGTGTTCTCGGGGAATTCGACCCACTCGCCCTCATATTTCGCGGGCGCCCAATGGGGCGAATAAATCCACATCATGATTGGCGCCTTGCGCTCGATGGCCGAGGCCAGTTCGGCGAACATCGCCGCATCGGTGCCGGCATGGATCACGGTGAAGGGCAGGCCCAGCGCCTGCACCCGCTCATCGTCGAAGCCTTCCCAGGTGACGGGGCCGCCGAGATAGCGGCCGTTCGGCGCCGTGTCGGGCGTCGAGAAGGCTTCGGCGCACTTCGGATCCTTCAACGCCTCCCAGTTCGGCAGTCCCGGGCACTTCTCCTTCATATACAGCGGATACCACCATTCTTCCTTCGCCTTCGGGCCGAGGGCGCCGAGCCGTTCGGTCTTCCCGGTCGCGTCGGAAGCCGCCATGCCTTCGCCGGCGGTCGTATCCCAGTATTCAAGGGCGACGGTTATGTCGCCGGTCGTCAGGCCGGTTGTCAGGCTGGAGATGTAGTCGGCCGGCACATATTCGACGTTGTAGCCCAGCTTCTTGAGAATATCCCCGAGGATGTTGGCGTTGATGTTCACGCTGGTCCAATCGAACAGCGCGATCTTGATGGGATCAGACGATTCCGGCGCCGCCGCCATCGCCCCGCCGCTTCCACCCGCCATCACGGCCGCTGCGAGCGCCGCAGCAATGCCGGTCGTGCGTAATTTGTGACTCATGAATTTATCTCCCTGCTTGGTCGCGTTTTTGCTCGGGTCTGCCTTCGATACCTGGCCTCGGCACAAAACCCGTTCTTATCGA
This sequence comes from uncultured Alphaproteobacteria bacterium, assembly GCA_963816235.1. Lineage (GTDB taxonomy): Bacteria > Pseudomonadota > Alphaproteobacteria > Dongiales > Dongiaceae > DATKFM01. Next base: position 232,173 of record CAWFKD010000001.1, on the reverse strand, counting down.
GTTGATATCAAAGCGCGGCAGCGGATTGCCCGCAAGCGCTTGTTGGTAACGAACCTGCCTCGATTGGCGGCTCAGGCGAATGGTTTGGAATTGGTCTAAACCGTTAGAGACGGGCTCAATCCGTTGGGTTTTCGGCGATGCGCCGCCAGATTTCCAATGCCTGCTTTGTCTCCGCCACATCGTGCACACGCAGCAGGTGAAAGCCCTGCGCCGCCGCCGCCACGGCGGCTGCCAGGGACGTCGGCAGCCGTTCCCGGGGTGCGAGCGCCTGGGTTTTCGCGCCGAAGCCCTTGCGCGATGCGCCCAGGAGCATGCGGCAGCCGAGGCCGTGGAAGAGGGCGAGATTGCGCAGGATCGCCAGATTCTCGGCACTGCGCTTGCCGAAGCCGATGCCGGGATCCGCGATCAGCTTGTCGCGCGGGATTCCCGCCGCCACACAGGTCTCGATGCGCGACTCCAGGTAATCGAAGACATCCAGCACGACATCGGCATAGACCGGCGCCTGGTTCATGGTCGCCGGCTCGCCCTGCATATGCATGAGCGCGATGTCGGCGTTGCTGCCGGCCGCGACCGCCAGACTCTGCGGATCGCCTGTTAGCGCGGAGACGTCGTTGATGACATCCACGCCGGCCTCCAGGGCGGCGCGCATGACGGCGGCATGGCGGGTATCGATGGAGAGATCGACCTTCGGCGAGCCCTGACGCAGATCCTGCAGCCCTTGAAGCACCGGCAATACTCGCCGGATTTCATCGGCCGGAGACACAGGCTGCGCGCCGGGTCGGGTCGATTCCCCACCGATATCCAGGATGTGGGCGCCGGCTTCGGCGAGTTGGCGCCCATGGGCAATGGCCGCCTTTGGATCTTCATGCCGGCCGCCATCGGAAAAACTGTCGGGCGTGACATTGACGATGCCCATGAGCAGCGGCCTTGCATCCGTCCGGCCGATGGGGTTTCCGCGCGACGCGGTGAAGCGATCGCAGCAACAACGCCACTCTGGTCTTGACGGCGGCCGGCTGCCGCTCGCTCCAATCCCTGAGGGCCGGCGCTGTCGCGACCGCGCGGTGGATCGAAGCACCGTTGCGGATGGCGAGTTCCCAGGCGCCGATGCGCCGCGGACCTCCGAACAGTCGGGGAAACTCGCTATCGCCTTTGCCGTCGCCGCGGCGGAAGAGCCCGAGCGGGCGCAGGTAGCAGCTCGCAGTCTCCGGAACGGTTGCGGGCAGTTCTGATTTTGCCATATCCATGAGCAGGTTAGCGCCGGCGGGCGGGTCCATTCAAATGTTGCACATTGTGCCCCGCCTGGGAACAATGCGGCGCCATGATGCAACAGACCCTGCCGAGAATACCGCCGCAATCCCGGTCGCCCGATATCGCGGCTGCCGGCCAAGCGGCTATTTCTCCGCTGGTCCGGGAGATCGCCTACCGCGATCCGCTGGAGCTCTTTGCGCCCTTTGCCAATGATGGCCATGCCGTCCTGCTGGAGAGCGCGGTGACCGACGGCCAGCGCGGGCGCTACTCCTATATCGCCGTCGAGCCATTCCAGATTCTGAGCAGCAAGAACGGCAACATTGTCCTGGCTGAGCGCATGCTGCAGGGCAACCCGTTTGACTTGCTGAATGAACAACTCGGCCGGTTCAATCTCTTGCCGGCGCCAAATCTGCCGCCGTTTCAAGGCGGAGCGGTCGGCTATTTCGGCTACGAGCTGGCGCAGCATCTGGAACGCGTGCCCATGGCACGCCATGACGAGATGCAGTTTCCGGATCTGGTGATCGGATTTCACGATGTCGTCATCGCCATCGATCATCAGGCGCGGCGCGCCTGGGTCTTTTCGAGCGGATTTTCCGGGAGCGAGGCCGCCAATCGAGAACAACTTGCAATTGAGAGACTAGATCATGTCCTTCGCCGGATCGAATTGACGGTAACGCAATCGCAGCCGGCGCCAGCAAACGGACGGGTCGAGCTGCAATCCAACTTTACCCAGCCCAGCTATGAAACCGCTGTAGAGCGGGTCATAAACTACATCCTCGCCGGCGACATATTTCAAGCCAATCTGTCACAGTGCTTGCAAGCAAGATTGCCGGAAGACCTCACCGGGATTGATCTCTATCGCAGGTTGCGAAAGATAAATCCTGCGCCATTTGCGGCGTTGATCAAGTCTGGCGATGTCGAGATCGTTTCGGCGTCGCCCGAGCGCTTCCTCAAACTGCAGAAAGGCCAGGTCGAAACCTGTCCAATCAAGGGCACCCGGCCGCGCGGATCGACGCCCCAGGCGGATGAAGTGCTGGCGGCCGAGCTTCTCGCCAGCGAGAAGGACCGCGCCGAGAACGTGATGATCGTCGATCTCCTGCGCAACGATCTCTCCCGCGTCTGCCGCGACGGTTCGGTCGACGTGCCGCGGCTGTGCGAGCTCGAGACCTTTGCCACGGTGTTTCATCTGGTCTCGACGGTCACCGGCGAATTGCAGCCGGGCAAGACCGCGGTCGATCTGCTGGCGGCCTGCTTCCCCGGGGGATCGATCACCGGCGCCCCGAAGATCCGGGCGATGGAGATCATCGCCGAGCTCGAACCGACCCGCCGCGGCCCCTATTGCGGCAGCATCGGCTATATCGGCTTCGACGGCTCGATGGATACCAGCATCACCATCCGCACCTACGGCATCAAGGACGGCATGGTGACGTTCCAGGCGGGCGGCGGAATCGTCGCGGATTCCCGCCCGGCGGACGAATATGACGAGACGGTCGCCAAGGCGCGGGCGCTGATTGCGGCACTCACCGGTCCGGGAGCCGGGTCATGATCCTGGTGATCGACAACTACGACTCCTTCGTCCACAACCTGGCGCGCTATCTGCGCGAACTCGGCTGGTCCACGCAGGTGGTGCGCAATGACGGCTTCAGCCTGGACGAAATCGCCGCGCTGAAACCGTCCCATATCGTGATCTCGCCGGGTCCCTGCACACCCAACGAAGCCGGAATCTCCGTGGCGACGGTGCGGCGCTTCGGTCCGTCCATTCCAATTCTGGGCGTTTGCCTCGGCCATCAAAGCATCGGCCAGGCCTTCGGCGGCAGGATCGTCCGCGCCCGGCGGCCGATGCATGGCAAGACGTCGATGATCCGGCATAACGGCGGCGGCATCTTCGCCGGACTGCCGAATCCGCTGCGGGCGACCCGGTACCATTCCCTGGTGGTTGCCAAGGAAGACCTGCCCGAAGATCTTGTAATCACGGCTGAAAGCCAGGAAGGCGAGATCATGGCGCTGGCCCATCGCCGCCACCCGATCGTCGGGCTGCAATTCCATCCGGAAGCCGTGCTGACCGAGCACGGCTACGATCTCTTGCGCAATTTCCTCGGCAAGTCAGTCACGGATCAGCGCGCCGCCGAATAGACACCGCCGCGAGAAATCTGCGGCGGCGTCAGTTCGAGCGTTCGTGACTTCTAGATGCGGCTTTACGCCTTCTTTGTCAAGCGCCTGCGACCTTTGCCGGAAACGAAGCCGAAGATCGCACCGAGCACCATTGAAACAATCAAGATTATGAGAGGGTTGCCAAAGGTCGGTGAGGTCAGGCTGAAAAGCGGGCCTGTGCCCATGACGTCTGGCGTTGCCCCCGGTGCGGATGGCGCGCTTACAGCCCATGCCACGGTTGCGGCATAGCCATAAACGTTAGCGGGCACCGCCGACAGGACATCGACCTTTGCGACATACACCAACGGGAACACCGTCACGCCGACTACGATTGCGGCGCCTATCGGAGCGGCGCCGAGCTGTGCCCCGAGCCCCGCTTTGACAATGATCAGCAATGCAATCCAGGCGACGACGATACCGAAGATGTTTCCGCAGATCGTCTTGATCAGCGCCTTCTGATCGCCACCGGTGTGGAAGAAGCATCCCCAGGCGATGAATCCGGCCCAAACCAACAGATACCAGGTAGCCCTGGCCCCAGCGCGATAAAGGCCCAGATGGCGCCGAGAACAGCGATACTCACAGAAAGTGCGACAAGTTGTGGCATGACTCCCTCCGTCATGTGTTGCGAAAAATCGCAAGGACCGCCTTTGATGGAGGCAAACGTGCCCTGCCGCTCCGGCACGTCATGTGCAGCTTCTTGTTTTGTAGAGTCCCCCGTGACGTCCGGCAGCCCAGACGACGGCAGGAGCGTAACACAGTGACAAATTTGCGTGAAAGATTCTCTTGACGGCAGCGGGATTTATTCCGCAGTGCGATATGAAACGCCCTGCTCGCCGCAACCTCAGTCCCGCCAGAAGAGCAATTCGCCCTTTCCGCCAGCGGCTTGATCGCCGACCCTGCGCTGCACAATTTTTGTTTGCGCTGCCAACTGATCGAGCTGACTGCTGGTATTACGGAGCTGCAGAAAGAGCAGATTCAGAAATCCGAGCTCGTGCCGCCCGCAATCCGCGAAGGTCGGCAGCATCTGATTCGCGGCGGCGCGGAGGATGAGCGTGCCGCGTTTCATGGCGAAGCCGGGATAGGCGCCGACCGTGGCGCCGAGTGCGATAATCGTGCCGGCGATCATGCGCGAGGCGGCGTAGGCGCCGACATTGCCTTCGACGATGATCGTGCCCCGGCGCATACGATCGCCGATCCTCTGTCCGGCATTGCCGCGCAGGATGGCAATACCGCCGCTCATGCCGCGCATTTCGCCTGGCAGGGCGCCGCCGAAATTGTCGCCGACATCGCCAGTCGCTTCGAAGCTGCCGCCGGTCATGCCGGCGGCGGCATAGGGGCCGGCCTGGCCGCGCATGATCAATTCGCCGCCGCGAAGATTGAGCCCGCAATAGGCTCCGGCGGAACCCTCGACCGTCAACCGGCCCCGGTCCATGCCGCCGCCGATAAAGTCGAGCTTGTCGCTGTCGCTCTGGACGCGGATATCGGCGGGATCGCCCGTCGTAACGTCGAACAGGTCACCAGCGGGAATCCGGCTGTTGCCGCTGAGCAGGCCGACCCGCCCGATGTCGCGCCCGCTCATGCCGGCAAGCCGATCCGGCGTCAGCGGCGACATGTCCAGCCGCCAGGGCGGCGCGGCCTTCAAGCGGAAGGTGAGGCCGCTCACGCCATGATCTCCCGCAAGGGGAATTGGAACTTGCCCAGCTTGCCGCCGTAGTTGCCGGCGCTGATGTTGATGATGCCGCCGGCAGCGCCAACGCCGCAGGCCGCAGCGATACCGGCGCGCATCGCTGCCTGCACAGACTCGGGCGTCAGGCCGTCGATCACGATCTCCAGCACCGACGCCGCCTCCGGTGGAAGCGCCGTCGCGGTCTGACCCTTGAGCGTTGGGCAATAGGCATCGTTGGTGGAGGCGATCAGCGCCTTGTACTTCGATCCGACCTTGGAGCCGGAACGGACGATGCCGCCGGGGAATGGCAGAATGACATCGCGCAGTTTCCGGATGGCGGCGACGGCACGCTCGGCCGCTTCCAGCGCCGCGGCCCGCGATGTAGCAACGATCAGTATATTGCCGCCGCCGACGGCCTTCACGACGCCGGCGCGGTCGTCGCAAACGAATTCGCCATCCATCACGGGAATGCGCCAGAAGCGCCGGTCGCCGACTTTCTTGGCGATCTGGAAACCGTCGCCGAAATAGCGCAGCGCGCCACCGATTTTGACCGCTTCCTCGCCATCGATCCCGGAATAGCAGGCCGAGCCTGCGGTTGTGAGCACGCTTTGGCCGACCCGGTCGCGGACCTGCTTCTGCAGATCGGCAAGCGACATGGAAAACATCAGCACGGCGATACCGGGCCGCCCATCGGGCGTTTCGCTCGCTGACAGATCGCGTTCGATGGCGGCTTCGCAGCCGCAAGCGATGACAGAGGTGGCAAATCCACAGAGGCTAACCGCTGCGGTCTGCGCCCAACCGGACGTGTCGGCGGTGATGATCAGCCGCGTCGCCCGCATGCCGAAGGCTTCGGCAAAGGTATCGTCGATGGCGACGCCGTTGATTTTCACGACGCACTGGCTCCCGCCGGCGCGTGCTTGACCAGGCGGCCTCCGGCGACATCCTCGATCTCGCCGTCGGCGACTCTGAAATTGGCGCTGCGGACCGTCTGAAAGCGCTCGAAGTAAGCGCTCATCTGCCGGTCCATGGCGCTGTCGGAGGCCGGCCGGGCGACATGAGTGGCGCCCCAGGTGACCTCGATCAACTTCCCATCGCGCACGACCAGCCGGCCGTCCTTGAAGACGTAGTCCGGCTTGCCGAACATCGCTTCCCGATCGGGCTGATCGCTGTAGACCACGATATCGGCGGCGGCGCCGGGTCCGAGATGCCCGCGCCCGGCGAGTCCGAGAATCCGGGCCGGCCCGGCGCGGGTCAGGATGGCAATCTCCGACAGGGAGTACTCGCGCTTTATGCTGCGCAAAGCACTGGCGGCGGCGGCGTGCTTGTTGACCGACCGCAGCCGGTCATCGCGGAAGTCGCGATCCATCAGCAATCGGATGAGGTGGGGGTAGGTGGTGAAGGGTGCGCCGTTCGGATGATCGGTGGTCAGGAAGACGCGCCAGGGGTCTTCCACCAGCAGCAGCAGTTCCAGTCCGATCGCCCATTGCAGCGCATTGACGAAATTGCGGTCGCGATACTGGAACGGCACCAGGCCGCAGCCGGCCTGGCATTCGATGTCCATGCAAACCCACTTGCGCGGCCGGCCGAGCGCGTGGTTGCGGTGTTGCGCCATGGAATCGGCCGAGGCCGTGATGGTCTGGCCGAACATGATCTGTCCGACATCGATGCTGATGTTCGGCCGCTTATTGACGGCCTCGGCGATCGCGGCGGCGCCGGAAGAGAATTTCCGATCGCCCTCGGTGCCGTAGGCATGGAACTGCACATGGGTCAGATGCAGCGGCAGTCCGTCGACGGCGCCGATGGTCTGCAGGGTCGTGTCGATATTGCCGGGCACGCCGAGATCGTTGCAGTGGAGATGCAGCGGGTGCGTGAGGCCGAGATCGCGCGCCGCCTGGGCCAGCGCGGTCACGATGCGATGGGGAGTCAGGCCGTAGTGCGGGCTCGCGCTCTCAAAGCCGAGATTGCGGCCGTTGAATTTGAAAGCGCTGATGCCGCCGGGATTGACCGCCTTGATCGCCAGAGCCTGGGTCGCCTTCACCATCCAGCCGACATAATCGTTGATGGCCGATTGCGGCGCCTTCTCCGCCAGCATGCGCAGGAACGCATCCTCGTTGCCGAGCACGACATAGCAGCCCTTGTCGATCATCGGCATGTCTGCCAATTCGGCATGGGCCTGCCGTGCGTTTGCCGCGACCATCGCCGGCTCGAAGGCGGCGGTATATCCCATCTCGGCATAGCGGTAGCCTGTTATTGCCGCCGACGGCGTCATATGCCCGCTGCCGCTGTGGGTGAGGGCGGTGGCCGGCGTCTGATGCTCGCGGTGCTCCGCCGTCATCAGCGTGCGGGCCAGGTTCATCTTGCCGCCGCAGATATGGCTGTGGATGTCGATGCCGCCGGCCATCACGACGCGGCCGGAGATGTCGATGACCCTGTCGATTTTCGCACCGGGGCCGGGATCGGCGGCGATGCGGCCGTCATGGATGAAGATATCGCCGGTGACGTCGTTGCGGCGATTGGCGGGATCGAAGATGCGGCCGCCGGCGAGCTTCACATAGGTCATGCCGCGGACCGCTCCTTCGCCGTCGCCTGGGCGATCCGGTTCAGCACGTCGGCGGCGCTCGGCAGGTTCCGCTGCAATAACGCCCGCACCGGCAGCGCGACCAGATTGTCCATGCGGAAGATCTGCCCGGCGTGATCGATTCCCGGCGTGCCGATGGGGATCAGCACGGCGGGCGGGCGCTCGAACTTTGCCGAAGGCGGCGCCAGGGCGATGAGATTTGTTGGCAATCCGGTCGGCGCTTCGCTGCGGAATGCGGAGATCCAAACGACGGTATCGGCTTCCCCCGCGGCAATGCGGCGACGCGCGGAATTGATCAAGGGATCATGAACGGGAATGCCGCCGGCGAAACTGGTGCGGAGCGGCAGACCGTACTGCCAGGTGCAAATTTGGTTCGCGCCCATGAGATTATCGTTGCCGCCGAGCGGCAACCCGCCGCAGCGCGTCGTGCGGTTGAGGTCGCGGACCAGCTCGGCAGTCACCTGCACGATGAGTTCGGACGACGAAGGCTCGAACGCACCGGCGCTCCAGGCGACGACGCCGTATTTGGCATTGCGCAGGGCCGCGGCCACGTCGCGCAACGCGGCCAGGGGCAGGGTCGCGCCGATATCGGCGGCCACGGGCTTTTCGTTGATCAGCGCGCGCAGGGCCGTCAGCGCCGCCGGCAGGCTCGGCATCGTCGCAGGCGATTTCCGTCTTGTCCGGACCTCCGGCGCCCGACGGCGCACCGATGCGGTACAGGCGGCGCGGTTCCTTGATCTCGCCGAACAGCGTATCGCGGGGCGTCACGCAGCGTTCGTAGAAGCGCGGGAAGGCCGCCGACGGATCCGGGCCGACGATCAGCATGACATCCATGCGGTTGCGCACTTCGCTCAAGGTGGTGGTGATCCAGCCGCTATCCTGCAGCATCCGCAGGTTGCGGAACAGGCCGTCGCTGTTGAGGTCATCGACTACGGCACCCAGTCGCTCCGCCAGGCCGAGCGCGGCGCGGACGCCCGCGACATCGGCGGCGAGGCCGGCGAACAGCGGCGCCCGGCTGCGGCCGAGCAAGCCCGCCGCTGCTGAAATGGCGTCCTCGAAACTCGCAGTCTTGCCGCCGATTGCCGGCGGTGCACTGGTCGAGGCGACCGCGAATCCGCGCCGGCTCAGCTCGCAGCCGTTCTCGCGCACGGTCACGCCGGCTTTACCGGCCGGTTCGACCACCAGATCGTCGCAGGCGAGGGCGCAGAAAGGGCAAGCCACATCGCGCACCAATGTCGTGCCCCCCTTTGTCATGAAGACCGGACCGCTAAGCGTCGTACTTGATGTAGGCGAAGCGCTGGTCGGTCTGCGGCGTGCCTTCGAGCCCGCCGCCTTCCTTACCCGGCTGCCATTGAACGACGTCTTCGATCTTTTTGGCCAGTGCGAAGTCCTTGTCGGTCACGCCCTTTGCCGCATGGTTCATCAACCGCACCTCGACCCAGGCATAGGAGGCCGTTATGTCAGGATGATGCCAGGCCGCTTCCGCCAGGTGGCCCACGGTGTTAATGACCATGAGTGTGCTCTTCCAACTATGCGTCTTGTATTTTCGCCGGATCCAGCCGCCCTCGAAGTGCCAATTGGGCAGGTCCCGCTTCAGGCGGGCGACGATCTCATCCTCGCTGTAAACGCGTTCTTTTTCGGCCATCGACAGATGTCTCCGTGGGCGACAGACGCAAAGCTTGACATCGCTCAGGCAAGTCAGCAGTGAAGGGATCATGATACTCGCTGACAACAAGGCCAGCAACGCGAACCTCGGCGGAACATCGGACGCGGCGCGATCGGGCACGATCGATCGCGTAACCGTGACCGTTCCCGGCCGGTTGCATGCGGGTTTTGTCGATCTTAACGGCGATTTGGGCCGCCGCTTCGGCAGCCTCGGGATCGCCTTGGACGCGCCGGTCACCCGCGTGACGGTGACGCCCGGCAAGGGTCTCACGATCTCCGGAGTCGATGCCGACCGGGCAAGAACTTATGCCGAGCGGGTGATCCGCCACTACCGCCTCGGCGCCGACATGGCGCTTCGCGTCGAGTCCGCGATACCGGACCATGTCGGACTTGGTTCGGGGACGCAGCTCTGCCTGGCGGTCGGCACCGCTGTCTCGCGATTCTTCGGCCTGGAAAGCGATGCCCGCGAGATCGCACAACTGCTGGACCGCGGCGCGCGATCCAGCATCGGCATCGCCACCTTCGAGCAAGGCGGCGTGGTGCTCGACGGCGGCCGCGGCGCGGTGGATCAGCCGCCGCCGGTCATCAGCCGGCTGCCGTTCCCGGACTCCTGGCGCATCCTCCTGATCTTCGACCAGGCGCGGCGCGGCCTGCATGGCAGTGCCGAGAGCGAAGCGTTTCAAAAATTGCCGCCGATGCCAGGGGATCGCGCAGCTCAGCTTTGCCGCCTGGTACTCATGGTCGCGCTGCCGGCACTCGTCGAGCAGGATCTAGATCGTTTCGGCGGCGCCATTGCCGAACTACAGGCGGCCATCGGCGACCATTTCGCACCGGTACAGGGCGCGCGGTTTCTCAGCGCCGCGGTGACCCAAACTCTGGATTGGCTTCGCGCCCAAGGGATTCAGGGCGTGGGGCAGAGTTCCTGGGGACCGACCGGTTTCGGCCTGGTGGAGTCGGAGGCGAAGGCCGCCACGCTGCTGCGGGAAATGCAGCAGAAATGGCCTTCCGGGACGGGCTTGAGCTTCGCGATCGCACGCGGACGCAATCGCGGCGGCGATATCGACGTGATCCACAGCGCCGCCTGATCGGCTGCTGTCTTACGGGCGGCGGCTCGCCTCGATGCCTTCACGGTGGCCGGGCCAAGGCTCTTGTGCTGCCGCGCGGTTGTGGGCAAAACTCTCCGCCCTCTTGATCCAGGTTCCGGTCGCCGCGGAGGAGTCATGGACGCGCCCTACATCCTGCATATGCTGAGCCCGCTTCGGCATGTGAGTCCGTTCGACATCAACATGGCGCTGGATGCGGGTTTCAACGCCGCCGTGCCCTACACGAATGTCGAGCTGGCGGAAGTTGCGGGCCTGGTGCAGGACGCAATTTTTTCCCGCGGGCCGAAGCTTGCGCAGCGCACATCGGTTTTCATCGGCGGCAAGAACGCCATTCTGGCGCTGGACATGCTGAACGCGGCAAAGAAGGCGATGGTGCCGCCGTTTGCCGTTTCGGTATTGGCCGATCCTGCGGGCTCGTTCACCACCGCGGCGGCGATGGTGGCCTGTGCCGAAAAGACATTGCGCGATAGCTTCCAGATGACGCTTGCCGGCCGGCGTGTCGTGGTCTTCGGCGCCACCGGCGTGGTCGGCTTTGCCGCCGGCGTCATCGCGGCCTTGGAACAGGCGAAAGTTACCCTCGTGGGCTATGACGGGCCGGCGAGGGTGAAGGGCTTGGCGGAAACGGCAATGGAGCGCTTTCAGGTCGATCTCCAGTCGGCTGACGGCAGCACCGATGCGTTGAAAGCCACGCTGCTTAGGGATGCAGAAGTGGTGCTTTGCGCCGGCCGGGCCGGCGTGCAGATCCTGTCCGCTCGGCAGATTTCCGAAACCAAATCCCTGAAGGTCGCCGCCGACATCAATGCCGTGCCGCCGTCGGGCATCGAGGGCATCGGCGCGCAGGACAATGGCGTCAAGGTGGGGTCCGGTCTCGGCATCGGCGCGCTGGCCGTCGGCGGCGTGAAGTACCGTGTCGAAGCGGGCCTGCTGCGCCGCATGATCGAAACGGAAAAGCCGCTGTACCTCGATTTCCGCGACGCCTTCAAGCTGGCGCGCGAAATCGTTGCCTGACGCCGCCGCATTTCTGGTTGTTGCATTGTCCGGCCGCGCCCTGGCCGTGGCGGCGAAGCGCGCCGGATACCGCGTCGCGGCAATCGATCTGTTCGGCGACATGGACATGCGGGCGGCCGCCGATGACTTTGCGATTGCCGACGGGGACCTGGACTCCGGCTTCGATGCAGATGCGCTGGTGGCAACAGCAGAAAGGCTGGCGCCCGCTTCATGCTCCAGGCCGTTCGGTTTCGTCTATGGCACTGGACTTGAAGCGCAACCCCAGCTGATCGAGCGGCTCTGCGGCGGCCGCAAGCTCTACGGCAATCCGCCGGAGACTGTGCGCCGGCTCAAGAATCCCGGTGATTTCTTCGCCAGCCTCGATCGGCTCGGAATCCCGCATCCGGAGGTTCGCTTGTCGGCGCCGGCCGATACTCGCGGCTGGCTGTCGAAAAAGATCGGCGGCTCCGGCGGCACGCATGTTCAGCCGGCCGCGCGTCGCCACGGCGGCAATGAGATCTACTTCCAGCGCCTTGTGGCGGGACAGCCGGTCGGAATTTCATTTCTGGCCGATGGCCACCGGGCTGTTCTCATAGGCTTCAACGAGCAATGGACCGACCCCGGCGAACCGCTGCAGCCTTATCGGTTTGCCGGTGGGCTGCAGCCGGCCGTGGTGAGCGATCGTCTGTGCCGCGATGCAGTGGGAATGCTCGATGCGCTGGTCCGCGAATTCGGCCTGGTGGGACTCAACAGTCTGGATGTCATCGATGACGGCGCAAACTATTGGATCCTGGAAGTTAATCCGCGACCGGGAGCCAATCTCGATGTCTATGACAGTTCCGGGACGGCGCAGCTGTTCGCCTGGCATATTGCGGCTTGCAAAGGGCGTTTGCCCGAAGGGCCCTTGGCTTTGGTACCTGCATCGGCCATGTCCATCCTCTACGCGGCGCGGCGATGCCGGGTTCCGCCGGATACAGATTGGCCGGAATGGGTCGCAGACCGGCCAGCGCCGGGTGCGCGCATCGCCGAGGGTGCGCCGGTTTGCACCGTGCTGGCAGAAGGCGATGCGGCGCCGGCCGTGCGGCGGATGATCGCACAGCGAAGGTTGGCGGTATCGGCGATGCTGGAGGATGACCTGCCGGCCGGACCACGGGGCAACACAGAACAGGCATTGGCGGAAGTGGAGCATGTCTGAACGCAGGAGCATCGGCACCAGGGCATTGAGCCTGAATCGGACGGCGGCGCCGGCACTCCGGCGGCTGATCGATGACGCCGCCAGCCTGGGGATCAATATCGAAGCGCCGCCCGAAGGCTATCGGCTGGTCGATGCCGGCATCGGTTGTACCGGCGGCCTGGAAGCGGGCCGCTTGATCACCGAAATCTGCATGGCGGGGCTTGGGCCGCGTCAGCTTGACGGCCGGCAACTCATTCAAGCATTGGCCCTGGATGCTGAACGTGCATAGCGCGGCACCGGTGCTGGCCTGCCTTGGCAGCCAGCTCGCAGGCTGGCAGCTGACATCGGGCGAGGGCAAGACGGCGTTCTATGCCCTGGGATCGGGACCCGCGCGCGCGATCGCGCGCAAGGAATCCCTGTTCGACGAACTGCGATATCAGGATCAGGCAGCCGCGACCTGCCTGGTGCTGGAAGTGGACAAGCGTCCGCCGGCGGAACTCATCCAGAAGATCGTCGAGGCCTGCGGCATCGCGGCCAAGAATCTGACGCTCATCCTGACGCCGACGCGCAGCCTGGCGGGCACCGTGCAGATCGTCGGCCGCGTGCTCGAGGTGGCGCTGCACAAGCTGCATGAGCTGAAGTTTCCGCTCGACCGGGTGGTCGACGGCATGGGCGCCGCACCGCTGCCGCCGCCGGCAAAATCCTTCATCGACGCCATGGGCCGGACCAACGATGCGATCATCTATGGCGGCTCGGTGCAGCTGTTCGTCACCGGCCCGGATGACGAGGCGCGGCAACTCGCCGCGGATATGCCAAGCAAAGGCTCCCGCGACTATGGCCGGCCATTCGCGGAGATCTTCAACGCCTACAATGGCGACTTCTATGCCATGGATCGCCTGCTGTTCAGCCCGGCGCGGGCGATCGTGACGGCGCTCGACAGCGGCAATACATTCCATGGCGGCGCGCTGGACGAGGCGCTGATCGACAGATCATTCGGATATGCCGGCGGCTAAGGTCGCGATATTCGCCGAAAAGCTGGATTGGCATGCCCGCCAGCTGAAGAACGCCTTCGCCCATTTCGGCGCCGATGTGCGCTGCGTGCCGCTGGCAAGCTGCGGCTTTCGCGTGGGGCTCGGCGGTCCGGGCGTCACCTTGCAGAAATTCGAAGATCAATTGCCCTCGGCCGTGATCGTCAAGACGGTGGCCACCGGGAGTTTCGAGCAGGTGACCATGCGCTTGGGCGTGCTGCATGGCCTGCGGGAGCTTGGCGTACAGGTGGTCAACGATGCCCGCGCCATCGAACGCTGCGTCGACAAATCCATGACCAGTTTTTTGCTGCGGCAGCATGACATTCCGACTCCGCCGACCTGGGCGATCGAGACGCCAGCGGTCGCGAAGGAAATCGTCAGGAGCGAGGCACGGCCCGGACGGCCGCTGGTGCTCAAGCCGCTCTTCGGGTCCCAGGGCCGGGGCCTCAAGCTGATCGAGAAGCTGCGGGACCTGCCGACGGCGGAGGAAGCGCAGGGTGTTTTCTATCTGCAGCGCTACGTCACCGGCCCGACGGCGGGGTGGCGCGACTGGCGGGTCTTCGTCATCGGCGGCCGCGCCGTGGGCGCCATGATCCGCCACGGCGTGCAATGGCGGACGAACGCGGCCCAGGGCGCCCGCTGCCAAGCGGTGCCCGCCACCGGCGAGATTGCTGATCTGGCCATCCGCGCCACGTCGGCCATGGGCGCGGATTATGCCGGCGTGGACATCATCCAGGACCGGACGGGCCACTATTTGGTGCTGGAGGTGAACAGCATGCCGGCCTGGCGGGCGCTGCAGACGGCAACGGGCATCGATATCGCAGAGAAGCTTGCTGGCCACATCGTGGCAAAGATCGCGGGCGAGAAGCGGCGCGGTCCTTCGGCGGCCAAGCGTTCCCTGACCCGCTGATGGTTGCCGCGAGCCGCGTCGAACAAGCTTACCTCACGGCTTGCCTGGCTGAATTGACGGCGCTGAAGCCGGGCAATGTCCACGCCTATGCCGCCGGCCATCGGATGACCGTGGCGGATTTCGAAGCCAGCGCCAGGCTGAGCGCGCCGGCGATCGCGGCTCCCAACCTAACGGTCGGCGAACGAATTCTGACAGCGCTGCACCGGACGCGCGAAGCCGTTTCCAGCAACACCAACTTGGGCATCCTGCTGCTCTGCGCGCCGCTGGCTCAAGCCGCGCTCCAATCGACCGGCGGCGAGCTGCGCCAGGAGTTGCATGCCGTTTTGCAGGCGCTGAGTGTCGACGATGCGGCCAGCGCCTATGAGGCGATCAGGCTGGCGAACCCCGGCGGCCTCGGCAGCAGTCCCCACCACGATGTCCGGGAGCCGCCGCAGGTCACGCTGCTGGAGGCGATGCGCGCTGCATCGGACCGGGATCGCATCGCGGCTCAGTATGTCACCGATTTCGCCGACGTTTTCGGGGTCGGCCTTGGCCGCCTGATTGCCGGCCGACAGCGCTGGCGCGAATTCGAATGGGCCGTGTCGTCGACCTATCTGGGCTTTCTCGGCGCGTTCCCGGACAGTCATATCCAGCGCAAATTCGGCCTGGAGACCGCCGAAGCCGTCATGTTGGAGGCGCGGAAATTCGATACGCTGCTGTCCGGGACCGCGGACCCGCGTGTGATATTGTCCGATCTTCAGACATTCGACAGCGCATTGAAGGATAAGGATATCAATCCCGGCACCAGCGCCGATCTCACGGTGGCAACGCTGTTTGTTTCAAATCTGCAATAGAGGCGGCGGGCGCAATTCCGGCGGTGTTGGACAGCCTGTTTGTGCACCGCACCGGGGCAATTTCCCGCTGGTTCATTAGGCGCTTGATGATGGGCGATGATTGAGACTACCATCGGCCCGCAAGTACTCTGCCCGTCAGGGGAGTGTTGTCTGGTCAACCGGTCCGGCCGCCCAACGGCCGGATGCTGCAAACAAGGATGGCTCCAGGCGGTGGGAGAGAAGTTGCCTCACCGAGCCCGAGGCCGACCGGCTCCGGGCAGGCGGATGGTGAGGCTTCGTTTCAGAGCCATTCACATTTAGGGAGGATTAACTGATGGCGAAGATCAACAAGGTCTGTGTCGGTGAATCGTTGGTCGGCGAGGGCAATGAAGTCGCTCACATCGATTTGCTCATCGGACCGCGTAACAGCGCGGCAGAGACCGCGTTCTGCAATGCGCTGGTCAACAACAAGGACGGCTTCACGTCGCTGCTGGCCGTGATTTCGCCGAACCTGGCCTGCAAGCCGAACACCGTGATGTTCAACAAAGTGACCATCAAGGGCGCGAAGCAGGCGGTGCAGATGTTCGGTCCGGCGCAGCATGCGGTCGCGATGGCCGTGCAGGATTGCGTTGCCGATGGCACGATCCCGGCCGATGAAGCCGATGATCTGTTCATCTGCGTTGGCGTGTTCATTCACTGGGAAGCTGCCGACGACAAGAAGATCCACAACTACAACTATCAGGCCGTGAAGGAATCCATTAAGCGCGCAGTCGCCGGTGAGCCGAAGGCTCGCGACGTCACCGCGAAAAAGGACTCCGTGAAGCATCCGTTCTACGCCGGCTAACAGCGGCGGCGCTTCGGCGCCACTGTCTGTCAAGCGCAGACAGCGGCGATCTCGCGCCTGCCAATCCGCCCCGCATGGAGGGCGCTGGCCACGAGAACGCCGCTGATGCCTCGACGGTTCAATTCGATGAGATCTTCGCCGCCGCGCACGCCGCCGGCGGCGAAGAGCTTTTTGGCGGGAGCCTTCGTTCGCAATTGATCCAACAGTTCGAAATCGGGTCCGGTATCGCTGCCGACGCGGCTCAGGGTCATGGCGATAATGCGCTGCGGCCAGAGCGACGGTTGCTCCCGCAGGACATCGGGCCCCAGGAACCTTCCATCCTTGAAGTCGAGAGAGAGGACGATCCGGTCGGCCGCTTCCTCCTGCGCCAAGTCGTTCAGCACGGATGCGTTGCGCTGCGCCTCGCTGCCGATGACGAGATCGCCATATCCCTGTTGCAGCCAGTTGCGGCATGCCAATGCATCGGCAAGCCCGTTATCCACCCAGAAACGCAGGTCCGGAAATTGCCGGCGCAGCCGCGCAATGACAGGCCCGCTATCGCCTATCCCGGTGATGGCATCGAGATCGGCGATGTAGATGGTCGAGAACGGGTGGACCGTCAGATAGCCGCCAACCACGGCGGCGGGTTCGCTGCCGGCGCAGAGGGGCGACTGCAGGGGTTGATAGTTTTGCCGCTCGCCGCGACGGGCATGTACGACAATGCCGCCCAACAGGTCGATGACTGGAATGATTTCCACGGAGTGCCGCCTTGCGGATATTCGTCTGCGAGTATGTGACAGGCGGCGGCCTCTGTGGCCAGCCGCTCCCCGCCAGCTTGTCGCGGGAAGGCGACATGATGCTGACGGCGCTTGTCAAGGATCTCGCCGCACTGGACGGCGTTGAAATCGTCACGACCCGCGACAAGCGCCTGCCCGCGCTCCGGGCTCCCGCAGACGTTGCAATGGTCAGCGAACCGGGCGAGTTCTGGCCCCGTTGGGCCGAATTGATCCGTTCGGCTGATGCGGTTTGGCCGATAGCGCCGGAGAGCGGCGGGGTTCTGGCGCGGGTCAGCGAACTCACGGTGGATGCGAGACGCAACCTGTTGGCATGCGATCCCCAATCCGTGCGTTTGACCAGTAGCAAACTGGCGACGGCACAGTATCTGACGAAAGCCGGAATCCCGACTGTGCCGACGGCGCCGCTCGGAAACGGCGAGGCCTTCGGCAGGGCGTCAGCGTGGGTCGTCAAGCCCGACGACGGTGCGGGCGCCGAGAATACGCTGTTGTTTGACGCGGCTGGCGATCTCGATCGTTGGATGGCGGCAAACCAGGGCTCGCACATGATCTTGCAGCCCTATGTCAGCGGCCCTGCCGCCAGCCTGTCCCTGCTTTGCCGCGACGGTGCGGCGTGGCTGCTGACCTGCAATGAGCAGCTCATCGAAATCACCGGCAATCAATTCCGTTATCGCGGCTTCGTTGTCGCTGGCCGCGAGGCCCGCCGCGCGGAGTACCAGCCGATCGCTTCAGCGGTCGCGGCGGCCATTCCCGGCCTTTGGGGCTATGTGGGCGTTGATTTGATCGATGGCCCGGATGGCCCGGTCGTGTTGGAAATCAATCCGCGCTTGACGACGTCCTATGCCGGCTTGCGGCGCGCTGTTGGCGTAAATCCCGCAGGCTTGGTGCTGGATTTGCTGAACCGGAAAATTCCCGATATCCAGCGGCCGCTGCAAGTCACGCCGCAGCGAGTTGATGTGGAGCTATCGGATGCGTGAATCATCGGCGATCGGCTGGGATCTCGGCGGCGCCCATCTCAAGGCGGTGGTGGCCGATGCCGGCGGACGGATTGCTGGCGCCTGGCAGGTACCCTGCACCCTTTGGCGTGGCATGGAGCATCTGACCGCCGCCATCGATCAAATCCGCCCGCAGCTTCCGGGCATGACGCGCCATGGCCTGACGATGACGGGCGAGCTGGTCGACCTGTTCGAAAGCCGTGCCGATGGCGTCAGCCGGCTCACCACGGTGGCGGCGAGTAGTTTCAGCAACGCGGACTTGCGCATCTACGGGGGGCGCGACGGCTTTCATGCACCGTCAGATGCCGTCAGGCACTGGCGGGTGATCGCTTCCGCCAACTGGCATGCAAGTGTGGCTTTTGCGGCTTCGCGGAGCAAGCAAGGCTTGTTCGTGGACGTCGGCAGTACAACCAGCGATCTGGTCGCCTTCCGCGACGGCCGCGTCGAATTCACCGGCTATAGCGATGAGGAGCGGCTGACGAGCGAGGAACTCGTCTACACCGGCGTGACGCGGACGCCGGTCATGGCGATTGCCGATCGCGTGCCGTTTGGCGGGGCGAGCCAGCTGGTCATGGCGGAACATTTCGCAACCATGGCCGATATCCACCGCCTGACCGGTGAGTTGCCCGCAGATGCCGATCAGCAGGCGACCGCCGATGGGCGCGGCAAAACCCCGGGCGACAGTGCCCGGCGCCTGGCGCGCATGCTCGGCCGCGACGCCGATCCGGCAGACCTCGCGCCCTGGCGGCAACTGGCCTGGCATTTGTCGGAACGGCAAAGCGATAAACTGCTGACAGCGGCGGACCGCGTTTTGTCGAAGACCTTGCTGGCTGAAGACGCGCCGGTCGTCGGCGCCGGAGTCGGCCGTTTCCTCGTCAGGCGGCTGGCGGAACGGTTGCGGCGGCCCTATGTCGATTTCAGCGCGCTGGTCAGCGGAGATGTTCAGGCAACGGAATGGGCGGCGCGCTGCGCGCCGGCGGCTGCCGTCGCCATTCTTGCCGCGCGCTGGTGAATGTTCCCGCTGATCGATGGCGGTACGGACAGCGCGAAGCCGCTCTGGGCTTAGAGCCGATTGGCGGCCGTGATCGCAAATGCCGCCGCGGAAACCGAGATAGTCCGGGCCCAAGGCGGCAAGCGGCGCAACATCCTCAAGCTCGCAATGAGCCGGCGAGACCGCTCATCAAGCCGATGCTCCTCGCGGCCTCGACAAAATCGGCAAGCACGTCACCGTCAAGATGGCGCCGCAGTCCGCCAGCCGATTTGTCCGCGGTGTCCAACATCACGCCGACAAAGCCGGCCTCGCGCAGCGGCCCGATCAGCGAGAAGTCAGGCGCCTGATCCGCGAACATGACGGCGACGAGGCGGGTTCCTCGGGCAGTCTCGTCGCGCAGGGCTGAGATACAGGCCGATGCGTCGCCGCCCGGAAACAATCCGATCTTGACGATATCCACGCCGCACGCCGCCAACCGTTGCACGGCGTT
The DNA here is from genome assembly GCA_963816235.1 of uncultured Alphaproteobacteria bacterium. GTDB lineage: Bacteria > Pseudomonadota > Alphaproteobacteria > Dongiales > Dongiaceae > DATKFM01. The sequence continues at coordinate 212,758 of CAWFKD010000001.1, read as the reverse complement.
GCGCACCAGATCGGGTTCCATCGCAAGGTCGCCCGCCGTCGCGCTCACGATCCGCCGCCGCGCGATGCCGGCCACGCAAGCTGTGACGATCTCTGCGGGAAGCGCGCCCAGCGCACCACGGGATGGATCCTTCAGGTCGAGAATATCAGCGCCGCCCGCCAGGGCGATCTCCGCCTCCTGCATCGAGGTCACGCTGGCCAGAAATCCCGTCACGTCCGTTTCTCTCCCGTCTTTGGTTCATTGCCCGCCGAAGCCCTGTGCTCCTCGATGCGTTGCATCAGCCAGGCCCAGGCCTGACGCTCCCGCGGCCCGGCCGTCTTGTCTATGGCGATCTGCAGATAGCCGACTTCCCGATCGATCTTGTCGGCGGGAAGCATGTGCAATCGGCTGACGAGAATGGCGGCCTCGACGACCGCCGCCTGGGCGCGGTTGAAACCGTGAAAGGGTGCATGCACCGCCTCATGCACGATCTTGCAGCGGAAGCGCGGCCGAAGCTCATCCTCAGTGATGGATTCAACGCTGAGTTCAGCATGGGCAAGGGCGGCATCCAGCACTGCGCCCGGCACATAGGTCGCCGGATGAACCGGCCATTCCTTGCGCCCGGTCAGGCAGCCGGCGAAGATCTGCACGTCGTCGGTATAGTTCGCCACCGCATGGGGATTGGCGCGAAGGTTCTCCAGCGTCTGCGAGGGGCGGAAGGGCGCGATGATCAGATGTTCGCCCTCGACGATCAGGCCGAGCGGCGCGATATGCACGCGGCCCGCAAGATCCTGAGTGATGACGATGGTCTCGCGGATCATGACTCGCCGCCGCGCCGCTGCTTGGCCCGGAGCGTAACGCCGGCCGCCTTCAAATGCTGCAAATCGTCCGCCTGCCGGTCGACGGCGCAGCCCCAATCCAGCGGCCGGTCCTGCACATAGCGTTTGCCGAGCTGCCAGGCGATATGGGCCTTGGCCAGTTCGAAGCCGAGATAGAACGCATGGCCACCGTCGCTCTCCACGCTGAGTCGCGGGTACAGATCAAAGGGATCGGCGCCGATGTGATGGCCCTGGCGATTGTAGATGTGAACGCCGTCCTCGGCCGCCTCGATGCGGAAATTGTCGTCGGCCACGGCGCTTGCCGTCTCGGCGATCTCCGCGGCATCGGCCGGGAAGGGCTTGCGGTCATGCAGGCACAGAAGCGACGCATCGATCTGCGACGGCAGGCTGGATTCCTCCCGGGCGGCAAACATCAGCCGCCGCGCCGCATCGGTTTCCTGCACCGCCCGGCGGCAATGGGGACTTACCTGGACGACCAGGACATTGGTGATGTGCAGCTCCGACACGATCCCCATCAGCATGGCGGTGACGCCGCCGCTGTCGGCGTCCGTCAGTTCGGTCAGGTTGCCTGTACCCATGAGAATCTGCGCGTCGGGCCGGCGGCGCCGAAGCTCGACATAGCGCACCAGGGAATCGGCAAACCCGAAATGTATCGGGTCGAGGATCGGATCGGCGAGATAAGCGCGGCCGCTGGCGTCGAGCCGGTCCATGGCGCGCAGCAGCGAGTCCAGATCGCCATGCTGCGCCGGGATCAACACAGGCGTGGCGGCAACGCCGTCCAGCACATCCAGTGTATCCTCGCTGACGCTCAAAAGGAAATCGGCGCCGGCCTTGCCGCCGCGCCGCAACTCCTCGCCATCCGCGGAATCGACGCTGACCTTGTAGCCGGCGTCGCGCAGCGCGATGACGCTGTCTTCCAGATGGGGAAAGGGCGTATCGGGCAGGCAGCCGACATCGATGACATCGGCGCCGGCAGCGCGATAGGCGGCGGCGCGGGCGAGGATGCCCGGAACATCCAGCGACGGCGCTTCGACGATCTCGGCGAATATCCGCACATCATGGCGCGACAGGTCGACCGGCTTTCCCTGGCGGCCGAAAAATTCGGGCAGATCCTTCAGGTCATCGGGGCCGCGGCTGAAGGGCACGCCGAACTCCTGCGCCAGCGCGTCCAGGTCGCCGCGCGAGCGCCCGGGCAGGATGACCCGGTCGGCCTGCAGCGGCTGCGGCAATCGGCGGCGGATGATATCAGGCGTCATCAATGACGCGACTTTCACGCCGATATCCTGGACCTCGAAAGTGAAGGGCGTCGGCTGCATCGCCGCCAGCACCTTGCCCAGCCGCGGCAGTGCCAGGTGCCCGGTCAGGAAAAGGAGATGTTCAGACATGCCAGACGCGCCGCGAGGGTCTTGGTCAGATCCTCGAGCAACTCCACCACTTGCGTGCTCTCGAAGGATTTCAGTTTCTCGACGTTCTCCAAGTCGATGCGCCGCGGGTAGACTTTCACCATGCCGTGCGGCGCTTTGGTATCCAGTTCCGGCGCGGTGTCGCAGGCGAAGACGATGATCGGCACGCGGCACTTGCCGGCCTGGGCGAAGACGTTGGTCGCCAGATTGTCCGAAATCCCATAAACGCATTTCGCGACCGTGTTCGAGGTCGCCGGCGCGACGACGAGCGTGTGATAGACCCCGTGATAGAAATGTCCGACTGGCGCCGCGCTCGCCGTCGTGTCCTTGAAGATGCGCGCGGTGGACGGCAGCTTGTTCATGTCGTCCCGGTACATGCGCACGACCTCGGCCGCCGCGCGGCTGACGAAGACGTCGATGTCGGCGATCCGGCGCATGAGTTCCAGGCTCTCCGGAAAGAAATGGCCGGAACCGGTGAGCGCCCAGGCCAGGCGCTGGGTCTTGCTTTCGCGGGCTTTAGACATTCGGGTCGGGTGTTCCGCTGAAATTCAACTGATCTGCAGCGTCATGTTCACCGCAGAGCGGGCCTACCGCAAGGCACAATCCGGGAAATCCCTACGCCGGCAATATGTTGGTTGCCAGCGGATCGCCACCGGTGCGAAAGGCCCGTGCCGCCTGCCGGTGACTGCGGCTTTCAATGCACCAGCTCGAGCAGGGGTGTGCCGCGAGCATGCGGGGAAAGGCTGCGTCGATAATCCCGCGCCGTGAAAGCTCAACGGCGGTCCGGGCCCCCTTCGGCAAACGCGCCGATTTTACCAGCAGCAGGCCCCGGGCTCTCAATCGCCGTGCCAGCCAGAGCGCTAGGCTGTCGGATGTGACGTCCCAGCTCTCGGCGATATCCGGCCGCCCAAGGGCCATTCTTGTCGGCAGCCAGACCGCCACTTGCCCACGTTGCAGGCAGGCCCTGATTGACGGCAGGGTTATCTTCGGTCCGCGTCGAAGACGCCATGCCGGCGATGGCGTGGCCATATTGCTCCATCGCCAGCAGGGCCATGTGATGCGCCACCGCGTCCGAGAACCTCAGCCGTTTCTGCGCCAGGCGGACCGCATCGGCGAAGGGACCGCCGCCGGGCACAATGACCACCGGCGCCGCTGTTGCCGCTATGACCTTGAGCCAGCGGCGGAGGTCCGGCGAGCCCTGGAGGCTGCCTCCGAGCTTGACGACCCAGGGTCGCGAAGATTGCCGTGAAAGGCTGGCGCCCAAGCGTCAGCGATTGCCGCCGGACTGGCCGCTGCTGTCGAAAACGAGCGGGAACACCTCGGCGACCGTGGGGTTGCGGGGCCGGCTGCGTTCGATCTCGACGCCGACGCCGGCGGCGGCCGGTTCCACTTCGAGCTTCTCCACCATCACCTTGGCCCGGGCGACGCGGCGATCGGCGAGGCAGATGTCGCAGATCTGCTCGGCCAGCGTCTCCACCAGGTTGATATGGCCGGCGGCCACGAGATTGCGGATCTCGGCGATGATCTTGTCGTAGGAGATGACCTTCTCAAGATCGTCATTCAGCGGCGGGATCGGCCGGCGGACCCGCAGGTCCAGGTTGAACCGCACCCGCTGGGTCTTGAGCCTCTCTTCCGGATAGGCGCCGATGCGGCAATCCAGCACCAGGTCCCGCACCAGAATGCGGTAGTGATGCTCATCGGCCTCCAGGATGTCCGGAACCGGCAGGGGGACGGCAACGCCACGCTCGCTGGACAAGGGGACCTCGCATCGTTTTAGCGACCGGAATGGGGCCGCCGCCTGTAGTTCACCAATTCTGGCAGAAAAGGGGGGCGCGTAGCAACGCGGCCGAAAATCGCCTGGATATGGTTAAGCTAGCCGCCAAGGCCGCCATTGCCGCTTTCGGGCTCGTCCTCGCAGCTGACCAGCCAGGGCATTCCGCCCACCTCCGGCGGCACCGTGACTGGGCTGCCCTGCTCCCGGGCAAGCCAGCGAAACTGCACCAGATAGGCTTCCCGCTCCCGCTCCACCCATTCGCGGCAGCTGCGGTGCGTACCGTACTTTCCGCTTTCCTGCTGCAGGTAGTGGGTCAGCTCATGCACCAGGATGCTGCGGGCGAACAGATTGCCATCGAGATCGAGCCGGTTATCCAGGTAGATGGTCGAGCCCGGCGGCGACCAGCCATAGACGCGGCAAGGCTGCCCGCAGGCCTTCTCCTCGAGCAATTCGTGGGCCACCAGCACCACATTCGGGCTGTCGGCAGGCGCCGGGTAACCTGATAATGCCGACACCGCGACAATCAGGTCGGCGACAAGCTGCCGGAGCGTATCGGCGCTCAAGCAAAGCCGCCAAGGATGCAGTGGTAGGAAAACGGCTCTGCGCGATCGGCCATATTACTGCCAGTATCTAGCGGCAGACCCCGGGAACTCAAGTGCTCGACGCCGGTCTGCCGATATGGTTCAACCAGCGCCCGAGTATCCATGGAGCCATTGGCCATGCTTGTACGGATCGCCGTTGCCACAATTCTCGCTGCCTGCGCCCTCCAGGCCCGCGCCGAGGACTTGTCGGCTGCTCAACGCGCCATCTTCAATACGCCCCATCTGGCAAACATCACGGAGCCCGTAACACTGAGATACACATACAAGCATCAAGGCACCTTGGAACAGGCGTTCGACGATATCGTGGATGTCACCATCACCAAGGTGATGCCGGATGGCGGACGGGATGTCAGCTTCAATTTTCTCTCCGACAAGCATCATCAGGATTTTCCCGTAATCGAAGGATTTCACAGCAACCCGGTGATCATGATGTTCCTGGAACATGATGTGGCGGGCCTGAGCAGCCAGACCGGCGGTTCCACCCTCTATTTCCGCAATCGGATCCGGGACGCCTTCGTCGACCGGGCCACGGCGGAAGAAGTCACGGTGCCTTTACGGCGGCAAGGAGGTGCCGGCAACGCACGTAACGCTGCAGCCCTTCCTGCAGGACCCCATGCGCGAACGCTTCGAGAAGTTCGTGGAAAAGACCTACGAGTTCTATCTGGCGCCCGATGTGCCGGGGGGTGTCTACAGCATCCGGGTACTGACGCCCGGCGGCTCGGCGGACAAGCCGCTTGAGGAAAATCTGCTGCAGTTTCAGGATACGGTTCAGTGACCGCGGCTTCCGGCGGGAGGAGGACCATGAGAATGCACAACTCGAAAGCCATTGCCGGTCTGGGATTGGCGATTCTCCTATCGGCAGCAAATTCCGCGTCAGCCAACAATGACTATTCGACGGCCACGCTGGCGGACTATGTCTTCGGCTGCATGGCCAGCAACGGCCAGACCCAGGAAATGCTGCAGAAATGCTCCTGCAGCATCGACGTCATCTCGTCGCTGATCCCCTACGAGGAATATGTGCAGGCGGAAACGGTGCTGCGCCTGGTGCAGCGCCCCGGCGAGTCGACATCGGTGTTCCGCGATGCCGCCTGGACGAAATCCGTCGTCGAGGATCTGCGCCGTGCGCAGGCCGAGGCCGAGATCCGCTGCTTCTGATGCCGGCTACAGGCTCGGCGCGGGCGACACCGGCCAGGTCTGGCTGAACTTCATCCCGTCGGAATCGACGACCTCGACGCTCATCTCCGCTTCCGCCGTCGGCACATAGTTGAAATGGAAGCTGGGATCCTCGCTGAGCGAGATGTTGCCCTCCACCGTCATCACCGTGCGGTCGCCATAGCGCACGGTGACGTTCTGGATGAAAAGGGCGGGGATGTAGTTGCGGGAGATCTGATCGAACTGCATGCCCGAGAAGTTGGGATGGCTGACCAGGAGTTGCGCCTGGTTCGGCTGATTCAGGGCGATCTGGTCGGGCTGCTTCAGCTTCATCCGGCCGAGATTGGCGAAGGCCTTTTCCTTGTCCTTCAGCGACGGCGCCGAACAGCCGCCCGCCGCCTTCACGAACTGCAGAGCCATATGCAATGAGCCGTCGTTCAATTCCGCGATGGCCCGCACGTTGGTGTACTCGTTGATGCGAACGCGGGTCGAGAAGGTCGCATCGCCGCTATCGAGGGTGAAGTGAAACACGGCGGCTTCGGGCGCCGGATTCTTGTCGATAACCAGATGAACCGTCTTGATGTAGCGCTCGGCCGTCTGCGGAATCGCCGCATGCACGGTCACGGGAACGATGGCGGCGTCATAGGCCCGCTTCGGCGCTTCCACCGTGATGATGCCATCGTCTTCGGCAATGACCTTGTCGCCGAACAGGGCGTCACGGATATCCGGCCAGGGGTCGTCGGTTGCATCGGCCTTGGCGAGCCCGGCTCGCCCAAGCAGGGGCGCCAGGGCAGCCGACAGGAGGAAAGTGCGACGCGAAATCATTGGCAGTACCTTTTGCAGAATTAATTCATCCTAGCACAGATTGGCGGCCGCCTACTCCCATTCCAATTCGGCATAGGCGGTCACGACATTGCGAGCATTGTAGTCGTCGAACAGCCGCCAATGCGCCCGCTCGGCTTGGCCTGCGGTTTCGACAGCCTTTTCCATGGGAATGCCGGCGGCGATCAGGTCTCGCAAATCCGCCCGGAGCCGCTGTAGATAGCGCTGCTGCGGATCCAGCGCAGCGGGCCAGGACGCCGAGACCGGGCCATGGCCGGGGACGACGCGATCGGCCGGCAAGCTTTGCAAGGCGGCCATCACCGATAGCCAGCCGTTGAGGCTGCCGTCGATGGCGGGCAGGCGTTCCATGAACAGCAAGTCCGAGGCGAACAGCGTTCCCGTGGCGGCGTCGAAGACCGTCAGGTCGTTGTCGGTATGAGCCGTCGGGTGCGACTCCAAAAGCAAGGCCCGGCCGCCAAGATCCAGTTCCTGCACGCCCTTGACCAGCCGCGTTGGCGCCACGACCCGGGTTCCCTCAGCCGCGCTGCCGAGCAGCTCCTTGACCTGCTCGAGATAAAACTGGCCGCGGGCCGTCAGGGACTCCGGCAGCTTGTAGTGGCCCCAGATCTCCGGTTCGTCGCCGTCGAACGCGGCATTGCCGAATATGTGATCGGGATGCACGTGGCTGTTGATTACATGGCGGACCGGCAGCGGCGTCAGGCTGCGGATGGCGCTGTGCAAGCGAGTTCCCCAGGCCAGGCTGCCGCCGGTATCGACAACCGCAACGGCCTCGCGCCCGGTGATCACGGCGACGTTGGCGATCGCACCAAGGTTGGCGCCGGTAGCCTCCTCATGAACGCCATGGAACACGTAGACGCCGGCAGCGACTTCCGTCAGCTCAAGTGCATCAGCAGCAAGGGCAGCCGCCTGCGCCTTCAATCCTGGCAAGCAGCAGAATGCCGCCGACAGCAGGCATCCGCAGGCGTGACGGCGGCCTATGGCGGGCTGAAAGTGATGGCGCTGTGACAATTCGGTGATGGAGTCCGCAGCGCTCATTCAAACACGGCGGAATCTCGATTAATCGTGCTGTCCAAGCCGATGATCTTGTCGACGCCTTTTGCGCCGCGGAACCTTGCGCCCTGAAGATCGGCCATCGTGAAATTGGCGCCATCAAGAATAGCGCCGGAAAAATCGGCGCCGCCGGCCTCCGCCCGCATCAGGTTTACGCCCGAGAGATCGGCGCCGTTGAAATCGGCAAATTCGAGCATGGCCCGCGACATATCGGCGCCGGCCAGCTTGGCGCCGTGAAGGCTCGCATTGCGCATGGAAAGCCGCATCAGCCCCATGGACTGGTTGCGCATGTCCGCACCCATGGCGGCGCCTTCGAGATTGGCGTTGTTGAGAATGGCATTCTCGAAATTGCAGACCAGTTTGGCGCCGGCGAGATCGGCGCCGGTCAGATTGGCTTCCGCCAGAATTGTCGAAAAGGCGCTGGCGTTTCTCAGCTTTGCGCCCGTCAGGTTAGCGCCGCGCAAGATAGCAAGATCGATCAAAGTGCCGGAAAGGTCCGCGCCGGCGAGGTTGGCCCGCTTCAGGTTGGCGCCCGTAAGGTTGGCACCGCGGAAATCCACATTGGCCAGGTCCAGGCCGGAAAGATCTTTGCCCGAGAGGTCGAGCGCCGTGCCACCTTGATGCGCGGCGAGGAGCCCGCGAACTTCATCCGCAGTGATTTCCGCGGCCGTGGATGAACCCGTACCGGTCAACAAAGCTGACGCTATGATCAGTGCTTTCAGCATTGGCAGGCGGCGCAGTTTCATGACCGCCTCGCACCCGGCAGCGGATGCTGCATCGCGTTTGGGCCGACTTCTGGAGACATCTGTACCATAGCTTCCTTTGCTCTATTCGAGATCGGCGAGCGGCATAAGCAAGCGCCGATGCCCTCATTTCGCGCTGCACAATGAGAGCTGACAGCGCCAATAGCAGTTGTTCCGACAAGATCATAGCATCACTCGCTAGAAAATTTACAAACGGCGCTTGCGGGCGATTGCAAAGTCTGCATAATGATTTTTGTCGCTACCCTATCGAGCGGACGTCCAACCGGGCGAGGGACGGGGGCACCCAACATAGTGTGCCCCTGCGGACAATCGTGATAGCGAGCTGGTGTAGTACCAGCCGCCTCTGACTAAAGGAGGTGTTGTCCAGGGAGCAAGCGGCGCCACTCATAATTTGAGATGCGAACGGCTCCCGCCTGTGCGGCTCGGGCGTTTTTCCGTGAGATTTCGGCAACAAGGGAGGAGTGGGTAATGAAGTCAAAATTGCTATTGAGAGCGGGTCTAATGACCCTTGCTGCTGCCGTGGCACTGCCGGCCGCGTCATCGGCAAACGACGAGCTACTTGGTTTGCAGAAGGATCCCAAACAGTGGACCCAGGCAGCTGGCAACTACGCCAATACGCGCTATAGCGAGCTGTCGCAGATCAACGCCGGCAATGTCGGCAGCCTGCAGGTCGCATGGCAGTTCTCCACGGGCGTTCTGCGCGGTCACGAGGGTGGACCTCTGGTGATCGGCGACACGATGTTCATCCACACGCCATTTCCGAACATCGTCTTCGCGCTCGACTTGAACGACAACGGCCGCGTGATCTGGAAATACGAGCCGAAGCAGGACCCGGATACGATCCCGGTGATGTGCTGCGACACCGTCAATCGCGGCGTTTCCTACGCTGATGGCAAAGTCATTCTGCACCAGGCTGACACGACGGTCGTGGCGCTCGACGCCAAGACCGGCAAGGAAGTCTGGAAGGTCGCCAACGGCGATGCGAAGAAGGGTGAAACGGGCACCAGCGTTCCGCACATCATCAAGGACAAAGTCATCGTCGGTATCAGCGGTGGCGAGTTCGGCGTGCGCGGCAGCGTAACGGCCTACAACCTGAAGGATGGCTCGCTCGCTTGGCGCGCCTATTCCATGGGCCCAGACTCCGACACGCTGCTGGACCCGGCGAAGACCACCAGTCTCGGCAAGCCGGTCGGCAAGGACTCCGGCACGGCGACCTGGGAAGGCGATCAATGGAAGATCGGCGGCGGAACGACTTGGGGCTGGTATTCCTATGATCCGGACCTCGACCTGTTCTACTACGGCTCCGGCAATCCCAGCACCTGGAACCCGAAGCAGCGGCCCGGCGACAACAAGTGGTCGATGACCATCTTCGCCCGCGATCCGGATGACGGAATGGCGAAGTGGGTCTATCAGATGACTCCCCATGACGAATGGGACTTCGACGGCATCAATGAAATGATCCTGGCGGACATCGACATCGGCGGTAAGACCCGTAATGTCCTGGTCCACTTCGATCGTAACGGCTTCGGCTACACGATGGATCGGGCGACGGGCGAGCTGCTCGTTGCCGAGAAGTACGATCCGGCTGTGAACTGGGCGACGCATGTCGACATGAAGACGGGTCGTCCGGAAGTCGTGGCGCAGTACTCGACCGATCAGAACGGCGAAGACGTGAATTCGAAGGGCATTTGCCCGGCGGCTCTGGGCAGCAAAGACCAGCAGCCGGCGGCGTTCTCTCCGAAGACGAAGCTGTTCTACGTGCCGACCAACCATGTTTGCATGGACTATGAGCCGTTCCGCGTCAGCTATACCGCGGGCCAGCCCTATGTCGGCGCGACCTTGAGCATGTATCCGGCACCCGGCGGCACGCATCTCGGCAATTTCATTGCCTGGGATGCATCGACGGGCAAGATCGTCTGGTCGGATCCGGAGCCGTTCTCCGTGTGGAGCGGTGCCCTGGCGACGGCCGGCGATATCGTGTTCTACGGAACGCTGGAAGGCTATCTGAAGGCTGTCGATGCCTCGACGGGTAAGGAACTGTACAAGTTCAAGACTCCGTCCGGCATCATCGGCAACGTCAACACCTGGGAGCATGGCGGCAAGCAGTATGTAGGCATACTGTCGGGCGTTGGCGGCTGGGCCGGCATCGGTCTGGCGGCCGGACTAACGGAAGACACGGCCGGCTTGGGTGCGGTCGGCGCTTACAAGGCGCTGAACAGCTACACTCAGCTCGGCGGTGTGTTGACGGTGTTCTCACTGCCGTAAGCTTCAACCTGTGACCTGAAGCGATCAGGCCCGGCACGGCGAAATTCAAATCGCCCTGCCGGGCCCTTTTTTCAATCAACATGACTTTGGAAGAGTTGAGCGGGCGGGGGCGAATGGCGGCTAGCAGAGGCCGTCTTGTTCGTAGCATCCGAAGCAACAACCGCGACGAGGGACTTGCAGAATGCTGATGAAGTTTATCCGCCACTGGACCTTAGTTTTGGCGGTCCTGGCTGTCAGTGGAATCGATCTTCCGGCGGCGGCCCAAGAGGACGAAAAGCCTTACAAGATTTCCGAAGACGGCACGGTCGACTGGTACACCTATAGCGGATTCCGCCGCTATCACGCCGACTGCCATGTCTGTCACGGCCCGGACGGCTTGGGGAGCTCATTCGGCCCTGCGCTCGTGGATTCGCTGAAGACACTCACCTATGAAGACTTTCTCGATACCGTGACCAACGGACGCAAGAACGTCTCGACATCCAGCGATAAGGTAATGCCCTCATTCGGATTGAATCCGAATGTCATGTGTTTCATCGATGACATCTATGCCTACTTGAAGGCGCGTTCCGACGGAGTTGTGCCGCGCGGCCGTCCGGAAAAGCATGCCGACAAGCCGCCCGAAGCGCAGGAGCGCGATACGACCTGCCTCGGCGGCTAGCATCCACGGACGAACTTTGCAAAGCGGCGCCATGATCAGCAGATATGGAACGTCATGCCGACCCAACTCGCATGACTGGAAAGTGCTGTCTTGGGCGCGCTTTCGCTTTGGCGATTGCGATGTTGTTCCTCGCGCCGGCATCGGTGATGGCGCAAACCTCGGAAACGATCGATACCACCTCATTGCGCGTCTGCGCCGATCCGAGCAATCTTCCCTTCTCCAACGACAAAGGCGAGGGGTTCGAAAACAAGATCGCGGAATTGTTCGCGGCCGATCTCGGCGTTCCCGTGCGCTATACCTACTATCCCGATTCCATGGGTTTCATCCGCTCGACTTTGAATGCGCGGCGTTGCGACATCATCATGGGCACGGTCTCGGGCAACGAGCTGTTGCAGAACTCCAATCCCTACTACCGCTCGACCTATGCGTTGATCTACAAGGCCGATCGCGGCCTGACGCTGAAATCTCTCGACGATCCGATTTTGCAGACTTTGAAGATCGGTGCGATCGCCGGCACACCGCCGACCACGATCCTGGCAACGCAGGGGCTGCTGAACAATCTGCAGAGCTATCAGCTTGTCGTCGATACGCGATTCGATCATCCGGCCGCGCAGATGATTCACGACGTCGCTACCGGCACGATCGATGTCGGCGTGCTCTGGGGACCGATCGCCGGTTTCTATGCAAAACAGGAGTCGGTTCCCTTGTCCGTGGTCCCGATGGAAAGCGCGAACATGCCCATGCAGATGGACTATCGCATCACCATGGGCATCCGCCACAACGAGCCGGAGTGGAAGCGCAAGATCAACGGCCTGATCCGCAAGCACCAGGCCGAGATCAACAAGATTCTCCTGGACTACGGCGTTCCACTGCTGGACTCCCAGGGCAAACCGCTGACGCAATAATCTTCGCGGCGGAGTGCCCCGCCTTTTCACGACTCCCGAAGATACTGAGTGCGCCAGGCCTCGATGATCTGGGAATCGCCGCGTTGCCGGCGCGGAATATCGACGGCGATGATCCTGTCGACGGTTCCCGGCGAAGCGGTGAGTTTGACGATACGATCGGCGAGCAGGACCGCTTCGCGCGTGTCGTGCGTCACGAACAGAACCGTGGTCGGCCGGCGCTGCCAGATATCCAGCAGCATCTGCCGAAGTTTCTGCGCCGTCGCTTCGTCCAGCGACACGAAAGGCTCGTCCATCAATAGCAGATCCGGCTCAACAGCGAAGGCGCGGACCAGGGCAACTCGCCGGCTCATGCCGACAGACAATCGTTCCGGATAGGTGTCGCGGAAATCGCTCAACCCGGTCATCGCCAGCAGTTCGTCGACGATGCCGATGTCCTGTCCCGGCCGCAGTACAAGCTGAATGTTCTCCGCCACCGTGCGCCATGGCAGAAGCCGGGGAGTCTGGAAGACGTAGCCGATGGCCGGATTCGTTTGTCCGGGATTGCCGCCGCCATTGACCTGCCCGGAAAAGTCGGTGTCCAAGCCCGCGATAATGTTGAGGAGCGTCGTTTTGCCGCATCCCGACGGCCCGAGCACGCAAACAAATTCGCCTGGCTTCACGCTGAAACGCAGATCCCGCAGTGCAACAACCGGGGCCGTCGAACCCGCGGGTGCGAAGCGCTTGAGGGCGATGTCGATCTCCACCTCTTTCATCGGCGCCAACGGACAATGTAGCGATCGAGGGGGCGGAGCACGCCGAATTCGATGAGCTGAACCACGGCCACGAAGGCGATCGTGTAAGCGATGATCGAGGCGACGTCGAAGAGCGAGAAGAACAAACTGATTTGAAAGCCCACTCCGTTGCTGCGGCCCAGGAGTTCCACGACCAGGACAATTTTCCAAATCAGGGCAAGCCCCGAACGCGCGGCAGCGATGAAAAACGGCGCCAGCTCGGGGATAATGACGTGACGCAGCGTCTTGATCCGGCCAAATCGGAAGACCGCGGCCATTTCCAGATTGTCCCGGCTGATGGCGCGCGCGCCTTCCCGCAGGGTGACCGCCACATTGGGAATCTTGTTGATCGCGACAGCGATGACAACGGCCAGTTCGGAAAAGCCGAACCACAGATAGCAGAGCACGGCGGCGACCAGCGCCGGGAATGTCAGCAAGACGATGAGCCAGCTGTCGAAAAAGCGATCGAAGCCCGGCAGCCGGCCCATGGCGATACCCGCGGCACAGCCGATCGCCATCGCGACGAAGAAGCTTGCGGCCACGCGCAACAGCGTTATGCCGAGGTGGTAGAGAAGGCTTCCGTCGGAAAGCTCGCCGCCCAGGACAAAAGCAACCGTGGCCGGACTTGGCAGTTTGCGGGGGCCGAGCAGGAGACTGCCAATTTGCCAAAGCAGTACCAGGGCCGCCAGCGAAACGGCCCTGATGACGAAATCGCGAGATCGAGTTGAAGCAATCAATAGCTTAGATCGGACCAGAAGGTGCCGGGCTGCAGTGTGTCGGATTTCCCAATCAGTTCCTGGCCGCCGAGTTTCGCCATGATGGCGAAAAGCGCCGCCGCGTCGGTTCGCTCGGCATCGCCCCAGACCTGCGGGATACCGGCGCGGAAACCGTCGCGCAGCGCCGTAAACGTCGCATCATCCGATACTTTCATCATTGGCCGCAAACGCTGCCATTCCTCATCCGACTCAGCGAGGATCTTCTTCGCCTGACGGCTCGCTTCGATCAGGCCGAGAACGTCCGCTTTGTGTTCCGCCGCCCAATTCGCGCTGAACACATATCCAAGAAGAGGAACGGCTGTCGTGATGCCGAGCTCATGGGCGGCTTCTTCGGCGCCGATGATCTTCCGGTATCCCTTGGCTTCCAGTTGGGCGACGAAATTCCAGTTGTTGATCACCGCGTCGATCTCGCCGAGCTGGACCTGCTCGTTCAACAGCGGCGGCGCTGCGAAAATCTTCTCGACGCCGGCATCAAGGTCCAACCCGTCCCGCTTCGCCGCCATGGCGCGGATGACCAGCCAGCTCTTGTCGACCGGCCCGCCCGCGATCCCGACGCGCTTGCCCGTAAGATCGGCGAGACCCTTGATCGGCGAATCGCCGGGCACCATCAAGGAGCCGACCGAGGTGGAGTAGGGCGCGAATGTGAAATCTGCTCCGTCAGCCCGCTGCCGCGAAACCCAGAGCCAGTCGGTCACGATGACATCAACCTCGCCGGCTTGCAGCGCCACGGCCGTCGCCTGATTGTTGGCGAGTTCGACGATGTCGAGATCGATGCCGGCCGCCTTGTCGAGTCCGTGCTGCTTGATCACGTCCAGCTCCCAGCTGACCGTGCCGAACTTCAGCACGCCGATCTTGACCGTCCCGGCCTCCGCGGGCGCCGCGCCACACAAAAGCAGGGCAAGACCGAACAGCCCGCCGGTCAACGAAAGCTTCGATCGCCACCCGATCATGATTGGTTCCTCCCGGAAATGTGTGATGCCCTGTTTGGGTGTCTGGCAGCCCTGTCGATTCGAGATAGTTCCCCTTCTTGCAGTAGTTTGCGGGAGGAATTATAACATTTACAAAGGAAAAACGCATCGTCCGCGATTGCCTGAGACGACCCGGCGCCGAGCCGGTCGGACGCTGCTTCAGAGGAAGCGATTGCGGAGGTGCGGCTTGCAAATCCTGCGGTTCTTGGCGTCCTGTGGCGTACTCATTTTCTTGTCGGCCGGCTGCCCGGGGCACCTTGCCGCCCAGTCGCAAACGACACCGGTCAACATTCCCATCGCCTACCTCACCCAGCACACCAAGACACTGCCGCCATTGTCGCTGGCCGATCAGCCGACGGAGAACAACGGCCTGATGGGCGCCCGGCTGGGGATCGAGGATAACAATACGACCGGCAAGTTCACGGGTCAGAATTTTGCGCTCAGCGAGGCAGTGGTGGCGGAGGATGGCGACATCGCGGCGGCGTTTCGCGATCTCTACGGCAAGGGGAATCGCTTCTTCGTGATCGACCTGACGGAGACCCAATTGCTGGCGATCGCCGATCTGCCGGAGGCAAAGGATGCGCTGCTGTTCAATATTCATGCCAAGGATGACGATCTGAGGAACGATAAGTGCCGCGCCAATGTTCTGCATACCATTCCCAGCTATGCGATGCTCGCCGATGGCCTGGCGCAATACCTGATCTGGAAGCGCTGGGCGAACTGGCTGCTGGTGACGGGCACCGGCGAGGATGACAAGCTTTTCGCAGACGCCTTGCGCCACGCCGCCGAGAAGTTCAGCGCCACGATCGTCGAGGAGCGCGTCTTCGACGCCGAACCCGGCGCGCGCCGCACCGATACCGGCCACGCACAAATTCAAAAACAGATGCCGGTCTTCACCCAGGATGCGCCGGACTATGACGTGCTCGTCGTCTCCGATGTTCGCGACGCCTTCGGCGAGTATCTGCAATACCGCACCTGGGATCCGCGGCCGGTTGTCGGAACCCAGGGGCTTTTTCCGACGGCCTGGCATCGCAGTCAGGAACAATGGGGTGCCACCCAGATGCAAAATCGCTTTGCACGGTTTGCTGGCCGCTGGATGACCGAGCGCGACTACGCCGCCTGGGTCGCCGTGCGGGTCGTCTCGGAGGCGGCGACCCGGACAAAAGCGGCGGATCAGCCGACGGTATCGGCCTATATCCGCAGTCCCGAGTTCGGCGTTGCCGGCTTCAAGGGGCAGAAATTGACATTCCGCGATTGGGACGGGCAGCTCCGCCAGCCGATCCTGCTGGCGACATCCCGCGTGCTCGTTTCCGTCTCGCCGCAGGAAGGATTCCTGCATGAGTTCAGCGAGCTCGATACCCTCGGCTACGACCGGCCGGATACCACCTGTAAGTTCCAATAAAACCGGCGCGGGTTCCCATCAAGAACGAGACGCCACATCGGGAGGAATGAGTATGAGATTGACCTTTGCCGCATTCGCCGGCCTTGCCGCTGCGATCCTTGCAATGCCGGCTGCGGCGGAAACGATTTTCGTTTCCAACGAAAAGGACAACAGCATCTCCATCCTCGATGGCGCGACGCTTGAGGTCGTCAAGACCGTGCCCGTCGGCCAGCGTCCGCGCGGCATCACTCTCAGTATCGACAATAAGCATCTCTTCATCTGCGCCAGCGATGACAATGAAGTCGAGGTGATGGATACAACGACATTTGAGATCACGCGCACCTTGCCTTCAGGTCCCGATCCCGAGCAGTTCGTGCTCGCGCCGTCGGGGAATCCGCTATACATCGCCAATGAAGACGACAACATGGTCACCGCCGTCGATGTGGAGGCCGGCACGGTCGTCGCCGAAATTCCCGTCGGCGTGGAGCCGGAGGGCATGGGCATCAGCCCCGACGGGAAGTGGCTGGTGAACACCTCGGAAACCACCAACATGGCGCATTTCATCGATACCACGACCCACGAGATCACCGACAATGTGCTGGTCGATTCCCGCCCGCGTTTCGCCGAGTTCACGGCTGACGGCAAGCAGGTATGGGTCACGGCCGAGATCGGCGGCACGGTCAGCGTCATCGATATCGCGAGTCACCAGGTGGTCAAGACTATCGGCTTTGAGGTGCCCGGCGTCACCAAGGAGGCGATCCAGCCCGTCGGCGTGCGCGTCACCAGGGACGGCAAACTGGCATTCGTGGCGCTGGGGCCGGCCAACCGGGTTGCGGTCATCGACGCCCAGACTTTCGAGGTGAAGGACTATCTTCTCGTCGGCCAGCGGGTCTGGCAGCTTGCCTTCAATGCCGACCAATCGCGCCTCTTCACGACCAATGGAGTCAGCAACGACATTTCCGTTGTCGATATCGCCGACCTGGAAGTCATCAAGTCCATAACCGTCGGCAATCAGCCCTGGGGCGTTGCTGTAATGCCATAGGGCAGGAGGGGTTCCCGCGAAGAGCAGAGAGTGCATCGATGCGTATCGCAACAGGAGCACGGTAGAGTGATCGATACTGCAATCAAAGATCGTACGCGGTGATGGACAGCAGCATGGAGACGCCGGGTATCGCGCTGGCCGTGAAGGAACTGAGCCATAGCTTTGGCAAGCGCAAAGCGCTTGATGATGTCTCCTTCGCCATCGAGTCCGGCTCGTTCACCGTGCTCCTGGGGCCGAACGGCGCCGGCAAGACGACGCTGTTTTCCCTGGTCACCCGTCTCTACAACAATCGCAGCGGTTCGATCCGCATTTATGGTCATGAAGTGCGGCAGCAGCCCTCCAAGGCCCTGGCGCAGATGGGGGCGGTATTTCAGCAGCGCACCCTCGACCTCGATCTCACGGTGGCCGACAATCTCCGCTATCACGCGGCGCTGCATGGAATGAGTTCCCGTGACACCAAGAACCGGATCGAGATCGAACTGAAACGTGCCGAGCTCTTCGAACGCGTGAACGATCGTGTCCGAAGCCTCAGCGGCGGCCAGATGCGCCGCGTGGAGATCGCCGGAGCGCTGCTGCATCGGCCGCGCTTGCTGCTGCTGGACGAACCGACCGTCGGCGTCGACATCGCCAGCCGGCAGACGATCGTCGAGCATGTGCACCGTCTATGTAAGGAGGATGGCCTCGGCGTGCTCTGGGCAACTCATCTCGACGACGAGGTTCATGCCGATGACCGCCTGGTGATCCTGCACAAGGGCAAGGTCATGGCCCATGGCAGCATGTCGGCTGTCATCGAATCCGCGGGGGTACGCACGGTCAAGGAGGCCTACGGCAAGCTGACGGGAGGCGGCAGAGCATGACCCTCGTCCAGTATGGCCGCTGCTTCAGTGGCATCTTCATTCGCGAAGTGCTGCGCTTCGTCAATCAGTACGGCCGCTTCTTCGCTGCCCTTGTGCGTCCCCTGGTGTGGCTCTTCATCTTTGCCGCGGGCTTCCGCTATGTGCTCGGCGTGTCGCGGATCGAGCCCTATGACACCTACGTCCTCTATGAAGTCTACATCACGCCCGGGCTGATCGGCATGATCCAGCTCTTCAACGGCATGCAAAGCTCGCTCTCCATGGTCTATGACCGGGAGATGGGCAGCATGCGCACCCTGATGGTCAGCCCCTTCCCCCGCTGGTATCTGCTGACCAGCAAGCTCCTGGCCTCGGTGCTGGTATCGATCCTGCAGGTCTATGCCTATCTGCTGATCGCGTCGCTGGTGTTCAACCTGAAGATCCCGGTCATGGGCTTCCTCTACATCATCCCGGTCCTGATCCTGACGGGGATGATGCTGGGATCGATCGGCTTGCTTCTCTCCTCGCTGATCCGTCAGCTGGAGAATTTCGCCGGCGTGATGAATTTCGTGATCTTCCCGATGTTCTTCGCTTCCAATGCGCTGAATCCCCTCTGGCGCATCCGGGAATCGAGCGTGCCGCTGTTCTATATCTGCGCCTGGAATCCCTTCACCCATGCGGTCCAGCTGATCCGCTTCGCCCTGCATGGCAAGTTCAACCTGTTCTCGGAGGCGGCATTGAAATTCTCGGTCGCCAATCCCACGGTCTTACAGTCCCTACTCATCGTGACCGGATTTCTGATCTTGTTCCTCGCTTGTGCGATCTATGGCTATGATCCTTCGCGTGGCGTCATCGCCCGGCGCGGTGGGCCTGGCGGTGCCGCGTGAAGAAGGGAGTGGCGTTCCTTGGCTTCACCTTGGCTGTCTGCATGTTCGCGCCCGTGCTGATGGCGGGCGCGAGCCAGGCGGCAAGCCCGACGGATCCCGATTGGCCTTGCATTCAGCCGAAGGTGCCGCAGATCGCCGCCGGCCAGGTCTGGAACGGCCCGCCGGTCGATGAGATCGGCGAGTCCTGGCGCGAGGACAAGGCGATCGCCGAACTGGCGCAAAAGCTGTCCCAGCGCCGCACGCCGCTTGACGAGGCAAAGACCATGATCGGCGATTTCGCCGGCGGCCTGCAGGGTGACAAGAGCCGTCCCTTGACCGCGCTCTTTGCCGGAACCCTGTCGCTGATCAACAGCCAGCGCACCTCGATCATCGCCGGCATCGGCCGCTATACTAAGAAACAGCGGGCTCTTTCGAAAAAGATCGAAGATGAAATGGCCGAACTGAGCCAGCTACCGCAAGACGACAGCGAGGATTCGGCATCGCAGCGGCAGGATCTTCTGGACGTCCAGGCCTGGGATGTCCGCATCTTCCAGGAGCGTGAAAAGTCGTTGCGCTATGTCTGCGAACAGCCCGTGCTTCTTGAGCAGCGGGCCTTCGCCATCGGCCGCGAAATCATGGAGCGTCTGAAATAATGGTGGTGGTCGCTGCAATGGTTGGCTGACGCCGGCAATTTAGTTCGTCTGTGAGGGCGCGCCTTCCATGGGAACTGGCTGGCTTTCTTCGGTCGGCAATCCCGCCGCGGTCCAGTGATCGGTGCCGCCCGGATACCAGTACACCGACCTGTA
Source organism: uncultured Alphaproteobacteria bacterium (assembly GCA_963816235.1). GTDB lineage: Bacteria > Pseudomonadota > Alphaproteobacteria > Dongiales > Dongiaceae > DATKFM01. The sequence continues at coordinate 193,082 of CAWFKD010000001.1, read as the reverse complement.
GCCGTATTCGATCGCCCGCTTCGCCGCATTCCATGACATCCAGCAATCGGCCAGGCAATAGATGACGATCTTGCGATCGCGGTCGCTGGCCGTCAGGTCTTTGAGATTCCGCTGAAAGTAATCCTCGACTGCCGCGTTCAGGGCGCCGCGCCCGACATCAGGAAGCCAGACGCTGCCGGGAATATTGTGGCGCGTCTTGGGAATCCACAGCGTATTCGCCGGCAGATTGTCCGGCTTCTTCTGCTGCGGCAGTACATCGATCAGCACGACACGGGACTCGCCGATCAACCGCTGAACACCGGCCGTATCCAGGACAGTGCCGCCGGCCAATGTGGCGGGAGTCGGCGCCCTGTACTCGTCCATTCGATAGCCGGCCGGTTCCGGCACCGCCGAGCCAGCTGACGCTGATTCCTCGTCGCCGCCGGCTATCGCGGAAATGGCGCCGGCGGTACTCAACAGCAGGCCCGCAAGCAGCAGTACAGCAACAAAAATCCCATGCTGCGCTGCGGTAGTTCGTTGTTCGTTCACGGTTTTTGAGGCTCGGCCCGGCCCGTACTTTGGGCCTTCTCCGCAGGGGTGAAAAATCGCCGTTTCCGGGGCCAAAAAACACCTCGTAAACTGAAAAAACTCTTGCAGGAATGGAGTGATTGGCCGTAGTTTAGAATTGCTCGATTGTTGAAGTTTCGACCATTCCCAGTGTCACGTCAACCGAGGGAGAAATTGCCATGGCATGGACTGCGCCGAAGGTGATTGAGATTTGCGTCGGGCTGGAAATCAACAGCTACGCCTGCGCCGAACTCTAATTCGGAACTAAACTCCGCGCCTCGGCTTTCGTCTTGGTTTTGACTGGGCGTCTTCGGACGCCCGGGGAAAACTGAGGTGGGCCGGGGCGCAGTGATTCTGGCCCAAAAAAATGCTCCGGCTGATCGTCGTCGGGTCTGCCGCCGGTGGCGGCTTTCCCCAATGGAATAGCAACGATCCGGCCTCTCAGCGGGCGAGGGGCGGTGATCCCGCTGCACCGCCGAGAACGCAATCCTCCATCGCCGTTTCCGCCGACGATTCCCACTGGGTGCTGTTCAACGCTTCGCCGGATTTGCGGCAACAGATCAACAGCACCGCGGCCCTCTATCCCCGCAACGGCAAGCGCGACAGCCCGATTTGCAGCGTTGTGCTGACCAACGGCGATGTCGACCATGTGGCCGGCCTCCTGACGCTGCGCGAGGCCCATCCCTTCTCGATCTACGCCACTGGGCGGGTGCTTTCCGTGCTGCAGGCCAACAGCATCTTCAACGTTCTCAACCCGGAGTTGGTGGAGCGCCGGACGCTTCTCTTGGATAAACCCCAGGAAATTGAGACTCGCGATGGCCAGCCGACGGGCTTGACCGTCGAAGCCTTTCCAGTTCCCGGCAAGGTTGCATTGTATCTGGAGAACGCCGCCGCCGGCCCCAACTTCGGCACGCAGGCGGAAGACACCATCGGCCTGAAGATCGGTGCGCGCGACGGCACGTCGCATTTCTACTATGTCCCGGGCTGCGCCAGTATGACGCCGGAACTTGCTATCAGGCTTAAATCGGCGCCGCTCGTGCTTTTCGATGGCACCCTCTGGCGCGACGACGAGATGATCGTGGCCGGCGTCGGCCCGAAGACCGGCAAGCGGATGGGGCATATCAGCGTCTCCGGCCCGGAGGGCAGCATGGCCGCCTTCGAGCCGCTGGCGGTGAAGCGGAAAGTGTTCGTGCATATGAACAACACCAACCCGATCCTGCTCGCCGACACGCCCGAGCGTGCGGCCATCGCCAAGGCCGGCTGGGAAGCCGCCCATGACGGGATGGAGATCAGGGTATGACCGAGCTGCTGCGTCCTGACGAGTTCGAGCGGCGCCTTCGCCAAATCGGCGAAGAGCGCTATCACAGCAAGCACCCGTTCCATAAGCTGCTCCATGAGGGCAAGTTGACCCAGGGTCAGGTCCAGGCCTGGGTGCTGAACCGATTCTATTACCAGCGCAGCATCCCGCTGAAGGATGCGTCGCTGATGTCGCGCGCCGAGGATCCGGAGTTCCGCCGGGAATGGATCCACCGCATCATCGACCATGACGGCACGGAGGCCGGCAATGGCGGTATCGACCGCTGGTTGGTGCTGGCGGAGGGCGTCGGCCTCGATCGAGACTATGTGCAATCTATGGTAGGTATTCTTCCAGCGACGAAATTCGCGGTCGATGCCTATGTACGTTTCGTTCGCGACAAGACGCTGCTGGAAGCGGTGGCTTCATCACTCACAGAGTTATTCGCGCCAGAGTTGCACAAGACGCGCATCGATGCCCTGCTCAAGAATTATTCCTTCGCCAACGAAACGACGCTCGCTTATTTCCGCAAGCGTTTGGACCAAGCGCCCCGCGATGTGATGTTCGGCCTGTCCTATGTGCTGCGGGAGGCGCGCACCCGGGACCAGCAGGAAGCATCCCTGGCCGCGCTGCGGTTCAAGACCGACGTGCTGTGGGCGCAGCTCGATGCCCTGCATCATGCCTATGTGACGCCGGCCCTGGCACCGCCGGGTGCCTTCGTGCCTGACAAGCGCTGATGAGCGCGCCGGTCGTCATCGGCGAATCCTCGGCGCCGCGCCTGGCGCGCGGCATGCGGCTGCAATTCGACAAGCAACGGGATCAATGGATCATCCAGGCGCCGGAGCGGGTCTTTGTGCTCGACGCCATCGCCCACGAGATCCTCCAGCGCTGCACCGGAGAGGCGACTGTCACGGCCATCGTCGATGACCTCGCGGCCAAATTCAACGCGCCGCGGGACATGATCGCCCGCGACGTCAATTCGCTGTTGCAGAACTTCGCCGATAAAGGGGTAATGACCGCATGAACGCCGTCTCGCCCCCGTTGGCAATGCTGGCCGAGCTGACCCACCGCTGTCCGCTGCAATGTCCCTATTGTTCCAATCCCTTGGCGCTGGAGCGAGCCAGCAACGAACTTACGACGGCCGAATGGAAGCGCGCCATCGACGAAGCCGCTGCCATGGGCGTGCTGCAGATCCATTTCTCCGGCGGCGAGCCGACGGCGCGCAAGGACCTCGAAGAATTGGTGGCCCATGCCCGGGCGGCGGGGCTCTACACCAACCTGATCACGGCCGGCGTATTGCTGGATGAGAAGCGCGTGAGGGCGCTCGCCGATGCCGGGATTGATCATGTCCAACTCAGCTTCCAGGACAGCGAAGCGGGCGGCGGCAACCGGATCGGCGGCTATGCCGGCGGCCACGAAAAGAAACTCACCGTCGCGCGGCTCATTCGCGCCGCCGGACTGCCGCTGACGCTGAACTTCGTCGTGCATCGCCAGAATCTGCATCACCTGCGGGAACTGCTCGATCTTGCCGTCGATCTCGACGCCCATCGTGTGGAAATCGCCCATGTGCAGTACTACGGCTGGGCGCTGAAGAACCGCGCCGCGCTGATGCCGACCCGCGAGCAGATCGAGGCCGCGGTGCAGGTGGTGGAGGAGGCGCGGCAGCGGCTGAAGGGCATCCTGGTCATCGATGCCGTCGTTCCCGACTACTACGCGAAGCGGCCGAAATCCTGCATGGGCGGCTGGGGCCGGCAGTTCCTGAACATCTCGCCCTCGGGCAAGGTGCTGCCCTGCCACGCGGCGGAGACGATCACGGATCTCAGCTTCGATTCCGTGCGCCAGCGACCCCTGGCCGATATCTGGCTGAATTCCGAGGCCTTCAACCGCTATCGCGGCACCGATTGGATGCCGGAGCCGTGCCGCTCCTGCGACCGGCGGGAGATCGATTGGGGCGGCTGCCGCTGCCAGGCCTTCGCCATCACCGGCACGGCCGTGGCTGCGGATCCGGCCTGCGGCCTGTCATCGGCGCATCAGGAGCTGGTGGGCATTGCCGAAGTGGAGTTGGCGGCGCAGACCGATGCCTTCGTCTATCGCCGCGTCGGCGGCGCGAACGCCAAGCCGCAGCGGGAAGCGGCACCCCAGTCTTAGCGAAGTTCGATCAGGTGCCGACCTGGATATCGTCGGCGGCCGCCACGCCGATGGTCATGCCGGCCGTGCTCGCCATTGCCGAGAAAGTCAGGACCGTGGTCTCGAACGTGCCATTGCCGTCGGTATCGACACGGAGATCGACATCGGCGCCGGTGTCTACCAGGGAGGTGCGGCCGGCACGTGCCGCCGCCGCGACGCCCAGGCTGTCGAACAGGCCGTCCAGATCGATGTAATCCTGGGCGCCCGTGCCGCCGGCGTTGTCGAAGTTGGTGACGATATCGCCCACTTCCAGCGTGGAGGCGTAGAGCAGCCGGTCATTGCCGTTGTTGACGTTGATACTGTCAGCCCCGGCGCCGCCGGTGATGGTATCGAGGCCGGTTCCGCCGTCGATGGTATCGTTGCCAGCGCCGCCGATGATGATGTTGTTGCCGCTATTGCCGGTGATGACGTTGGCCAGCGTATTGCCCGTCGCATTCACGTTGCCGGCGCCGGTCAGCGTCAGATTCTCGACTTCGCTGCCCAGGGTATAGGTGATCGCGCTCAGCACCGTGTCGGTGCCGCCGCCGGCCGCTTCCGTGATCACGTCGCCGGCCGCGTCGACGACATAGGTATCGTTGTCGGCGCCGCCGACCATCGTGTCGTTGCCCGTGCCGCCATCCAGCGAGTCCGCGCCGATGCCACCGGTAAGCGAGTTGTCGTTGTTGCCGCCCGCCAGCGTGTCGGTGCCGGTGCCGCCATCCATCGTGTCGTTGCCGTCGCCGCCGCTCAGCGAATTGTTGCCGGTGGTGCCGGTGATCGTATTCGCCGAGGCATTGCCGGTGCCGTTGATGTTGCCGGCGCCGGTCAAGGTCAGATTTTCGATGTTCACCGCCAGGGTGTAGGTGACAGAGCTCTGCACAGAGTCCGTACCTTCACCGGCCGCTTCGGTGATCACGTCGCCGGTGTTGTCGACGATGTACAGATCATCGTTGGTGCCGCCGGCCATGGAGTCGGTGCCGGTGCCGCCATCCAGCGTATCATTGCCGGCCGCGCCGCTCAGGGAGTTGTTGCCGGTGTTGCCGGTGATCACGTTCGCCGAGGCGTTGCCGGTGCCGTTGATGTTGCCGGCACCGGTGAGCGTCAGATTTTCGATGTTAGCCGACAGCGTGTAGGTTGCCGAGCTCTGCACCAAGTCCGTGCCTTCGCCCGCGACTTCGGTAATCACATCGCCCGTGGCGTCGACGATATATAGGTCGTCGTTGGCGCCGCCGGCCATCGAGTCGTTGCCGGTGCCGCCATCGATCGTGTCATTGCCGGCCGCGCCGCTCAGGGAGTTGGCGCCCGTGTTACCGGTGATGACGTTCGCCAGCGCGTTGCCGGTGCCGTTGATGTTTCCGGCACCCGTCAGCGTGAGGTTCTCGACTTCGCTGCTCAGGGTATAGGTGGCGGCGGAGCTGAAGACGATATCCGTGCCGCCGCCGGCGATTTCCGTGACCACGTCGGTGGCCGCGTCGACGACGTAGGTATCGTTGTCAGCGCCGCCCACCATCGTGTCGTTGCCCGCTCCGCCATCCAGCGAGTCGGTGCCGATGCCACCTGTCAGCGAGTTGTCATTGTTGCCGCCGGCCAACGTATCGTTGCCATCGCCGGCGTCCATGGTGTCGTTGCCGTCGGCGCCGCTGAGCGAGTTGTTGCCGGTGGTGCCGGTGATCGTATTCGCCGAGGCGTTGCCGGTGCCGTTGATGTTGCCGGCGCCGGTCAGCGTCAGAGTTTCGATGTTGGCGGCCAGCGTGTAGGTTACCGAGCTCTGCACCGAATCGGTACCTTCGCCCGCATTTTCGGTGATGGTATCGGTAGCGCTGTCGACGATGAACACATCGTCGCCGGTGCCGCCGGTCATCGCATCATTGCCCGCTCCGCCATCGATCGTGTCGTTGCCGGCGCCGCCGTTCAGATTGTCGTTGCTGGCGCCGCCCGCCAGCGAGTCGTTGTCATTGCCGCCGGCCAGCGTATCGGTGCCGTTGCCGCCATCCAGCGTGTCGTTGCCATCGCTGCCGGACAGGGAGTTGTTGCCGGTATTGCCGGTGATGACGTTCGCCAGGGTATTGCCGGTACCATTGATGTTGCCGGTGCCGGTCAGGGTCAGATTTTCGATGTTGGCGCCCAGCGTGTAGGTGGCGGAGCTCTGGACGATGTCCGTGCCCTCCGCGGCGTTCTCGGTGATCACGTCCGTGGCGCTGTCCACGATGTAGGTGTCGTTGTCAGCCCCACCGGCCAGGCTGTCCGTTCCGCTGCCGCCGGTCAGCGTATCGTTGCCGATGCCGCCGGTGATCGAGTCGTTGGCCGCGCCACCATCGACGCTGTCATTGCCGTCGCCGGCGTTGATGGTGTCAGCGCCGCCATTGCCGAGCAGCGTATCGTTGCCGCCGCCGCCGCCGAGCGTATCGGCGCTGCCGGAGCCGGCGATCGAGTCGTTGAATGCGCCGCCCACGGCGCCTTCGATATTGCGATAGACGATGACGCCGAGGCCCGACGTCGCGAGGTTCAGGGTGTTGTCCGTCGCGCTCTGGACCACGGTGTAGGTGACGGCGCCGGTCGCCGCGGAGAAGTCGAGCGTATCGGTATTGGCGCCGCCATCGATCACATCGGTGCCGGCGCTCAGGATCAGCACGTCGTTGCCGTTGCCGCCGAGCATGCTGTCATTGCCGTTGCCGCCGTCGATCGTGTCGTTGCCGTCGCCGCCTTCCAGCCGGTCGGCGCCGTCGCCGCCATTGAGCGAGTCATTGCCCGCGCCGGCGATGACGATGTCCGAGCCGCCGCTGCCGTTCAGCGTATCGGCGTTGGGCGTGCCATAGATCGTGTCGTCGCTGCTGGAGCCGGGCACCGTGACGCCGGGGCTGCCGACCAGGGTGTTGATATTGATCGTGCCGACAGTCGTACGCGTGCCGTCGCTGGCGGTATAGGTCACTGTCAGCGTCTCCGGCGTGCCGTCGCCGTCGGGCAGATAGCGCAGCGTGATGAACTGGGTGCTGGTTAGCGCCGTCGTCTGCGGACCCTGCGGCAGCGCGACCCAGGTGCCGGAGCCCGTGGAGTCGTAGTAGAGCGTGCCTTCCACCGGGGTGCTGGTCATGGTGATCGTGACGGGATCGCCATCTGGATCGATCGGCGGGGCCGCCAGGATCGGATAGCCCTGCACGGTGGGGATCAGCGCCAGATCGTCCGGAACCCAGAGCACGCGCGTATCGGTGATCGGCGCCCGGGTCACGTTCTTGACGTTGATCGTCAGTGAAGCGCCGTCAGTGCCGCCGGTGGAGCTGCGCAGCACATAGTTGAACGTCTCCGACTGATCCGATGTGACTTCCGGCGCGGTATAGGTGTACTGGCCGGTCAGGAAGTTGAACACCAGCGTGCCGCCCAGCGGCGTCGCGCGGGTCAGCGTCGAGCCTGCGAAGGTGCTCGTGCCGTCGGTATACTGGTTCGTGCCCTGATTGTAGGTATAAGTCACCGCGCCGACCTGGATCGACTGTACATAGCCCGGACCATCGGGACCGTAATTGTCGTTCTGGTCGACATCGCCGCTGACCGTGTTCGTCACCGGCGCGACCGTGCTGGTGAGGACGGTCGGCAGCTGGGTCTCGTTGGTGATGATCGTCGGCGCGCCCGGGTAGGCGATATCGTCAAGCGGGCCGGCGGCGACACCGGCGGAGTTCACGCCGATGGCATAGGCCTGGGTGATGCCGCTGCTGGTCAGGAAGTTCTCCCAGACCGTCACGGTATTCGTCGAGGTCAGCGACGTGCCGCCTGTAGGCACGCCATCGGTGATGAAGTACAGCACCGTGTTATCGGCCGGCGGCGTGTTGTGGCTATAGGCCGCCTGCACCGTGCCGATGGCCGAGGAGTAGTTCGTGGTATTGCCGGGCGTGATGGCGTTGACATAGGTCGTCGCCGCGGCGACGGATCCATTGCCCGTCAGCCAGCCCGACGTCGTGGAGGTGTCGTCGAAGGCCACCACGAGCACGTTGACCTGGCCGTTGGCGCCATAGGTAGCCAGCATGTTGCTGATGGCCGCCTGTGCAAGCGCCAGGCGCGTCGCGTAACCACCGGCACCATCGGGATCGTCGGCCATGCTACCCGAACGGTCGAGCACGATCACGACATTGATGACGTTGCTGGTCGACGTACCGCCCACCGAGCTCTCATCGACAGTGGCGACGTCATTGATCGCCACGGGCTGGTCGGTGACCGGCTGCACATTGATATTTACGGTCGCGTTGCTGGTGCCGCCATTGCCGTCGGAAGCCTGATAGGTGAAGCTGTCAGGGCCGTTGTAGTTAGCCGTCGGCGTATAGGTGAAGCTGCCATCCGCGTTCAGCGTCAGCGTGCCGTGGGCCGGACCTGAAACCAGGGAGGCGGTCAGCGAGTCGCCGTCGACATCGCTGTCGTTGGTCAGGACACCGTCGCCGCCGATCACCAGGACGCTGTCTTCGGCGACCTCATAGCTGTCGTTGACGGCCACCGGATTGTCGTTGGCGCTATTGACGTTGATGACGACAGTCGCGGTATCCGTGCCGCCATGGCCGTCGGAGACCTGGTAGGTGAAGAAGTCGGGACCGCTATAGTTGCTGTTCGGCGTATAGGTGAAGCTGCCGTCGGCATTCAGGGAGAGGATGCCGTTCGTGGGGCCATTGACGATGGACAGGGTCAGCGTATCGCCGTCGATGTCCGTGTCGTTGGACAGCAGGCCCGCCGGCGCTGCGATGACCAGCGGCGTATCTTCCGTGGCCGTGTAGTTGTTGTCCACGGCGACAGGCACGTCGTTGGTGCCGTTGATGGTGATGGTCAGCGTCGTCGTCGAGGTCTGACCGCCGGCAGTGATCTGGTAGGTAAAGGTCTCCGTCAGCGACTCGCCGACTCCCAGCGCCTGGACTGTCGGGTTGGCGTTGTTGAGAGAGTAGGTGTAGGTGCCATTGCTGTTGAGCACCAGCGAGCCATAGCTGCCGGCCAGCGCCGCGCCCACATTGGCGCCCGAGCCGTTCACCTGGGTCACGGTGATCGCCGCGCCCTCGGGGTCGTTGTCGTTGGTGATCACATTGCCGGCGGTCGAAGCGGTGTCCTCGGCAATGGCCGCCGCATCGGCATTTGCCACCGGCGGATTGTTGATCGCGGCGACGGTAATCGTGAAGCTGTCGGTCGCGGTGCCGCCCTGGCCGTCATTGGCCGTCACGTTCACGGTATAGACGCCACCCGCGCCGCCGGTGGCCGCGCTGGGATCGACCACGCCGAAGATCACGCCGGTCGTCGGATTGATGCTGAGACCGGCAGGCAGGCCCGTCGCCGAATAGGTGAGAACGTCATTGTCAGGATCGGCAAAATTGTCGGCCGCGTTGAACGAAACGGTGGCGCCTTCATTGAAGGCCTGATTGGGAAGCGGGTCGTGGGTGACGGCGATCGAACCGTTAACGCCATCAAGGCCGTTGTCGTTGAAGTTCGTGACAACGATCGTATTCTGGCCGTTGACCAGCGTCGGCAGATTGATGGTGCCGGCCGCCAGCTGCATCAGCTCCAGCGAGGCCGAAGCCGTCGTGCGCGTGCCCCAGATCTGCACGCCGTTCTCGGTGATGACGAACTGGATCCGCGGCAGGCCATTGACATTGGCAACCCAGGGCTGGGACATCGTCGTGCCGTCGGCGAAGCGGACCTGCGTATCGACACGGCCGGCGCTGGTATCGGCGGCGGAGTTGAAGTTCGCGGCCTCGAACTCGAACGAGCCCGTGGGCGACAGGTTGGTGCCATTGACGACCACCGTGCCGCTGTTGTCGAGCGTTGTCAGGGTGACGACAACGCGGACGTCATCGGTTTCGGCGCCGCCGGGAATGTCGAAGTTGCGGGTATGGCTGGTGCCGGTGCCCGAGGCCATGTCGCCGTTGGTGAAGGTCGAGTTGGTCTCGCCGGGGTTGAAGCCGCCGCTACTGTTGGAGTCGACATACACGGGCAGGTTCGACGGCCCGATCACATAGGGCGGCGGATTGGTGACCGTCAGTACGAAATTGGCCGAGGTCACGCCGCCATTGCCGTCATTCGCCGTGACCGTCACGGTGTACGGGCCGCCGACAGAGGCGTCATTGGCGAAGGTGCCGGAGATCACGCCCGTGTTCGTGTCGATAGTGACGCCAGCCGGCAGGCCGCTCGCCGAGAATGTCAGGGTGTCGCCTTCCACATCCGAGAAAGCGGCGCCCGTGTTGTAGGTGAACGACGTCGCATCGACGCCGGCCTGGTTGACCAGGCCCGTGGTGGTCGGCGCGTCGTTGGTGCCGGTGACGGTGATGGTCAGGGTCGAGGTCGACGTGCCGCCATGGCCGTCGGAAATCGTGTAGTTGAAGGTCTCGGTCAGGGTCTCGCCGACGCCCAGGGCCTGGACCGCCGGGTTGGCGTTGTTCAGGGCATAGCTGTAGGCGCCGTTGGCCGCGATGGTCACAGTACCGTAGCTGCCCGTCTGCGCGCCTGTTGTGGTGACCGTCAGCGTGTCACCCGTGTCGACATCCGTATCGTTCGTCACGACATTGCCGGTGACCGGCGCCACGGTGTCCTCGGCGATCGTCGCCGTGTTCGGGTTGGCGACCGGGCCGTCGTTGGTGCCGGTGATGGTGATGGTCAGCGTCGAAGTCGACGTGCCGCCATGGCCGTCGGAGATCGTGTAGTTGAAGCTCTGGGTCAGGGTCTGGCCGACGCCCAGCGCCTGGACCGCGGCATTGCCGTTGTTCAGCGTGAAGCTGTAGGCGCCGTTGGCGGCGATTGTCACGGTGCCGTAGGTGCCGACCTGGGCGCCCGTGGTGGTGACTGTCAGCACGTCGCCGGTGTCGACGTCGGTGTCATTCGTCAGCACGTTGCCGGTGACCGGAGCAACCGTGTCTTCCGCAATCGTCGCCGTGTCCGGATTCGCGACCGGACCGTCATTGGTGCCGGTGACGGTGATGGTCAGGGTCGAGGTGCGACGTGCCGCCATGGCCGTCGGAGATCGTGTAGTTGAAGCTCTGGGTCAGGGTCTGGCCGACGCCCAGCGCCTGGACCGCGGCGTTGCCGTTGTTCAGCGTGAAGCTGTAGGCGCCGTTGGCGGCGATTGTGACGGTGCCGTAGGTGCCGACCTGGGCGCCCGTGGTCGTGACGGTCAGGATATCCCCGGTGTCAACATCGGTGTCGTTGGTCAGCACGTTGCCGGTGACAGCGGCCACCGTGTCCTCGGCCACCGTATTGGTGTCCGGGTTCGCCACGGGACCGTCATTGGTGCCGGTGATGGTGATGGTCAGCGTCGAGGTCGACGTGCCGCCATGGCCATCGGAGATCGTGTAGTTGAACGCCTGCGTCAGCGTCTGGCCGACGCCCAGCGCCTGGACCGCGGCATTGCCGTTGTTCAGCGTGAAGCTGTAAGCGCCGTTGGCGGCGATGGTGACCGTGCCGTAGGTACCGACCTGGGCGCCTGTCGTCGTGACTGTCAGGGTGTCGCCGGTGTCGCCGTCCGTGTCGTTGGTCAGGACATTGCCGGTCACAGCGGCGACCGTGTCTTCGGCGACCGTGTTCGTGTCCGGGTTCGCGACCGGACCGTCGTTCGTGCCGGTGATGGTGATGGTCAGCGTCGAGGTCGACGTGCCGCCATGGCCGTCGGAGATCGTGTAGTTGAAAACCTGCGTCAACGTCTGGCCGACGCCCAGGGCCTGGACCGCCGCATTGCCGTTGTTCAGCGTGAAGCTGTAGGCGCCGTTGGCGGCGATGGTGACCGTGCCGTAGGTGCCGACTTGGGCGCCTGTCGTCGTGACGGTCAGGACGTCGCCGGTATCGACATCGGTGTCGTTGGTCAGCAGGTTGCCAGTGACCGGTGCCACCGTGTCTTCGGCGATCGCCGCCGCATCGGCATTGGCAACCGGGCCGTCGTTGGTGCCGGTGATGGTGATGGTCAGGGTCGAGGTCGCCGTGCCGCCATGGCCGTCGGAAATCGAATAGTTGAAGGTTTCCGTCAGGGTCTGGCCGACGCCCAGCGCCTGCACCGCGGCGTTGGCATTGTTCAGCGTATAGCTGTAGGCGCCGTTGGCGGCGATGGTGACCGAACCATAGGTGCCCGTCTGACCGCCTGTAGTCGTCACCGTGAGCACGTCACCGGTATCGACATCGGTGTCGTTGGTGAGGACGTTGCCGGTGACCGGAGCCACGGTGTCTTCAGCGATCGTCGCCGCATCGACATTGGCAATCGGACCGTCATTGGTGCCGGTGATGGTAATGGTCAGCGTTGAGCTGCTCGTTCCGCCATGGCCGTCGGAGATCGAGTAGTTGAAAGTCTCCGTCAGGGTCTGGCCGACGCCGAGCGCCTGGACCGCCGCGTTGGCGTTGTTCAATGTATAGCTGTAGGCGCCGTTGGCGGCGATGGTGACCGAGCCGTAGGTGCCGGTCTGGCCGCCTGTCGTGGTGACCGTCAGCACGTCGCCGGTGTCCGGATCCGTGTCGTTGGTCAGGACGTTGCCGGTCACCGGGGCAACAGTGTCTTCAGCGATTGTCGCCGTGTTCGGGTTCGCCACCGGACCGTCATTGGTGCCGGTGATGGTGATGGTCAGCGTCGAGGTCGAGGTGCCGCCATGGCCGTCGGAGATCGTGTAGTTGAAGCTCTGGGTCAGGGTCTGGCCCACGCCCAGCGCCTGGACCGCGGCGTTGCCGTTGTTCAGCGTGAAGCTATACGCGCCATTCGCGGCAATCGTAACCGTGCCATAGGTGCCAACCTGGGCGCCTGTCGTGGTGACGGTCAGTGTGTCGCCCGTGTCAACGTCTGTGTCGTTTGTCAACACGTTGCCGGTGACGGCCGCCACGGCGTCCTCGGCCACCGTGTTGGTGTCCGGATTCGCCACCGGGCCGTCGTTGGTGCCGGTGATGGTGATGGTCAGCGTGGACGTCGAGGTGCCGCCATGACCGTCGGAGATCGAGTAGTTGAAGGTCTCCGTCAGGGTCTGGCCGACGCCGAGGGCCTGCACCGCGGCATTGCCGTTGTTCAGCGTATAGCTGTAGGCGCCGTTGGCGGCGATGGTGACCGAGCCATAGGTGCCGGCCTGAGCGCCTGTCGTGGTCACGGTCAGCACATCGCCGGTGTCGACGTCCGTATCGTTGGTGAGGACGTTGCCGGTGACCGGCGCCACGGTGTCTTCCGCGATGACCGCTGTGTCCGGATTCGCCACCGGGCCATCGTTGGTGCCGGTGATGGTGATGGTCAGGGTCGAGGTCGAGGTGCCGCCATGACCGTCGGAGATCGTATAGTTGAAGCTCTGGGTCAGGGTCTGGCCCACGCCCAGCGCCTGCACCGCGGCATTGCCGTTGTTCAGCGTGAAGCTGTAGGCGCCGTTCGCGGCGATGGTGACCGTACCGTAGGGGCCGGTCTGGGCACCTGTCGTGGTGACAGTGAGTGTATCGCCGGTGTCGGGGTCCGTGTCATTGGTCAGCACATTGCCCGTGACGGCTGCAACCGTGTCCTCGGCGACCGTGTTGGTGTCCGGATTCGCCACCGGGCCATCGTTGGTGCCGGTGATGGTGATGGTCAGCGTGGAAGTCGAGGTGCCGCCATGGCCGTCTGAAATTGTGTAGTTGAAGCTCTGTGTCAGGGTCTGGCCCACGCCCAGCGCCTGCACCGCGGCATTGGCGTTATTGAGCGTGAAGCTGTAGGCGCCATTCGCGGCAATCGTGACCGTGCCATAGGTGCCAACCTGGGCGCCTGTCGTGGTGACGGTCAGCGTATCGCCCGTGTCGACATCGGTGTCGTTGGTCAGGACGTTGCCTGTAACGGCGACAACTGCGTCCTCGGCCACCGTGTTGGTGTCCGGATTCGCCACCGGGCCGTCATTGGTGCCGGTGATGGTGATGGTCAGCGTCGAGGTCGACGTGCCGCCATGGCCGTCGGAGATCGAGTAGTTGAAGCTCTGCGTCAGGGTCTGGCCGACGCCCAGCGCCTGCACCGCGGCATTGGCGTTGTTCAGCGTGAAGCTGTAGGCGCCATTGGCCGCGATCGTGACCGTGCCATAGGTGCCGGCCTGGGCGCCTGTCGTGGTGACGGTCAGCACGTCGCCGGTGTCGACATCGGTGTCGTTGGTCAGGACGTTGCCGGTGACGGCTGCAACCGTGTCTTCCGCGATGGTCGCCGTGTCCGGCATTGGCGACCGGGCCGTCATTGGTGCCGGTGATGGTGATGGTCAGCGTCGAGGTCGACGTGCCGCCATGGCCGTCGGAGATCGTGTAGTTGAAGCGTCTCGGTCAGGGTCTGGCCGACGCCGAGCGCCTGGACCGCCGCATTGCCGTTGTTCAGCGTGTAGCTGTAGGCGCCATTGGCGGCGATGGTGACCGTGCCGTAGGTGCCGGTCTGGCGCGCCCGTCGTGGTGACCGTCAGCGTGTCGCCGGTGTCCGGGTCCGTGTCGTTGGTCAGCACATTGCCGGTGACGGCGGCAACCGTGTCCTCGGCGATCGTCGTTGGTATCCGGCATTGGCGACCGGACCGTCGTTGGTGCCGGTGATGGTGATGGTTAGGGTCGAGCTGCTGAGTGCCACCATGGCCATCGGAGATCGAGTAGTTGAAGGTCTCCGTCAAAATCTGACCGACTCCGAGCGCCTGCACCGCTGCATTGCCGTTGTTCAGCGTATAGCTGTAGGCGCCGTTGGCCGCGATGGTGACCGAGCCGTAGGTGCCGGCCTGGGCACCCGTGGTGGTGACGGTGAGCACATCGCCGGTGTCGACATCGGTGTCGTTGGTCAGGACGTTGCCGGTGACCGGCGCCACCGTGTCTTCCGCGATCGTCGCCGTGTCGGCGTTGGCGACCGGGCCATCGTTGGTGCCGGTGATGGTGATTGTCAGCGTCGAGGTCGACGTGCCGCCATGGCCGTCGGAGATCGTGTAGTTGAAGCTCTGGGTCAGGGTCTGGCCGACGCCCAGCGCCTGGACCGCGGCATTGCCGTTGTTCAGCGTGAAGCTGTAGGCTGCCGTTCGCCGCTGATGGTGACCGTGCCGTAGGTGCCGACCTGGGCGACCCGTGGTGGTAACCGTCAGCGTATCGCCGGTGTCGACATCGGTGTCGTTGGTCAGGACGTTACCGGCGACAGCGGCAACCGCATCCTCGGCCACCGTGTTGGTATCCGGATTGGCGACGGGACCGTCGTTGGTGCCGGTGATGGTGATGGTCAGCGTCGAGGTCGAGGTGCCGCCATGGCCGTCGGAGATCGTGTAGTTGAAGCTCTGGGTCAGGGTCTGGCCCACGCCCAGCGCCTGGACCGCCGCATTGCCGTTGTTCAGGGCGAAGCTGTAGCTGCCATCCGCATTGATGGTGACCGTGCCATAAGTGCCGGTCTGGCGCACCCGTGGTGGTGACGGTCAGCACGTCGCCGGTGTCCGGGTCCGTGTCGTTGGTCAGCACGTTGCCGGTGATCGCGGCAACCGTGTCTTCGGCGACGGTGTTGGTGTCCGGGCTGGCGACCGGGCCGTCGTTGGTGCCGGTGATGGTGATGGTCAGGGTCGAGGTCGAGGTGCCACCATGGCCATCTGAGATCGTGTAGTTGAAGCTCTGGGTCAGGGTCTGGCCCACGCCCAACGCCTGCACCGCGGCATTTCCGTTATCGAGTGTGAAGCTGTAGGCGCCGTTCGCCGCGATGGTGACCGTGCCGTAGGTGCCAACCTGGGCGCCCGTGGTGGTGACGGTCAGCGTATCGCCGGTGTCGGCGTCCGTGTCGTTGGTCAGAACGTTGCCGGTGACGGCCGCCACGGCATCTTCAGCGACGGTGTTGGTATCCGGATTCGCGATGGGGCCGTCGTTGGTGCCGGTGATGGTGATGGTCAGGGTCGAAGTCGACGCGCCGCCATGGCCATCGGAGATCGTATAGTTGAAGGTCTCCGTCAAGGTCTGGCCGACACCGAGCGCCTGCACCGCTGGATTGGCGTTGTTCAGGGTATAGCTGTAAGCGCCATTGGCAGCGATCGTGACCGAACCGTAGGTGCCGGTTTGGCCGCCGGTCGTGGTTACGGTGAGCACATCGCCGGTGTCGACATCGGTATCGTTGGTCAGGACGTTGCCGGTAGCCGGCGCCACAGTGTCTTCCGCGACCGTCGCCGTGTCGGCGTTGGCGACCGGGCCGTCGTTGGTGCCGGTGATGGTGATGGTCAGCGTGGACGTCGAGGTGCCGCCATGACCGTCGGAGATTGAGTAGCTGAAGGTCTCAGTGAGGGTCTGGCCGACGCCGAGTGCTTGCACCGCGGCATTGCCGTTGTTCAGCGTATAGCTGTAGGCGCCGTTGGCACCGATGGTCACGGAACCATAAGTACCGGTCTGGGCGCCGGTGGTGGTCACGGTGAGCACGTCGCCGGTGTCGACATCGGTATCGTTGGTCAGGACGTTGCCGGTAGCCGGCGCCACAGTGTCTTCCGCGATAGTCGCCGTGTCGGCATTGGCCACCGGGCCGTCATTGGTGCCGGTGATGGTAATCGTCAGCGTCGAGGTCGACGTGCCGCCATTGCCGTCGGAAATCGTGTAGTTGAAGCTTTGGGTCAAAGTCTGGCCGACACCCAGCGCCTGCACTGCGGCATTGCCATTGTTCAGCGCGAAGCTGTAGGCGCCATTAGCCGCGATCGTGACCGTGCCGTAGGTGCCGACCTGAGCGCCTGTGGTAGTGACGGTCAGCGTATCGCCGGTGTCGACATCCGTATCGTTGGTTAGAACATTTCCGGTCACCGGCGCGACAGTGTCTTCGGCCACCGTATTGGTGTCCGGGTTCGCCACCGGGCCATCGTTGGTCCCGGTGATGGTGATGGTCAGCGTCGAAGTAGACGTGCCGCCATGGCCATCGGAGATCGTGTAGTTGAAGCTCTGGGTCAGGGTCTGGCCGACGCCGAGCGCCTGGACCGCGGCATTGCCGTTATTCAGGGTGAAGCTGTAGCTACCGTCGGCATTGATGGTCACGGTGCCATAGGTACCGACCTGAGCGCCCGTGGTGGTCACCGTCAAAGCGTCGCCGTCGACATCGGTGTCGTTGGTCAGCACATTGCCGGTGACCGGCGCGACCGTGTCTTCTGCAATGGTAGTCGCGTCCGCATTGGCCACCGGGCCATCATTGGTGCCGTTGATTGTGATGGTCAGGGTCGAGGTCGACGTGCCGCCGTTGCCATCGGAGATCGTGTAATTGAAGCTCTGGGTCAGCGTCTCGCCGACACCCAGGGCCTGGACCGCGGCGCTACCGTTGTTCAGTACGAAGCTATAGCTGCCGTCCGCATTGATGGTCACCGTACCGTAGGGGCCGGTCTGTGCGCCTGTGGTCGTGACGACCAGAGTGTCGCCATCCACATCGGTGTCATTAGACAGTACGTTGCCGGTGACCGGCGCGACCGTCTCCTCGGCCACCGAGTTGGCGTCCGCATTCGCCACCGGGCCATCGTTGGTGCCGGTAATGGTGATGGTCAGGGTCGAGGTCGACGTGCCGCCGTTGCCGTCGGAAATGCTGTAGCTGAACGTCTCGGTCAGCGTCTCGCCGACGCCGAGCGCCTGGACCGCCGGGTTGGCGTTGTTCAGGGCGTAGCTATAGGCGCCATTGGCCGCGATGGTGATCGAGCCATAAGTGCCGGCCTGGGCGCCGGTGGTGGTGACCGTCAGAGCGTCGCCATCCACATCGGTGTCGTTGGTCAGCACATTGCCGGTGACCGGCGCGACAGTGTCCTCCGCGATTGTGGCCGTATCGGCATTGGCCACCGGGCCGTCGTTGGTGCCGGTGATGGTGATGGTCAGCGTCGAGGTGGACGTGCCGCCATTGCCGTCGGAGATCGAGTAATTGAAGCGTCTCCGTCAGGGTCTCGCCGACGCCGAGAGCCTGGACCGTCGGCGTTGCCGTTGTTCAGGCGTGAAGCTGTAGGTGCCGTCCGCGTGATGGTGACAGTGCCGTAGGTGCCGGCCTGGGCGCCGGTGGTGGTGACAGCCAGGGCATCGCCATCCACATCCGTATCGTTGGTCAGGACATTGCCGGTGACCGGGGCGACAGTGTCCTCGGCCACCGTGTTGGTGTCCGCGTTGGCCACCGGGCCATCATTGGTGCCGGTGATCGTGATGGTCAGGGTCGAGGTGGACGTGCCGCCGTTGCCGTCGGAGATGGTGTAGTTGAAGCTCTGGGTCAGCGTCTCACCGACACCCAAGGCCTGGACGGCGGCATTGCCGTTGTTCAGCGCGAAGCTGTAGGCGCCGTCGGCCGCAATCGTGACCGTGCCGTAGGTTCCAACCTGGCTGCCCGTGGTGGTCACCGTCAGAGTGTCGCCATCCACGTCGGTGTCATTGGTCAGGACATTGCCGATGACCGGCGCGACCGTTTCCTCGGCCACCGTGTTGGTATCCGGATTGGCGACCGGACCGTCATTGGTGCCGGTGATGGTGATGGTCAGGGTCGAGGTGGACGTGCCGCCGTTGCCGTCGGAGATCGTGTAGTTGAAGCTCTGGGTCAGCGTCTCGCCGACACCCAGCGCCTGGACCGCGGCGTTGCCGTTGTTCAGCGCGAAACTGTAGCTGCCGTCTGCGTTGATGGTGACCGTGCCGTAGGGACCGACCTGGGCGCCGGTGGTGGTGACGGTCAGAGCATCGCCATCCACATCGGTGTCGTTGGTCAGAACGTTGCCGGTGACCGGGGCGACCGTTTCCTCGGCCACCGTGTTGGTGTCCGGATTGGCGACCGGACCGTCATTGGTGCCGGTGATGGTGATGGTCAGGGTCGAGGTCGACGTGCCGCCGTTGCCGTCGGAGATCGTGTAGTTGAAACTCTGGGTCAGGGTCTCGCCGACGCCCAAGGCCTGGACCGCGGCGTTGCCGTTGTTCAGGGCGAAGCTGTAGCTGCCGTCCGCGTTGATGGTGACCGTGCCGTAGGGGCCGACCTGGGCGCCGGTGGTGGTGACCGTCAGAGCATCGCCATCCACATCGGTGTCGTTGGTCAGCACATTGCCGGTGACCGGGGCGACCGTGTCTTCCGCGATAACAGCCGCGTCAGCATTGGCCACCGGGCCGTCATTGGTGCCGGTGATGGTGATGGTCAGCGTCGAGGTGGACGTGCCGCCGTTGCCGTCGGAGATCGTGTAGTTGAAGCTCTGGGTCAGCGTCTCGCCGACACCCAGGGCCTGGACCGCGGCGTTGCCGTTGTTCAGCGCGAAACTGTAGCTGCCGTCTGCGTTGATGGTGACCGTGCCGTAGGTGCCGGCCTGGGCGCCCGTGGTGGTGACCGCCAGGGCGTCGCCATCCACATCCGTATCATTGGTCAGAACGTTGCCGGTGACTGGCGCGACAGTGTCCTCGGCCACCGTGTTGGTGTCCGGATTGGCCACCGGACCGTCATTGGTGCCGGTGATGGTGATGGTCAGCGTCGAGGTGGACGTGCCGCCGTTGCCGTCGGAGATCGTGTAGTTGAAGCTCTGGGTCAGCGTCTCGCCGACACCCAGGGCCTGGACCGCGGCGTTGCCGTTGTTCAGCGCGAAGCTGTAGGCTGCCGTCCGCCGCTGATCGTGACCGTGCCGTAGGTGCCGACCTGGGCGCCCGTGGTGGTCACCGTCAGGGCGTCGCCATCCACATCGGTGTCATTGGTCAGGACATTGCCGGTGACCGGCGCGACCGTGTCCTCGGCGATCGTGGCTGTGTCCGCATTGGCCACCGGGCCGTCGTTGGTGCCGGTGATGGTGATGGTCAGCGTCGAGGTGGACGTGCCGCCATTGCCGTCGGAGATCGTGTAGTTGAAGCTCTGGGTCAGCGTCTCGCCGACACCCAGAGCCTGGACCGCGGCGTTGCCGTTGTTCAGGGCGAAGCTGTAGCTGCCGTCCGCGTTGATGGTGACCGTGCCGTAGGTGCCGACCTGGGCGCCGGTGGTGGTGACGGTCAGAGCATCGCCATCCACATCGGTGTCGTTGGTCAGCACATTGCCGGTGACCGGCGCGACCGTGTCCTCGGCGATCGTGGCCGCATCAGCATTCGCCACCGGGCCGTCATTGGTGCCGGTGATGGTGATGGTCAGCGTCGAGCTGCTGGTGCCGCCATTGCCGTCGGAGATCGTGTAGTTGAAACTCTGGGTCAGCGTCTCGCCGACACCCAGGGCCTGGACCGCGGCGTTGCCGTTGTTCAGGGCGAAGCTGTAGCTGCCGTCCGCATTGATGGTGACCGTGCCGTAGGTACCAACCTGGGCACCGGTGGTCGTGACCGCCAGGGCGTCGCCGTCGACATCCGTGTCATTGGTCAGCACGTTGCCCGTGACCGGCGCGACCGTATCCTCGGCCACCGTGTTGGTGTCCGGATTTGCCACTGGGCCGTCATTGGTGCCCGTGATGGTGATGGTCAGCGTCGAGGTGGACGTGCCGCCGTTGCCGTCGGAGATCGTGTAGTTGAAGCTCTGGGTCAGCGTCTCGCCGACGCCCAGGGCCTGGACCGCGGCGTTGCCGTTGTTCAGGGCGAAGCTGTAGCTGCCGTCCGCGTTGATGGTGACCGTGCCGTAGGTGCCGGCCTGGGCGCCCGTGGTGGTGACCGTCAGAGCATCGCCATCGACATCGGTGTCGTTGGTCAGGACGTTGCCGGTGACCGGGGCAACCGTGTCTTCCGCGATAGTAGCCGCATCGGCATTGGCCACCGGGCCGTCATTGGTGCCGGTGATGGTGATGGTCAGGGTCGAGGTGGACGTCCCGCCATTGCCGTCGGAGATCGTGTAGTTGAAGCTCTGGGTCAGCGTCTCGCCGACGCCCAGGGCCTGGACCGCGGCGTTGCCGTTGTTCAGCGTGAAGCTGTAGGTGCCGTCCGCATTGATGGTGACCGTGCCGTAGGTGCCGACCTGGGCGCCGGTGGTGGTGACCGTCAGAGCGTCGCCATCGACATCGGTGTCGTTGGTCAGGACGTTGCCGGTGACCGGGGCGACAGTGTCCTCAGCCACCGTGTTGGCGTCCGGCATTGGCCACCGGACCGTCGTTGGTGCCGGTGATGGTGATGGTCAGGGTCGAGGTGGACGTGCCGCCCTGGCCGTCCGAGATCGAGTAGGTGAAGGTCTCCGTCAGCGTCTCGCCGACACCCAGCGCCTGGACCGCCGCATTGCCATTGTTCAGGGAGTAGCTGTACGCGCCATTGGCCGCGATGGTCACGGAGCCGTAGGTGCCGGCCTGGGCGCCCGTGGTGGTCACCGTCAGGGCATCGCCATCCACATCGGTGTCGTTGGTCAGCACATTGCCGGTGACCGGCGCGACCGTGTCCTCGGCCACCGTGTTGGTGTCCGGCATTCGCCACCGGGCCGTCATTGGTGCCGGTGATGGTGATGGTCAGCGTCGAGGTCGACGTGCCGCCGTTGCCGTCGGAGATGGTGTAGTTGAAGCTCTCGGTCAGCGTCTCGCCGACGCCCAGGGCCTGGACCGCCGGCGTTGCCGTTGTTCAGCGCGAAGCTGTAGGCGCCGTTGGCCGCGATGGTGACCGTGCCGTAGGTGCCGGCCTGGGCGCCGGTGGTGGTGACCGTCAGGGCGTCGCCATCCACATCGGTGTCGTTGGTCAGCACGTTGCCGGTGACCGGCGCGACCGTGTCCTCCGCCATCGTAGTTGGCGTCCGCATTGGCCACCGGGCCGTCATTGGTGCCGGTGATGGTGATGGTCAGCGTCGAGGTGCGACGTGCCGCCATTGCCGTCGGAGATCGTGTAGTTGAAGCTCTGGGTCAGCGTCTCGCCGACACCCAGGGCCTGGACCGCGGCGTTGCCGTTGTTCAGCGCGAAGCTGTAGGCTGCCGTCGGCGTTGATGGTGACCGTGCCGTAGGGGCCGACCTGGGCGCCGGTGGTGGTCACCGTCAGGGCGTCGCCATCCACATCGGTGTCGTTGGTCAGCACATTGCCGGTGACCGGCGCGACCGTGTCTTCCGCGATGACAGCCGCATCCGCATTGGCCACCGGGCCGTCATTGGTGCCGGTGATGGTGATGGTCAGCGTCGAGGTGGACGTGCCGCCGTTGCCGTCGGAGATCGTGTAGTTGAAGCTCTGGGTCAGCGTCTCGCCGACGCCCAGGGCCTGGACCGCGGCGTTGCCGTTGTTCAGCGCGAAGCTGTAGCTGCCGTCCGCGTTGATGGTGACCGTGCCGTAGGGGCCGACCTGGGCGCCGGTGGTGGTGACGGTCAGAGCGTCGCCATCCACATCGGTGTCGTTGGTCAGCACGTTGCCGGTGACCGGCGCGACCGTGTCCTCGGCCACCGTGTTGGTGTCCGGATTGGCCACCGGGCCGTCATTGGTGCCGGTGATGGTGATGGTCAGCGTCGAGGTCGACTGTGCCGCCATTGCCGTCGGAGATCGTGTAGTTGAAGCTCTGGGTCAGCGTCTCGCCGACACCCAGGGCCTGGACCGCGGCGTTGCCGTTGTTCAGCGCGAAGCTGTAGCTGCCGTCGGCGTTGATGGTGACCGTGCCGTAGGTGCCGGCCTGGGCGCCCGTGGTGGTGACCGTCAGGGCGTCGCCATCCACATCGGTGTCATTGGTCAGCACGTTGCCGGTGACCGGCGCGACCGTGTCCTCGGCCACCGTGTTGGTGTCCGGCATTGGCCACCGGACCGTCATTGGTGCCGGTGATGGTGATGGTCAGCGTCGAGGTGGACGTCCCGCCGTTGCCGTCGGAGATCGTGTAGTTGAAGCTCTGGGTCAGCGTCTCGCCGACACCCAGGGCCTGGACCGCGGCATTGCCGTTGTTCAGCGTGAAGCTGTAGCTGCCGTCTGGCGGCGATCGTGACCGTGCCGTAGGTGCCGACCTGGGCGCCGGTGGTGGTGACCGTCAGGGCGTCGCCATCCACATCGGTGTCGTTGGTCAGCACGTTGCCGGTGACCGGGGCGACCGTATCCTCCGCGATCGTGGTCGTGTCCGGCATTGGCGACCGGGCCGTCATTGGTGCCGGTGATGGTGATGGTCAGGGTCGAGGTGGACGTACCGCCATTGCCGTCGGAGATGGAGTAGCTGAAGGTCTCCGTCAGCGTCTCGCCGACACCCAGGGCCTGGACCGCCGGGTTGGCGCTGTTGAGGGCGTAGCTATAGGCGCCGTTGGCAGCGATGGTGACCGAGCCATAAGTACCGGCCTGGGCGCCCGTGGTGGTAACGGCCAGGGCATCGCCATCCACATCGGTGTCGTTGGTGAGGACATTGCCGGTAACCGGCGCTGCGGCATCCTCGGCAATCGTGGCCGCATCGGCATTGGCCACCGGGCCGTCATTGGTGCCGGTGATGGTGATGGTCAGTGTCGAGCTGGCCGTGCCGCCCTGGCCGTCCGACACCGAATAGGTGAAGGTCTCGCTCAGGGTCTCGCCGACACTCAGCGCCTGGACGGTGCCGTTGCCGTTGTCGAGCGCATAGCTGTAGGTGCCGTCGGTATTGAGCGTCAGCGTCCCATAGCCGCCCGTCTGATCGCCCGGGTTCGACACCGTCAGGATGTCGCCGTCGACATCCGTATCGTTCGTCAGCACATTGCCCGTGACCGGCGCGACCGTGTCTTCGGCAATAGTGTCGACATCCGGATTGGCGACCGGATCGTCGTTCACGCCGCCGACATTGATGGTCACCGTGGCGGTATCGGTGCCGCCATTGCCATCGGAGACCTCGTAGATGAAGCTGTCGGTGCCGTTGTAGCCGGGAGCCGGGGTGTAGGTGAAGCTGCCGTCGGCGTTCAGCGTCAGCGTGCCATTGCCGGGCCCGCTGAGGACGCCGGTGACCGTCAGCGTATCGCCGTCGATGTCGGTGTCGCCGTCGAGCACACCGTTGGCGGCGTTGATGGTGACAGAGCCGTCTTCAGCGACGCCATAGCTGTCATCGTCAGCCACCGGGCCGTCGTTGGTGCCGGTGATGGTGATGGTCAGCGTCGAGCTGGCCGTGCCGCCCTGGCCGTCCGCCACCGAGTAGGTGAAGGTCTCGGTCAGCGTCTCGCCGACTCCCAGCGCCTGGACCGTGGCATTGCCGTTGTCGAGCGAATAGCTGTAGGTGCCATCCGCATTAAGCGTCAGCGTGCCGAAGCCGCCCGTCTGGTCGCCGGGATTCGACACCGTCAGGATGTCGCCATCCGCGTCCGTATCGTTGGTCAGGACATTGCCGGTGACCGGCGCGATCGCGTCTTCCGCAATCGTCGCCACATCCGGACTTGCGACCGGATTGTCGTTCACGCCGCCGACATTGATGGTCACCGTGGCGGTATCGGTACCGCCATTGCCGTCGGAAACCTCGTAGACGAAGCTGTCGGTGCCGTTGTAGCCGGGATCCGGCGTATAAGTGAAGCTGCCGTCGGCGTTCAGCGTCAACGTGCCATTGCCCGGTCCGCTGAGCAGGCCGGTGACCGTCAGCGTATCGCCGTCGGCGTCGGTGTCGCCGTTGAGCACGCCATTGGCGGCATTGATGGTGACGGAACCGTCTTCCGCGACGACATAGCTGTCGTCATCGGCCACCGGGGCGTCATTGGTGCCGGTGATTGTGATGGTCAGTGTCGAAGTGGAAGTGCCGCCATTGCCGTCGGAGATGGAGTAGGAGAACGTCTCGGTCGCCGTCTCGCCGACACCCAGAGCCTGAACTGCCGGGTTGGCGTTATCCAGGCTGTAGCTGTAACTGCCGTCGCCAAAGATGGAGAGCGTGCCGTAGCTGCCGGTCTGCGCGCCTGTGGTCGTGACCGACAGACTGTCGCCTTCAGGATCCGTATCGTTGCTCAGCACATTGCCGGTGACCGGCGCGGCCGTGTCTTCCACGATAGCAGCCACATCGGCATTGGCCACCGGACCGTCATTGGTGCCGGTGATGGTGATGGTCAGTGTCGACGTCGCCGTGCCGCCATTGCCGTCGGAGATGCTGTAGGAGAAGCTGTCCGTCAGCGTCGCGCCGACACCGAGCAACTGAACCGCCGGGTTGGCATTATCCAGGGCGTAGCTGTAGCTGCCGTCGGCATTGATGATCACCGAGCCATAGGCTGCCGGCCTGGGCGCCCGTGGTGGTGACCGTCAGGGCATCGCCGTCCACATCCGTATCGTTGGTCAGCACATTGCCGGTGACCGGCGCGACCGTGTCTTCCGCGATGGTGGCCGCGTCCGCATTCGCCACCGGGGCGTCATTGGTACCGGTGATGGTGATGGTCAGCGTCGCAGTTCGACGTGCCGCCGCTTCCATCGGAAACGAAATAGGTGAAGGTCTCCGTCAGCGTCTCGCCGACGGCGAGTCCCTGTACGGTCGGATTGCTGTTGTCCAGGCTGTAGCTGTAAGTGCCGTCGCTATTGAGGGTGAGCGTGCCAAAGCTGCCGTTCTGCAGGCCGGAATTGGTGACGGAGAGGGCATCGCCATCCGCGTCCGTATCGTTGATCAAGCACATTGCCGGTGACAGGCGCGACTGCGTCTTCCGCGATCGTCGCCGTGTCGGCGTTCGCTACCGGGCTGTCATCGGCGCCGCTGACGATGATGGTCAGTGTGGAAGTCGACGTGCCGCCATTACCGTCGGAGATGCTGTAGGAGAATGTCTCCGTCACCGTCTCGCCGATGCCGAGCCCCTGCACGGCCGGGCTGGCGTTGTCGAGGACATAGCTGAACGTGCCGTCGGCGTTGATGGTGACCGTACCGTAGGTGCCGGTCTGCGCCCCAGTGCTGGTCACGGTCAGCGCGTCGCCATCCAGATCCGTGTCATTGGTCAGGACATTGCCGGTGACCGGTGCGGCATCGTCTTCGGTCACTGTCGCCACATCCGGATTGGCGACCGGGCCGTCATTGCTGCCGGTGATGGTGATGGTCAGGGTGGAGCTGGACGAGCCGCCCTGGCCGTCGGAAATGAAGTAGGTAAAGGTCTCGGTCAGCGTCTCGCCATTGCCCAGCCCCTGAACATCCGGGTTGGCATTGTCCAGGCTGTAGCTATAGCTGCCATCGCCGTTGAGCGTGAGCGAGCCATAGCTGCCGGCCTGCGGACCGGTGGTGGTCACCGCCAGCGTATCGCCGTCGATATCGGTGTCATTGGTCAGGACATTGCCGGTGACCGGCGCGACCGTGTCTTCCGCGATAGCAGCCACATCGGCATTGGCCACCGGGCCGTCATTGGTGCCGTTGATGGTGATGGTGATCGTGGCGCTGCTGGTGCCGCCGTTGCTGTCGGAAATGCTGTAGGTAAAGGTCTCGGTCAGGCTCTCGCCGACGCCGAGCGCCTGGATGACCGGATTGCTGCTGTCGAGAGCATAGCTGTAGCTGCCATCGAAGTTCAGTGTCAGGGTGCCGTAGCCGCCGGCCTGCGGGCCGGTCGTGGTGACGATCAGCGTATCGCCGTCGACATCGGTGTCATTGGCGAGCACGTTGCCGGTGACCGGCGCGACCGCGTCTTCCGCGATAGCAGCCACATCGGCATTGGCGACCGGGCCGTCATTGGTGCCGTTGATGGTGATGACGATGGTCGCGGTCTGGGTGCCGCCATTGCCATCGGAGACCGTGTAGCTGAAAACCTCGACGAAGCTTTCGCCGACGCTGAGGCCCTGCACGTCCGGATCGCTGTTGTCGACTTCGTAGGTATAGGAGCCGTCGGGGTTGAGCGTCAGCCAGCCATGGTCGCTCGCCAAGCGCGCGCTGACATTGCTCTCCGAGCCGTTGACGCTGATGACCGTCAGCGAACCGCCTGATGACGAATCGTTGGCAAGGACGTTGCCGCCGGAGATCGCGCCATCTTCAACGAGGGTCAACGTGTCGTCGCCGGCAATGATTCCGTTGCTGTTCTCTGCGCCCAGGCTGCCGAACTGTTCGCGATAGGTCACGTTCGGCTCGCCGACGTGATAGTTGAGCGCGGTCGCGTCGAGCACGCCATGGGCGATCAGCGTCGACAGGACCATGTTGGATTGCGGCTGATGCACGTCGCGGAAGCCGGAACCGGTGCGATCGACGATCTGCACGGCCTGGCCGGTCGATTTGAAGCAGAGCTGCGGTTCGGTCGTGCCGGCCGCCTCGCCGACAACCGGCACCGCTTCCAGCAGCGTCAAATTCTTGAGGATGACCGTGCCGCCGTTGGGCAGCTCGATCTTGATACCGTTGGTGGTCGGCTTGATGTCCGCTTCGGCGAGGCTGAACGCGAACTGCAGGACGGTGCCGAGTCTTCGGATCGACGACGACGGTCTCGCCGGCATCCGGCGCCAGCACGATCGTCGCCGGTGCCAGACCTTGCTGAAGCATGACGCCGCGATCGCCGCCTTCCTTCAGCTTGTTCAGAAGTTCAGCGGGTGACTCGCATTTTTCAAAAGTTGTCTGTTCGCGGTTTATGACGGTCATGATCCAATCTTGATTTTTTTACGACGCCACTGCTTTTTTGAGATGGTGGTCGATAAGTCCATATCGGCAGGCGGGAGCCCATCAAGGCCATTCGACGACCGGTGACCCAATATGAATCCTATTGCATACCGTATTTAGGAATCGTAAATCCGCGCACGCTGCTGATCGGAATGAATTTATTCTGATGGGATGGGGCTAGCTTCAGGCGACGGGAAAAGGCGCAAAATTGCGGTGAAATCGCGGCCTCGCCATAGCTCCATAGGTTAAATTTCCGTAGAGAAATATTACCTATCCATTAAGCAGGTTGGGCATGAGTGCCGCTTCGCGAGCGAGCGCGACGATGCGGATGACGCAATTGGGGGATAAACGGTCGGCCCGGTCTAAGTGAGGACGAGATTCCCGTCCGCGATGAGCGTGCTCAGCGACAAACCGCCGCGCTGCTGATGATGAAGACATCGCTAAAATGCGCGCCGCCGGTGCTGCCATTGGCATCGACGCGCAGGATCGTCGCGCTGCCCGAGGCCACGCATTGCACGAACTGGTCTTCGTTTCCGGCGGTAAACCCCAGCAGCATATCGGAAATGTCCAGGACATCGCCGCCGGCGCCGGCCTGGAAGTCGGTGATGACGTCGCGGCCCTCATTGATCGCGTGACGCAGGAACAGGTCGCTGCCGTTGCCGCCGGTCAGCTTGTCGATGCCCAGGCCGCCATCCAGGGTATCGGCGCCGTCGCCGCCGGTCAGAATGTTGCCGGCCGCATTGCCCCGGAGCAAGTTTGCGTCGCTATTGCCCGTGGCATTGATGCGTTCCGCCGCCGGTCAGCGTCACATGCTCGATATTGGCGAATCGCGGCAGGTTGAGGTCGACGCTGCCGGTCGAGCTGACCGTATCGCTGCCTTCGCCGCCGGCCTCGACCAGCAGATCCTTCGCATTATCGATAAAATACCAGTCATTCCCGTCGCCGCCGGTCAGGGTGTCGGCGCCGGCGCCGCCATTCAGCGTGTCGTCGCCCAGCCCGCCAGCCAGGCTGTTGGCGGCGGCATTGCCCGTCATCACGTTTCCGAGATCGTTGCCGGTGCCGGAGATGGCCGCCGTGCCGGTCAGCGTCAGGTTCTCGATATCGCTGCCCAGCGTCAAAGTGACGCGGGACTGAATCAGGTCGATTCCGGCGTTGAGAGCCTCGGAGACGGTGTCGCCCGCGATGTCGACGACATAGGTGTCGTTGCCGGCGCCGCCCGCCATGCTGTCGGCCCCGCCCAGGCCGTTCAGGATATTGTTACCATCATTGCCCAGCAGCTCGTTGGCGACGGCATTGCCGGTGGCATTGATATCGAGGCTGCCCAGCAGATGCAGGCGCTCGAATTCGGCGCCCAGGGTCCGGCTGACA
This sequence comes from uncultured Alphaproteobacteria bacterium, assembly GCA_963816235.1. GTDB lineage: Bacteria > Pseudomonadota > Alphaproteobacteria > Dongiales > Dongiaceae > DATKFM01. The sequence goes on along the minus strand of CAWFKD010000001.1, from coordinate 164,449 downwards.
TAGGATTTGACGGTGTCGTCGCCGCCGCCGGCGAGTTCGATCACGATGTCTGCGGCCGAATCGACCACATAGATGTCATCGCCCTTGCCGCCGGTCATCCGGTCGGCGCCGGCGCCGCCATCCAGCAGGTTGTCGCCGTCATTGCCGGTCAGGATATTCGCCCAGCCATTGCCGATGGCATCGATATCAGCGCCGCCGGTGAGGGTCAGGCGCTCGATCTCCAAATGAGCCGGTGCGCTCAGGTCGAAGGTGACGGCGCTCTTGACCGTATCGATGCCGCCCTTGGCGAGTTCGGTGACCTCGTCGCCGGCATCGTCGACAACATAGATGTCATTGCCGGCGCCGCCCTGCATCGTGTCGGCGCCGCCGCGCCCGTCGATCAGATTCGCGCCGCTGTTGCCCTTCAGCAGATTGCCATCGCCATTGCCGGTCGCGCCGGTGTTGCCCGCGCCGGTCAGCGTGCCGTGGTCGATGTTGGCAAGGCCGAGGCTGTTGAGGTCGATGGCGAAGACCGAATTGACGGTGTCGCTGCCTTCGCCGCCGAGTTCGACGACGGAGTCCTTGGCGTTGTCGATGAAATAGACGTCGTCGCCATCGCCGCCGGTCATGCTATCGGCGCCGGCGCCGCCGTTGAGCGTATCGGCGCCGAGCCCGCCGTTGAGGCCATTGCCGGCGCGCGTTGCCTGTGATCAGGTTGGCGCCGTCATTGCCGGTGCCGCTGATCGCCAGCGTTCCCGTCAGAGCCAGGTTTTCGATCTCGGCGCCCAATGTGAAATTGACGCTTGACTGGACGGCATCGGCGCCTTGGCTGGGGCTTTCGGTGACGACGTCGCCGGTATTGTCGACAATATAGGTATCGTTGCCGTCGCCGCCGGCCATGGAATCGGCGCCGGCCATGCCGTTCAGCAGATTGTTGCCGTCATTGCCCAGCAGCTCGTTGGCCAGCAGATTGCCGGTGCCGTTGATATCGGCGCCGCCCTGCAGATGCAGACGCTCCAACTCGGCGCCCAGGATCCAGGCGACAGAGGATCGGACGGTATCGTCGCCGTTGCCCGATGTCTCCACGATGATGTCGGCGGCATTGTCCACGACGTAGATATCGTTGCCGCCGCCGCCGGTCATCCGGTCCGCCGCCGCACCGCCATCCAGCAGATTGTCGTTGCCGTTGCCGGTCAGGATGTTGGCGTAGCCGTTGCCCTTGCCGTCGATCGCGCCGCTGCCGGTCAGCGTCAGGTTCTCGATCTCGGCCAGCGCAGCCAGGCTGAGATCCACCGTGATGCTGCTCTGGATCAGATCGGTACCGCCCTTGGCCGCTTCGATGATGGAGTCGGTGCCGTCCTCGATGATGTAGGTGTCGTTGCCGGCGCCGCCGGCCAGCGTATCCGTGCCGAGTCCGCCGGTGAGCTGGTTGGCGCCGGCATTTCCCAGGACATTGTTGTCGAGATCGTTGCCCGTGCCGTTGATGTTGCCGCTGCCGGTCAGCGTCAGGTCCTCGATCTCGGCGGCGAGGATCATGGTGACGCTGCTCTCGACCCGGTCATGACCGCCGCCGGGAAGTTCGATCGCCAGATCGCCGATGTTGTCCAGGATGAAGACGTCATCGTCCAGGCCGCCGGTCAGCGTGTCCGCGCCGCCGCCGCCGTTCAGCGTATCGCTGCCGTCGCCGCCATCCAGATGATTGACGCCCAGATTGCCGGAGATGGCGTTGGCATTGCTGTCGCCGGTGCCGTCGATGGCGGCCGGAGCCCGTCAGCGTCAGGTTCTCGAAATTGCCGGAAAGGATATAGGCAACGGCGCTCTGCACGGTATCGATGCCCTGGCCGGCCAGCTCGACGATCACATCGGCCGAGTTATCGATGACATAGGTGTCATTGCCGTCGCCGCCGGTCAGCGTGTCCACGCCGCCGCCTCCGTTCAGGATATTGTTGCCGCTGTTGCCCTCGATCGCGTTGCCCAGCGCATTGCCGGTGCCGTTGCTGTTGCCGGCGCCGGTGAGGAACAGGTTCTCCACATTCGCCGACAGCGCGTGACTGACGGTCGAGTAGACGATATCGAAGCCGCCGCTCGTCCCTTCGCTGATCGTGCCGCCGGTGATGTAGTAGGTGTCGTCGCCGCCATAGCCGTAGAATTTGTCGGTGCCGCCGCCGCCGGTGAGGATATTGGCGGCATCGTTGCCGTAGATGGTGTCGTTCTTCAGGCCGCCGGTGGCGTTCTCGATCACCACATTGTAGGCGACGGCGGTCTGCGCTTCGACGCCGTCGACCGTGGGGTTGCCATGCTTGCTGAAGCCGCCCTGGCGCAGATCGATGGTGACGGCGAAATTCAGGCCGGCGGCGGAGATGGTGTCGATGCCGCCGGCATCCCAGATCGTGCGCACCGCATTGTCGTCGGTCAGCTGATAGACATCGTCGCCGGTATGATAGGTCATGTTGGCGCCGTAGATCTGCTGGATCGCCAGGATATCCAGCGGCATCGGCGTCACCTGATGGCCGGCGCTCAGCTTGGTGCCGATGTCGTTGTAACTCATGACGGTCCACAGGCCGTCGTCCTTGCTCGAGATATTGAGTTCTGTGAATGTCGGCCGGTCATTGCCGCCATCGTCATGGGGATGCTTCAGGCCCAGCGCATGGCCGATCTCGTGCAGGATGACTGAGAAGCCCAGGCTGCCGGGATGCAGGAAATCGAATTCCTCCTGCATGTCGTCGAAATAGATGTCGCCTTCCGGCTTCGGATAGTTGGCGCGGTTCAGGCTCATATTGTAGAGATCGTCGACATCGGTCAGCCAGCTGTCGCCGATATCGGAATCCGGGAAGAGGCCGATGCCGATGGCGCCGAACTCTTTCACCAGCTCGTCGCCGGTCAGGGTGATGGCGATGTCGGCGGTGCTCTGATAGGCGTTCGTGCCGGAGCTGATCTGGGTGAAGGTGACGTTGGCCACTGCCGCCCAGGCCGCGAAGGAATTCTGCACGGCCGCCGTGAAGGCCGGCGTCAGAACTCCTTCGCCCGTCAGCTCATGCAGCGAATAGGTCAGGTTGCGCGGCCCGGAAAATTGCCAGGAGCCGCCCTCGAGCAACCCGTCGATCAACGGGTTGCCGGTCTGGAGAACCGAGTCCTTCACAGGCGTTGCCATGGCGATGTTCTGCCGCGCTGTCCTTGCTGCCGGGTTGTCCGATCGATTTCTGGGGCTTGGCCGATGGCGCCGGCCCGCTGTGGAATGGCGGATTCTCCGGCGACATCAGGCTGTTGCACCTGACTGGCCGATTGTGGGGGAGCGTCGTAAAGATTGCCTGAATCGGCTTTCGCCGTTTTATTTCAGGACCTTGCCGTCCAGGCTCCAGAGGCCGCGGCGGTCCTCGATCTCGATCACCCAGAGATCGGGATCGCGCTGCAGGGCGCGGCCGACATAGGCCTCGGCGTCGGCGGGATTTGCGGCCTGGCCTTGCAGGGCCTGCATCCAGGCCGGATTGCCGTCGCTGTCGCGGGTTTGCGTCAGGATGCGGCAGGTCTCGTCGGCGGCGACGATTTTCAGGATGATGGCGCCGCCATGGGCATCGCCCCGGCGCAGCAGGACGGCGGGGAAACCCTCGCTGTTCCAGCGCCGCAGCTGGGCATGCACCCAGACATCGGCGGGCAGGCGGTCGTCGCTCACGGTGACCGGTTCGCGGCGTCAGTCGCAGCAGAAGGCGCGGCCGTCGGCATCCAGCGCTTCGCTCAGCTTGACCGACTGCTTCGGTGCCGCGGCCGGGGCGGGATTGGGCGGCAGCAGGTCGAACGGGCCAGCGGCTCCGCCCGGCGAGTCCTTGTAGGTACCATCGGCGCGCCAGACGGCCGGTCCATACATCGGGATCTCGCCATGGATCAGGCTGCCCGCAGCTATCCACCTGGAGGATGCGCGCCTCCGAGCGCCCGCGCGTCCGCAGCGTCATCCCCGGTTTGCAGATGGCCAGAAAATCGGTTGCTTCGGTCATTGTCCTATCCGCCGGAACTGATCGCGCCCCATAACCTAGGCGCACCGATATCGCCGGGCAATGATCGAGCGAAAGTCAGAGTGAGGCCGGCTATCTGCGCCTAGTGCGCCGTCATCACATATTCGCGCAGGGAGTCGACTTCATGCGCCGCCTCGTCGAGCCGGGACTTCACCACGTCGCCGATGCTGATGACGCCCAGCAGGCGGCCCTCTTCGACCACTGGCAGATGGCGGATGCGCCGCGCCGTCATGGTCGCCATGATATCGGCAATCAAGTCGGTCGGCTGGCAGGTCATCACTTCGCGGGTCATCAGCGAGCCCACGGTCATCGTCGTCACGGCGGCGCCATGCTTAGCCATGCCGGAGACGATATCCCGTTCCGATAGAATGCCGGCGATCTTGCCGGCGGCATCGAGGATCAGCACCGCACCGATGCGGTTCTCATGCAGCATCCGGCTGATATCCGCCACCAGCATCTCGGCCTTGGCGTTGAAGACCCTGTTACCCTTGTTCTTCAGGATGTCGCGTGCATGCATTTGTCGCCTCCAAATTCCCATAGGCGCAAGTTTAGCGCCTGCCATCCAAGGGTTCGGCCGAACGAGGCGTGGGCGGCCCCGTCGACCGCGCACCTGAACGGAAACTATAGAACCTTCGGTCGCGTCACGCTATCGTGATTGGCTCCGGCGTCCAGCATGCCCAAAAAATCACACCAACAGAGGCATTTAGAGCTTCTCGCCGCCGCGCCGGCGGGGAGCAAATCCCAGAGGGAGGAAGACAATGTCACAGCCCGTCGTTCACGGTCCCGCCTACAGCACCTACACCCGCACGGTCCGGCTCGCCCTGGAGGAAAAGGGCGCGGGCTACAAGCTGGACGAAGTCGATATTCTCAAGGGCGACGGCAACAGTCCGGCGCATCTGGCCCGCCAGCCCTTCGGCAAGGTCCCGGCCTTCAGCCATGACGGCATGACGATGTATGAGACCTCGGCCATCACCCACTATGTCGACGATGTGGTGCCCGGGCCGAAGCTGCAGCCGGGCGACGCCAAATCCCGCGCGCGCATGAATCAGATCATGGGCGTTGTCGACAGCTATGCCTATCCGTCGATGATCTCCGTCGTGTTCCAGCGGGTGGTCAATCCGCTGCTGGGCGCGCCCGTGGATGAGAAGGCGGTGGCGGAGGCCAAGCCCAAGGCCGAGAAGTCGCTGGAGGCGCTCGAATCGTTGGCCGATGGCAGCGGGCCGTTCCTCTGCGGCAAGGATCTCACTCTGGCCGATCTCTATGTGGCGCCGCTGATGGAGTATTTCTCGGCGACGCCGGAGGGCAAGGCGGCGCTGTCGAAATCGCCCCGGGTCAAGCGTTGGCTCGAGCAGATCTCCAACCGCCCGAGCGTGGTCAAGACGCGGCCGAAACTCGGCTAGGACGGCGCAAAACCGGGGTATGCCGGGGCGAGGTTGTCGCCCCGGCTGACGGTCTGTAGTCTGACGCTTGCACGGACTACAGAAGTACCCAATGGCCAGAAAAACCAGCCGGAATCAGGAATTCCCGCAACCCGTCGATGCGGCCGTGACGCCGCGCTTCGGCGACATCCCCACCTTCATGCGGCTGCCTCATACCCGCGATCCGGCGAAGCTGGACATCGCGCTGATCGGCGTGCCCTGGGATGGCGGCACCACGAACCGGGCCGGCGCGCGCCACGGGCCGCGGGAAATCCGCAACATGTCCAGCTTCGTGCGCAAGGTGCACCATGTAAGCCGCATCGCGCCCTATGAGCTGGCGCGGGTCGGAGATCTGGGCGACGCGCCCTGCAATCCCATCGACCTGATGGACAGCTTGGGCAAGATCGAACGCTTCTTTGCCAAGGTCCATGCCGCCGGCTGCCTGCCGATGTCGGCCGGCGGCGATCACCTGATCACGCTGCCGATCTTCCGCGCCATCGCCAAGGACCGGCCGATCGGCATGATCCATTTCGACGCCCATTCCGATACCAACGACCGCTATTTCGGCGACCACAAATACACCCACGGCACGCCGTTCCGCCGCGCGGTCGAGGAGGGGCTGCTGGATCCCAAGCGCACGGTGCAGATCGGCATCCGCGGCTCGATCTACAGCGCCAAGGACATGGAGTTCGCCGAAAGCTCGGGCATGCGCGTCATCTACATGGAGGAGTTCACCAAGCTCGGCGTGGACAAGGTCATCAAGGAGGCCCGCCGCGTCGCCGGCAAGGGGCCGACCTATGTCAGCTTCGATGTCGACGGCCTTGACCCGGTCTATGCGCCGGGCACCGGCACGCCCGAAATCGGCGGCATGACCACGCTGGAAGCGCAGCATGTGATCCGCGGCCTGCAGGGGCTGAACCTGATCGGCGGCGATGTGGTGGAGGTATCTCCGCCCTTCGATCCCAGCGGCAACACGGCGCTGGTGGGCGCCACCATCATGTTCGAGATCTTGTGCATCCTCGCCGATGCCGTGGCGCGGCGCGGAAAACGGGGCTAGCCTGGAGTTCAAGCGCTGTTGGGGCGCGGCTTAAGAAGCAGCAAACGGGGAGAGGAAACATGAAAACGCGTGGGCTATCGACAATTCTTGCAGCGTTGGCAATTTCCGCGGCCGGCTTTGCCGGACCCGCCGCGGCCGACGACACCATCAGCTGCGCCTATCCGTTCTGGCCCGGCTTCGCGCCGGTGCATCTGGCGAACGAGCTGGGCTATTTCGCGGAAGAGGGCCTCACCGTCAACGAGACCTTCGATGACGACCGCAGCAACGTCCTGCCGGCGCTGGAGCGCGGCGACATCCAATGCGACATGCGCACCGTCGGCGAGCATCAGGGCCGCCCGCGCACGGCGGAGACCCAGGGCACGATCATCGGCACCATCGATATTTCGCTCGGTGGCGACGGCGTCGTGGCCGACGGTTCGATCAAGACGGCGGCGGATCTGAAGGGCAAGGTCTTTGCCGTGGAGCCGAACGTGCCGGCGCGCCTGCTGGCCCAGCTCGCCTTGAAGGAGCATGGACTGACCTTTGCCGATCTGGAAGTGCGTGACATCGCCTCGGCCGATGCCATTGCCGTGTTCGCCGATCCGGAAGTGGCGGCGGCCGCGACCTACGAGCCGACGCTGACCCAGGCGCTGAAGGCCAGCAACAAGGAAGGCGCCCATATCCTGGTGTCGTCCCGGGATTATCCAGGCCTGATCACCGACGTGATCGTCGCCCGCACCGACGATCTCAAGGCCAATCCCGAGCAGTACCGGAAGTTCCTCCGTGGCATCTACCGGGCCATCGACTATTTCAAGACCAACCGCGCCGATGCCATCAAGATCATGGCGCCCCATTTCAAGCTGTCGCCGGAAGAGTATGAAGAGCTGCTGGTGAATCTGGAATACACGCCCTACGAAGAAGCGGTCGACTATCTGGGCACCGGCGGCCAGCGCGGCAAGCTGCATGATCTCTTCGACACGGTGATGCAGCTCAATATCGAGAATGGCGCGGCCGACGTGAAGCTCAACTCCAACCAGCAGATCGACAACTCCATCATTACCGATCTGTTCAAGGACCATAAGCGCTAGGGCGCGTCGGCTGGCCACGGTGGCCGAGAGTCGCTCATCGCCGGAAACGCCGGGTGAGGGGGCAGGGCCGCGCGCGGGCGCGGACCCTGCGCCGGCCCCTCCACCGCCGTCGGTCTGGCATTCCCTGATAACATTCCGCGGCACCACCAGCCGCAAGACCGATATCTATGTCGGCATTGCCGGCTTCGCCGGTCTGCTGATCCTATGGTCGCTGGCCACCGCCTTCGAATGGGTCGGCCCGCGATTTCTGGCGTCGATCCCCGATGTCATCGTCAGGCTGTACGGCTTGATGGTCGGCGAGAATACGGATCACACTTTCCTCTGGGACATCGCCATCAGCGTCTATCGCGTGGGCGTCGCGTTCCTCCTGTCGGCTGTCATGGCGATCCCGCTGGGCATCTTCATGAGTTCCTACCGGATCGTGAACGGCCTGAGCGAGCCGATCATCGATTTCATCCGCTATCTGCCGGTGCCGGCCCTGGTGCCGCTGACCGTGGTCTGGCTCGGCATCGGCGAGACGTCGAAGATTACACTGTTGTGGATCGGCACCTTCTTCCAACTGGTGCTGCTCATCGCCGACGACGCAAGGCGCGTGCCCCGGGAATATATCGAGATCGGCATGACCGTCGGCGCCAAGCCGCGCTCGGTGCTGCGCCACATCATCCTGCCGGCCATGCTGCCCAATATGGTGGACAATCTGCGGATCACGCTGGGCTGGTGCTGGACCTATCTGATCGTGGCGGAGATCGTCGCGGCGAAATCCGGCATCGGCTATGTCATCATGGCGTCCCGGCGCTACGGCGCCGTCGACGTCATCTTCGCCGGCGTGCTGACCATCGGCGTGATCGGCCTGGCGACGGATCAAGCCATCCGCTGGGCACACCGCCGCTACTTCGCCTATTTGCGCTAGGGCCGGCCGTGGCATCGCCCCAGCCTTTCATCGCCATCGAGCGGGTCAGCAAGTCGTTCCAGACGGACGCGAGCGCGACGCCGATACCCGTCATCGACGACATCTCCATCGCCATCGACAAGGGTGAGCTGATCGTGTTCCTCGGCCCGTCCGGCTGCGGCAAGACCACGCTGATGCGCATCGTCGGCGGGCTGGAGACGGCCAGCGCCGGCCGCGTATTGATCGCTGGCAAACCGGTTACCGGCCCCGACCGGCAGAAGGGCATGGTGTTCCAGTCCTACTCTTCCTTTCCCTGGCTCAACGTCATCGACAATATCCGCTTCGGCCTCAAATTCCGCGACGATCTCGACGCGGCGGAGAAAGAGCGCCGGGCGCGGCATTATCTGGAGCTGGTGGGGCTCAAGGGCTTTGAGAACTACTACGTCAACAGGATTTCCGGCGGCATGCGCCAGCGTCTGGCCATCGCCCGCACCCTGGCGGCTGGACCCGATGTGCTGCTGATGGACGAGCCATTCGGCGCGCTCGATGCCCAGAACCGGGATTTCCTTCAGGCCCAGCTCGACGTCATCCAGCGCAGCGAGCAGAAGACCATCATCTTCGTCACCCATGATGTGGAGGAGGCGGTGTTCCTGGCCGACCGCATCTTCATCTTCTCCGCCCGGCCGGCGCGCATCCTGCAGGAAGTGCGCGTGACAGATTACCTGCCGACGGAGCGGAACCTGGAGACCAAGGACAGCGAGACCTTTTTCAAGCTGCGCAACCAGATCCTCGGCATCACCCGCGCCCAGGCGCTGCGCACCGAACAGATCATGATGGGAGCGACACCGGTCCAATGAGCAACTTCAATTTCACGGGCAAGCGCGTGCTGGTCACCGGCGCCAGCCACGGCATCGGCGCGGCGGTGGCGACGGCTTTCGCCGAGGCGGGCGCCGATCTCGCGATCCTCTCCAGCACCAAGGACATCATCGCCACCGGCAAGGATATCGCGGCCGCAGCCGGACGGCCGGTGACGGCGGAGGTCTGTGACATCACCGACCGTGCTGCGGTGAAACGGGTGGTCGGCAGCCTCGGCAAGCTCGATGTCCTGGTCAATAATGCGGGGCTCGAGCTGATCACGCCGATCCTCGAACCTGGCGACGAGGTGGAGAGGACCTTCGAACGCATCATCCAGATCAATGTCATCGGCACCTACTACGTGACACGCGAAGCCGTGAAGTCGATGCAGGCCGGTTCCAGCATCGTGCTGACCGCCTCGGTATGGGGCAAGACCGCGGCGGCGGAGTTCTCCGCCTATGTCACCTCCAAGCACGCCAATATCGGTTTCATGCGCACGATGGCAAAGGAACTGGGGCCGCGCGGTATCCGCGTCAATGCGGTCTGCCCCGGATGGGTCAAGACTCGCGCCGCGATGCGCTCGCTCGCCAACATGTCGAAGCGCTCCAAGCGCTCGGAGCAGGATCTGCTGAGCGAGCTGTTCGCGACGCAGTGCCTGACCGGCCTGATGGAGCCGGAGGATGTGGCCGGCCTGTATCTCTTCCTCGCGTCGGATGCCGCGAAGAATATCACCGGCCAGGCCTATAACGTCGATCGTGGCGAGGTTTTGTCGTGAGCGGCAAGCTTGCCGGGCAGCGGGCGCTGGTGACCGGTGCCGCCTCCGGCATCGGCCGGGCGATCGCCGTTGCACTGGCGGGTGCCGGCGCCAACGTCGCCCTCGCCGACCGCGCCGACGAAAAGACCTTGGCCGGCGTCGTGCAGAGCATCGAACAGGCCGGCGGCCGCGCTTTCGCCCTGCGCACCGACATTGCCGACGAGGCGCGTGTCGTCGCGCTGTTCGCCGAGGCGTTGCCTCGTTTGGACGGCTTGGACATCCTGGTCAATTGCGCCGGCGTGCTGTTCGAGAAACCGTTGCTGGAAACCACGGCGGAGGATTTCGACCGGCTGATGGCGGTCAATCTGCGGGGCACCTTCCTGGTCGGCCGCGAGGCATTGCGCGCCATGGTCAAGCGGAAGAGCGGCCGCGTCATCAACATCGCCTCCGAGCTCGCCTATCTCGGCCGTGCCGAATTCTCGGTCTATTGCGCGTCGAAGGGCGCCGTGGTCTCCCTGACCCGTTCCTGGGCCCGGGAGTTCGCGCCCGACATCCTGGTCAATGCCATTGCCCCTGGCCCCGTTGATACGCCGCTGCTGGACCTCGCGAGCATGAGCGCGGAAACCCGCGCCAGGGAAGCCGACATTCCCCTCGGCCGCATCGGCCGGCCGGAGGAAATCGCCGCCGCCGCGCTGTTCCTCGCCGACCCCGCGAACAGTTTCATGACCGGTCAGTGCATCAGCCCCAACGGCGGGGCGGTGATGATTTAGCGTCAGGGGTTAGCTGGGACTCACTCCGAACGTCTCGCGAAAGCCGCGCTGGCCCTTCGGCGTGATCTCCACGGCCCGGGTGCCTTTCAGCCGCCGCACCCAGCCCTTGTCCAGATAGTGATCCAGCAGCGCCGATCCGACGGCGCCCGCCAGGTGAGGCCGGCGCTCGCTCCAATCCAGACAGGGGCGGCAGAGCATGCGCCGCTGCCGCTGGCCCGGCGCCACGGTTATGCCATCCACCTCGACACCGAGGCGCCGCAGCAGCGCCGTGCCCTTGCCGGTCACCATGCCGCCATCGCCGGCCAGCTCCACATGACCGCCGGCCACCAGCGAGTCGGCGACGGCCACGGCCCAGCGTCCGGCCAGATGGTCGTAGCAGGTGCGCGCCGTTCGCAGCGCCGCGTCCCGCGGGCCCACCACCACCTTCCGCTTCGGCGGGTTGAGCGCCGAGGCCACCTGCATGATGCCTTCCATCATCTGCGCGACCGCGGGATTGGCCAGCCGGTGATAGCGGTGGCGGCCCTGCTTCTCGAGCGTCAGCAGCCCCGCTGTGGTCAGCCGCGCCAGATGCCCGCTCGCCGTCTGCGGCGTGACCCCGGCGGTTTCCGCCAGTTCCGAGGCCGTGAGAGCGCGGCCATCCATCAGCGCATTCAGCATGGCGGCGCGGGCCGGGTCCCCGGCCAGGGCGGCGATCTCGGCGAAGGCGGCATTGCTGGACATGAAAGATCCTCCGGCTGGTTCGAGTGCATCCTAGCGCGCGGGCGACCGCCATAGTTCGGCCGAGACCGTAGCATGCCTGGCAAGCAACTGCCAGACATGGGCAATGAATTCCGCCCGCGATCGACAGGTGCCAAGAACAGACATCGCCGCCCAGCCGGCCGGTCGGCTTTTCCATGGCTGGCGCGTCGTCGGCGCTGCCTTCGTCCTCGCCATCTTCGGCTGGGGCGTCGGGTTCTATGGCCCGCCGGTCTACCTCCATGCCGTGCAGGAGGCCCGCGGCTGGTCGCTGTCGTTGGTATCCACGGCGGTCACCGTGCATTTCGTCATCGGCGCCCTGGTGGTGGCCAATCTGCCGGCGCTCCATCGCCGCTTCGGTCTGCCCGCCGTCACCAAGGCCGGCGCCGTCTCCCTGGCCGTCGGCGTCTTCGGCTGGGCGGCGGCGGATGCGCCCTGGCAGCTATTCGCGGCGACGATCTTCAGCGGCGCCGGCTGGGTCGCCATGGGTGCGGCCGCTGTCAATGCGATCGTCTCGCCCTGGTTCCAGCGCGGCCGCCCGGCGGCGCTCGCCTCGGCCTATAACGGCGCCAGCATCGGCGGCGTGATCTTCGCGCCGCTGTGGGTGGCCGCGATCGGCTGGCTCGGATTTGGCCCGGCCGCGGCGCTGATCGGCATCGCCATGGTGACCGTGGTCTGGTTCCTCTCGAGCCGCTTCTTCTCGCGCACGCCGCAGCAGATGGGCCTGCTGCCGGACGGCGGCGCTGCCGGCGTGGCGGCCCGCGCCGCCCCATCGCCGCTGGCACTGCCGCTTCCAGGCATCCGGCTATGGCGCAGCGCGAAGTTCCTCAGCCTCGCCGGCGCCATGGCCCTCGGCCTCTTCGCGCAGATCGGCCTGATCGCCCACCTGTTTTCCCTGCTAGTGCCGGCGCTCGGCGCACAATATGCCGGCTGGGCCATGGGCCTGGCGACGGCCTGCGCCATCGGCGGCCGCACGCTGGTGGGCTGGCTCATGCCCGCGGGCGCCGACCGCCGGCTGATCGCCTGCGCCAGCTATGCCGTGCAGATCGCGGGATCCCTGGCCTTTCTCGGCGCCGCCGGCCAGAGCACACCGCTGCTGCTCCTGGGCGTCGTTCTGTTCGGCGCCGGCATCGGCAACGCCACGTCCCTGCCGCCCCTGATCGCCCAGGTGGAATTCGCCAAGGAGGACGTCCAGCGCGTCGTCGCGCTCATCGTCGCGATGGGGCAGGGGACCTATGCCTTTGCCCCCGTGGTCTTCGGCCTGATCCGCAGCATGGCCCCCGATGGGGCGGCGAGCCCGGGCGGCGACGTCCCGCTGTTTTTCATCGCGGCCGCCTCCATTCAGGCGCTGGCGATCCTTTGTTTCCTGGCCGGCCGCCGCAGCCGATAAGGCAGCGCTCCCGCGGCAGTCCGGTCAGGACCTTTGTGTCGTTGCGCCGATTCTGCTTCTCTTCGCGCTCATGACCCCAATCGCCAGGATCGCCTCCGAATTCGGCGAGATAATCGTGTCCCGGGACGACGCCACCGGCGCATTCCGCTACGACCAGGGACAGATCCATCAGAGCGAAGCCGACGCCGGCGGCGTCAGTCTCGTCGCCTACATTCACGCCGTCTTCGATCTGCTGCTGCAGTCCCGCTGCCGCGAGGTGCTGATGATCGGTTGCGGCGGCGGCACCCTTGCCACCATGCTCCACGGCGCGGGCGCGAAGGTGACGATCGCCGACATCGACTCCTGGGCGTTCCGGCTGGCCCGGCAGTACTTCCACCTCCCCGCCGATATCGCCTGTCACGCCATGGACGGCGCCGCGTTTCTGCAGTCGAGCCTGCAGCGCTATGACGGTATCGTGCTCGACGCCTATGCGGGCAACCGGCTGCCGCCGCAATTCGCCACGCCGGCGTTTCTGCAGCTCGTGCGGGATCGCCTTGCGCATCCTGCCGGAGTCTTTATCGCCAATATCCATGTGGTTGATGACAGCGACCCGGCCGCGCGCCGCTACGCCGAACTGATGTCTGCTGTCTGGCCGGACGTCCGCTTGCTCGACAGGCCCGGCAAGCGGAACCGAAACACCCTGGCGCTGGCTGGCGCTGTTACTGCGCTCGACCGCCCCTCGCTTCGCACCCTGCCGGCTTTCGGCGCCGACGAGATCGCCGCGGAATTGGCGTCGCTGCTGCTGCAGACATAGACCGCAGGCCGCCGATTTGGGCCGCCGGCCCCTGCGCCTGCGCCATCAACGGGCGGACGTTCCTACCATTTGAGCACCATGGCGATGTTTCCCGGCATGCCGCCGGGGTAGTCGAGGATCTGCGCGTGCAGTTTGTAACCGAGCTGGCGCAGTTCCTTTTCGTAGAATTCATGCGCCTTCTTGGCGAAGCCGTCCAATGACTCGGGCCAATCCGGTTCATTGTTGTTGATCCGCCGCCCTTTATCGTTGCAGAAACTCGCCGGAAAAATGAACACCTGAAATTCGCGCTGCCCCTGCTCCGCGGCGCGGCGGATCGCCTGGTTGATGCGTTCCCTGGCTTCCGGCCGGATTTCCCGTCCCATGAAGGCCTCGCGCATCTGCGCCTGCTCTTCCTCCAGCTTCTTTGCCCGGCTCATATACTCCCGCGCCTTCGCCATATCGGCATCGTCGGCGATCTTTTTGAGATCATCGGGTCGCATGATTTCGGTCATAGGCACCTCCCCGTCTCGGTTTCGAACTGTCGCGGCGTACTCAGTCGGCTGATGATCGCGCTTCCTCGTTTGACCTGTAACTCAATACTATGAATGATGCGCCGGCTGTTGATTTGGATCAACCGCCCAATATTGGGGAGACAGTATTTTCCGTGTCAAGGAGCCAAGGCGGCGAATACTGCCGATGGCGAGCGGAGAGGAAGAAATGGCTAAGAAAAATCAGGCCCTGGTTGCGAAATCGCCCGCTTCCGGCGGCAGGCTCAAGCGCAAGGATTATGAGGAGGAACTCGAGCGTCTGCATGTCGAGCTCGTGAAGCTCCAGGAATGGGTCAAGCGCAAGGGGCTGAAAGTCTGCATCCTGTTCGAAGGCAGGGATGGTGCGGGCAAAGGTGGCACGATCAAGGCGATCACAGAGCGGGTCAGCCCGCGCACGTTCCGCGTCTTTGCCTTGCCGGCGCCGACCGAGCGGGAAAAATCGCAGATGTATGTCCAACGCTATCTGCCCCATCTCCCGGCGGCCGGAGAAATCGTGATCTTCGACCGCAGCTGGTACAATCGCGCCGGCGTCGAGCGCGTCATGGGCTTTTGCACCGACGAACAGGTCAAGAAATTCATGCTGGCCGTGCCCCTGGTCGAAAAGGCCATCGTCGAATCCGGCGTCATCCTGCTGAAGTACTGGCTTGAAGTGAGTTCCGAAGAACAGACCCGGCGCCTGGAGGCGCGCATCAATGACGGCCGGAAGATCTGGAAGCTGTCGCCGATGGATCTCAAATCCTACAGCCGCTGGCATGACTATTCCCGGGCCCGCGACGAGATGTTCCAGGCCACCGACACCGCCTGGGCGCCCTGGCATGTGGCGCGCTCCAACGACAAGCGGCGGGCGCGCTTGAACATCATCAGCCATCTCCTCAGCAAGATCCCCTATGAGGAACTGAAGCGCGAGAAGATCAAGCTGCCGAAGCGGCAGAAGCGCGCCGGCTACCGGGAGATTGACATCACCGGCAAGCTCATCCCCGAGAAATTCTGACGCCCAGCCTCTGCCGCGATCGGATGGGGCCGCCGGTCACGCCGCCGGATGCGCGGCTGGCTCGCCTTTCGGCGGCTCGGCTGTCTTCTTCCCAAGCCCCTTCAGCTTCTCGCGCAGCCATTGGAAGATGACGTAGAGCACGGGAATCATGAAGATGCCGAAGGCCGATGCGAAGATCATGCCGCCGAACACTGCGGTGCCGACGCCGCGGCGGCTCAGCATCGACGCCCCCTCTGCGACCACCAGGGGATAAAGGCCGGCGATGAAGGCGAAGCTGGTCATCATGACGGCGCGGAAACGGGTACGGGCGCCGTCGATGGCGGCCTCGGTGATGCTGAGTCCATGCTCGCGCCGTTCCTTGGCGAACTCGATGATCAGGATGCCGTTCTTGGCGGCAAGCGCGATCAGCACCACGATGCCGATCTGGGCATAAATGTTGTTGTCGAGCCCGGCGACCCAAAGCGCCGTCATGGCGCCGAACAGGCCGACCGAGACGGACAGCAGCACCGGCACCGGGATCGTCCAGCTTTCATACAGCGCCACCAGGAACAGATAGGCGAACAGCACGGCGAGCCCGAGGATGATCGCCGTCTGGCCGGCCGCCTCCTTCTCCTGCAGTGCCGTTCCCGTCCACTCGTAGGAATAGCCTCTCGGCAGTGTCGAGTTGGACAGCTTCTCCATCGCAGCGAGTGCCTCGCCGGAGCTGCGGCCCGGCGCCGGGCCGCCATTGAGCGTGACGCTGCGATAGTTGTTGTAACGGATGATCATCTGCGGTCCGACAATCAGCCGCGGTTCGGCGATCGACCGCAACGGGACCATATCGCCCGAACTGTTGCGCACGTGAATCCGGTAGATATCAGCCACTTCATCGCGGTCCGTCGCCTCGGCCTGCACGATTGACCTGCCAGGTGCGGCCGAAAAGATTGAAGTCATTGATGTAGTAGCCGCCCAGTGTCGCCTGCAGGGCGGTGAACACGTCGTTCACCTGCGATTCCCAGGGTCTGCACCTTGTCGCGGTCGATATCGAGATAGAGCTGGGGCGTATTCGCCGAATAGGTGGTGAAGACAGCCGTGCAGCGCCGGGTCCTGGTTGGCGGCAAACATCATCCCGCGCGCGGTGCCCGCCAGATCGACCGGGCTGCCGCCCTGAAGGTCCTGCAGCTGGTATTCGAAGCCGCTGCCGGTGCCCAGGCCGATGATCGGCGGCAGGTTGAAGGCGATCACATTCGCTTCCGAGATGGCGCCGAACTCGCCCCGGACCTTGGCGATCAGAGCGTCGGCGCTGAGCGACGGATCTGCGCGTTCCTCGAACGACTTTAGCAGCACGACGATGAATGAGCTGTTCGACTTGGATATGCCGTCGAGGAAACTGTAGCCGATGATGCTGGTGATGTCCGAAATGCCGGCTTGCTGCGCAAGTATCGCCTCGACTTTTTCCGTCGTCCGAGTTGTGCGATTGACGGAGGAGCCCTCGGGCAACTGGATCTCGATGAAAAAAGCCCCCTGATCCTCGCTGGGCAGGAATCCGGTGGGCGTGATCTTTGTCAAATAGCCGACACCGAAGACCACGGCCGCCAGTGCGACGAGGCCGAGCACTGCCTTGCGCACCAGCACTTTCACGACGGCGGCATAACCATCCCGCGTATAGTCGATCGCCTTTTGGATGTATCTGACGGGGGCGAAGATGCGCCAGATGATGCCGCGCTTCTGACCGTGCGAGGAGCGAAGCAGCATGCCGCAGAGCGCCGGGCTCAATGTCAGACGCGTTGAGTGCCGAGATGATCATCGACACCGACACGGCGACGGCGAACTGCCGGTAGAGCTGGCCGCTGATGCCGGGAATGAACGCAACCGGCACGAACACAGACAGTAGCACCAGGGTGATGGCGATGATCGGCGCGGTGATCTCGCCCATTGCCTTCTTGGTTGCGTCCTTCGGCGAGAGCTCCGGATTCTCGTCGAGCACCCGCTCGACGTTTTCGACCACGACAATGGCGTCATCGACGACGATGCCAATGGCCAGCACCAGCGCCAATAGCGAAACGGTATTGGCGGAAAACCCCAGCGCCAGCATCACGGCGAATGTGCCGATCAGCGACACCGGCACAGCGATCAGAGGAATGAGGGTTGCCCGCAGGTTTCCGAGGAAAATGAAGACGACGATGACGACAAGGACGAAGGCCTCGAGAAGCGTCTTGACAACTTCATGGATGCTCTCCTTGACGAAAGCAGTCGTGTCGTAAGTGACCTTGTAGGCCATGCCATCGGGGAAATTCCGGGCAAGTCGCTCCATCTCGGCGGCGACTCCATCTGCGACGGCGACGGCATTTGCGCCGGGGGCCTGATAAATGGCCATGACGGCCCCGTCGCCCTGATTGTGGCGGCCGAAGGTATCGGAGGATTTCGCACCCAGTTCGACGCGGCCAATATCCTTGATCCGGACGAAGGAGCCGTCGGCATTGGCGCGAACAACAGTATTCTCGAACTCCGAAACCTCAATCAAGCGACCCTTGGTCTGGATGTTGAGCTGGTACAGTTGGTCGTCAGTCATCGGCTGCGCGCCGATGCGTCCCACGGCGGCCTGGATGTTCTGAGCCTTGAGGGCATTGATGATATCGTTCGGCGTAATCCCCAGGCTTGTCAGCCGGTCGCTCTCGACCCAGATGCGCATGCTGTATTGCAGGCTGCCAAACAGGAACGCATCGCCGACCCCGGTGATCCGCTTGATGTTGTCGAGGATATTGATCGTCGCGTAGTTGTTGAGGAACAGCGTGTCGTAGGCGCCTTTTTTCTCCGGATAGAGGTTGATGATCTGCAGCAGCGCCGAGGATTTCTTCTTCACATTGACGCCGGTCCGCGTGACTTCCTCCGGCAGCTTGCGGTTCCGCCAGGGCCACGCGGTTCTGCACATTGACCGTGTTGATATCCGGGTCGGTGCCGATGGCAAAGCTGATGGTCAGCGTGTAGCTGCCGTCGTTGCCGCTGGTCGACTTCATGTAGAGCATGTTGTCGACGCCGACGACCTGGGATTCGATCGGCTGGGCGACGGTCGCTTCCACCACTTCGGCGCCGGCGCCGGGATAGGTGGCCTTGACCTGGACCTGCGGCGGCACGATGTCCGGAAACTGCGCCAGCGGGATGGCCTGCAACGCGATCAGGCCGGCCAGCGTGATGACGATCGATATGACCAGCGCCAGCCGCGGCCGGTCGACGAAGACTGCCGGAGATCATGACGCGGGAGCCTGCGTCGCCGCTTCCGTCGGCTCTACGACCTGTTGCGGCCGCACCTTCTGGATGCCCTCGGTGATGACGCTCTCGCCCTCGTCCAGGCCCTTGGTGATGACGATTTTGCCGTCGTAGATACGGGCGATCTCGACGCGCCGCACCTGCACCTTCTTTTCGTTGTCGACGACCAGCACATAGCGCCCGGCCTGGTCGATCTGCACCGCCGCCACGGGAATTTCCAGCACGCGTTCCGGTGTTGCCGACTCGACGATGGCGGTCACCAGTTGCCCGTCCACCAGGTACCCCTTGGGATTGGGCAGTTCGGCGCGGATGGCGATGGTGTCCGTGGAAGTGCTCACCTGGACGTCGACGAAGTTTAACTTGCCGGGATGTTCATAGATCGAGCCGTCGGCCTGCTGCACCTTGACGGCCACGTTGCGCGGATCGATGCCCGAAGCCTGGGCATCGCGCCGCACCTGCAGCAGTTCGCGCTGGCTGACGGGGAAGGTGACATAGATCGGGTTCTGGCTGACGATCGTGGTGAGCGTGCCGCTCGCCGGGCCGACGTAATCGCCGACGGAATAGGTGGCGCGGCCGACGCGTCCGGAAATCGGCGCCTTGATATCGGTGTATTGCAGATCCAGCTCCGCCTTCTGCAGCGCTGCCTGCTGCCGCTCCAGGTCGGCGCGGCTCTCCGCTTGCTTGGCCAGGGATTCGTCCAAGGTGCTCTGTGCCTTGACTTGTTTTTTGACCAGTTCCGTCTGCCGGCCGGTATCGATGTCAGCAAGCTTCAAAGTGGCAGCGGCGCGGGTGATCGATGCCTTGATCTCGCCAAGGCTCGCTTCGTACTGGCCCTTTTCCAGCGTGAACATCAGGTCGCCGGCCTTGACGTCGGCGCCCTCCTTGAAAAGCTGCTTTTCGATGAAACCGTCCACCCGGGCCCGCAGATCCACCTTGTCGACGGCTTCGATGCGTCCGGTGAAGGAGGAGGTGGGGGTGACCTCTGAGCTGACGACCTTGGTTACGATGACTGCGGGTGGTGGGGGCGGCGGTGCCGCTGCCTGTTCCTTCTTTTCGCAAGCGACCAGCCCTGCCAGGGCCAGAAGCAGCGGCGGAGAAAAGAGGGCGCCACGCAACCTGGTGCTCCTACGCATCACGGACTCCCTATAGCTCATGCGTACAGTTCTCTAGTGCGGCCAGCCCCCTGACCGGTCGCCATGCTAGACCGCCGGACCCAACGTGAAAAGTCAGGTTCGACGTTGCATTGACGCAATGTCGCTGAAACGGATTTCCACTCCCGGAGGTATCGACAGGAATGGCACTCCAATATGAATCTCTTAGTGACTCAATGGCCCGAGAACACAAGCACTTGCACGGGCAGAAACAGCGCCTGGACACGAAGGATCATCGCATGCACCAGTCCAACCGTGTCGATGATATGGTAGAAAACCCACTGTGCCGTACCCAGGTTTTCATCGGCAAGAAGGTCGTGATTGCTGGTATAGACGTTCGCGATGCAATGGCTCCCCGGCGGGATCTCGCTGAAACCTCCCTCATAGAGAGGCTGCATGAAAACCGTGATTGTCCCGGGTTGGGTTGCCTGGAGCGGGTCGAGTAGCTGATCTGTGGGCCTCACCTGGCCGGCCGCGATGAAACTTTGCACCTCGGTCACGACCATCGGGATGATGCTGAGGGGTTTTGCGACGCAGGCAACCTCTCCAACCATTCCGACCTTCACGACCTGGGACTCGATCTGTCCGAAACCCGCCCAGAGGCCTTGCCGGCCAGCTTCCGAGGGAATCAATATTCCAGCCGGCCGCGCCAAAGGATTGACGATGTCGCCTTTGCGGAGCGCGAATTGTTCGAGAATCCCGTCTACGCCGGCATAAATTGTCGTCTTGTCGACCTGGACCTGGGCTTCATCGCGTGCCGCTTCTGCGCTGGCTTTCTGCGCTGGAAGTAACGTGGCAATCTGCTCCTGGGTGCTCTGCTTGTCCGCGACGGCGGCGGCCAGGCTGCCTTGCCGGCCTTCGACAAGGACGGTGAGCTTTTCGATCTCGCGTTCAGTGACCGTCAAGCCCGGCTTACGCCGGTAAAGTTCTTGCTGGGTAGCCAGTTCGTCTTCAGCTTGTTGCAAGGAACTTTGGGCTTCTTGGATCCGCCCATCGGCCACCAGGAGCTCGACTTTCGCCTGCTCAAAGGCCGCGTCGACCTCTGTGACGCGCCGTTTCGCCGTTTCCAGTGCAGCTTCTTGCTTCGAACTCTCAAGCTTGAAGAGGGGCTGGCCGGCTTTGACTTCTTCGCGGACGCCGACATAGACCTCATCGACGCGGCCTATGCCTTCCGGCAACAGCGGTACGGTGCGGAAGTAGGATATGGCGCTATTGGTCGATGGGTGGAAATAGAAGATCAGCGTAATAAGTGTGAGCGTCAGCATGATGCATGACGTGATCCCCCAACGCAGCTCGAACCAGACCGAAAAGAGAGTGATCTCGCGGCCAAATCTTTTTCCCTGTTTGAAGCGGCGGAAGAGATAATCCGGAAGAATTGTGAAGATCGAGCACAGGATCATTTCAAGCATGGTCTGATTCCTTGCCATCGCCGGCGGTCAACGGCACGTGACCGGCGGGGCCTGAGGACATCGACGGAGCCGTGGGTGGCGACTCAGTGCTTGGGAGGCGCCGCTCGTTTCCCGCCATCTTTGCCAGTGACGCGGCCATCGATACCAGGGGCGTTGTGAAATCCGGAAGCTGGACCAGCGCCAGAAGCAGACCTGCGACCCAATAGGCGGTGTTGTGCGTGAACAGCGAAAGCAGTCCGAGAACCGCCACGATCTCGTACTGAATTTTCGTCGTCCGATGCGCGATATGTTCGGGCAGCGCGTGCAGCCGGAAATAGAAAACGCCGATCCCGATGATCGAGATAAGCACGATCACAACCATGAGGTTGAACAGCCAGTCGCTTTGCCCAGGCGCCGTTATGAACATCGGCAGATGGTGCGGCGCGGCGGGATTGATTGCATCGGACATCGGCTTGCTCCGGCTCGGTCTATTGGTCAGCGCAGACGCGCGATTTGCGCGTGGATTTTTCGCACAAAACTCTGAGGGACGCACGCAGACTCCGGCTGATGAATTCGTAGCCGGTTGACCGAACGGCTGGTTTGACATGGGTCGAGGCCGGGCGAATGCGCGGTCGCGGCGGTCGTGACCGGAATATCGGCGGAAGCCGGCTGCAGGACGGATATCCTGGCCGATCAATGCCTTGGCGTTGCGTGGAACTTTCCGCAGCCTGCCGTGTTTCTACCCAGCGGGAAAACCGGTCGGCGCCGCGTATGGCGGCCATGCATGGTCCAAGTCTGCCCGAATTCCCCGAAGTTCCGCGCCTGGGGTCAACGCCCGTTGGCGGGACGGGTTGAACGGTTGCCGAACGATAGCTGCATGGGCAGATCCACGTCGCGAATCAATTTCAGCCGCCAGGGCGATGCTCCTGCCGCCGCCCACGACCCGGCGGCGCCGATCGATTTCATCCGCGAAAGCGAGCGTCTGTTCCGCGCCATCGGCGGCAGCGCGCCGGCCATCGTCTGGATGGACGATACCGAGGGTCGCTGCATCTACCTCAACCGCTCCTGGTGCGACTTCACCGGGCTCAGCGAGGCCGACGGCCTGGGCGAGGGCTGGTCGAATGCTGTGCATCCCGAGGACCGTGACGTTTTCCGCAACGGCTTCCTGACCGCCGTCGCTGACCGCGAACCCTACCGCTCGGAATACCGCATGCGCCGCCATGACGGCGAATGGCGCTGGGTGATCGACACCTCGACGCCGATCTTCGGCGCCGACGGCGCGTTCCAGGGCCATCTCGGCTCGGTCATCGACATCACCGACCGCAAGCGCATGGAGGCGGCCCTCAGCGAGAATGAGGAGATGCTCCGCCTCGCCGTGGAAGCGACCGAGCTCGGTCTCTGGGACTATGACATCGCCTCCGGTGCGCTGGTGTGGAACCAGCGCCTGAAGGAGCTCTACGGCATGGCGCCCGATGCCGAGATCACCTACGAGGTCTACAAGCAGGCCATCCATCCGGAAGACCGCGACCACATCGTGGAACTTTATCAGTCGGCGCTCGATCCCGCGGGCGCCGGCCGCTTCGGCTTCGAACACCGGACGGTGAGCCCGCTCGACGGCCGGGTGCGCTGGGTCCAGGCCGCCGGCCGCGTCATCTTCGCCGGCGCCAAGCCCGTGCGCGTCATCGGCACGGTCCGCGACGTCACCGAGCGCCGCAATGCCGAAGCGGCGCTGCGCGCCAGCGAGGCCCGCTACCGGCAGATCGTCGAGGTCAGCCTGCAGGGCATCTGGGCCCATCGCGACGGCCGCATCATCTTCGCCAATGCCCAGGCGGCGCGCATGTTCGGCGCCGCCGGCCCGGAGGACCTCATCGGCAAGCCGGTGCTCGAGCTGGCCCATCCCGACGAGCGGCCGCGCGCCGCCGAGCGGATGAAGCTGCTCACGGAAAAGCGCGAAAGCGTCCCGCTGACGGAGATGCGCTTCCTCGGACCCGAGGGCCGCACCATCGTCCTGGAGGTGCAGGCCGTGCCGTTCGACGATGGCGGCAAACCGGCCATCCTGGCGGTCGGCCGCGACATCACCGAGCGCAAATCGACGGAAGAACGTCAGGCCTTCCTGATGGCCGAGCTGGACCACCGCGTGCGCAACAGCCTGGCCTCGATCCAGTCCATGGCGCTGCTCACCGGCCGCACCGCCGCGACCAAGGAGGAATATGCCGAGAAGCTGCAGGGCCGCATCGCCGCCATGGCGCGCGCCCATGGCCTCTTGACCCGCGAGCATTGGGACGGCGCCGATCTCGCCGACATCGTGCATGACGCGCTGCAGGCGTTCGGCGAGGCGGTGCTGATCGACGGCCGGACCGACTGCCCGCTGCGCGCCCGCGATGCGCTGAACCTGGCGCTGGTGCTGCACGAGCTCGCCACCAACGCGGCGAAGTATGGCGCGCTCTCGGTGCCCGGCGGCAAGGTCGAGCTGCGCTGGGATATCGCGGGCACGGGCGACGAGCGCCGGGTGCATTTCCTCTGGCAGGAGCGCGGCGGACCGCCGGTGCAGGCACCCTCGCGCCAGGGCTTCGGCACCCGGCTGATCCAGGGCACGCTGCCGAAGGTGGAACTGACCTATGCGCCCGGAGGCCTGCGCTGCGCCATCAAGCTGAAGCTGCGCCCGCGCGGCCAGGGGCGGCGGCCCGAGAGCGCGACGGCCAATCCCGCCGGCCCCGCGGCTCCCGCGGGCGAGGTGCCCTTGCGCGGCCGGCGCATCCTGCTGGTGGAGGACGACCCGCTCAGCGTCCTGCAGATCCAGTCCGCGCTGGAGAATGCCGGGGCCGAGATCGCCGCCGTCGCCGGCACGCTGCAGGAAGCGCTGGACGCCGTCGAAGACCGCCTGTCCGCCGCCGTGCTCGATGTGAATCTGGATGGCGAGATGAGCCACGCCGCCGCCGAGCGCCTGATCGCGCGCCGGGTGCCGATCGTCTTTGCCACAGGCTATGACGCAGCGTCGCTGCTGCCCGCCCATCTCCGCGCCGTGCCGACGCTGCAGAAGCCTGTCGACACCGCGGCCCTGGTGCAGATGCTGGCGGCGTTGACCGCACCGCTCGCCTAGTCCGCGCAGGGTCCGCCAAAAAAGAGCCCCTGCGTCTCACCGGGTCATGGGGCAGGAAGTGAGAGCAGGGGGCAGGTGGTGGTCAGGGGTACGCTTGGTAAATCTAACGAACTGTCAGGTCTTCTTTCTCTCCTCACGCCGGTTGCAAACACTCGCATTCCCTAGGCGCGCCGGGCTGGAGCGACGACGTTGCCTGCAGCTTGGCACGCAAGCCTTCGCCCCCGGCCGCCTCGCCCTCCACGGGCAGGGCGGCGCTCGCCGCGGCGCCCAGCGACTGGATGATCAGATCGGTGAACCCGCGCCGCCGGCCGCTGTTCATGGGCAGCTCCGGCCGGAGCGCGCGCGCTTACGCGGCATGGCGGATGTCATCGACCAGCACCGACTGGCGCGGCGTCGCCGGCGCCGTATCGTCCTGCCAGACCGAGCCCGTGCTCTGCGCCATCACCTGCTCGCGGCTCAAACCGATATCCGCCAGCTGATGATCGCTGAGCTGCGTCAGGGCGCGGCGCTGCTGCGAGCGTTCCATCGCCCGCGCCAGGCGATCCCCGGCGCGGCCGACCGCCGCTGCGATCCGCTTGAAGACGCCGGGACCATTCCCGGGTTCGAAAGGCGCGTTCTGCAAAGGCAACGCGTCGTGATAGAATATCCGCATCATCGTTCTCCCGCTCGTTCCGCGGCGTACCGGGCGCTCCCGCTGTGTTGGGAACCCCGGCCGCATCCGCCGCATTGGCTTGTTGGCCGGCGCTAGAGATAGGCAGCGGCCGTCACGGCCTCGTCAAAAGACGCTTAACAGGGCGTCATAAGTCCGGTTCTTTTATTGCTTTTGAGGTTTTGAGCCCGGAAAGCGCTCCCAATGTGACCGGCATCACAAGTCTCGTGGCCGTGCAGCGCATCGCGGTCAATTTGCGCGCACTGTCGCGAATAGCGCTAAATTTCCGTCGCCGTCGTAGCATTTCCGCGCGAATCAATAATCGTGAACGGAACCTCAGATCATGCAGGCGCATATCGTCCTCGCGCATCCGGAGCCGCAATCCTTCAACGCCCATCTCGCCCGCGTGGCGCGGCGCTCGCTGGAAGCGCGGGGGTGGAGCGTCTCGCTGTCGGATCTCTACGCCATGGGCTTCGACCCCTGCGAGCGCGCCGAACATTACGCGCAGCGGCTGCGGCCGGAACGCTTTGACGTGCAGGCGGAGCAGCGCCAGGCCTCGGACAGCGGTAACATCCCCGCCGACGTCGCCACCGAGATCGCGCTGCTAGACCGCGCCGATCTCCTCATCCTGCAATATCCCATGTGGTGGCATCTGCCGCCGGCCATGCTGAAGGGCTGGATCGACCGCGTCTTCATCTATGGCGAGGTCTATGCCAGCAGGAAGCGCTTCGAGAACGGCCGCTTCCTGGGCAAGCGCGCCATGCTGTCGCTGACCGTCGGCACCAGCCCGGAGACCTACGCCTTCGACGGCCGCAGCGGCGACATCGACCTGCTGCTCTGGCCGGTGAATTTCTCCCTGGCCTATGTCGGCTACACCGTGCTCGCGCCCTTCATCGCCTATGGCGTCGAGGCCGGCCTGCGCTATTCCGATGAGTCCGTGGTGACGGCACGCTTGCAACGCATCGAAGAAGACCTGGAAGCCGAGCTGGGCCAGCTCGACCAACGCCCGTCGATTCCTTTCAACCGCATGGAAGAGTGGGGCGCCGACGGCCGCATCAAGCCCGGCGCCGCCATCCACTCGCCCTTCATCCGCCGGAAGCAAACGCTGGCGCTGGAGTAGCTGGTTCACCAATCTATCAAACCGCCCCCCTTGAGGGGGCGGTCGGAGCATCGAGCAAAGCGAGATGCTCCGGGTGGGGGGACGGCTCGGTTTTGGAAATCTCATCTAGCTTCGCTTCAGTTTTCACTGAATACGCACGGCTTTGACATACCCCCCATCTGGCTCCTCTCGCTGACGCTCGATGAGCCATCTTCCCCCTCAAGGGGGGAAGATTGTGCATTTTGATTTGGACGGAATCCGCACTAGCATGCGCCGCTTCGAAAAAGGGAACACACAGCATGTTGCAAGACACCTTCGCCCGCGTCGTGGCGCTGATCGGCGATGCCGCCATCCTCTGGCGTCGGATGGGAACGCCTGAGCCAACGCCCGCCTTCGGCGCCACGCCCGCGATCCCCGCGGCAAAGCCCCAAGGCTCCATCCCCACGCTGAAGATGCCGACCGCCCGCGGCTTTGCCCCCGGCCAGACGCCGGTGGCCGCCCCCGGCCTCAAGGTCAACGCCTTCGCCACTGGCCTGAAGCATCCGCGCTGGATCTATGTGCTGCCCAACGGCGACGTGCTCACGGCCGAGGCGCTATTCCTGCCCGGGAAGATCGACAGCCTGTTCGACTACGCCATGGTCAGCACCATGAAGCGCGCCGCCGCCGTGGGCGTCAGCCCGAACCGCATCACCCTCCTGCGCGACAGCAACCGCGACGGCGTGGCCGAAACCCGCGACACCTTCCTCTCGGGGCTGAGCCAGCCCTTCGGCATGGCCCTCCTGGGCGACACCTTCTATGTCGGCAACACCGACGGCGTGATGACCTTCCCCTACACGCCGGCGCCACCCGCATCACGGCGCCCGGCCGGAAGCTCTGCGACTTCAAGCCCGGCGGCCATTGGACGCGCAGCCTGCTGCCGAGCCCCGACGGGCGGAAGCTCTATGCCGGCGTCGGCTCCCTCAGCAACATCGCCGACCACGGCATGGCGGCCGAGGAAGGCCGCGCCGCCATCCACGAGATCGAACTCCCCAGCGGCAAGAGCCGCATCTTCGCGTCGGGCCTGCGCAACCCCGTGGGCCTGGCCTGGGAGCCGGCAGGCGGCATGCTCTGGACAGTGGTCAACGAGCGCGACGGCCTCGGCGACGAGACGCCGCCCGACTACCTGACCAGCGTGCGCGACGGCGGCTTCTATGGCTGGCCCTATTGCTATTGGGGCAAGACGGTCGACGACCGCGTGCCCCAGGACCCCGCCCTGGTCGCCAAGGCGATCACCCCCGACTACGCGCTCGGCGGCCACACCGCCTCCCTCGGCCTCTGCTGGCTGCCCAAGGGCACGCTGCCGGGCTACCCCGACGGCATGGCCATCGGCCAGCACGGCTCCTGGAACCGCAGCACCCTCAGCGGCTACAAGGTGGTGTTCGTGCCGTTCGAAGGCGGCCGCCCCAGCGGCCCGCCGCGCGACATCCTCACCGGTTTCCTGTCGCCGGACGAGAAGGAGTCCTACGGCCGCCCGGTCGGCGTGACGATCGGGCCGGATGGCGCGTCGCTGCTGGTGGCTGATGATGTGGGGGATGCGATCTGGCGGGTGACGGGGTGAGGGCAGAAGCGCCAAACTGACGATTACTGTCGGCACCAGCAAAACCACGGACGCGCACCACGGTCGAAGTGCTCATATAGATCTGTTGCAATGGTGGTGGAAGTTCTTCCTCGCTTATGTCAGCTGCGTAGACCTGTCGCCCTTCAAAAAGGAAGCAGTAGCGTTGAAGTGACTCGTTCCGCTAAAGGGGATGTCTGCTTAGTGCGCAACTACGGACCCGTGCCGGCCCGCGGGTTCACGGCAGCATATGACCCATTGCGGACATCCGCGTAATGGGACTTCCTGGATATTGCGGCGGTCCGTGTCGACTTTGGCGATCCTACCGACTCTGCGAATTGCGGATGGCTGGTGAAGGCTGAATTCAATACTGAGTCAGATCGACACCGAACCACTTCATCGACAAGCGAGTCAGTGTGCCGTCCTTGTGCATTGCTTCGATGATTTCTTTCAGTGTCGCGACGAGGGCATCATCACCGCGCTCAACGACAATCGAGCTTGGCGTGTATGTCAGAGGCTGCCCCACGATCCGAAACGGAGCGCCCTCGTTGATCTTCTGCATCAAAACATCCGTAGCATCGATAACGCCATCGATCTCCGTCCCATCGCCCTTGGCGAGCGAAGCATAGAGTGCGGTCTGATCGTCAAAGACGACAATTTCCGGACGATCGATTTTGTAGGTGAACGATGGCATGTCGAAGATGTCAAAGGGTTCACGCGTCAAATACTTCTCATATTCGGTCCCCTTGACCACTCCAATCCTCTTTCCGCTTGCTTCGGACGGTTCTTGCATGGTCGCGTTATCCCGGTGCACGGCCAACGAGCTCAATCCGTAATAGTAGACGGCGGCAAATTCTATTGCTTCCGCGCGCTGTATCGTCGGCGTCACACTGGTAGCGATGTCCCACTTCCCGTCCCAGTTGCCAGCCAGAACTCCATCGAAGGAGTAAGGCATATAGAAGCTAACGCTGACTCCCATGCGTCGGGCAATCTCCTTCGATACGTCGACGTCCATCCCGTCGAAATCCCCGTTGTCCTTCCGCCACGACGTCGGGGCCCAATCAGGATCAGTCGCCACGACCAGAACACCTGTGGATTTGATCCGGTCGAGGGCGGATCCGGCATGAGCTGCTGGCGATACCGTCTGCAGCAACGCAACGAGGAAGGCCGCGACAGCGACCAGTGCACGCTGGCTCATGGTCCCCCCGCCTGATAATACCGCCATAGTCATATGTAAGCTCTTTCGGACCTGTGGGTCCAGTCGTTGACCTGTGGCCGAGAGCCGGTGGTTTCTTGAGAATCACTTGCACCTGGAGACGTACCATGCGGGGAATGAATCCGGGAGTTGGCGCCAAACTGTTGGTAGGCCTGGCCCTTCTTACCATCTTCATAGCGATCAGCGGGGGACTGGCGGTCTACTCCTTCAATCAGCTTCGCAAGAGCTTCGACAGGGTGGCGTCGACCCAACTCGACACCATGGTTGCTGCCGCGCAGCTTAGGCAGGAGAGCGAGGTATTGACCTCACTGGCGCCCAGCCTGTTTGCGAGTGATATCACAACCGGTTCACTGACAAATTTCTCAACCAAGGCTTTCAGGCTTCAGTCGACCCTACAGCAATTGGTCCAGGCGCTAACCAAGCAATTGGGCGATGAGAGTGGGGTCAGAGAGATCGATCAGATCGCGCGCGCGATGTTCTCGAATGCCGATCGGCTAGCGACCCAGATCTACGCCAAGGCGACGGCACAAGCGGACTTGCGGCGATCTGCCGAACAGCTCCTAGCCGTAAATGCCGACTCGCAGTCCTTTGCCGAGGCCTTGGGTACTGATTTAACGGCAGAAAGCCATCAATTGATCCGCAGTAGCCTGACCGGACTCGACAAGTTGAATGCTATGGCATTCAGTGCCCTTGGTGGCGTACCTCAGGAGAAGTCGCCGGCTCCTACGACCGGCGGCACGGCTTCGCCCACCTCTGATCTCGCGACAATGACCTCGGGCGCTCCGGGACTGATGCCCGTGGCTATCCGTCTGCGCAAGCTCAGCCTTGCAGTCAGCCAGGCGACCGCGGCACGCGAACACTTGAACAGCCTTGAGGTGGAGATCGTACGGTTGCTGAAGGAAAGTGATTCCCTGTCCCAACAGCTCAATGACAGGGTTCAATCTCTGATGCAGAGTATTCAAAGCGACATCGCCAGCCAGAACGAGAGCCTTGGTGCTGTCCTGACACAGCGATCCACCGTTATGCTCGCCTTGGGCGTACTAGGGCTGCTTTTATCTGTGAGCATTGCGACATACTTTCAGCTATCCGTCATCGGCCGCTTGAATCGGCTGAGAGACGCGGTGCAAGGACGATCCCCGGAGGTGACGAAGCTGCTCCTCAAGGGAAGAGACGAAATTGCCGAAATGGCCCGCGCGGTTGTCAACTACGTCAACGAGATCAATCGCAGGGATGAGGAGTTGGTTCTCAGCCAGTCACGGTTAACGAACGCGATCGAAGCCACCACGGACGGCTTTTCGCTCTATGACGCCAATGACGTTCTGGTCACATGCAATTCCCGTTACCGCACACTGCTGTACCCGGGTCGAGAAGATCTAGTACGGCCAGGTCAGTCGTTTGAAACCATTGTTCGGAAATCGGCTGAGATGGGCATGATCTCGCAAGCTCTTCCTGACCGTGAGGAGTGGATTGCTTCGAGGCTGCAAAGCCATCGAAACCCGAAAGGCCCAACTTTGCAGCAAAGGAGCGATGGAACTTGGATCGAGATCCAGGAACAGAAAACGGAGAGCGGCGATACGGTATCCGTCTATACGGATATCACGGAGCGCAGGCAATTCATTGAGAAGCTTGTCGAGGCCAAGCAGCAAGCCGAACGGGCGAGCGAAGAGTTGGCGGAGAAGAATTGAATGCTGGAAGCTCTGTCCAACAAGCTCTCGAAATACCTAGCCCCTCAGGTATATTCATCCATTTTCTCGGGCCGGCACAGCGTTGAAGTATCATCAACGCGAAAGAAGTTGACGATCTTCTTTTCCGACATCGCCGGCTTCACCGAAACCACAGACAACCTCGAATCCGAGGAGCTGACGGCGCTTCTCAATCGGTATCTAAACGAGATGTCCAAGATCGCGCTGCAGCATGGTGCCACGGTCGACAAGTTCATTGGCGACGCCATCATGGTGTTCTTTGGCGACCCGGAGACGCGCGGAGCAAGGGAGGACGCACGGGCCTGCGTGAAAATGGCCATAGCCATGCAGGCGCGGATGGCCGACCTGGGCGCAGAATGGCGCCGCATTGGTCCCTGATTGCGATTCATTTCGAATTGTGGGCGAGATCGTAAATCCGGTGCTGCGATTGTGCGGTGTTGCAATGAGTGTAAAGAGAGACGACAGAACACTGCAAAGTGGGTCCCATGCTATGACAACTCGACCGAAGTCGACCGCACCGGATCCAGAACCTTCTCGATAATCTCAAAACCTGCATCGATGCTTTGCTCTTTTTTGCCATCGACTTTGGCCGCTTATGGCACATTGCGGCCTTGCCGGACTGGCGAAACAGTGACCGGTATGAGGAGTCCAGCTGCCGATTTCTTCAGGCGCATGCTGTGACGTATGATTGAAGAATTATCGGTGCCTAGGCTCCCGGTGACCCGGCTCCAATATGAGTGTGGGATTGATCCGAAATGCGCGCTCTCACTCGTATTCCTGTCGCCACCCTAGCAATCTTCGCCGCCTTGATCCTTGCCTTCCTCCTCGCCGGCCCCGAGCGCATCTGGTCCCTCTTCGGCCCGCCCGATCTCGGCCCCGTCGAGTTCGAGACTCTCGCCCGCCGCACCACGCCGAACGACGCGCTCGCCTGTCCGCCCGGCATCTGCCAGGCGCAGAGCGACGTGACGCCGCCGGAGTATGCGGTCACCGCCGCCGATCTCCGCGCCGCCTTCGCCAAGGTGATATCCGCCGAGCCGCGCATCACCGCCGTCGCCACCGACGACGCCACGATGACCGACCGCTACATCCAGCGCTCCGCCCTCATGGGCTACCCCGACACCATCGTCGTGAAATTCTTCGACCTGCCGGAGGGCCGGTCGACGATCGCGCTCTATTCCCGCTCCCAGCTCGGCCATGGCGACATGGGCGTCAACCGCGCGCGGATCGAACGCTGGCTGGCGAAGCTCGGTGAGTATGCTCCTGTGGTCCCTTGAATCTCTGGAATGCGTTCCTACATCGGAAGTCGTCGCGGAACGCCTCCGCGGCCTCGATGTTGGAAATTGTCTATCGGAATACCGTGTACACCGCGCCGCGCTTCTGGCCGTCGGTGCGGGGGTGATTCCCTTGTATGGCATCGTTCCCTGGAATCAGGGTCCCCCAGAATTGCGCATTTCGCCGGATTGCCGAAGCGGATCAGCACTTTGCATGCGCGGAAAATGGCGCAAAATGTCGGGGATAGAAGGAAGTGAGGTTCACCACAAAGTCACAAAGGACACGAAGCCACCGCATCGAAAGTGACCGAATGAGCCTCCGCGGATGACTTATCTGATCCTTGGCGCGGGCGAAGCCCGCGCCGCCAGTCAACTCTGATCGAAGTCCGAGCAGATTGAATCTCGCTCGCTTCGTGTCCTTCGTGACTTTGTGGTGAACCCGGCTTGATTACTTCGCAGCCGCCGCCGTCACCGCATCCCGCCTGGCCGTCATCCGCATGAACGCCAGCGCCAGGAGAAACGCCGCCGCCGGGCAGAGCGTCGCCAGGCTGTAGACCCAGAGCACCGCGCGGCGCACCGTCTCCGGGTCGATGCCCCGGTCCATGCCGGCGGCATTGGCCACCAGGCCGGCCGCGGCGGCGCCCAGGCTGATGCCCAGGGACCGCACCGTGGGGATGGAGGAAGCCGTCAGCGTCTCATAGCCCGGCTCGGCCAGCCGCATGGTGGTGGAAGTCAGATGCAGGTTGGCCGCGCCGATGCCCAGGCCTGCGCCGATGACCAGGGGATAGATGACGTAGACCGAGCCGTTGTCGATGGTCAGCGTCAGGAGGCCCAGGCTGACGGCGGTCAGCAGCGGCCCGCCCAGGATCGCCCGCCGCTCGGCCGCCCCGCGCCAGCTCGCGGTCAGGAACGACGCCGCCGTCCAGCTCAGCGCGAACGCGGCGACGCTGTAGCCCGCCGCCAATGCCGTCACCCCATGGAGCACCTGCAGCGACAGCGGCAGGAACATGCCGAGCGCCGTGTGGGTCACGGAGAACAGGATGAAGATCCAATAGGCCGCGCCAACAGGCGTGCGGATCGCCAGCGGCCGCGGCGGGAACAGCCGCTTCTCCGACATGGCGTCGATGCGGAAGGTGCGCAGCAGCAGCAGCAGGCTGAGCAGCAGGAGCGCACCTTGCACCGCCAGCAACGCGCCGGGCGAGAGCAGCGGCTCGCCGTCGCCGCCGTTGCCCAGCATGTCGCCGGCGCTGCCGCTGATGCCGGCCGCCAGCACGGCGATGGCCAGCGTGCTCATCCTGCGGATGGGAAAGCGCGGGAACTTGCCGGGCACCGCCTGTCCGGGCAGCGACAGCCAGGCCACCAGGGTGAAGCCGGCGATGATCGGCGTGGTCGACCAGAACGCGCCGCGCCACCAGCCGATTTCCGCGAAGATGCCGCCGATCAGCGGGCCGATCAGCGCCGCCACGCCCCAGATGGCGGATATCAGCGCCAGGATGCGGGTGCGCAGCTCCTGCGGGTAGAGTTCGCTCACCAGCGCCAGCGACTGGCTGAGGAGCAGCCCGCCGCCGGTTCCCTGCACCAGCCGCGCCGCCAGCAGCACCGGCATCGACGGGCTGAGCCCGCAGAGCGCGGTGCCTGCCAGGAAGATCAGCCCGCCCAGGGCATAGCCGCGCCGCGCGCCGATCGCCGCCTTCAGGATGCCGCCGCCGGCCGTGCCGAGGATCGACGCCACCATGTAAAGCATCGTCGACCAGGCGTAATAGGCCTCGCCGCCGATATCGCCGACCACGGTCGGCAGAATCGAGGAGATGACGAAAACATCGATGGCGTGCAGCCCGACGCCCAGCGTCAGAACGACCGTGTAGGCGGCCCGCTCGCCGCGGAAAATCTCTGACCACATGGAGGCTGTTATGACCGGGAATCGCCGCCGGGGAAAACGGAGAATTATTTCAACCGCTTACGGCTTTACTGCGCCTGGTGGGCCGGCCGGCAGATGACAAAGTGTTAATCTCCCGGTCAACGTGGTGAGAGACAGGAGGGGGTATAGTCCAAACCATAGATCGGGTGCCCCACACTCCGATCGGCGAAATTAAGCGGTGCGGTCCCCCTCCAAGGTCGCACCGCTTTTGCTTTGTAGAATCAGAGGCTTGCGCGAAAAACCCCCGCAATTGGCCAGGGCGAACATTACAATTAATTAATCGCCCCGCATTTGGCCTGTTAGCCACCGCACCCTACATTCTGAGCATCGAATTCGGCGTCCCCACACCGAAAACGAATTTAGCGGCGCGATCGACCCTCCAAACGGTCGCGCCGCTTTTTCATTTTCTGAGGGCAGGCTTTGACCGGGACGCGGGCCGCAGAGTCTATGATGACTGCCGCCATTGAACCCCTGACGATAGCAGCTAGATTCGGCGCCGCCGGGACAGGCCCGGCCTTAAGCCAGGAGAGTTTTGAATTCATGCGGGTCCTTGTCATCGAGGACGATGCCCAAACCGCCGCCTATATGGTGAAGGGCCTGACCGAGAGCGGCCACACGGTCGACCACGCCAATAACGGCCGCGACGGGCTGTTCCACGCCACCAGCGGCGACTACGACGTCATGGTCATCGACCGCATGCTGCCGGGGCTGGATGGCCTGGCGGTGATCCAGGCGGCGCGCGCGGCCAATGTCTCGACGCCGATCCTCATCCTCTCCGCCCTCAACCAGGTGGACGAACGGGTGGCGGGCCTGAAGGCCGGCGCCGACGACTACCTGACCAAGCCCTTCGCCTTCTCCGAACTGCTGGCGCGGCTGGAGGTGCTGACCCGCCGCAAGGCGCCGATGGCGGTGGAAACGCGCCTGGCCGTCGGCGACCTGGAGATGGATCTGCTATCGCGCGCGGTGAAGCGCGCGGGCAAGACCATCGACCTGCAGCCGCGGGAATTCCGGCTGCTCGAATACCTCATGCGCCATGCCGGCCAGGTGGTGACGCGCACCATGCTGCTGGAAGGCGTGTGGGACTATCACTTCGATCCCCAGACCAACGTGATCGACGTGCATATCAGCCGGCTGCGGCAGAAGATCGACAAGGAATTCCCGACGCCGCTGCTGCACACCATGCGCGGCGCGGGGTATTGCCTGCGTGCTGAGACCTAGACTCTACCGCACCACCACGTTCCGGCTGGCGCTGCTCTATGCCGGCCTGTTCTCGCTGTCGGTGGTGGCTCTGTTCGCGATCGTGTACTGGACCGCCGAGAGCATCGACACGCGCGACCGCCACGACATCATCGAGAGCGACATCCGGGAACTGCTGAAGATCCATCAATCGGCGGACCTGGCGACATTGGCCCAGTCCCTGGTGGACCGGGCCTTGCCCGCAGGTGGCGGCGGCCTTTATCTGCTGGCCGGTCCGAACTTCGAGCCGATCGCCGGCAACATCCTCGGCGGCTGGCCGCAGGACGCGGAAATCAAAGGCGACTGGATGCGATTCCAGTTCGGCAGGGCGCAATTCGGCGATCTAGAGCCATATTGGGCCGAGGCCAAAGCGGTGGCCTTGGAAGGCGGCAACCGCCTGCTGGTCGGGCGCCGCATCGAATCCCAGTTCCAGGCCGCCATCTTCAACGCCTTCGTCGCCTCGCTGGTGCTGATGATCGTGCTCGGCGCCGTCGTCGGCTTCCTGATGAGCCGCACCATCCTGCGCCGCATCGAGGTGATCAACGATGCCGCCGACCGCATCAAGCAGGGCGAGGTGAAGCGCCGCATGCCCGTGCGCGGCAGCGACGATGAATTCGACCGCCTGGCGCAGAACCTGAATGCGATGCTGGAGGAAATCGAGCGGCTGATGGGATCGATCCGCGCCGCCACCAACAACATCGCCCATGATCTGCGCAGTCCGCTCAACCGCCTGCGCAACCGGCTGGAGGCGATGCACCGGCAACTTCCCGAACCGGCGCTCCAGCAGGAAGAGTTGGAGCATGCGATCGGCGATATCGACGGGCTGCTGCAGACCTTCAACGCGCTGCTGTCGATCGCCGACGCCGAAGCGGGCGCCGGCCGCGGCAATCTGGTCCCGGTGGATATGGAGGCGCTGACCCACGATGTGGCGGAACTCTACGGCGCCCTGGTCGAGGATCACGGCCTCAAATTCGACAGCACGATTCGCGGGCCGGCGACGGTGACCGGCAACCGGCAGCTCCTGTTCCAGGCCATCGGCAACCTGATCGACAATGCCGCCAAATATGGCGCCAGCGGCGGCGCCGTCTCCCTGGAACTGCGGCCCGCGGCTGACGGCGCCGGCCCCTGCGTGATCGTCGGTGACCGCGGCCCTGGCATTCCCGAGGCCGATCGCGGCCGCGTGCTCGAACGCTTCGTGCGGCTGGACGCCAGCCGCACCTCGCCCGGCAACGGCCTGGGCCTCAGCCTCGTGGCCGCCATCGCCCGCCTGCACAGCGCGTCACTAAGCCTGGGCGACAACAAGCCGGGCCTGAAAGTGACGCTGCAATTCAACCCGGCGGCGTCGGCAGGATAGGCCGGCTGACTCCGGCGCTGGCCTTGGCCCGGCCGATCCAGTACCCTATTGCCAGCTTGAGAACAGGGAAGCCGGTGACGTCTGCAGCGTCCGCGAAGGACGCCCAGGGAATTCCGGCGCTGCCCCCGCAACTGTGAGCGGCGAGGCCGATGACATTGATGCCACTGGCTCATTTCGAGCCGGGAAGGCGTCGGCGGCCGATGACCCCGAGCCAGGAGACCTCCTCAAGCCCCGAACTGCAGACGCGCATCCTCGGTGGGAGGAAGGAGTCGACCATGGCACGGCCGCCGGCCGATCTACCCCGCAACTTCGCTTCGGCCTTGCCGCCGGTGACGCTGGTGCTGGGCGGCGCCCGCTCGGGCAAGAGCCGCTTCGCCGAAAGCCTGATCACCGCCGCGCCAGGTCCGTGGGTCTATCTCGCCACCGGCGAGGCCGGCGATGCCGAGATGGCGGCACGCATCCGCCATCACCGCGAGCGGCGCGGCGAGGGCTGGATCACAATCGAAGAGTCACTGGATCTTCCGGGAGCGCTGCAACGCGCGGCGGGCGAGGGCCGGGCGGTCCTCGTCGACTGCTTGACGTTGTGGGTCAGCAATCTCATGGCCGCCAGCCGCGACGTGACGGCGGAGACGGAACGCCTCATTGCCGCGCTGCCGCAGCTTGCAGCACCGATCATCTTCGTCGCCAACGAAGTCGGGCTCGGCATCGTCCCTGACAATGCGCTCGCCCGCGCCTTCCGCGACGAGGCCGGGCGCGTCAACCAGGCCGTCGCCGCCGCCGCAACCCGCGTCTATTTCATCGCCGCCGGCCTGCCGCTGGTGATGAAGGATGAAACCGCTATCGCCTCCGTTCACCGCATCGAGAGAAAGAACGCCAGAACATGAACACCAAGATTCCCGCCACGGTCATCACCGGCTTCCTCGGCGCGGGCAAGACCACGCTGATCCAGAACCTGCTGCGCAACGCCAACGGCAAGCGCCTGGCCCTGATCATCAACGAATTCGGCGAAGTGGGCGTCGACGGCGAAATCCTGAAAAGTTGCGGCATCGAGAACTGTTCCGACGACGATATCATCGAGCTGGCCAATGGCTGCATCTGCTGTACCGTCGCCGACGATTTCCTGCCGACTATCGAGAAGATCCTCAACCGGCCGCAGCCGCCCGATCACATCATCATCGAAACCTCCGGCCTCGCGTTGCCGAAGCCGCTGGTGCAGGCCTTCAACTGGCCGGAGGTGCGTACCCGCGTCACTGTCGACGGGGTGATCGCCGTGGTCGATGGGCCGGCCGCGGCGGCGGGACTGTTCGCCACCGATCCCCAGGCCATCGCCGCCCAGCGCGCCGCCGATCCGTCGGTGGATCATGAGAGCCCGTTGGAGGAACTGTTCGAGGACCAGATCGGCTGTGCCGACCTTGTGGTGCTGAACAAGGTGGACCTGTTCGTGGATGGCGAGCGAGCCAAGGCCGAGGAGGCGATCCGCGCCCATCCGGTGCGGCAGCCCAAGATTCTGCCGGCGAGCTATGGCTCGATCGATCCGGCCATCCTGCTCGGGCTCGGTGCGGCCGCCGAAGACGATCTTTCCGCGCGGCGCTCCCATCACGATGGCGAGGCGGAGCATGATCACGACGATTTCGACAGTTTCGCCATCGCCGTGCCGCGCCTGGCCGATCCCTCGACGCTGCTCGCGCGCCTTTCCATGGCGATCGACGCCCACGATATCCTGCGGGTGAAGGGCTTCCTCGATGTCGCGGGCAAGGAGATGCGGCTGGTGCTCCAGGGAGTTGGCGCGCGTCTGCAGCATTACTATGACCGTCCCTGGCGCAGCGACGAGCCGCGGGCCGGGCATCTGGTGGTGATCGGGCTGAAGGGCCTGGACCGCGCCGCCATCACAGCCGACGTTCTCGGCTGAAGCCGCGCGATGCATCTCCTCGCCGCAAAGCCGGGGACGATCAGCGACGGGCGCGAGGCCGTGGATCTCGGCCAGACGCCCGGCGATATCGTCTATCTCTCGGCGGCGGATACGGAGCTGGCCTGCCTGGCGCAGGCGCAAGCACGGCGCGGCGATGAAGCGCCGACCCTGCGCCTCGCCAATCTGCTGTTCCTCGCCCATAACCTGTCGGTCGACCGCTATGTCGAGTTGGTAATCGTGCATGCGAAGCTGGTGGTCGTGCGGCTGCTCGGCGGCGTGCGCTACTGGCCCTATGGCGTCGAGCAGCTCGCTCATGTCTGCCGTGCCCGCGGCATCCCGCTCGCTTTCCTGCCCGGCGACGATCAGCCGGATCCGGAACTATCGGAGCGTTCGACTCTGCCGGCAGATGTGGCCCATCGCCTCTGGCAGTATGGCGTGCAGGGCGGCATCGAAAATGCGCTGAATTTGCTCGCCTATGCGGCGACGCTGATCGGTCACAAGGCGGAGTGGCGCGAGCCGGTGGCGCTGATGCGGGCAGGACTCTACTGGCCGGGCAAGGACCGGCCCGGGCTCGACGATCTGCGCCGGGAATGGCGCGCCGATGCGCCGGTGGCGCCGCTGGTGTTCTATCGCGCCCTGGCGCAGAGCGGCGACCTCGCCGTGGTCGACGCACTGATCGATGTGCTGCGCGGCGAGGGTCTCAACCCGCTGCCGATTTATGCGGCGAGCCTGAAGGACTCCGTCGCCGCCGATCTACTAGGCCATCTATTCGCGGCCGCGCCGCCATCGGTCATCCTCAACGCCACTGCTTTTGCATTGGGCCAGCCGGGCGCGACGCGAGAGCCGACGCCGTTCGACGCGGCCGATTGTCCGGTGCTGCAAGTGGTATTCGCTTCCGGCGACGAAGAAAGCTGGCGCAGCGGCACCCAGGGACTTTCGGCGCGGGACATCGCCATGCATGTGGCGCTGCCGGAGGTGGACGGACGCCTGCTGTCGCGCGCCGTGTCGTTCAAGGCGGAAGCACTGCGCGACGAACGTACACAATGCGCCGTGGTCACCTACCGGCCGGTCGCCGATCGGGTGGCATTCGTCGCGAAGCTCGCCGCCTCCTGGGCGCGGCTGCGTGCGACGCCGCCCGATGAACGCCGTGTCGCGCTCGTCCTCGCCAACTATCCAAACCGCGATGGCCGCATCGGCAATGGCGTGGGGCTGGATACGCCGGCGGGCACGGTCGAGGTGCTGAAGGCGCTGGGCGCGGTGGGGTATGGCGCCGAGTGTGCGCCCGAGGATAGTGCGGCGCTGATGGATGTGCTGTTGAGTGGATCTACAAATGACCGAAGCAACACCCACAATTGTCATCCCGGGGCCGGCGCTTCAGCGCCGGAGCCCGGGACCCAAGCACAAGGAATTCGTCAAGATATTTCTCAACCGCATGGTGATCATGGGTCCCGGACAACCGCGCTGAAGCGCGGTTTCCGGGATGACAAAATTGAGAGTGTATCTCAGGACGATTGTCACCTCTCCCTTGCCGCCTACACCACTTTCTTCGCCACTCTCCCCCCAACCCTGCGCGACAAGATCACCGCGCAATGGGGCGCTCCGGAAAAAGATCCGTTCTTCACCAACGGCGCTTTCCTTCTTCCTGTCCACCGCTTCGGCAACGTCGTCATCGGCATCCAGCCGGCACGCGGCTACAACATCGATCCCGCGGCGACTTATCATTCGCCCGATCTCCTGCCGCCCCACGGGTACCTCGCTTTCTACGCCTGGCTGCGCCGGGAGTTCGGCGCCCATGCGATCGTGCATATGGGCAAGCATGGCAATCTGGAATGGCTGCCGGGGAAAGCGCTGGCGCTGTCGGCGGAGTGCGCGCCCGAGGCCGCGCTCGGACCGCTGCCCCATCTCTACCCCTTCATCGTCAACGATCCCGGCGAAGGCAGCCAGGCCAAGCGCCGCGCCGCCGCGGTCATCATCGATCATCTCACGCCGCCGCTGACCCGCGCCGAGAGCTATGGCCCTTTGCGCGATCTGGAACAGCTCGTCGACGAATATTACGAAGCGGCGGGGCTCGATCCGCGCCGCTGCAAGACGTTGCGCGATCGCATCCTCGAACTCGCGGCGTCGATCGGCCTCGACAAGGATTGCGGCGTGGTGCGAGACGACAGCGCCGATGCGGCGCTGGGCAAGCTGGACAATCATCTCTGCGAGCTGAAGGAGCTGCAGATCCGCGACGGGCTGCATGTGTTCGGCGTGTCACCTGATGGCGATCAACTGACTGATCTGTTGGTGGCGCTGACCCGCGTGCCCCGGCGTCAGGGCGAGGGCGCTGATGCGTCGCTGATTCGCGCGCTGGCGAAGGATCTGGAACTCGAATTCGATCCGCTGACGGCGGAGATGGCTGCGGTTTGGACGGGGCCGCGTCCTGCTGAGTTGATGCTTGCAGAGAACGAGCATGACCCCCTCACCCTAACCCTCTCCCCCTCAAGAAGGGGAGAGGGGACAGAGGAGGGTATTGTCCCCTCGCCCCCGCGAAGCGGGGGAGAGGGTCAGGGTGAGGGGGTGGTGCAGAACTCGCTCGGTATGTGGCGCACCCATGGCGACACAGTGGAGCGGTTGGAGCTTCTCGCCCGCGCTCTCGTCGCCGGCGAAAAGCAAGCGCTGCCGGCATGGACCCGCACCCACACAGTTCTCGCCTACATCCACACCACGCTCCGCCCCGCCGTCACCGCCTGCGGCGATAGCGAGATCGCCGGCCTGCTGCGCGGACTTGACGGCCGCTTTGTCGCCCCCGGCCCCTCTGGCGCGCCGACGCGCGGACGGCCGGAAGTGCTGCCCACCGGCCGCAACTTCTACTCCGTCGATACCCGCGCGGTGCCGACACCGGTGGCCTGGAGTCTCGGCTGGAAATCCGCCTGCCTGCTGCTGGACCGCTACCGGCAGGAGCATGGCGCCTGGCCGAAATCCCTGGCGCTCTCCGCCTGGGGCACGGCCAACATGCGCACCGGCGGCGACGACATCGCACAGGCGCTGGCGCTGATGGGCGTGCGGCCGACCTGGGACCAGGGTTCGGGCCGCGTCGCAGGCTTCGAGATCATGCCGCTGTCGATCCTCGACCGGCCGCGGGTCGACGTGACGCTGCGGGTCTCCGGATTCTTCCGCGATGCCTTTCCGGCGCAGATCGATCTGATCGACAGCGCCGCCCGCGCCGTCGCCGCGCTGGACGAGCCGGAGGCGCTGAATCCCCTGGCCGCCCGCGTACAGAAGGATGCGCAGGCGATGATCGCCTCCGGCCTGCCGCCGGAGCTGGCGCAGCGCCGCGCCGGCTTCCGCGTCTTCGGCTCGAAGCCCGGCGCCTATGGCGCGGGGCTGCAGGCGCTGATCGACGAGCGCGGCTGGGAAACCTCGGCCGATCTGGCGCGCGCCTATGTGGCCTGGGGCGGCTATGCCTATGGCAGCGGATCGCAGGGTGTGGCCGAGCATCGGCTGTTCGAAACGCGGCTCGGCTCGGTCGATGGCGTGCTGCACAACCAGGACAACCGCGAGCATGACCTGCTGGACAGCGACGATTATTACCAGTTCGAGGGCGGGCTCGCGGCGGCGGTGAAGGAGATCTCCGGCCGGAAGCCCGCGTCTATCACAACGATCACTCGCGCCCGGAATCGCCGCGCATCCGCCGCCTCGAGGAGGAGATCGCCCGCATCGTCCGCGCCCGTGTGGTCAATCCCAAATGGATCAAGGGCGTGATGCGCCACGGCTACAAGGGCGTGTTCGAGATGGCGGCGACGGTGGATTACATGTTCGCCTTTGCCGCCACGGCCGACTGCGTCGCCGACCATCATTTCGACGCGGTGTTCGATGCCTATATCGGCGACGATCAGGTGCGGGAATTCATGCTGGCGAACAACCCGGCGGCGGCGCGGGAGATGGCGGAAAAGCTGCTGGAGGCCCAGGATCGCGGCCTCTGGCGGCCCCGGGCCAATGCGGCCCATCTGCGGCTGCGGGAACTGGCGGCATGATCGCGGCAAACATTTCTTTGCCGCCGTGGCATCGGCACGGGGCCGTACCGGCAAACGGGAGCATGAGCCACTCGCAAGGGGATCACTTCATGTTCCGGAAATGGTTAATGGCTACCGCGGCGGTGCTGTTCATCGGCGGCGGAATTGCTGCAGCAACGCACAATTACTGGATGGAGTCTGTCCAGTCGGCACTCTTTGGCGACACGGAATATCGGAAAACGCCGGATCCCTTGCTGCCGGAGGAGCAGCTGACCGGCACGGCACAACCGCAAGCCCCTGTTTCGCGGCAGCCGGTGCAGCAGATGCAGGTGCCGGCAAAGTCCGACCAGCTGGCGATCAACAGCGGCGCGCCGCCGGTGCCGGCCGCGCCCGCGAATGAGACCCTTGCGGGATCGTATAATTACAATATGGACGCCAGTTCGAGTGAAATTCGGCTGGAGGCGGCCGGTGGCCTAGCAGAGCCGGAGGTGGGATATCTCAGAAGCGCGACCGACGGCTACGCGCAATGGCAAGCACCCAGCGTCGCCGGCGAGAACTACCAGGACTTCAAGGCCAATCCGGTGAAGCTGACGGCTGAAGAGCCGGTCTCGACCTTTTCCATCGATGTGGACACGGCCTCCTATGCCAATGTGCGCCGCTTCCTGACCCAGGGCATCCTGCCGCCTGTTGATGCAGTGCGCACGGAAGAGCTGATCAACTACTTCGACTACGGCTATGCGCTGCCCGAGAGCAAGGCGGAGCCGTTCCGCGCCGATGTGGCGCTGTTCAACTCGCCCTGGGATAGCGGCAGCCAGATCCTGCGCGTGGGCATCCAGGGCTATGACATTCCTACGGCCTCGCGGCCGCCGGCTAATCTGGTGTTCCTGGTGGACACATCGGGCTCGATGCAGGATGCGGACAAGCTGCCGCTGGTGAAGCAGTCGCTGCGCCTGCTGGTGGAACAGATGGGGCCGCAGGACAGCATCGCCATCGTCGCCTATGCAGGCGATGCCGGCGTGGTGCTGGAGCCGACAAAGGGCTCCGATCACCGGAAGATCGAAGCGGCGATCGACAATTTCGTCGCCGGCGGCAGCACGGCCGGCGGCGAAGGCATCCGGCAGGCCTATGCCCTCGCCGAGTTGGTGTTCCAGAAAGAGGCGTTGAACCGCGTGATCCTGGCCACCGACGGCGATTTCAATGTGGGCATCACCGATCCCGACCAGCTCGAGGATTTCGTCGCCCGCAAGCGCGAGAGCGGCGTCTATCTCTCGGTGCTCGGCTATGGCGCCGGCAATCTCAACGACCTGATGATGCAGAAGCTGTCCCAGGCCGGGAACGGCAATGCCGCCTACATCGACAGCCTGATGGAGGCGCGCAAGGTGCTGGTGGAGGAAATGGGCTCCACGCTCTTCACCATTGCCGACGACGTGAAGATCCAGATCGAGTTCAATCCACAGCAGGTGGCGGAGTACCGGCTGATCGGCTACGAGACGCGGCTGCTGGCCCGCGAGGACTTCAACAACGACAAGGTGGACGCGGGCGAAGTGGGCAGCGGCAGCTCGGTCACTGCGCTGTATGAGATCACACCGCCGAGCAGCGCGTCGCGGCTGGTGGACGATCTGCGTTACGGCGATCGAGCAACTGAAATGCGGGAGATTTCTGACGAAGTCGGTTTCCTGCGCATCCGCTACAAGCTGCCGGGCGCCAGCGAGAGTACGCTGATCGAGCAGCCTGTCATGGCGGCGTCGCGCACGGCATTCGACGGCGCGCCATCTGATGCCCGGTTTGCCG
Source organism: uncultured Alphaproteobacteria bacterium (assembly GCA_963816235.1). GTDB lineage: Bacteria > Pseudomonadota > Alphaproteobacteria > Dongiales > Dongiaceae > DATKFM01. The sequence continues at coordinate 120,597 of CAWFKD010000001.1, read as the reverse complement.
CGGCGGTTGCTGCCTTCGGCCAGCTTCTGCGTCACGACCCCAACATGGGCGGCTTTACCTACGCGGATGTGCACCGCATCGCCGCGGCGGCGCGGGGCGAGGATGAGTCCGGCTACCGCAGCGAGTTCCTGCGATTGGTGCAGGTCGCCCAATCGGTCCCGATCATGGAGAGCCTGAACTGACGACAGTCGTTCCCTTCACTGCCGAGCTGCGTTCCTCCCCGGCCGTTTCCGACGGCCGGGGAGACGCGCTTGCGCGTGCGCCCGGCGAAGCGGCGGCGATGGATTGGCGCGCGCAGAATTGGGAAGACTTGATTCCGCGGCTGCTGCTGCTGGCGATCTCCCGCCTGCGCCGGATGAGCTGGCATGGCGAGCGCCGGGGCGCGCCGCCGGGCGCGGCCGAGGCCGAGGATTTCGTCAACGATGCCGTGTCCAAGACCATCGCCGGCGTTCGCATCTGGAATCCGGCGGCCTGCTCCCTGTTCCAGCATCTGGCCGGCGTGATCGTCAGCGACATCTCCCATGCCGCGCAATCGGCGGAGAATCGCATCACCCTGCGGGATAGCCCGTCACCGGCGGCCGGGGCGAGCTTGACGGCCACGGTAGCTGATGGCGCCCCGAATCCGGAATCGGTGATCGCCTGGCGGTCGGAGCAGCGGCGGCTGCTGGATCATCTGGAGGCGCTCGATGGCGATCTCCGCCGCATGGCCGAGCTGATGCTGGTCGGCGATATGCAGGAAACCGCCGATCTCAGCCGCGCCCTCGCCATCCCGGCGGCCGAAGTCGCCAACCGCCGCAAGCGCCTGAAGCGCGCGGTGCAGGCTTATTTGGCGGAGGGCGGATCATGAGCGCCGCCCGCGCCGACAATGCCGCCCGCGATCTGCTGGCGCGCCTGATCGATGAGGCGGAGTTGGAATCCGCGCCGCTGGATGAGGTGCGCGCTGATCTGGTGCTCTTGGGTATCGACCCGGAACGGGCTATCCGCTTCGCCCGGCGGCTGGCGGAGCAAGCGGCAACGCCTGCCGCTGGGTTGCTCGCAAAAGCATTCTCCGCCGCCGATGACGACCGGGAACTCGCTGCATTGGAGAACGCCGATATCGGTGCCGTGCGCGCGGAATTGGCGGCAGCGGCCCCATCGGCCGCTGCAAATGCGCAGCGGCTGGCGAGCAGGATTGTTCGGAGCGCGCCGCAACGCCGCGGTTCGCGGCGCATGTGGTACGGCATCGGCGGTGCGATTACCGCTATTGCCGCATCGGTCCTGATCGTTGTGAACTTGTCGAACAAAGTCGAACCCCAACAAATGGCGTTTGCACCGGAAAACGAGCTGGCATCGACAACGCGCGGCGCGTTGGAACAACCGGATGCGACAAGCAAGGTCGCTGCGCCGGCGTCGTCGGCGCCGATCGCCGGAGCAGCGGATACCGGCGCTGTGTCAGTGTCGAATGCCGATGAGCTATCGGACGGCGCAGCCGCTCGTTCCGAACAGCAGTATGACGCACTTACGGGGACGGCAGAGACCGAAAGAGCGAAAGAGGAGGCGCCGGAGATTGAGCTATTCAGCGCCGGCGGCGGAACGGAAGGTGCGGGTTCTTTCCGGGCCCCTCCGCCTATCGCGGAAAGCGAGTTTGCCGATCTCACTGTTGCGGCGGCGCTGATCCTGCAGCCGGAGCTCGCGCCGGAAGCTTTGCGGCAATCGGATTTGCGCGAGGGAACCCTGACTTCGCGGCTGCCGGATGTCGCCAAGTTGCCCGTGAAGGAATACATCGTCGCGCTGGTCACTCTGGAGCGGGCCGATGGGACGACGATGGACGCCATGCTTTTCCACATGCCCGTTGGGCATTTGCAAGCCTTGCGAAAATCTGGCGCCGATGCGCCTCTACAAGAGAACGAGTTGTCGCTGCTGCCAGAACCCATTGGTGACCGGCCGAACCTGCGTCAATTGCTCGGCAAGCAGGGTGATGATTTTCTTCTCGTCAAACTGAACCCACCCGCGGCCGCCGGCCAGGAATGAGATCGTGCAATGACCACTGAACAAACTCCCGCCACCGAAGACCGCAACCAACGCGCCGACGAGAAGGCGGCGAAGCGCAAGGCGGCGCGGGCCAAGATCATGGCGACCAAGACGATCGAGAAGGGGCTGCTGATCGTCCATACCGGCAAGGGCAAGGGCAAATCGACGGCCGCCTTCGGCATGGTCATGCGCTGCCTCGGCCACGGGCTCAAGGTCGGGCATCGTGCAATATGTGAAAGGCGGCTGGGAAACCGGCGAGCGCACGCTGCTGGCGGAGTATCCGGACCTGATCACCTTCCGCACCATGGGCGGCGGCTTCACCTGGGAGACTCAGGACCGCGGCGCCGATGTGGCGGCCGCCCGCGCCGCCTGGGAGGAGGCCAAGGCGCTGATGGCCGATCCGGAAATTCACCTGCTGTTGCTGGACGAACTCAACATCGTGCTGCGCTACGATTATCTGCCCATCGACGAGGTGGTGGAAACACTGAAGGCGCGGCGGCCGGACCTGCATGTCGTGGTCACCGGCCGTAACGCCAAGCCGGAGCTGATCGAAGCCGCCGATCTGGTCACGGAGATGACCATGGTGAAGCATCCCTTCCGCTCCGGCGTGAAGGCGCAGATGGGGATCGAGTTCTGATCATGGCCGCCGCCGCCATCATGTTCCAGGGCACGGGCTCGGACGTCGGCAAGTCGCTGATCGTCGCCGGCCTGGCGCGCGCCTTCACGCGGCGGCAGCTGCGCGTGCGGCCGTTCAAGCCGCAGAACATGTCGAACAACGCCGCGGTGACCGCCGACGGCGGCGAGATCGGCCGCGCCCAGGCGCTGCAGGCGCGGGCTTGCGGCGTGGCGCCCAGCGTGCATATGAACCCCGTGCTGCTGAAGCCGCAGACCGATATCGGCGCACAGGTGGTGGTGCAGGGCCGGATGCAGGGCACGGCGAAGGCGGCGGAGTATCATGCCCTGAAACCGCTGTTGATGCCGAAGGTGCTGGAGAGCTACGAGCGGCTTGGCGCCGAAGCTGATTTGATTCTCGTTGAAGGGGCGGGCAGTCCGGCGGAGATCAACCTCCGCGCTGGCGATATCGCGAACATGGGCTTCGCCCGTGCGGCGCAGGTGCCCGTCGTGCTGATCGGCGACATCGACCGGGGCGGCGTGCTCGCGAAGTCTGGTCGGCACGGTCGCGCTGCTGGAGCCCGAAGAATGCGCGCTGCTGAAAGGCTTCCTGGTCAACAAATTCCGCGGCGATCTCCGGCTGTTCGACGGTGGGCGGAAGATCATCAGTGAACGCACTGGCTTGGCTGATCTCGGTGTCGTGCCCTGGTTTCCCGATGCTATACGTTTGCCCGCCGAAGACGCGATGGCGCTCTCGTCAATTCAAAACAACTGTCATCCCCGCGAAAGCGGGGACGCAGGAGAAGCAGGGCGCGCTGCAACTCTGGGTCCCGGCTTTCGCGGGGATGACAACAATAGTGCGAAGAAAATCAAGATCGCCGTCCCCCAATTCTCCCGCATCGCCAATTTCGACGACCTCGATCCCCTGCGAGCCGAGCCCGATGTGATCGTCGAGATCGTGCCGCCTGGAAAACCTCTGCCCGGTGATGCCGACTTGGTCATCCTGCCGGGTTCAAAATCCACAGTTGGCGATCTCGCCTTCCTGCGCGAGCAGGGCTGGGATATCGATCTTCAAGCCCATCACCGCCGCGGCGGCTTCGTGCTCGGGCTCTGCGGCGGCTTTCAGATGCTGGGCCGCAGTCTCGACGATCCCCAGGGCATTGAAGGTCCGGCCGGGCGCGTCGCCGGCCTGGCGCTGCTGGATATCGATACCGAGATGACCGGCGACAAGACCCTCGCCGAAGTTGCGGGCAGGCATGCGGCCAGCGGCACCGCCGTGCGCGGCTACGAAATGCATATCGGCCGGAGCAGCGGGCCGAGCCTGGCGCGGCCGTTCCTGTCGCTCAAGAACGGCGGCGGCGACAGATCCGAAGGCGCAGTATCGGCCGATGGCCGCGTTGCCGGCAGCTATCTGCACGGCCTCTTCGCCGCCGATGACTTCCGCCATGCCTATCTGTCCTCGATCAGGGCGCGGGCCGTGACCGGCGTTGCCTATGAGTCGGAAGTCGAACATACGCTCGATGCCCTCGCCGATCATCTAGCCGCCCATGTCGCCCTCGACCGCATCCTGGAGATCGCCCATGGCGCGCGCTAGGTCAGAGCAGCGCGATCGCCGTGACGATGCCGAGCTGCAACGCGCAGGCGGCGGTGAACAGCTGCAATCCCCGGCGGATGTCGGCGGCCGTGAGATCGCTGCGGCCACCCGCGCCCATATAGGCGGCATTGCTTTCCTCGACCCCGTGATAGCGCCGCGGCCCGGCGATCGCGAAGCCGAGCGCGCCTGCCAGCGCGGCCTCCGGCCAGCCGGCATTGGGCGAGCGGTGCTTTGGTGCATCGCGCCACATCACCTGCCAACCGCACCTGAAGTCGGCGCCGCGCAGAAACGCTGCCGCCACGACGATAATCACGCCGCAAAGCCGCGCCGGAATCAGATTCAGCAGGTCATCGAACCGCGCCGCCGCCCAGCCGAACGCCTGATGCCGGGGTGTGCGATGGCCGATCATGCTGTCGGCGGTGTTGATCACTTTATATACGATCAATCCCGGCAGGCCGAAGACCAGGCCCCAGAACAGCGGCGCCGTCACGGCGTCGGACAGATTTTCCGCCAGGGACTCCAGCGCCGCGCGGCAGACGCCGGCCTCGTCCAATTCGGCGGTATCGCGGCCGACGATCTTGGCGACGGCGGCGCGCCCGGCGGAGAGCCCATCCCTGGCCAGAGCGTTGGCGACCGCGGCGACATGATCGTAGAGGCTGCGCTGCGCGATCAGGCTGCTGGCCAATGCGACTTCGATCGCTTGGCCGATCAGGCTTGGCCTCAAGATGTCATCCAACTCCTGCCCAAGCATCCAGGCACCGGCTGTCAGCGCGACGACCGCGATGGTTCCATTCCGCTTGCGCCGGGCTTCCGGATCCAGCGGATCGTTGAACCGGCGGTCCAGCCAGCCGATCAGGCGGCCGATCAGCGCCACCGGGTGCGGCAGGGCGCGATAGAGCCAGACCGGGTCGCCGAACGCGGCGTCCAGGAGAGCAGCCAGCAGCAATATCCAGGCGAAGTCGATCATGGGCGGCCAATCTGTGCGGCCCCGGCCGCGCCGCGTCAATGCAGAGTTGAAATTACCAGAACAGGGAAGGCAACGAGGTCATGAGCAAGATCGGCGTGATGGTGTGCGGCCATGGCAGCCGCGATGTCGAGGCGATCACCGAATTCGGCGCGGTCGCGGCGGGCATCGCCAAACGCCTGCCGGAATATCCTGTCGAAAGCGGCTTCCTTGAATTCGCGCGGCCGATCATCCGCGACGGGCTGGAAAAGCTGCGCCACAAGGGCGTCGAACATATCCTGGCAGTGCCCGGCATGCTGTTCGCCGCCGGCCATGTGAAGAACGACGTGCCATCGGTGCTCAACGAATACCGCGCCGAGTTTCCCAAGCTGAAGATCGAATATGGCCGCGATCTCGCCATCGACACGCGCCTGCTGCGCGCCGCCGGCGAGCGGATCGAACAGGCAGAGCGCGTCTCCAGCCGACGGGTGCCGCGGGCGGAGACTATGCTGATGGTGGTCGGCCGCGGCACCTCCGATCCCGATGCGAACTCCAACATCACAAAAGTCGCGCGCATGCTCTGGGAAGGCATGGGCTTCGGCTGGACCGAAGTCTGCTACAGCGGCGTCACCTTCCCGCTGGTGGGGCCGGGGCTCGAGCATGCGGTGAAGCTGGGCTATCGCCGCATCATCGTGTTTCCGTATTTCCTGTTCACGGGCGTACTGGTGAAGCGCATCTACAGCATCACCGACGAGATGGCGGCGCAGCATCCGGAGATCGAGTTCCTGAAGGCACAATACCTGAACGATCACCCGCTGGTTCTCGACGCCTTCGCCGACCGGGTGCGGGAGATCCTCGGCGGCGAGAACAACATGAACTGCCAGATGTGCAAGTACCGGGAGCAGGTCATCGGCTTCGAGGCTGAAGTGGGCCTGCCCCAGGCCGGCCATCACCATCACGTCCAGGGCATCGGCACCGGCGGCGATCACGGGCATGATCATGATCACGACCATGACCATGATCACGGCGATGGGCATCACCACCATCATCATGGCGATCACGATCACGGCCACGACCATGATCACCATCACGCCCATGATCAAGATCACCATCATCACCATGGCAATGGCGCCAACGGCCACGACCACGCGCATCATCATCCGCCTCATCCCCATGCGGATCATCCCCATGGGCCGGGCAAGCGGAATCCGGAGCGGTTGAAGTAGAGTCATCTCCAGTGAAGGCACCGCGAGCAACGCCAACCCGCGCAAGATCGAATGATCCTGCGCCTTTAGTCTCCCTCCCCTTGCGGGAGAGGGTAGGGGGAAGGGACTATCTCCGCGACCCCGCCGCCATCTATCGCGAGTCCTTTGCGACCATCCGGCGCGAGGCGCGGCTCGATCGGTTGCCATCTGACATCGCCGACATCGCTGTGCGGCTGATCCATGCCTGCGGCATGACCGACATCGTCGATGATCTTGCCTTCGCCGATGACGCCGCATCCGCCGCGCGTGCCGCATTGGCAAAAGACGCACCGATCTTCTGCGACAGCGCCATGGTCGTTGCCGGCATCATGCGCGACCGGTTGCCGGCAAAGAACGAGGTGATCTGCACGCTTGCCGATCCCCGCGTACCCGCGCTGGCGAAGGATCAGGCCACGACACGGTCCGCCGCCGCCGTGGAACTCTGGCGCGATCGCCTCGACGGTGCGGTCGTGGCGATCGGCAATGCACCGACCGCGCTGTTCCATCTGCTGGAGTTGCTGGCCGACGGAGCGCCGCACCCGGCGGCGATACTGGCTTTTCCCGTCGGCTTCGTCGGCGCGGCGGAGTCCAAGGACGCGCTAACCGCGAACAGCCACGGCGTGCCCTATCTCACCCTGCGCGGCCGGCGCGGCGGCAGCGCGCTCGCCGCCGCTGCCGTGAACGCGCTGATCCTCGGCCGCGACGGAGAAGCCGCGTGAATCCCTGGCTCTCCATCATCGGCGTCGGCGAGGAGGGGCTCGACAGCCTGCCGCCGGTCACGCGCCGCATCATCGACGGCGCGGAAATCCTCGTCGGCGGCGAACGCCATCTGGCCATGGTGCCGAACGGCAGTGCGCAGCGGCTCACCTGGGCCTCGCCGCTGTCCCAGACCGTCGAGGAGATCAAGCGCCAGCGCGGCCGCAATGTCGTGGTGCTCGCGACCGGCGATCCCATGTGGTTCGGCATCGGCGTTACGTTGGCGCGCCATATAGCAGCCGACGAGATGCTGATCATCCCGGGCATCTCCGCCTTCACCCTGGCGGCCAGCCGCCTCTGCTGGCCGCTCGCCGACGTGGAATGCCTCACGCTCCATGGCCGCGCCCTGGCGCTGATGCGGCCGGCGATTGCGCCCGGCGCAAAGCTGCTGCTGCTGGCCAATGACGGCGCGACGCCGATGGCCGTGGCGAAGCTGCTGGTCAAGTTGGGCTATGGTCCGAGCCGCATCATCGTCCTCGAGCATATGGGCTCGCCGCAGGAGCGGCAGATCGCCGGATTCGCCCAGGACTGGTCCACGGAGAAGGCCGAAGATTTCAACACCATTGCCGTCGAGTGCAACGCCGGCCTGCATGCCGTGGCGCATTCGCGCCTCGCCGGTTTGCCCGATGCGGCATTCGATCACGATGGCCAGCTCACCAAGCAGGAAGTGCGCGCGGCGACCTTGGCCGCGCTGGCGCCGCTCCCCGGCCAATTGCTGTGGGATGTGGGCGCCGGTTGCGGCTCGATCTCCATCGAATGGCTGCGCGCCAACAGGCGGATGCGCGCGATTGCGATCGAGCGCAACACCGCGCGCCTCGAGATGATAGACAGGAATTGCATCACGCTCGGCACGCCCGCATTGAAAGTCGTCGATGGCGAGGCGCCGGCCGCGCTGACCGGCCTTCCTGCACCCGACGCAATCTTTATCGGCGGCGGGCTGAGCAAGGCCGGCCTCGCGGAAACCTGCTGGGCGGCGCTGAAAGCGGGCGGCCGCCTGGTCGCCAACGCCGTGACCGTGGAAGGCGAGGCGGCGCTGTTCGCGGCCCGTGCCCGCTGGGGCGGCGATCTCACGCGCATCGCCATCAGCCGCGCCGACGTCATCGGTCCCCATCTCGGCTGGCGGCCGCTGATGCCGGTGACCCAGTACGCCGCCGCCAAGCCGCGGAGCCACCCATGAGCGCTGCGCAAGTCTATGGCATCGGTGTCGGCCCCGGCGATCCGGAATTGATGACGCTGAAGGCGCTGCGCATATTGCGCGCGGCGCCTGTCATCGCTTATCCGGCGCCGGACAGCGGCGACAGCTTCGCCCGCAGCATCGTGGCGCCCCATCTGCCCGGCGGTCAGAAGGAGATCGCCATCCGCATGCCCCTCGGCGACGGCAGCTTCCCGAAGGCAGATATCTACGACCGCGCCGCGCGCGAGATTCTCGCAGAGGTCCGCAATGGCCGTGATGTCGCCGTGCTCTGCGAAGGCGATCCCTTCTTCTACGGCTCCTTCATGTATCTTCACGCACGGCTGGCACGGGAGTGCGATGTCACCGTCGTGCCCGGCGTTTCCTCGCTGATGGCCTGTGCGGCCATGGCGGGTGCGCCGCTCTCCGCACGCAACGACTCCCTGATCGTGATCCCGGCGCCGCTGCCGGACGATGACCTCCGCGCGCGCCTTGCCACGTGCAGCGCCGCCGCTGTCATCAAGGTCGGCCGGCATCTGGCGCGGGTGCGGGCCGTGCTCGACGGCGTCGGCCTGTTGCCGCGGGCTCTGCTGGTGGAGCGGGCGACGCTGGCCGAACAGCGCATCCGCCGGCTCGCCGATGTGCGGGACGGCACCGCGCCATACTTTTCCATGATCCTCGTCGCCGGCGAGGGCGCGCCATGACAGCATTGATCGCCTTGAGCGTCGGCGGTGCGGTACTGGCCAAGCGGCTGCGGACCGCGCTGCCAGAGGCACGGATTCACGGGTTGCGCCGACGTGTCGGCGAGGCGGACGTCTTGTTCGATGATACCGGCGAACATTTGCGCGCCTTGTTTGCGGCGAACGAGCCAATCGCCGGCATCTGCGCCGCCGGCATCCTGATCCGCTGCCTGGCGCCGTTGTTGAACGACAAGCGCGCGGAGCCGCCTGTCATCGCCATTGCCGAAGACGGCACCGCCGTAGTGCCGCTGCTGGGCGGCCATCACGGCGGAAATGAATTGGCGCGGCGCATTGCCGAGGCGCTCGGCGTTTCAGCCGCAGTCACGACTGCAGGCGATGTGGTGCATGGTGTGGCGCTTGATGATCCGCCTGAGGGCTGGCGCGTCGGCAATCCGGAGGCGGCGAAGGCGGTGATGGCGGCGCTGCTGGCGGGTGAAGGTCAGTCGAGCTTGTCGTCGATGCGGCCAAGGACGATTGTGCGTGGTTAATGCCGCTTGCACTGCAACCGGATCAAATGGTGTCGACTCCCTTGGACTCCCCTCTCCCCTTGGGGGAGAGGGGGCAGGGGGTGAGGGGTCTGACGCCGGCAGGCGCTCAAGAATCTGCAGCCTCTGGACGAGATAAGCTGCCGAAGGCGGGGAATTCCCTGCAAACGAACGAAATCAAACCTGGCGACGACTCTCCGCGCACTCGCGCGCGAAACCCCTCACCCCCTGCCCCCTCTCCCCCAAGAGGAGAGGGGCGTGATCCTGCCATTCTTGTAACTGATCGTGCGGCATCGATGGCCGGCAACACACTCGTCCTTCACCCTGCTACCATCGCTATCGGCGTCGGTTGCGAGCGCGGAGCCGATGCGGCGGAACTCCGCGAACTGGTGATGCGATGCCTGGGCGACGCCGGCGTCGCGCCCCAGTCTGTCGCCGGCATCTTCTCCATCGCATTGAAAGCCGCCGAACCGGCCATCCATGATCTGGCCGAACAACTTGGCGCACCGGCGCGATTCTTCGCCGCCGATGCGCTCCTCGCAGAGACTCCGCGACTGAGTGAAAGATCCGAGATCGTGTTCCGCGAGACCGGCTGCTGGGGCGTTGCCGAAGGTGCGGCGCTGGCGGCGGCCGGCCCTGACGCCACGCTGATCCTCAGCAAGCAACGCAGCGCCCGCGCCACCTGCGCCATCGCGCGCTCGCCCCGCATCATCCGTGCGGAAAGCATCGGCCGCACCCGGGGCCGGCTGTTCGTCGTCGGCATCGGCCCGGGCGATGCGGCGGCGCGCACAGCCGAAGCCGATGACGCGATCCGCGCCTCAGCCGATCTCGTCGGCTACCGGCTTTATCTCGATCTGCTGGGGTCGCTCGCCGCCGGCAAGACGCGTCACGATTTCGATCTCGGCGCCGAAGAGGCGCGCGTCGCCCATGCGCTCGATCTCGCAGCACAGGGTCGGGATGTGGCGCTGATCTCTTCCGGCGATGCCGGAATCTACGCCATGGGCAGCCTGGTGTTCGAGCTGATCGACCGCGGCGCGCGGCCCGATTGGGCGCGGGTGGAAATCTCCTGCGCGCCCGGCGTGTCGGCGATGCAGACCGCGGCGGCGCGGCTCGGCGCGCCGCTGGGCCATGATTTCTGCGCGATTTCCCTGTCCGATCTCCTCACGCCCTGGCCGGTGATCGAGCAAAGGCTGCGCGCCGCGGCGGCCGGAGACTTCGTCGTCGCCTTTTACAATCCGGTATCGCAGCGCCGGCGCACGCAGCTCGCCAACGCGCGCAGCATCCTGCTGACCGCGCGACCGCCGGAAACGCCCGTCGCCATCGCCCGCAATCTCGGCCGCGAGGGCGAGCGCGTCGCGATCACAACGCTGGCGGCGCTCGATCCCGATCAGGTCGACATGCTGTCGCTGGTGCTCGTCGGCAGCAGCACGACGCGGCGCGTATCGCGCCCCGATGGTGGGCAGTGGGTCTATACGCCGCGGGGATATGAGGCGAAGCAGAAGGGCGCGGCACAGAAGGACGACGCCGCATGACCGTGCATTTCATCGGCGCGGGACCGGGCGATCCCGATCTCATTACCGTGCGCGGCCGCGACCTGATCGCGCGCTGCCCGGTCATGCTCTATGCCGGATCGCTGGTGCCGCCGGCCATCGTCGCGCTGGCGCCGAAAGACGCGTTGGTGATCGACACCGCGCCGCTGAACCTGGACGAGATCGTCGATCAAATGCAGGCCGCGCAGGCGAAGGGCCAGGATGTCGCCCGCGTTCATTCCGGCGATCCGTCGCTTTACGGCGCCATCGCCGAGCAGATGCGCCGGCTGGATCAGCTTGGCATCGAATACAACGTGACTCCCGGCGTGCCGGCTTACGCGGCGGCGGCGGCCGTTTTGAAAACCGAACTCACGCTGCCGGAAGTGAGCCAGACCGTGATCCTCACGCGCACCGACGGCAAGGCCTCGCCGATGCCGAACCGCGAGGATCTGGCGACGCTCGGCGCGTCCGGCGCCACGCTGGCGATCCATCTCTCCGTGCGCAACGTGCGGGAGATCGTGCGCGAGCTGTCGCCCCATTACGGCGCCGACTGCCCGGCCGTCGTCGCCTATCGCGTCGGCTGGCCCGACCAGCTCATCCTGCGCGGCACGCTCGAGACCATCGGCGCGCAAATCCGCGACGCCAAGATCACCCGTACGGCGCTGATCTTCGTCGGCCGGGTGTTCGAGTCCCGCGATTTTACGGACAGCAAGCTCTACGACGCCGCGCACCGGCATATCCTGCGGCCGGGGGTGCCGGCCAAGAAGCGGCCGCCGGCAGCATAGGCCCCGGTCGATTTGCCCAGCGATTGGGCAATCGCGCTAAGAATATAGTCAAGGCATTGATCTTGGCTGCATTTTTTCCGCGGCTCCGGCGCTTGTTTCCGGTGAAATTAACCAAACTAAAACCAGTCGCGTAATACGGTATCTCAGTCTGACCAACTGATATCTCCGGGGCCTAACCATGGACAATATGCACAGCCTTCACGGTGCCTACGATTCTGTGCTCGTGGGACTGTCCATTGTCATCGCTGTCCTCGCCTCCTTCACCGCGCTCACCCTGGTGGGCCGGGTCAAGGAGTCGTCGGGCCGCGCCCGGACGGTGTGGCTGCTCGGCGCCGCCACAGCGCTCGGCGGCGGAATCTGGTCGATGCATTTCGTCGCCATGCTGGCGTTCAGCCTGCATATGCCGATCCACTACAATGTCGAACTGACCATCGTGTCCCTGGTGGCGGCGATTGTCGTCGCCTCAATCGCGCTCTACACGGTGACGCGCTGGGCCGGCCATATGAGCCTGGGCATTGCCGGCTTCTTCGCGGGCATCGGCGTGGCCGTCATGCATTATATGGGCATGGCCGCGATGGAGATGAACGCGACCATCAGCTACGACCCGCTGCTGTTCGCCGCATCCATCGTCATCGCCATCGTCGCCGCCACCGCCGCGCTCTGGCTGGCGCTCAATCTGCAGGCGACATGGCACAAGGTCGCCGCCGCCTTCGTCATGGGTGCGGCGATCTGCGGCATGCACTACACCGGGATGGCCGCGACGATCTTCACGCCGGCCGAAGGCCCGCCGCTGGCTGCCTCCTCGATCTCCGCCTTTGGACTCGCCATGGGCATCGGCGGCACCACCATCGCCATCTTCGCGCTTGGCTTGATGGCCGCGGTCGTCGACCGGCGCTTCACCGGCCATCTGCGCCGCGAATTGGAAGAGCGCGTCAAGGTCGAGATCGAGTTGCGCCAGGCCGTCGCCGCCTCGCAATCGTCCATCGAAGCCGCGCACAAGGCCGAGCTGCGCCTCAGCGATGCGGTCGGCCATCTCACCGAAGGCTTCGCGCTCTATGACCGCGACGGCAAGATCACGCTGAGCAACGACCGCTTCAGGGCGCTCGGCTGGGAGACCAACAAATCCCGGTTCGACAGCCTGTCGGCCGGCAGCGGCGCCGAGCGTGTCGAACAGATGGCCGGCGGCCGCTGGCTGCGCATCAGCGAGCATCGCACCAGCGAAGGCGGCGTTGTCGGCACCTACACGGACATCACCGATCAGAAGCGCGCGGAATTGGATCTGCGCCAGGCGCATGACGGGCTGCAAGCCGCTTCCGGCAAGCTGAGTTCCATTGTGCGCGAGGCCAGCGTCGGCGTCGAGGCGTTGAAGTCGGCGACCGAGCAACTGGCATCTGGCGCCGCCGATCTGTCGATGCGCACGGATACCCAGGTATCAAGTCTTTCGGAGATGGCGGCGGCGATCCGCCAGCTCACCATCACCGTGCAGAACACGGCCGAGAACGCGCAGCAGGCGAATACGCTGGCTCTCGGTGCGCAGACCGCGGCGACCGGCGGCGGCGAAGTCGCCACGGCCGCCGTCAATGCTATGAAGCGCATCGAGACCTCGTCGGGCCAGATCGCCAGCATTGTCGGACTGATCGAGGAGATCGCCTTCCAGACCAATCTGCTGGCACTCAATGCCGCTGTCGAAGCGGCACGGGCCGGCGATGCGGGCCGCGGCTTTGCCGTGGTCGCGGCGGAAGTGCGGGCGCTGGCGCAGCGCGCCTCATCGGCCTCGAAAGACATCAAATCGCTGATCGCCGAAAGCGACAGTCAAGTGCGCCAGGGCGTGCAGCTGGTCAACAAGGCGGGCACTACGCTCGGCGATATCGTGGACGCGGTGAAGCGCGTGGCCGCCATCGTCGGCGAGATCGCCAAGGCCAGCCGCGAGCAATCGGCCGGCGTGCAACAGGTCGACGACTCCGTCAGCCAGATGGAATCAGTGACGCAGAAGAATGCTGCTCTGGTGGAAGAGACCACGGCGACTCTCGCCGCGGTCGATCAGAAAGTGGCGGGCCTGATGTCGGTCATCGACATGGCCTCCGCCGGCCCGGAGCTGCGCAACCTCCGCGGCGCGCGGGCGGCGTAGTCATTCCGTACTGTCGAAGCGAACCCCTCTAATTGTCATCCCCGCGAAAGCGGAGATGACAAGAGGAGGTGATCTTACTTCAGCGCGAGTAGCTCATCGATCCGCAAGACCGCGGAATTGATCGAAGCCGCAATCTCAACCCCAGTCGCCGGCGCGGGCCGCCGGATCATGATGACGGGTATCTCCAGCTTCCGCGCCGCTTCGATCTTGCCGTATGTCGCGTCGCCGCCGCTTTCCTTGCTGATCAGCAAATCGATGTCATGGTGACGCATCAGCGCCTCCTCGTCCGCGGCGCCGAACGGCCCGCGGCCGCGGATCAGCTCAGCGTGCCGCAATGGCAGCGGCCCATCCGGCGGCTCGACCAGCCGCACCAGGAACCGAACCGGCTCGATATCGCGAAACGCGCCAAGGTCCTTCACGCCGGTGGTGAGGAATGCGCGCTTGCCGTGATGGGGCGAGAGCTTCGCGGCATGTTCGGCGCTCTCCGCCATGATCCAATGGTCGCCGGCTTGCGGCTGCCAGACCGGCCGCTCCAGCCGCAACAAAGGCACACCGCCGGTGCGGCTCGCCTCGACGGCATTGCCGTGCATCCGCTCGGCGAAAGGGTGTGTCGCATCGACAATCAGGTCGATCCGCTCGCGCTCCAGATAGTTGCGCAGTCCCACCGCGCCGCCAAAACCGCCGACCCGCACCTCGCCCGGTGGCAAATGTGGCGTATGGGTGCGGCCGGCGAGGGAGCTGACAATGTGCAGATCGTCGCGCCCATGCAGCCGCTCTGCCAGTTCCACGGCTTCGCGGGTACCGCCAAGGATCAGGATACGCTTCATGTCGCGCCCTTGGAGAACGGCGCGCGGCCGACCGGCTTGCCTTCGCGGTCGAAGACGACGACTTCGATCTCCAGCGTGTTCTCGGCGATCTTCAGAGCTTCATCCCGGGCGCGGACGGCAACCGCATCGCCGAGCGCCAGCCCTTCTTTCTGCGCCATGCCGAGAATCTCGTTCGCGGTGTTGGCCTCGCGCGATTGCGCGATCATCGCGGCCGGCGCCTGCAATCCAGCGAGCAACTCCGACAGCAACCCGCGATCCACCTGGCTGCGGCCGGAATGGAGGTCGCCGAAACCGGCGGCGAGTTTCGACAGTTTGCCGAAGCCGCCGCCGATGGTCAGCCGCGGCAGCGGATGCCGGCGCAGATATTTCAGCATGCCGCCGGCGAAATCGCCCATGTCGATGAAGGCCACTTCCGGCAGATCGTAGAGTCGCTGCATGCCGGCCTCCGAAGTGGAGCCGGTGCAGGCGGCGATGTGAGTCAGGTTGCTGGCGCGGGCCACGTCGATGCCCCTGTGGATCGACGCGATCCAGGCCGAGCAGGAGAAGGGATGCACGATCCCCGTGGTGCCGAGGATGGAGATACCGCCGGTGATGCCCAGCCGCGGATTCCAGGTGTGCTTGGCCATCTCCTCGCCGCCATCGACAGAGATAGTGATGACGGCATCGCCGGCCACGCCATGCACCGCGGCGATCGCCTGCACAGCCTCGGTCATCATCAGCCGCGGCACCGGATTGATCGCCGGCTCGCCGACCGCGATGGGCAGGCCCGGCTTGGTCACCATGCCCACGCCGCGGCCGGCGCGGAAGCTCAGGCCGCTGCCCGCCGGCCCGTGCCGAAGCTCCGCCAGGATCAGCGCGCCATGGGTCACGTCGGGATCGTCGCCCGCATCCTTGATGATGCCCGCGCTCGCTACGCCGTCACCCAGCGCCTCGCGGGCCAGGGCAAAGCTCGGCGTTTCGCCCTTGGGCAAGGTGATGGTCACGGGATCGGGAAACTCGCCGGTCAGGAGCGCGGTGTAGGCGGCGGCCGTGGCGGCAGTGGCGCAGGCGCCGGTGGTCCAGCCGCGGCGCAGGTCCTTTCGCTCGGCTTGGCTGGGGCGCTCTCTCATGGCGCTATTGTAGGGGTTGATGTCCTGAAATGGCTAGTTAGCGACGACGGCGTTGGGGAATCATGGCTCCCCCGATATATTGGCTAACCACCGCATACAAGAGGCCGCGTGAACCCGTCTCCGCTCAACAATCTGCCTGCTCTCGAACCCGGATGGGTCTGGCTGGCTGGCGCCGGTCCCGGCGATCCCGGTCTGCTGACGCTGCTGGCGCTGCGCGCCCTCGAGCAGGCGGATGTGGTGGTCTATGACGCGCTGGTCAGTGCCGACATCCTGAAGCTCGCGCCATCCGGCACGCTGCTGGAGTATGCCGGCAAGCGCGGCGGCAAGCCGTCGCCGAAGCAGCCGGATATCTCGCGGCGGCTGATCCAGCTGGCGCGGGAAGGCAAGCGGGTGCTGCGGCTGAAGGGCGGCGATCCCTTCATCTTCGGCCGCGGCGGCGAGGAGGCCCTGGCGCTAGTGGAGGCGCGGGTGCCGTTCCGGATCGTGCCGGGGATCAGCGCCGGCGTCGGCGGCCTGGCCTATGCCGGCATTCCCATCACCCACCGCTCCATCAACTCCGTCGTCACCTTCGTCACCGGCCATGACGCCACAGGGCTGGTGCCGGACTCCGTGGACTGGGCGGCGGTGGCCCGCGGCTCGCCCGTCATCGTGGTCTATATGGCGCTGAAGCATCTTCAGCTGATCGCTCAGCGGCTGCTGGACAATGGCCGTTCGCCGGCCGAGCCCATGGCCATCGTCAGCCAGGCGACCTTGCCGGCGCAAACGGTGGTGGAAACGACGCTGGGCGCTTGCGTCGCCGATGCCGCCGCCAGCGGCCTCGAGCCGCCGGCGCTGCTGGTGATCGGCGATGTGGTGCGGCTGCGCGCCGGGCTGGATTGGCTCGGCGCCCTGACCGGCCGCAGCCTGACCGCCGATCCCCTGGGCGACCGCGGCCAGACCGAGACCGGCTGATGGCCGCGCGCGGCGTCATCCTGGCCGCGCCCGCCTCCGGCAGCGGCAAGACCGTGCTGACGCTAGGCCTGCTCCGCGCCCTGTCGCGTCAACATCCGCACATTGGCGCCTTCAAGGTGGGGCCCGACTACATCGATCCCGCCTTTCATGCCGCCGCCACCGGCCGGCCCAGCTTCAACATCGACCTCTGGGCCATGCGGCCGGCGACGGTGGCGCAGATCCTGCGGCGCCTGGACGACGATTCCGACTTGATCGTCGGCGAAGGCGTCATGGGGCTGTTCGACGGCGCTGCCGACAATTCCGGCTCGACAGCGGATGTGGCGGCGCTGACCGGCCTGCCGGTGGTGCTGGTGGTGGATGTGCGCGGGCAGGCGGCTTCGGTGGCCGCGTTGCTGCGGGGATTCATGGGTCACCGGGCCGATGTGCCGATCTCGGGCGTGATCTTCAACCGCGTCGGCGGGCCGGCCCATGAGGCCATGTTGCGCCAAGCCGTGGCGCCGTTGGGCCTTCCAGTGCTGGGCGCCGTGCCCCGCGATCCGGCGCTGGCGCTGCCCGACCGCCATCTGGGCCTGGTGCAGGCGGCCGAGCATGAGCGGCTGGAGGAGTTCGTGAGCCGCGCCGCCCAGCGCCTGGAAGCGGCGGTCGATCTCCAGAGGCTCGCCGATCTGGCCCGGCCGCTCCAGGTGGCCGATGGCGGCACGGGAATGGCCACGCCGCCGCTCGGCCAGCGGATCGCCATCGCCCGGGACACCGCCTTCTCCTTCCTCTATCCGGCGCTGCTCGACTCATGGCAGCGGCAGGGCGCCGATCTCAGCTTCTTCTCGCCGCTGGCCGACGAAGCGCCGGCTGACGATGCCGATGCCGTGTATCTGCCCGGCGGGTATCCGGAGCTCCATGGCGGACGGCTGGCTGCCGCCGGACAATTCAGGGATGGCCTTCGCCAGGCGGCGGCACGGGGCGCGGCTGTTTATGGCGAATGCGGCGGCTACATGGTCATGGGCGAGTCGCTGGTGGATGCCGATGGCCTGCGCCACGCCATGACCGGCTTGCTGCGGGTGGCCACGAGCTTCGCCGAGCGCCGGCTCCATCTGGGATACCGTCAGGTTGCGCTGCAGGCCGACACGGCCATCGGTCCGGCGGGCCAGAAGTTCCGCGGCCATGAGTTCCACTACGCCACCATCCTGCGGGAGGAAGGCGAGCCGCTGTTCGGCGCGATCAACGCCCGTGGCGAATCCGTAGGCCCCATGGGCCTGCGCCGGGGCAGGGTCGCCGGCTCCTTTTGCCATCTCATCGACTCGGCCTGACGAGCCACAGGTCGCTTCCCGGCGCTTTGCTGTCGGCTTGCATCTTGCCGAGTCCCGGCGGTTCCGGCATGGTTCTTACATCAGAATAGAGGAGTCGCCGCCGCCATGGAATCCACCAACGAAACCAAGCCACAGAAGACCGGCGTCGCCGGCAGCCGGGCCGCCGTCGTGGTGCCCGCCGCGCTCGCCGCCGCGATCGGTCTTTTCGTCATCACGATGGTCGGTTTTGCCGGTTCCGATGTGCTGCACAACGCGGCCCACGACACGCGCCACGGCGCCGCGTTTCCCTGCCACTAAATTTCCATTCCAGCATATCGGTAAGTCATGTCCGTCTTCCGCCAGATTCTCTTCACCGCTGTTGTCGCCGGTTTGATCGGCGGCGCTTTGCTGACGCTGCTGCAGAACATCGGCCATGTCGGCGTCGTGTCCCTGATCCTGGAGGCGGAGACCTATGAAAACGCTGCCGCCGAAGCCCCGGCGGCGACGACCGATACCGCGACTGGGGAGACAGCCGCTCGCGCATTCCCACGAGCATGAACATGGCGCCGAAGCCTGGGCGCCGGAAGACGGCGCGGAGCGTCTGCTCTATACCCTGCTGACCAACACGCTGATGGCCGTCGGCTTCTCGCTGATGCTGGGTGCCGGCTTCGCGGTGACCGGCGAGGCGACGCTGAAGCGCGGTCTGCTCTGGGGCCTGGCGGGTTTCGCGAGCTTTATGCTAGCGCCGTCGCTCGGCCTGCCGCCGGAAGTGCCGGGCACGGAAGCGGCACCGCTGGCCGACCGTCAGATGTGGTGGTGGGCCACGGTGCTGGCCACTGGCGGCGGCATCGCGCTCGCTGTCTATGGCCGCCGCATTCAATACTATGTCATTGCTGCCGCGCTGATCGTAGCGCCGCATATCATCGGTGCGCCGCAGCCGGAGGCCCATGGCGGCCTGGCGCCGGAGGCCCTGGCCCACGAGTTCATCATCGTGGTCCTGGCGACGATGCTGGCCTTCTGGCTGATCTTGGGCGCCGCATCCGGCTACTTCTACAGGCGTTTCTCGGCGGCCTGAACCTCTGCCGCTTTCGACCGCGGCTGCACCAGCATCACGCCGATGGCCATCAGCGCGATGGCGCCCCAGACCCACAGGCTGAGCCGCTCGTCGAACAGGACGTAGCCGAAGATCACGCCGGCCAGGATGGTGGTGGCTCCGGTCTGCACCGCGAACACCGGGCCGGCGACGCGGATCAGCCAGAAGAACAGCAGGATCGCCGCGCAATTGATCGCGCCGACCGCGACCAGCCCCAGCACGATCGGGTCGCCGGGCGGCCAGGGCGCCGCCACGGTGCCGGTGGCGATGCCGATCGGCAGCAGCACGCCGCCGCCGCAGAGCATGGTCCCCGCCGCCATCATCAGCGTGTCGATATGCGACGGCGTCCGCTTGGCGATGTAGACGCTCTGGATCGCATAGCAGGAGCAGGCGGCGAAACCGATCAGCACCCAGCCCACCGCAGCCGGATCCGGCAGGCTGGTATCCGGCAGAACGATCAGCAGCATGCCCATGAGCCCGCAGACGATGCCGCCCACCCGCATCGCATCCACGCCCTCCATGCCGGCCGCCAGCGCGAAGCCGTAGGTCATCACCGGGACGAGGGCGAAGAACAGGGTGACGATGCCGACAGGCAGATGCTCTGTCGCAAAGAAAATCGCCACCGCCGGGATGCTGACACCGAGCACGCCGTTGATCAGATAGAAGCGCAAATCTCTGAGCGCGATCGGCAGCCGCCGGCCGGTGAGCAGGCAGATCGCCAGCAGGAACACGCCGCTGCCGAGTCCTTCATAGATCGCGACTCCGAGGGGGTGCCCGCCGCGATCGATCGTCGCCTTGGCGACAGTGTAGAGTCCGCCCCACGCCGCGCCGTCGATGATGACGATGGCGATGAGCAGCAGGCGCCAGAGGTTCACAACCGGCTCCTCGGCCGCGGACGGCGGCTGAGGCGCGCCAAGATTGCAATGTCGATGGCCATGGCGGAAGCGGAGCGATACCGGCTGCTAGCGCGGAATCAGTTCCGCAGCGGCAATCTAGAGATCGGTTCCTAAACCCGCAAGGAGCGGGCAGGCCGCGATCAATCGTCGGGGAACTTCATCAGGCAGCCGCGTTTCCGGCCGAGCGCCCCCCAGCGGGCGATGGGCGTGATGGCCCAGGGCTTGGCGGCCTGCAGGCCGAGCGCATAGGCCTTCTGGTACCAGTCGCGGGCTTTGATCGCGTCGGTCATCAAACCTTCGCCCCTGCGGTTCAGCGTGGCGATGCCGAACATGCTGCGGGCATGGCCGTTGTCGGCGCCCTTGCGGAACCAGGCCATGGCCTGGGTGAAATCCGGCTCCATGCCCCAGCCGCAGCGATAGAGCGTGCCGATGTTGTAGGCGGCGGTCCAGTTCTTCGCCGCCGCCGCACGCAGATACCACTCCATCGCCGATTTGTAGTCGCGCCGGCTGCCCTTGGCATCGCGATACATGCTGCCGATGGCGGTCATCGCGGCGGAGTTGCCTTGCGAGGCAGACTTGGCGAACCACTGGCGGGCAATGTCGTAGTCCCGCGGCGTGCCGCTGCCCTCCAGATACATGGCGCCGAGATAGTATTGCCCCCAAACATTGCCCGCCTCGGCCGATTGGCGGAACAGCGAAAAGGCTTTGCGCGGATCGGCCGGCACACCGCTGCCGTCGCGATAGAGCACGCCGAGCTTCTGCTGCGCGGTGGCGTTGCCGTCGAGCGCCGCGCGCTCGTACCACATCGATGCCTGGTGCAGATCGGCGGTCACGTTCTCGCCGTCGGCATAACTGTCGCCGAGCCGCAGCGCCGCCGTCATGTTGCCGCCATCGACCGCGCGGGCCAGCAGCTTGAGGGCCTGGCCCACATCCTTGCGGCCGCCGCGGCCTTCCATCAGCAGCAGGCCGGCATTGTACTGGGCCTGAGCATCGCCTTGTTCCGCGGCGAGGCGGTACCAATAGAGCGCCTTCGTGTCGTCCTTGGGCAGGCCGAGGCCGTCGCGATACATCTCGCCGAGATTCCGCTGCGCCTGGCGGTTGCCGGCCTTGGCGGCGGCGGTAAACCATTTGCCGGCCTGGGCATAGTCCTTGGCCGTGCCTTTGCCATCGAGATAGAGCGTGCCGACCTTGGCCTGGGCGTCGGGATTGCCCGACATCGCCTCCGGCAGCAATTCCCGCAGCGCGGTGGCGTAGTCGCCCGTTTTGTAGGCCGCATTGCCGGCCGTCTTTCCGGACACGGCCGCTGTCGCCGGCAAAGCCAGCGCCAGAAACGCGGCGGCGAGCGCGAGGCGGAGCAGGGGCGTGACGGTCATCAGGGGCAGGGCTCCCGGTGGCGAAATTGACGGCCTGCATACCGGCGGCCGACCGCAATCATGCGCGGCAAAGATCAAGCCGTGGTTAATGAAAGGTGAGGGAGGCCAATCGCCGGGCCTGCCGGCGTTGAGGGTTGTTTTCTCCCGGGGTCAAACGGCAAGATCTTGATCTGCCTCAAAATATTTTCGCAATTTTGTTTTTTGCGAAATCAACCCTCGGCAGGGAAGTTGCCGGTGGCCGCGATTGCCGGCCACCCGCGCGGCAATCAGTTTCGCCCCGCGCCGGTTTCGGCGCGTGCCTGTCATACAGATACACGATGTCCAACATCGGGGGAGCAGACCGGATGTGTGATCTTAGTCCTAGAGTTCAAGGGGCAAGGCGGCATTTCCCGCCGTCACCAAACGGCAACATGGAACCCCGCCGGCGCCGCTGGAATTTCCGGTGCGTGATGGTATCCATGGGGTTTCCTAGTCAGGCCCGCATCCAGCAGGAGGAACCATGGACAAGATCAAGACGCTATTCACCGCAACGGCTACTTCGACCGGCGGCCGCAACGGCCATGCCGAAGCCAGCGATCATTCGGTCGCGGTCAACCTGTCGGTTCCGAAGGAAATGGGCGGGCCGGGTAAGCCGAACACCACCACGCCCGAGCATCTCTTTGCCGCCGGCTATGCCGCCTGCTTCAACGGCGCGCTGGACTTCGTTGCCAAGCAGCAGAAGAAGGACACGACCAAGGCGGTGGTCACTGCCGCCGTGTCCATCGGCCCGCGCGACCTCGGCGGCTTCGGCCTCGCCGTGAAGATGCGCGTCGAGGACAAGAGCCTGCCCCAGGCGGATCTCGCCGCGCTGGTGAAGAAAGCCCATGAGGAGATCTGCCCCTACTCCCACGCGACGCGGAACAACGTGGATGTGCAGATCGAAGTGGTGGGCAGGTAGGCGGCCCGCTGCCGGACTAGGCGCGGGCGCCGGCGAAGGCCCAGAGTTTGCTGGCGACGAAGGTCAACAGCGGTACCAGCGCCACGACGATGAGGATGGCGGTGAGGTAGTGGAGGCCGAAATGCCTGGTGGCCACGAAGACAATCGCCTGATTCAGCGCGAGGCCGCCCAGGGATGTGGCCAGGAAGCGGGGAACATGCATGCCGTGACCGCCATTGGCGCGGAAGGTCCAGGCATGATTGCCGAAATAGGACACCGGGAAGGCGATGCAGAAGGCGAGCGCATTCGCCGCCATGACGTCGATACCCAGACGCTCGATCATCACCAGCGCCGCGGCGATATGGGTCAGCGTGGCGGCAACGCCGATGACGCCGAACCGCAGGAATTGCCTGAGGGTGGCTATATTCATGTCACGGTCTATGCCCATGGCCGAGGGCGTTACGAGCCGCCGGCGGCCGTTTTCGCTGTCCGCCATGCCGGGGCGGATTGCGGCGTTCCCTGCTGCTGCGCCGCCTGATCTGCCGAGGCTTCCTTGAATCCGATGCGCTCGCGAACGACGTAGAGGGGCCGGCCCTTGACCTCGGTATAGATGCGCGCAAGGTACTCGCCGAAAATGCCGAGGGTGATCAGATTGATGGCGCCCATGAAGAGCACGACGACCATGAGCGACGCATAGCCGGGGACATCCACGCCCTGGATGAGGGTGCGGAACACGAGGAACAGCGCGTACAGCAAATCGGCCGCCGCGATGAAAGCGCCGACATAGGTCCAAAGGCGCAGCGGCATCGTGCTGAAGGCGATGATACCGTCGAGGGCGAAGCTCCATAGACGCCAGCCGGGCCATTTGGAGCTGCCCGCCGAGCGCTTGTCGCGCATCACCGGCACCGAGGTCTGCCGGAAGCCAACCCAGGAGTACATCCCCTTCATGAAGCGGTTGCGCTCGGGCAACAGCTTCAGGGCATCGACGACACTGCGATCCAGCAGCCGGAAATCGCCGGCATTGTGGGGGATCGCCGTATCGGCAATTCGATTGAAAACCCGGTAGAAGGCGCCGGCGGTGAACCGTTTGGCAAATCCGTCCGACGACCGGTCGACGCGCGTTGCGAAGACCGCGTCATAGCCTTCGAGCCACTTGGCATAGAACTCGGGGATGGTCTCCGGCGGATCCTGCAAATCGACATCGACGGGAATGACGGCAGCACCCCGCGCATGATCGAGGCCGGCGGACAGAGCCGCATCCTTGCCGAAGTTCCGCGACAAGGCGATGGTCTTGACGGCGGGGTTTTCGCGGCCGATCTGCTGCAGTTTCGCAAAGGTACCGTCGCTGCTGCCGTCATCGACGAAGATGATCTCGAAAGCGTCGGCGCCGCCGCGATGCTGCATCAATTGCGTGAGTATCGGCAGGACGCGCGCCAAAAACAGGTCGATTGTCTCGACCTCATTGAGGACAGGCACGACAAGAGACAACCCAACGGTCGCGGGTGGCCGGGCTGCCGCGGTTCTTTGTTCAGACATCGATCGCCTTTTTGCGAATGCACCGTAACTATTCGGCACAAGTGCTAACCGTTCATTAAGGCTGATCTGCTTTTTCCGTGCTGCCCGCTGTGCGCGTAATAGCGCTGCGGCTGTCTTGATTCCGTTGCGATGCTGCGACGGCCGATCCGACGCAAATTAACTCTTGCTTCACCATGTTCCGCCACAACTGCCGATGACTTTTCAGGTGCGGACAATGGCAATTGCGGCGTCAAATTCCGGGGATCTGTCGCGGCTGGATTCCGCCGACGCGCTGCGCCTGCGGAGCCGCCTGGCGATCTTTCTGGTTGCCGTCGGCGTGCTCCTGTTCTGCAGTCCGGTGCTGCTCGATCCCGACTATTTCTGGCACCTGGAAACCGGCCGCCTGATCGTGCAGAACCGGGCCCTTCCGGCCGTGGACCCGTTCTCATTCCGCTACGAAGGGCAGCATTGGGTGCTGCATGAGTGGCTCTTTCAGCTGATCCTCTACGGCGCGTATGCGGGGCTTGGCGATATCGGAGTCCGGCTCCTCTGTGCCGTAGCCGGCGCGTCATTCATCGGAATTCTTTTTGTCACCAGCCGGCGCCTGAGCGGACGGTCCGGCTTCGCTCTCGGCCTGACTTCTGGCTTCACTGCTAATGCTTTATCCGTTCCTCGAGCCGCGGCCGCAGATCGCCACATTGCTGCTGTTCGTCCTGTTCCTGCGCATATTGCTGTTCGCCAAGTATTTCGACGAATGGCTGATGATCCGCTGGCTGCCTGCGATGATGGCCGTGTGGGTTAATCTCCATGGCGGGTATGCGATGGGCCTGGCGCTTGTCTGGGTCTTCGCCGCGATGGAATGGGCGCGTCTGCTCGCCGGCGCCGGGACGGCGATGAAAGCCGCGCGTCTCCGCGAGCTGAGCATCGTCGCCGTTCTCTGTCTGCTGGCGAGTTTCCTCAATCCCGACGGCCCGGGCCATCTGCTCTATCCCCTGGAGATCGTCAACATGGAGGCGAACAGGGTGCTGTCGGAATGGCAGCCGCCGACGCTCGGGTCGCTCTATGGCAAGCTGTACTTCCTCTCCGTCGGCCTGTTCGCGCTATGCCTCATCTACCGGCGGACGCGGCCGGACCTGCTGGAGCTCTGCCTTTCGGGCCTGATGATTGCCGCGGGATTCGCTTCCCTCCGCCATGTGCCCTTCGCGCTGCTGACGATGATCTTCATGGCCTCATGGGCGTTGCGGGACGGCCTGCTTATCTCTGTCCCCGCGGCGTGGATTGGCGCCTGGTGGCCGAGCCGCCGGCGCCCCTCCGGCGGCGCTGCGGCGATGCCTGGGCGCCGTGAAGGGCTGTTGAATCTGGCCGCCTGCGCGCTCCTCGTTCTGGGCGCCGCGGTCTACTATCCGTCGCTGGCGGCGAAGCAGGACGGCATGCTGCGGAAAGCGATGCCCGTCGGCGCCGCCGATTTCATGCAGGCCCGGGGAATCGACGGGCGCATGTTCAACAGCCTGCATTTCGGCGGCTATCTGATTCACCGCTTCCAGGGCCGGCAGCTTGTCTTCATCGACGGGCGCACCGATCTCTATGGCGACCGCTTGTTCCGCGAGCATCTGGATATCGAGCGCGGCCGCGACGGCTGGGATGGGCTGCTCGAGAAATATGGGATCGATCTGATCCTCTGCCCGCCCGGTGCGCAGATACGAAAACTCCTGCTCGACCGCGGCGACTTCGCGCTGGTCTATGAAGACCAGACCGCCGTCATCCTGGTGAAGCGCGAGGCTAAATTCGCCGACCTGATCAGGCAGTTCGGCCGCTGACGGCACGGCGACTTGCCGTCACAAAGATTCGTTCGATTTTCTGGTCCCTTGCGAAATGAAGTTTCCGCATGGCGAAAGAAGTGGGCAAAGGATTCGGCAGTCATATTCTTATGGTTTAAGTAGAAATTAACTAAACGAATTTATTGTGCATACCGTAATCCCGTCTGCATTCACCTCGGTGGAGGTGCACCGTCATGAATACCGGTCTGCGCGTACTAATTGTGGCAGTTGCGCTGCTGCTTTGCCCGGGCTTGCTGCGGGCAGAAGAATCAAATGGAACCTATGTTGCCGTTGTCGCCAAGAAAGCGGCAATCCTGGAGGATCTGCACAAGCGGATCTCTTCCTCGCTCGTCACCGTCGCGCAGGATAAGGCCTTCGGCGACTATTTCCGGGAGCAGGATCAAGGACGGCGCGCCGAGCTGAAGCAGCGGATCGATGAAATCTCGCTGAAGACCCAGGACAAGTTTCGCGTCGAAGAGATGTGCCTGATCGGCGCCACGGGCACCGAAATCTCGCGGATCGTCGGCAGTGTCGTTGCCTATGACCTGGCGCCCGACGAGACCGGGGCGGTCTTCTTCGCGCCCGGATTCGCGCAGCCCAACCGGCAGGTGTTTATTTCCCCGCCCTATGTATCGCCGGATGCGCCCAAATGGGTGATCGGCTATGCGACGCCGATCATCGTCGACGGCGTAACGCAAGCGGTGCTGCATTTCGAGCATGGCCTGGATGTTTTCCAGCGACTGCTCGGTGTCCAGCCGCCGCCTGACGGCAGTTATATACAGGCCGTGACCGACAGCGGCTGGGTGATCTTCGACAGTCGCCATGAGATCGCAATCGGCAAGAAGGGCGAATCCGAAGCGGCCGCCGACTATTTCGAGGCTTTCACGCTCGGCGGCCTCTCCCTTGCCGAGCTGCGTCAGCGCGCCGGCGGCGGCGGCGCGGGCGCCGGCAGGATCGACCAGGGCGGCGTCAGTTGGGATTTTGCCTACCGGCAGGTCGGAACCTGGACGCTGATCATCGCCGGGTCGCAGCCCTCCACGTGATCCTGTTGCCCGGCTCGATGGGCTAGCGATGGGGATTCGCGCGAAAGCGGTCTGGTTTCTCGTGGCGGCAAGCCTCCTGCCGCTGCTCGTGCTCTCCGTGGCGTCATACGATTCCGCAAGCCGGGCCCTGACAGAAACGGCGGAGAGAAACCTGTCGGCCGAGGCAACCGTGGCGCTCAGCCGGTTTGACTCCCTTATTGCGGAAGCCCGCACCAATCTGGACGTCTGGAGCGAGCAGGCGGTGCTGCAACAGGCGCTCATCGATGACGGCGAGGGCAATATCGCCGCTGAACTAAAGCGGCTTCACGGCCACTATATGAACTTCGCCGCCCTCCTTGTGACCAATGCCGACGGCAAGGTTGTCGCCAGCACCCGCCCGGAGAGCGTGGGACAGGATCTCCGGGAGTCGCCGCTGTTCGGGGCCATCGGCCGCGGCTTGCATTATGAAAGCAATGCCGGCGCCGCCGCATTGGTGGGACGCAACGGCATCGTCATCGCCAATCCGATTCGAGCCGACTATGACTCCGGCACCATCATCGGCGCCCTTGTCGCGATCATCGACTGGACCAGCCTGGAGTCGATGTTCGGCCCCATCACGGTCACGGGCACGCGGCAGGACGATGAGCATCGCCTCGTCGTCGTCGATATCCAGACCAACAATGTGGTCTACGGGCCTTCGATCGATAAGCCGGCCATCGATGCCGGCCATCCGCTGGCGCGGCTGCTGACCGGGGGTGTTGCGCCGATCCTGTTGGAGGGCCGCAGTTTCATTGCAGCGACGGCCGTCAGCAGCAGCGACAGCGCCCATCCGCTACGGGTGCACACGATCGTCGGGACCGATTCCGCACTCGCCAATGTGCTCGATCTCCGAAGAAAGCTTATCGGCCTGGCCATTATCGCGATCGCCTTCGTGGGCGCCCTCGGTTACATAGGGATCGAAAGATCGTTGACCCGCCCGCTGTCGGCGATGACGGCGTCCATCGGCGATCTGGCCCGCGGCAATCGGGATACGGCGGTCCCCGGCACCGAACGGCGGGATGAAATCGGCGACATCGCCCGCTCCCTCAGTCAGATCCGCGACATGGGCATCCATGCGGCCCGGATTCAGACCGCGCTTGATACCACGACCAGCATCGTTCTCATCGCCGACACCGATGGTGCCGTCTTCTATGGAAATGCCGCGGCGAAGCAGTATTTCGATCGCCGGCTGGAGGATCTCCGGTCAGCGCTGCCTGGCTTGGCCGCCACGCGGCTGCAAGAGCTGCGCATCGAGCAATTCTTTCCCGACCCGGCACGGGCGAAGGTGCGGATGGCCTCGCTGTCGGAGACCTGGCGGGAAAAGCTTCATATTGGCGATCTCGCGGTCGAGGTCGTGGTCAATCCCGTCGTCAATGAGAGGGGCGCACGGCTCGGCAGCGTGGTCGAGTGGACCGACGTCACGGACCAGGCGGCGATGCAGACGGAACTTCAGGAACTGGTCGACGCCGCCGCTGCCGGCGATTTCTCGCTGCGCGTCGATCTCTCGGGGATCACCGGCTTCAAGCGCCGTATTGCCGAAGGCATCAATCGCTGGGCGGATACCGCGGCATCGGCATTCGGCGAGGTCGTGCGCATGATGTCGGCGATCGCCAGCGGCAATCTGAATGTCCGAATCAGCGGCGAATTCGATGGCGATTTGCTGCAGCTGAAGCGCGACGCCAACGCGACGGCCGACAAGCTGGCGGAAATCGTCGGCCAGACGGTCGAAGGAGTCCATGCGATCCGCAGCGTGACGTCGCACCTTGCCGGCGAAGCCGAGGAGCTGTCCTCGCGCACGGAGAAGCAGGTAACCGATCTTGAGGAAATGGCGGGATCGACGCGAGAATTGGCGCTGACCGTGCAGAAGACCGCAACCAACGCAAGGCAAGCCAGCGAATTGGCCGAGGAGGCGCGCAAGGCGGCCGAGGATGGCGGCGAGATCACCATGGCCGCGATCGATGCCGTGAACCGCATCGAGGCCGCCTCGTCCCGGATCGGCGAGATTGTCGGCACGATCCAGGACATTGCCTCGCAGACGAACCTGCTGGCGCTGAATGCCGCGGTGGAAGCGGCGCGGGCGGGGGACGCCGGCCGCGGCTTTTCCGTGGTGGCCGCGGAGATTCGCGAACTGGCGCAGAGCACGGCCCAGGCGTCCAAGGATATCAAGACACTCATTCAGGACAGCTCGGCCCAGGTCCGCACCGGCGTCGACCTGGCAACGAGAGCCGGCACCGCGCTCTCGGGAATCGTCGCCTCCACCAAGCATGCGGCGGAAATCGTGTCGCAGATCGCCGCGGCGAGCCAGCAGCAATCGGCCGACGTTCACAACGCCGACGAATTGGTCGGCCGGATGGAAGCCGCGACCCATCAGAACGCGGCGCTCGTCGATCAGACGACGGCGTCACTGGCGGCAGTCGATCAGCAGATCAAGCGGCTGTTCGACCTCATCAGCTTCTTCGATGCAGCCGGTACCGGCCCATCAGCCGCGCCTATGCCTGTATCGGACAAGATCGCGCCGATCCGGCGCCTGCCGGCTGCGGCAGCCCGCTCCTGAGGTCGATGGCGCTCTCCGCAAGAGTGGTGGGCGCGACAGGGATTGAACCTGTGACCCCTCCCGTGTGAAGGGAGTGCTCTCCCGCTGAGCTACGCGCCCGTTCCGAGCCTGGGAAGCGGCGGTCCTATCGGACCGAATCCCGGAAGATGATCCCATAATCATATATGGGGCCTTGCGGCGGCTGCGGTATTCGAGATTGCCGCCCTGTCCGGGGCGGCTGGGTCATACGGCAGCGGGTGGTCCGCTGTCAACGAAGGACCGCCGCGCCGCCGCCCGGCCGGTTCGACAAGATGGTGAATATCCCCGTTATTTCAATCGTCTAGAGATTGCCGCGGGAACGCCCCCGGAAGCCGGAGCGGCGGCGGCCGAAGCAAGCCGGATCGGCCATCGGTTCCAGCCAGCGCCGGTCAGCCTGGCAATGACTCATGCCCTGCTGTCCCCATACCTGATCCGGGTCTGTGACTTTTCTCACAGTCGATATCGTAAATTGGTCCGAACATGGTTCGGCAATTTGGGCCAGAAGAGTTTGAGTCCGGAACATCGAACCCGGACCTGCGTGACCCCTGAGGCGGCTGCTCCCCCGGCAAATGCCTTGGGTAAACGACCCTGGATTGTCCCGGTCAGGGCAGTCCCCCCAACGGACGACACGGATGCCCTCTATCCGTGCCCCAGGGTCGCCGGTCATGTGGGACAGGGAGCCTCGCCAGGCAAGCGCCGGATCTTCGCTCACCCATTGGCCTGAACTGGCATGGCGCGCGGTGCCGTCAATCCTGGCCCACCGGCACTATCTGCGCCACGATCGCGGTCAGCGCGGCGAAACTGTCGATCACATGATCGGCGCCCAGCTGGTCTACGGGTACGGCAGTATAGCCGTAGCTGACCGCGATCACCGGCACTCCCGCCGCGCGGGCCACCGCCACATCGTTGCCGCTGTCGCCGATCATGACCGCCGAGCCCGGCTGCGCGCTCATCAGTTTCAATGTCCCCAGCAGATGGCCCGGATCGGGCTTGCGGACCGGAAAGCTGTCGCCGCCGGTGACGGCGTCGAACAGATGATCCAGTCCGAGCACCTCCAGGATCTCCATGGTCGGGCCGTAGGGCTTGTTGGTGCAGATCGCCAGCCGGAAGCCGCCTGAAGACAGCTCCACCAGCGTATCCACCACGCCGGGAAAGGGCCGGGTCAGGGCGTGGCGGCCTTCGTGGTAGTGATGGAGGAAGCGCTGCATCAGCTCCGGCAGGCGGCTGGGCGCCAGCGGCTCGCCGGTGGCGGCGAATCCGCGCTCCAGCATCTTGGCCGCGCCGTCACCCACCATATGCCTGACATGCTCCAGCGGAACGGCGCGGCGGCCCTGCTCGGCCAGGACGGAATTCATGCAGCGATGCAGATCGGGCGCGGTGTCGAACAGCGTGCCGTCAAGATCGAAGACCAGGGCGTTGCGGCGGGGCGGCATGGAGTCCCTAGATGGGGCCGGGGCGGCGGAAAGGCGAGGGGAAAGTGCCTGCCACCTCTTGGAAAATCAACAAGTCGCCGGATTCCGGTCACGACGGCGCCATGGTCAAATCCACTCTTGGTAACATGCTGACGCTATGGCATTTTGCCGCCCCTATCAGATGAAAACCGTGATTCCTGCCATCCGATGACAGACAACCGCGCCGCCGCCATCGTCCTTGCCGCCGGCAAGGGTATCCGCATGAAATCCGAGCTGCCGAAGGTGATGCACCGCATCGCCGGGCGGCCGATGATCGCGCACCTGCTGGCGAATCTGGCGCCGTTGGCCTGCGATCCCGTCGCGGTGGTGATCGCTCCCGGCATGGACAGCGTCGCCAAGGTCGTGGCGCCCCACAAGACCGTGACCCAAGCCGAGCAGCGCGGTACCGCCCATGCGACGCTCTGCGCCCGGCCGCTGCTCGGCGGCTTCACCGGCGATGTACTGGTCCTGTTCGGCGATTGCCCGTTCATCACCACGGCGACGATCCGGCGGCTGCTGGAGCGGCGGCGCGCAGCCGACAAGCCGGCGGTGGCGGTGCTGGGCTTCCGGCCCGGCGATCCCGCGGAGTATGGCCGTCTGATCACCAGCGGCGACGGCAAGCTCGAGGCGATCGTGGAGCATGTGGTGGCGACTCCGGCGCAGCGGGCGATCCGCCTCTGTAATTCCGGCGTCATGGCGATCGATGGGCGTGTGTTGTTCGCGCTGATCGACCGGATCGGCAACGACAATCCGAAGAAGGAATACTATCTCACGGACATCGTCGCCCTGGCCCGCGCCGACGGCGCCTCCTGCGCCGTGGTGGAGGCGCCGGCGGACGAGCTGCTGGGCATCAACAGCCGCGCCGAGCTGGCGGTGGCCGAAGCGGTGATGCAGGAGCGGCTGCGGCTGGCGGCGATGGCCAACGGCGCGACGCTGACCGATCCCGGCAGCGTGTTCCTGTCCTGGGACACCAAGCTGGGCAGCGACGTGGTGATCGAGCCCCATGTGGTGTTTGGCCCCGGCGTCACGGTGGGCGACGGCGTGGAGATCAAGGCCTTCTGTCACATCGAAGGGGCGAAGATCGAGAAGGGCGCGCGCATCGGCCCTTACGCGCGTCTGCGGCCGGGCAGCGCCATCGGCGAGAACGCCCATATCGGCAATTTCGTCGAGACCAAGAATGCGCAGGTCGGCAAAGGCGCCAAGGCCAACCATCTCACCTATCTCGGCGACGCCGCCATCGGTGCCGCCAGCAATATCGGCGCCGGCACCATCACCGCCAATTATGACGGCTTCAGCAAGTACCACACGGAGATCGGCGCCGGCGTGTCGATCGGCTCCAACGTGGTGCTGCGGGCGCCGGTGAAGGTGGGCGACGGCGCCATCGTCGGCGCCGGCAGCGTCATCACCCGCGATGTCGCTGCCGATGCCCTGGCGCTGGCCCGGAGTGAGCAGACGGAGCGGCCGGGCTGGGCGGCTAAGTTCCGCGCCTATATGAGCGGGCAGGCAGCTCGGCCGAAGGCCAACGGCCCGGCGAAATCGCCTATCACCGTGACAGTGCGTAAGGCCGATGGGACAGTGGTGAGCCGTCAACCGCAGAGGGCCGCTACGCCGAAAGTGCGACCCGTCGTAACAGTGCAACCATCGCCGCGCGCAACACCGCCGAAGACGGCGAAACCGGCCGGCGGCAGCGGTGCGAAACCGATCAAGTCGAAACCGGCGGCGCGCAAAGCGGGCGCATCCGGCAAAAAGCCGCAATCGGCCGCCAAAAAGCGCAAGCGATAGGCGAAGGGGGTTCTCATGTGCGGAATCATCGGCATCATCGGCAAGTCCGACGCGGCGCCCCTGCTGCTGGACGGGCTGAAGCGGTTGGAGTATCGCGGCTATGATTCCGCGGGTATTGCCACGCTGGTGAATGGCCATATCGACCGCCGCCGTGCCGAAGGCAAGTTGACCAACCTGGAGGCGCTGCTGGCCCGCCAGCCGCTGCCGGGCACCATCGGCATCGGCCACACGCGCTGGGCGACCCATGGGCGGCCCAATGAGGTCAACGCCCATCCCCACGCCACCGATCGCGTCGCCGTCGTGCATAACGGCATCATCGAGAATTTTTCCGAACTGCGGCAGGAGCTGATCAAGCTGGGCCACAAGTTCGAGACGGAGACCGACAGCGAAGTCGTGCCCCATCTGCTGACCCGCTATCTGGAGGAGCAGAAGACTCCGGAACAGGCGATGGCGCTGGCCATGGAGCGGTTGCACGGCGCATTCTCGCTGGCGGTGATCTTCGCCGGCCGTCACGACCTGATGATCGGCGCGCGGCGCGGCAGCCCGCTGGCCATCGGCTATGGCGACGGCGAGATGTATCTGGGCACCGATGCCCTGGCGCTGGCGCCGCTGACCCAGCGCATCTGCTATCTGGAGGAAGACGATTGGACGGTGGTGTCGCCCACGGGCGCCCGCATCTTCAACAACGGCAAGGAAGTGGAGCGGGAGATCCGGCAGACGGCGCTGTCGGGCGCCCTGATCGGCAAGGGCAATTATCGCCACTTCATGATGAAGGAGATTGCCGAGCAGCCGGCGGTGATCGGCGATACGCTGCATAGCTTCATCAATCCCCTGGCGCGGCGGATAGAGCTGCCGGATCTGCCGGTGGACTGGGCGAAGGTTTCGCGGCTGACGCTGCTGGCCTGCGGCACCTCCTACTATGCCTGCATGGTGGCGAAATACTGGTTCGAGCAGGTGGCGCGGTTGCCGGTGGAAGTCGACATCGCGTCGGAGTTCCGCTACCGCGCCGCGCCGATGCCCAAGGACGGCGTGACGCTGGTGGTGTCCCAGTCCGGCGAAACGATCGATACCCTGGCGGCGCTGCGCTATGCGAAGAAGGAAGGGCAGAAGATCCTCTCGATCGTCAATGCGCCCGAGAGCGCCATCGCCCGGGAATCCGACGCGGTGCTGCAGACGCTGGCGGGACCGGAGATCGGCGTCGCCTCGACCAAGGCCTTCACCACGCAACTGACGGTGCTCGCCTGCCTGGCGATTGGGGCGGCGCGGGCGCGGGGCGCCATCGGCGACAACCGCGAGGCGGAGCTGGCGGCGGCGCTGATGGAAGTACCGGCGCGGGCGGCGGAGATACTCAATCATGACGACAAGCTGCGGGAAATCGCCCATAAGCTGGCCGAGGCGCGGGACGTGCTGTTCATCGGCCGGGGTACGTCCTATCCCATCGCGCTGGAAGGCGCTTTGAAGCTGAAGGAGATCTCCTACATCCACGCCGAGGGCTATGCCGCCGGGGAGATGAAGCATGGGCCGATCGCGCTGATCGACGAAAATGTGCCCGTGATCGTCGCCGCCCCCAGCGACGATGTGTTCGAGAAGACGGCGTCCAATCTGCAGGAAGCGGTCGCCCGCGGCGGCAAGGTGATCGTGCTGTCGGACGCGCAGGGGCTGAAGCGCATCAACCTGAAGCCCTGGGCCGAACTGGAGCTGCCGCATGTGGACCCCTTCGTGGCGCCGATCCTCTACGCCATCCCGGTGCAGTTGCTGGCCTATCATGCGGCGGTGGCCAAGGGCACCGATGTGGACCAGCCACGCAACCTAGCCAAGAGCGTTACGGTGGAATAAGTTCCCTGCAGGAGGGGAGGCATGAAAGCACCGGTCAACGGTACGGAGATCGCGTACCGCCTGGACGGCCCGGAGAACGCACCCGTCGTCGTCCTGTCCCATTCGCTGTCGACAACAATGGATATGTGGCGCGGCCAGGTGCCGATGCTGGCGGCAAAGTATCGCGTGCTGCGCTATGACATGCGCGGCCATGGCGAGAGCGCGGCGCCGCAAGGCCCTTACAATTTCGACATGCTGGCGAAGGACGTTGTCGGACTGCTGGATCACCTGAAGATCGAGCGTGCGGCCTTTGTCGGCATCTCCATCGGCGGCATGATCGGCCAGGGGCTGGGCATCAATCACGGCCGCCGTATCAGCGGCCTGGTGCTGGCCAACACCACCAGCGAACCGCCGCCCAAGGAGATGTGGGACGAGCGCATCGCCCAAGTGGAGAAGGGCGGCATGGAAAGCCAGGTGCAACCCACCTTGGGCCGCTGGTTCACCGAGCCCTATCGCCGTGGCAATCCGGCCGTGATGGAGTGGATTGCCGGGATGATCCGCAATACGCCGACGGCAGGGTTAATCGGCTGCGGCCGCGCGATCCAGAGTCTGGGGTATGCAAACCAACTTCGGAAGATCACCGCGCCGACCTTGGTTATCGCCGGAGATCATGATCTCGGCACCACGCCGGCGATGGGAAAGGTCATCGCCGATCGCATTCCGCAAGCGCAACTCCGTGTGATCAAAGGCGCATCGCATATATCGGCGGTGGAAAAAGAGGCCGAATTCAACGACCTTCTATCCGTTCAGTTCTCGGCGATCCTCTCCGATACATAGCAATATAGGGTGTCAATTCCTATCTCTGAACGGCCGATAGCAATCTCTTCGAAAGGGTTCTCGCGTTACTGCTGATGGCGAGAAACTCACAAAAAGCGGGCATTCCAATAGATGGCGCCCGCAACAAAATCGACGGAGATTTGAGGCAATGTCAGACAACCAGATCGCCTTGGCCAGGCGCTTCCGTGACTTGCACGAAGTGCCGGGCATGTTCCTGATGCCGGATGCCTGGAGCCCGAAGAGCGCCCGCATGCTCGAAGCCGCCGGCTTTCCGGCCATCGGCACCACCCGCGGCGGCATCGCCCAATCGCTCGGCGTCGTCGAGCGGCAAGGCTGCATCACGCTGCGCCAGACCGTGGACGCCATCGCCGGCATCGGCAGCGGCATCGATGTGCCGCTGAGCGTCGATTTCGAGTCGGGCTTCGGCGCCACGCCCGACGACGTGGCGGAAGCCATCTGGCGCACCATCGACGCCGGCGCCGTGGGCGCCACCATCGCCGATCAGTCGGGTATCGCCGGTCAGCCGCTGTTCGATACCCATGACGCCGTCGAGCGCATCGCCGCCGCCCGCGAAGCGGCCGACCATACGGAAATCAAGTTCACGCTCACCGCGCGCACCAACTGCTTTCTCACGGGCATGGAAGCGCCGTTCGCGGCCACCATACGCCGCGCCAATCTCTATCGCGAAGCCGGCGCCGACTGCCTGTTCGTGCCCGGCGTGAACAACCTGGCGACCATCGCCTCGCTGGCGAAGGAAATCGACGCGCCCCTCGGCGTTGCCCTCGGCGGCCAGAGCTTCGGCTTCGTCCTCGCCGACCTCAAGAATGCCGGCGTGAAGCGGGTCAGCCTGGGCGGCTATCTCGCCCGTGCCTCGATGGCCCATATCCGCAAGGCGGCGAAGGAGATGTCGGAGGAGGGCACCTTCGATCTCGCCGTGGATCACCTGGGGAATGGCATGCTGTCGCTGCCGTTCTACAAGCCGGTGGAGCACCGCGTCTCGTAGACCACGCCGCTGAGCGGGCGGCATTGACGCCGCCCGCCGCGGCCGTGACACTGCCGGCCTGGATCGTTCTCGACCGGGCCGGCGATGAATCAGCTTTCAGGGGCCGAAGCGTTTTTGCGCATGCTGCAACGGCATGGCGTCACCCATGTCTTCGGCCTGTGCGGCGATACCAGCCTGCCGCTCTATGACGCGCTGGCGCGCCTCGATCACGGCATCACCCATATCCTGACGCGGGACGAGCGCTCGGCCGCCTACATGGCCGACGGCTATGCGCGCATCTCCGGCAAGGTCGGCGTCTGCGAAGGGCCGAGCGGCGGCGGTGCGACCTACATCCTGCCGGGAGTGGCCGAAGCGAACGAGTCCTCGGTGCCGCTGCTGGCGGTGACCACCGATATCTCCACGACGTCACGCGGGCGGTTCACCCTGACTGAGCTGGATCAGGCGGCGCTGTTCCGGCCTGTGACCAAGTGGAACCGGGTGATCGACCGCGCCGCGGCGATTCCGCAGACCTTGCGCAGCGCTTTCACCCAGATGACCACCGGTCGCCCGGGCGCCGTGCATCTCGGGCTGCCCTTCGATGTGCAAAAGGATCCGGTGGACGAGGCCGATGTCTGGGCCGATCCGGCGCTGAACCTTTGCCCGTCATCGCGCACCGCGCCCGATCCCGATGCGGTCGATGCCGCGGCCGAGCGGATCGCCAAGGCGAAGGCGCCGATCTTCATCTGCGGCGGCGGCGTGGTGATCTCGGGCGCGGAAGGCGAACTCGCGGCGCTGGCGGAATTGCTGGGCGCCGCCGTGGTCACCAGCATCAGCGGCCAGGGCAGCCTGCCGGAAACCCATCCGCTCTGCGCCGGCGTGGTCGGCAGCAATGGCGGCACGGCGCCGACCCGGGCCGTGGTGGATGCGGCCGACCTCGTCATTTTCGTCGGCTGCCGCGCCGGATCGGTGACGACCGAACGCTGGCGCCATCCGAAGCAGGGTACGCCAGTCGTACATATCGATGTCGACGCGGCTGTCATGGGCGCCAACTATCGGGCCGAGGTGGCGCTGATCGGCGATGCGCGGCTGAGCCTGGCGGCGCTGCGCGAGGCGCTGCAGCGGCGCGGCAAGAAGGCAAACGGCGCCTGGGCTATCGAGCCCGTCGCCCGCGCGAAGCGGGACAAGAGTGCGGCATTCCGCGAATTGGCGCTATCGGATGCGACGCCCATCCGGCCGGAGCGGCTGGTGGCGGAGCTGCAGGCGGTGCTGCCGGACGACGCCATCGTCGTCGCCGATCCCGGCACACCTTGCCCCTATCTCTCTGCCTACTACGAAATCCGCCGGACCGGCAGGCACCTGATCACCAACCGCGCCCATGGCGCGCTGGGCTATTCGCTGCCCGCGGTCATCGGCGCGTACTACGCGCGTCCAACAGCAAAGTGCGTCGCCGTCATGGGCGACGGCGCTTTCGGTTTTTCCGTCGGCGAGTTGGAGACATTGGTACGGCTCAGCCTGCCAATCACGCTGATCATCATCTCCAACAGCGGTTATGGCTGGATCAAAGCGGGACAGCGCACGGGCTTCGGCGGCCGCTACCACCAGGTGGATTTCACCACATCGGATCACGGCAGGATCGCCGCCGCCTATGGCCTGAAAAGCTGGCGCGTGACCGATCCGGCCGAGCTGCGGCGCGCGCTGCAGGCGGCTGTGGAGTCTAGTGGACCTACGCTCGTCGATGTGGTGACGCAGCCTTTGCACGAGGCGCGGGCGCCGGTTTCGGAGTGGATAGCCTGATGGACGATACGAAACCCCTGCCGCCGCTGGAGAGCGGCATCGCCGCCTTTGTCGCGGCACTCCGCGAGGAAATGAAAGCCGCACCGGCGCTGGTGACGGCGGAGGACCGGCGCGCCTGGTTCAACATCCGGGGCGAGAAGTTTCGCATTCCGGTGCCTGAAACAGTGCGCACGATCGACCATTTCGTCTGCGCGCCCGGCCGCGAGATTCCCATCCGCCGTTATCGGCCAGCCGGCGCGGAGCATCCGCCGCTGATCGTCTATTTCCATGGCGGCGGCTGGGTCTGTGGCGGCATCGCGTCCCACGAGATGATCACCGCGCAGATGGCATTGGAGACCGGCGCCGAGGTCATCGGCGTCCACTACCGCCGCCCGCCGGAGAATCCCTATCCAGCGGCGTTCGAGGATTGCCTCTATGCCGTGCAGTGGGCGATCGACAATCAGGCGCGTTTGGGCATCGACGGCGCGCGGGTTGCCGTCGCAGGTGACAGTGCGGGCGGTAATCTGGCGGCCGCGATCGCCATCGCGGCGCGGGATTCCGGCGGCCCTGAGCTGAAGGCACAAGGGCTGATCTATCCGGTAGTCGACGCGGACCCTAGCCGGCCGAGCTACAAGGCGGGCCGCGATCCCTTCCTGCTGCGCGACAACATGATCTACTACCTCAACGCCTATCTTCAGGGCCGTCTCGACACCGGCGATCCCCGCGCCCTGCCGATGCGAGTGAAGACAACGGCGGGTCTCCCGCCGGCCTATGTTCTCGCCGCCGACCATGACGTGCTGCTGGACGAAGCGGTCGACTATGCGCGGCGGCTATCAGAGGGTGGCGTAGCGACCGAACTACGGGTGGTGCCCGGCGCCATGCATGGCTTCCTGCGCGCCCGCGCCTATAGCGAACTGGCGCGGCGCGAGTTCACGCTGCTGTGCGAGTGGCTCAAAGACAGGCTGATGACATGACCGGCATGGCAGCGCCCGATATCTGGACCTTGCCTGCTGATGCCTACACGTCCTCGGAAGTTTTCCAGCGTGAGCGCACGGCGATTTTTGGGCGTGAATGGCTGCTCGTTGGCCATGAGAGCGAGATCCGGAATCCGGGCGACTATATCGCCACGGACATCGCCGGATGGCCGGTCTTCGTGATTCGATCTCGCGATGGTGTTCTCAAGGGATTTCACAATGTCTGCCGGCATCGCGCCGGTAATCTGGTGAATGACGGCACGGGCCATTGCGAGCAGCTACGCTGCCGCTACCATGGCTGGCTCTACGATCATGATGGCCGCTTGCGGCGCCGGCCGGATTTTGCCGAAACCGACGATGCGGCCGCATCGGGCTTGGCGCTGTTTCCGGTCAACGCCGGAACCTGGCGCGGATTCATCTTCGTCAATCTGGATGCCGATGCCGGCCCGCTGGAAGCGGGGCTGGGAGAACTGCCAGTCATAACGCGGGATCTGGCAATCGAACGCTACAGATTTCATAGCCGCCGCAGTTACGACCTCGACTTCAACTGGAAGACCTACACCGACAATTATCTCGAGGGTTATCACATTCCCTATCTGCATCCGTCTCTGGCGGCGGATCTCGAGATGTCGCAGTACCGTGTGGAGAATGGCGATCGCATCTGCGTGCATCGGGCGGCGGCGCGTGGCGGCGCGGTGTATCAGGGCCTGTTCATGTGGCGATGGCCCAATAACACGATCGGAATCTATGGCCAGGGCTTGAATATCTGCCGCATCCTGCCGCTGAGCGAATCGCGGCTGCGGCTGGTGTTTGATTTTTTCTTCGATCCAGCCGCGGATTTGAGCGAAGCAGAGAAAGACAATGCAGCGAAAGCGACTTGCGGCGTCGTCGAAGAAGACTTCCCGATTTGCGCCATCGTGCAACGCAACTATATGGCCGGTGTCTATCAAGCCGGGCCGCTAAGTCCGAAGCACGAAACCGGGCTTGCCTATTTTCATGACCTGGTGCGGCGGGCCGCTCTCGGCAATCAATGATGGTCCTGTCGCGGCCTAATGCTGATGCGGTTTGTTGATTGCGCCGGCATCGGCCGACAGGCAGTCCGAGGCGCCCAGCGGCAGATGCTCGGAGTTGCCGGTGGTGATTTCCTCGGAGTAGGCGTCCACCGGCCCGTCGGGACCGTCGGAGGAGGAGACGAATTCGATCTGCTCGTCCTCCCGATAGACGAACCAGCAATAATCCGCCTGGGCCGGATCCTCGGGATAGCGGTAGCAGACCAGGCCGTCGGCGACCCACCACTTGCCGGGATGGGTGCAGCCGTCCCAATAGGCGGTAAGGCCGTTGGGAGCATGGTACTCGAGCCACCTGTTGCCGTCGGTGTAGACGCCGTGGATCGTCCGGTTGCGCAGCAGGTCTTCAAGCTCGGTATTGTCGCCAACTCGCTCCCGGGCCAATTCCTGGTCCTGGGCAGCCGCCGCAAGAGGGGAAAGCCACGCGATGGCCAGTGCGAAGGCAAGGGCCAGCCGTGACGTCCATTGGCGCGCTGAGTGCCGGGGCTTGGGCTGTTCGCACATTGTTGCGGGGCAAGTCCTATTGATCGCCAGCGATCTAACTATAGCGGAATCAAGGGCGAATTAGGGCGTTATCGATAGGCGAGGGATAGGCGGAAAATCAGGGTTACGCTCCGGTTACCGCGATTCTCCCTGCGACATCCCGCCCGGCCGCGGATTTGCCGGTCCGGCCGGCCGCGGTTATAATAGCGGTTAACCCCATCATCCGACTTTTCGAAGCATTCAGCGAGGATAAGCGCCATGCAGCAAGCCGTTCGCAAGATGACCCCGCCGCCGATCAAGGACATGAGCCTGTTCCGGCAGCAATGTTACATCAACGGCAAATGGGCCGATGCGGACTCCAAGCGCACCGTCGAGGTCACCAACCCGGCGAATGGCGAGGTTCTCGGCACGGTTCCGTTCATGGGTGCCAACGAGACTCGCCGGGCGATCGAGGCGGCGAACGCGGCCTGGCCGGCCTGGCGCAAGAAGACCGCCAAGGAGCGGGCCACCATCCTGCGCAAATGGTTCAACCTGATGATGGAGAACCAGGACGATCTGGCAGTCCTGATGACGGCCGAGCAGGGCAAGCCCCTGGCCGAGGCCAAGGGCGAGATCGCCTATGGCGCCTCCTTCGTCGAGTGGTTTGCCGAAGAGGGCAAGCGCATCTACGGCGATACCATTCCGCAGCATCAGCCGGACAAGCGCATCGTCGTGATCAAGGAGCCGATCGGCGTCGTCGCGGCGATCACGCCCTGGAACTTCCCGAACGCCATGATCACCCGGAAATGCGCCCCGGCGCTGGCCGCGGGCTGCCCTGTCGTGATCAAGCCAGCGACCCAGACGCCGTTCTCGGCGACGGCGCTGGCGGAACTGGCTGATAGAGCCGGCTTCCCGCCGGGCGTGCTGAACATCATCACCGGCTCAGCCAAGGAGATCGGCGGCGAGATGACCTCGAGCCCGATCGTGCGCAAGCTGTCCTTCACCGGCTCCACCGAGATCGGCAAGCAGCTCATCCAGCAATGCGCCTCCACCGTGAAGAAGGTGTCGATGGAACTGGGCGGCAATGCGCCGTTCATCGTCTTCGACGACGCCGACATCGACGCGGCGGTCGAGGGCGCGATGATGTCCAAGTACCGCAACACCGGTCAGACCTGCGTCTGCGCCAACCGCATCCTGGTCCAGGACAAGGTCTATGATGCTTTTGCCGAGAAGCTGGTGAAGGCGGTCGCCAAGCTGAAGATCGGCGACGGGCTGAAGGGCGAAACCCAGCAAGGCCCGCTGATCGACATGAAGGCGGTCGCCAAGGTGGAGGAGCACATCACCGATGCCGTCTCCAAGGGTGCCAAGGTGGTGGCCGGCGGCAAGCGCCATTCCCTGGGCGGCAGTTTCTTCGAGCCGACTATCCTGACTGAGGTCACGCCGCAGATGAAGGTGGCGCGGGAAGAGACCTTCGGCCCGGTGGCGCCGCTGTTCCGCTTCAAGACCGAAGAGGACGGCATCCGCCTCGCCAACGACACGGAGTTCGGCCTGGCCGCCTATTTCTACGCCCGGGATATCGGCCGGGTGTGGCGCGCGGCCGAGCAGGTCGAGGCTGGCATCGTCGGCATCAACACCGGCATCATCTCCACGGAAGTGGCGCCCTTCGGCGGCATGAAGGAATCCGGCAACGGCCGCGAAGGCTCGAAATACGGCATCGAGGATTTCCTGGAGATCAAATATCTGTGCATGGGCGGCATCTGATCCGCCTGCAATCTGCGCTGGCTTGACGAAAGCCCTCATGCCCCAACAAGCTGGGCGTGAGGGCTTTTGCTTTTGGCCCCGGGCATTCCCATCTAAGTAAGAGGCGCCGAGCGGAGGACGCCGAATCCATGGCCAAATACGACTACGACCTTTTCATCATTGGCGGCGGTTCGGGCGGCGTGCGGGCGGCGCGGATCGCGGCCGGCTATGGCGCGAAGGTAGCGATCGCCGAGGAGTATCGAGTCGGCGGCACCTGTGTCATCAGGGGTTGCGTGCCGAAGAAACTGCTGGCCTATGCCGCGCATTTCCACGAGGACTTCGAGGACGCAACCGGCTTCGGCTGGAGCGTCGGCGGTGCGAAATTCAGCTGGGAAGCGCTGATCGCCAACAAGGACCGGGAGATCGACCGGCTCAACGGCATCTACAAACGGCTGCTGTCTGAGTCCAAAGTCACGCTGATCGAATCACGCGCGGTGCTTGTCGACGCTCATACCCTGGAAGTGGCCGGCAAGCGCGTCACCGCCGACTACATCCTGGTCGCCACTGGCGCCCATCCGTCGCTGCCGAAGGAGCCGGGGGCCGAGTTCGGCATCACCTCAAATGAGGCATTTCATCTGAAGGAACTGCCGCGCCGCGTAGTCGTCGCCGGCGGCGGCTACATCGCCGTGGAGTTCGCGGGCATCTTCAGCGGTCTCGGCGCGAAGGTGACGCAGCTCTATCGCGGCGAGCAGATCCTGCGCGGCTTCGACGACGACATCCGCAACACGCTTGCGGCGGAGATGGGGAAGAAGGGCATCGAGATCCGCCTCAACACCATCATCAAGCGCACGGACAAGATCGCCAACGGCTACCGGCTGACACTCAGCGATGGCACGGTGCTGGAGACCGATCTCGTGATGTATGCGATCGGCCGCATTGCGAACACGGGCGGGATGGGGTTGGAAGCGGCTGGCGTTTCTCTCGGTGGTGACGGCGCCGTCATGGTCAACGAATACTCCCAGACGGCAGTGCCCAACATCTATGCCGTCGGCGACTGCACTAACCGGCTCAACTTGACGCCGGTGGCGATCCGCGAGGGCCATGCCTTCGCCGATACGGTATTCGGCAAGCGGCCGACGGCCGTCGACCACCACACGGTGGCCAGCGCCGTGTTCAGCCATCCGCCTGTCG
This sequence comes from uncultured Alphaproteobacteria bacterium, assembly GCA_963816235.1. Lineage (GTDB taxonomy): Bacteria > Pseudomonadota > Alphaproteobacteria > Dongiales > Dongiaceae > DATKFM01. Next base: position 77,113 of record CAWFKD010000001.1, on the reverse strand, counting down.
GCAGCGTCGGGATGACAGAGGCCTTCGCGCGCATGCAGTTCGGCGCGGTCGATATCTACCGCACCAGCTTCCGGCCGCTGAAGCATACGCTCTCGGGCCGCGACGAGAAGACGATGATGAAGCTGGTGGTGGACCGCGCCACCCAGCGCGTCGTCGGCGTGCATATGGTCGGACTGGATGCGCCGGAGATCGTCCAGTCCATCGCCATCGCCGTGAAGATGGGCGCCACCAAGCAGCAGTTCGACGCCACCATGGCGGTGCATCCGACGGCAGCGGAAGAATTCGTCACCCTGCGCAAGCCCCTGCCCGAACCGCAGAAGAAGGCGGCGGAGTAGGGCAGCGCCTAGAGCATTGCGAACTCCGCCTCGAAGGCGTTGCGGTAGCGTTCGCTGAGTTTGGGATCGCGGTGCTGCAACTCCAACACGCGCAGGCGGCAATAGGCGAGCATGCGGTAGGAATAGGCGGGCCACAACAGGTCCAGCCGCTCGACGGTCACCGCATCGCCATACTGCTGCAGGAAGCGGCCATGGTCGCTGGTGCTGAGCAGCGGGCTCTTGGATAGAATCTGGAACGCCGGCGACAGGAAGCCGTAGAGATCCTCCGCGGGATCGCCGATGCCCGGACAGCGCCAGCCGATCAGCCGCAAGCCATCCTCGCCCTGAATGATATTTGCCGCTCCGGCATCGGTATGCACGAGCGCGCGGCGGCCTCGGGGCAAAGCCAGCGGCGGCACGGGGCGGGCCGTTTTCAGGCGGATCGCCCAGGCATCGTCGGCCAGCTTGGTCAGCAGTTGGTCGCCCTGATAGAGGATCGCGCCGGGCTCGCTGGCCAGCGGCCGCTGATTGCCCGGCTCAAGCGCATGCTGCCGCTTGAACAGCTCGGCCACCGACTCCACGCCGGCGACCCATTGCTGGCCGGGATAGTAGACATAGACCAGCATCGGCCGGCCCAGCCCCTGCAGATCGTTCTCGGTCTTGAGGAAGGCGACCGGTTCAGGCGCCACCTTGCGGCCGCGCAGCGCCTCCAGCGCCTGGGTCTCCGCCTCCGGCATCATCGGAAACAGGCTCGCCTGCTGGCCCGAACTGTAGAGCTTTACGACCCAGTCGACCCCTGTGGCCTGGAGGCGGAAGACATCGTTCCAGCCGCCTCCGGCTAGCTTGGTCAGGTTGGCTTCGCCCCCGGCGAGCACCATGCCGCGGCGCTCCAACGCCCTGACGATGCCGGCCTTCAGCGGATTATCCATTGTGGCCCAAAGGGTTAAGCATGACGAACGCGCACGAATACTAACCTTGCCAATCACCCGATTCGTTGAATCGGCGGCAGTTCCAGCGTATATGCGTCAGCTTCGCGCAGGACACCAGAGAAAGAGACCCGTCATGAGTACCAAATGGAGCCTGGAAAGCTGGAGATCCAAGCCGATCAGCCAGGTCCCGGAATATCCCGATCCGGTCAAGGTGCAGGCCGTGGAGAAGCGCCTGAAGGCGCTGCCGCCGCTGGTGTTCGCCGGCGAGGCGCGCAACCTGACCGCGGCGCTCGGCCGCGTGGCCGAGGGGAAGGCTTTCCTGCTCCAGGGCGGCGACTGCGCGGAAAGCTTCGCCGAGTTCAGCGCCAACAACATCCGCGATACCTTCAAGGTGCTGCTGCAGATGGCTGTCGTGCTGACCTTCGGCGCCGCTTGTCCCGTGGTGAAGGTCGGCCGCATGGCCGGCCAGTTCGCCAAGCCGCGCTCGGCGCCGATGGAGAAGATCGGCGACACGGAGCTGCCGAGCTATCGCGGCGACATCGTCAACGGCATCGAGTTCGAGCCGGCGGCCCGCATCCCCGATCCGGAGCGGCTGGTGCATGCCTACAATCAATCGGCGTCGACGCTGAACCTGCTGCGCGCGTTTGCCCAGGGCGGTTTTGCCGACCTTCACAAGGTGCACCGTTGGAATCTGGATTTCGTTGCCGAGAGTCCCCAGGGCGGCAAGTATGAAGCGCTGGCGGACCGGCTGTCGGAGACGCTGGAGTTCATGGCGGCTTGCGGCATCAACTCGGAGACCACGCCGCAGATTCGCGAGACCGAGTTCTACACCTGCCATGAGGCGCTGCTGCTGCCCTATGAAGAGGCGCTGACGCGGCAGGACAGCCTGACCGGCCGCTGGTACGACTGCTCGGCCCATTTCGTCTGGATCGGCGACCGCACCCGCCAGCTCGACGGCGCCCATGTGGAATTCATGCGCGGCGTCGAAAATCCCATCGGCCTGAAATGCGGGCCCGTCGCTGGATGCCGACGATCTGCTGCGGCTGATCGATGCGCTGAACCCGCAGAACATCCCGGGCCGCCTGACGCTGATCGCCCGCATGGGCCATGACAAGGCGGAAGCCAAGCTGCCCGGCCTCGTGCGCGCGGTGAAGCGCCATGGCGCCAAGGTGGTGTGGTCCTGCGATCCCATGCATGGCAACACCGTGAAGTCGGCGAGCGGCTACAAGACGCGGCCGTTCGACCGCATCCTGCAGGAGGTGCGCTCCTTCTTCGCCGTGCATCGCGCCGAGGGCACCCATGCCGGCGGCGTGCATTTCGAGATGACGGGACAGAACGTCACCGAATGCATCGGCGGCGCCCAGGCGATCACCGACGATCAGCTCGCGGACCGCTACCACACCCATTGCGACCCGCGCCTCAATGCCAGCCAGTCGCTGGAGCTGGCGTTCCTGCTGGCCGAAGGGCTGAAGGCCGAGCGCGCCGGCAGCAACGGCAAGCGGCTGTTGGCCTCGGCCTAGGCGCGAAACAGCTGATATCAGTCGTACGGGGCGGCTTCGGCAGGATCGCGGCGCGATCTGCCTGAGGGCCGCCCCTTGCTTATGGGGGGAGGAGCAGGGGTATGCTGGCCATCGGCCCGCCCTTCACCTTGCATCAAGCAGACATCATGCATCCCGATCTCAAGAGCTTCCCGCCTGGACCGATCACTATTTCCTGCGCACCAAGCAGGCGGTGGAGAAGTTCGGCGACCAGCGGGTCATGTATGCCGTGTTCATGCGCCGCCCGGTGGTGTCGGCGCCGCGGCTTGCTGTGGAATGGCTGCAGGGCATCGCCAAGGCGCGCAATACCAGCTTCGACATCCAGGTGAACTATGCCGAGGGCCGCTGGGTCGGCGCCGGCGAGCCGATCCTCTACATCAGCGGTTCCTTTGCCGCCCTGGCCGATACCGAGACTGTTTTCCTCATGAAGCTGGGCCCGGCCTGCGTCGCGGCCTTCAACGCCTTCACCATGTGCGCCGACCTGCCCCAGGTGGAATTCCTGGCCATGGATGCGCGGCACTGCGCCGGGCACGGAGATGGCCGACATCATGGCCTATGCCGCATCGGTGGGCTCGGCGCGGGCCAAGCGCAAGGTGAACGCCAAGGGCTTCATCGGCAACGCCACGGCGGCGACGGCGCATTACTTCGGGCGCCAGGACGGCATGGGAACGATGCCCCACGCGCTGATCGGCTATGCCGGCTCGACCTTGCGCGCGGCCGAGATGTTCCATGAAGCCTTTCCCGACGACACCATGACCGTGCTGGTCGATTACTTCGGGCGCGAGATCACGGACTCCCTGGAGGTCTGCCGCCGCTTCCCGGAGCTGGCCGCGCAGGGCAAGCTCGGCGTGCGGCTCGATACGCCCGGCAGCCGTTTCATCGAAGGGCTCGATCCCTCGGTGTCCTATGCGGTGCTGGAGCGACATGTGCCGGCGGTGATCCGCGGCTATCGCAGCGAGACGGAACTACGCTATCTCGTCGGCGCTGGCGTCACCGCCGCCGCCATCTACAAGACGCGTGAAGCCTTGAACGAGGCGGGCTTCCCCAAGGTCCGCATCGTCGCCTCATCCGGCTTCGATCCCGCCAAGTGCAAGGTGATGGCCGAAGCCAAGGCGCCGGTGGACGTCATCGGCACCGGCTCCTTCCTGCCGCAACGCTGGACCGAAACCTACGCCACCGCCGATATAATTGAATACAACGGCGTCAAGCGCGTGAAAGTGGGCAGAGAGTTCCTGTTCAGAAAATAGCTACGCCGACGTCACCCCGCACCAATCCGCAATGAACAGCGCGATGGCCTGGGTCGTCAGGCGGATCGAACTCGATCTCCACGCGCTCGTCAAAGGCGTGGATGTCGTGGGATGTCGGTCCGTACACCAGGCCGGGAATGCCGGCATAGAGGCCGAAGAAGCGGGCGTCGGTGGTGCCGGTGAAGATGCGGCGGCCGAGCTCCTTGCCGTGGGCCGCAAGATGGCATTGCTCGAGCAGCTTCTCCGCCGCCGTGCCCGGCTCCAGCACGTAACCTTCCGCCTGGAAGCCGTGATAGACGATATCGGGCGGGCTGTTGGCGAGGAAGTTGTCCTTGCGCGCGGCCTCGGCGATGGTCGACTCCACCTCGCGCCGCACATCGGCCAGATCCATGCCCGGGAACATGCCGATGCGCATGTCGAAGGTGCACCAGGCCGGCACCGACGAGGTCCAGTCGCCGCCCTCGATCTTCGACACGACGAAATTGATCGGATGGTCATTGCCGGCGAAAGCGGGATGCCCGGCCTCGTTCCAGCGATGCTCCATCTCATGCAAGGCCTTGATCAGCGGGAAGCAGGCCTCGATGGCGTTGCTGCCGCGGCTGGCATAGGCCACATGGGCGGGCCGCCCGCGCACTTTCACCTGGAACCACATCGTGCCCACTTGCGCCGAACCGAGATGGGTGCCGCTGGGCTCGGGGATGATGGCGGCGTCGGCGCGATAGCCGCGCTGCAGGCAGGCCAGCGCGCCATTGCCCGTGCATTCCTCCTCGATGACCGATTGGAAGTAGATCTCGCCCTGGGGCTCCAGCCCCGTGCGGCGCAGCGCGTCGAAGGCGAACAAGTTCGCCACCAGCCCGGCCTTCATGTCGCCACTGCCGCGGCCATAGAGCCAGCCGTCACTGATGCGCGGCTCGAAGGGCGGCGTGGTCCACATATCCAGCGGGCCGGTGGGCACCACGTCGATATGGCCGTTGAGAATGACAGATTTTCCCGAAGGCGCCTTCGGCCTATGCGCGCCCACCACGTTCCAGGCGTCATCGTAGGAGACAGCCACCGGCGAGAATCCGGGAAGACCCTGGATGTCCTCGACCTCGATTTTCCAGCGGTCGAGGGCCAGGCCCCGGTCGCGATAGGCGCGGGCCATGAAATCCTGCGCCGTCGATTCCTGCCCTCGGAGCGAGGGCAGGCGGGTCAGATCGGCGGTGAATTTGAGTTGGGCGTCGAAGCCGTCATCGACGGCCTTGGTGATCTTCCTGGTCAAATCGGTATTGGGCATTTTCTTGTTCTCTCAGCCTCGGGAAATGGGACGCTAGCATGCGAACCCAGGGCTGACGAGGGTTGCGCCCGGCGCAATGGTCAGGGCTGCCACTGTCGGCTATTGTTGCGGATGTTGTGCAACCAATTGCCGCATTTGCAGAATGACCGATAGCCTGAACATCTCCCTGGCCCAGCAGAATCCGATCCTCGGCGATATCGAGGGCAACATCGCGAAGATCCGCAAAGGCCGCGCCGAGGCCAAGGCCCAGGGCGCCGATCTCGTCATCTATAGCGAGCTCAATGTCTGCGGCTATCCGCCGGAAGACCTGGTGCTGAAGCCCGCCTTCCAGGAAGCCTGCGAGTCGGCGGTGACCAAGCTGGCGGCAGAGACGGCCGATGGCGGCCCGGCGCTGCTGGTGGGCTCGCCCTGGCGCGAGGACGGCAAGCTGTACAATGCCGCCGTGCTGCTGGATCAGGGCCGCGTGGCGGCCGCGCGCTATAAATGCGATCTGCCGAACTACGGCGTGTTCGACGAGAAGCGCGTGTTCGCGCCGAGTCCGCCCCAGGGGCCGGTGAATTTCCGCAATGTGCGGCTGGGCGTCATGGTCTGCGAGGACATGTGGAATTCCACCGTCACCGAATGCCTGGCGGAGACCGGTGCGGAAATCCTCATGCTCGGCAATGGCAGCCCCTATGAGTATGAGAAGCAGGAGGAACGCATCCAGCTTGCCGTGCAGCGGGTGAAAGAGTCTTCGCTGCCGATCATCTATGTGAACCAGGTGGGCGGGCAGGATGAGCTGGTGTTCGACGGCGCGTCCTTCGTTGTCGATGGCGACTACAGCCTGAAGGCGCAGCTTCCGGCCTTCTTGGACAAGGTGTCGCTGACCCGCTGGCAGCGTCAGGGCGATCACTGGCGCTGCGTGGCCGGCGAGCTCACCAAGCCGCTGGATGGTCTGCCAAGCATCTACGCGGCGATGACCCTGGGTCTGCGCGACTATGTGGAGAAGAACCGCTTCCCCGGTGTGCTGCTGGGTTTATCAGGCGGTATCGATTCCGCGATCACGGCGGCAGTGGCGGTGGATGCGCTGGGGCCGGATCGCGTCTGGGCGGTCATGATGCCCTCGCCCTACACCAGCCAGGAAAGCCTTGATGATGCGGCGGAGGTGGCGCGGCTGCTGGGCATCCGCCTGGACAACATCTCCATTGAGCCGGCCATGAAGGCCTTCGCCGACATGCTGAAGACGCAGTTCGCCGGCAGCAACGAGGGCATCACCGAGCAGAACATCCAGAGCCGCGCCCGTGGCCTGACCTTGATGGCCCTCTCGAACAAGTTCGGCCATATGGTACTCTCCACCGGCAACAAGTCGGAGATGTCGGTGGGCTACGCCACGCTCTATGGCGACATGTGCGGCGGCTACTCGGTCCTGAAGGATGTCTACAAGACGACCGTGTTCGCCCTGTCGCGCTGGCGCAACGAGAACCGCCTGCCCGATGCGCGCGGTCCCGCCGGCCGTGTCATGCCCGATAATGTCATCACGAGGCCGCCGACCGCCGAACTCAAGGCCGATCAGAAGGACGAAGACGATCTGCCGCGCTACGCGACGCTCGACAAGATTCTCGAATGCCTGATCGAGAACGAGATGGGCGTCGATGAGATCGTCGCCCGCGGCCACGACCGCGCCACGGTAGAGCGCATCTGGCGCATGCTGGACCGCGCCGAATACAAGCGCCGCCAGGCCCCGCCCGGCGTGAAGATCACCCGCCGCGCCTTCGGCCGCGACCGCCGCTATCCCATCACCAACGCCTATCGGGGCGGCTGATGACCGCGCGGGTGCGCATCGCGCCGAGCCCGACGGGCCGGCTCCATGTCGGCAACATCTACATCGCGCTGGCCAACTGGCTGTTCGCGCGCCGGGCGGGGGGCATATTCCTGCTGCGCATGGACGATACAGACCGCGAGCGATCGACGGAGGAATCCGCAGCCAGCATAGAGGAAGATCTGCGCTGGCTCGGCCTCGACTGGCAGGAGTTTGCGCGGCAGTCGGAGCGGATTGCTCTATATGATACGGCTGCCGAGAAACTGAAGGCCAGCAAGCGGCTCTATCCCTGTTACGAGACGCCGGAGGAGCTGGATCTCAAGCGCCGCAGTCAGCAGCAGCGCCATCTGCCGCCGGTCTATGACCGCGCCGCGCTGAACCTGACAGCGGAGGAGCGTGCGCGGCTCGAAGCGCAGGGTCTGCAGCCCCATTGGCGATTTCTGCTGAACGCGGCCCATGAACGCTGGGACGATCTCGTGCGCGGGCCTCAGGATATCGACGAGTCGAGCCAGAGCGACCCCGTGCTCATCCGCGGCGATGGAAGCTATCTCTACACCTTTACCTCCGTCGTCGATGATATCGATCTGGGCATCACCCATATCATCCGCGGCGCCGACCATGTCACCAATACGGGTGCGCAGGCGCAGCTCTTCGAGGCGCTGGGTGCAAAGCCGCCGCGCTTCGGCCATCTGCCGTTGCTGGCGAACATCTCCGGCGAAGGGCTGTCGAAACGCACGGGCAGCTTGTCGATCGCCGACATGCGCGCCGATGGTATCGAGGCCATGGCCATCAACAGCTACCTGGCGCGGGTTGGCACCACCGATCGCATCGAGCCGGTGGCGGATCTGGAGGCGCTGGCCGCCACCTTCGCGCTCAATCACTACAACGCGGTGACGCCGAAGTTCGACCTGCAGGAACTGGTGCATCTGAATGCCCGCCTGCTGCATCTGCTGCCGTTCGAGAAGGTGAAGGCAAAGCTGTCGGCCATGGGACTTGATGCCGTCGACGAACCGCTCTGGACCGTGGCCCGCGCCAACATCTCCAAGCTCACTGACCTGCGCGAGTGGCTGGAGGTAAGCCGCGGTCCCATTGCGCCGATCATCGCCGATACCGGATTTGCCGCCGCCGCCGCCGGATTATTGCCACCGGAACCCTGGGGACCGGAGACCTGGTCGGCCTGGACCGGGGCGGTGAAAACGGCCACCGGCCGCAAGGGGAAGGAGCTGTTCCAGCCCCTGCGGCTGGCCCTCACCGGCCCGCGACCATGGCCCGGAAATGAAGGAATTCCTGCCGCTGATCGGCCGCGACCGGGCCCTGGCGCGCCTCCGCGGCGAAAGGGCGTAGCGGCCGGCGGCCGGTTATGCTATGCAAAACTCATGATCGCGACGCGCCAAGCCACTCTGAGCTGTTGTTGCCGGGCCTAAGTCCGGCGATCCAGTCGCGTTTTCCCAATTTTCTGGATATGAAGCCGGAGGCCCGAGACAGGCTCCCGTTTGCCTTGCCATGATCCGTTTTTGACCTGAGGACCAGACCGTGCCGATCCATCTCTACAACACGATGAGCCGCCGCAAAGAGGCCTTCGCGCCGATCGATGCCCTGAACGTGCGGATGTATGTCTGCGGACCCACGGTCTACGACTATGCCCATATCGGCAATGCGCGGCCGGTGGTGGTGTTCGACATCCTGTTCCGGCTGCTGCGCCATATCTATGGCGACGGCCATGTCAGCTATGTCCGCAACTTCACCGATGTGGACGACAAGATCATCCAGGCCGCGGCGAAGAACGATGAGCCGATCGGCGATCTGACCGTGCGCACCGCCAAGGCCTATGAAGAGGACATGTCCGCGCTAGGCGCGCTGACGCCGACACATCAGCCGCGTGCCACGGGCCATATCCAGGAGATGATCGCGCTGATCCAGACCCTGATCGACAAGGGCTTCGCCTATGCCGCCGAGGGTCATGCGCTGTTCCATGTGCCATCGATGGCGGACTATGGCCAGCTTTCGCGCCGCTCGCAGGATGACATGATCGCTGGCGCGCGGGTGGAAGTGGCGCCCTACAAGAAGAGCCCCGCCGACTTCGTGCTCTGGAAGCCGGCGAAGCCGGGCGAACCCGGCTGGGACAGCCCCTGGGGCAAGGGCCGGCCCGGCTGGCATATCGAATGCTCGGCCATGGCGCGGAAGATCCTGGGCATCACCTTCGATATCCATGGCGGCGGCCTGGACCTCGTTTTTCCCCATCATGAGAACGAGATCGCCCAGAGCCGTTGCGCCCATGACGGGGCAGCCCTGGCCAATGTCTGGATGCATAACGGCTTCGTCCAGATCGCCAGCGAGAAGATGTCGAAATCCCTCGGCAACTTCTTCACGGTGCGCGAGCTGATTGCCGAGGGCCATCGCGGCGAGGCGATCCGCTGGGCGCTGATGACCGCCCACTACCGGCAGCCGCTGGATATCTCCCGCGATTCCGTGAAGGAGGCGAAGGAGCAACTCGACCGTTTCTATATCGCCCTGGACAAGGTCCGCGATATCGCGCCGGAGACGATGAAGGCGCCGCCGCTGGATGTGCTGGCGGCGCTGGAGGACGATCTCAACACGCCGATGGCGCTGTCCCATCTGCACGAGGCGCTGCGGGCGCTGAATACCGCGGCCACCACGGCGGAGAAGGCCCATTGGAAGGCAGTCCTGCTGACCGACGGCAAGCTGCTGGGCCTGCTGTGGAACGATCCGGTGGCCTGGCTGAAAGGACCGGCTGACTCGGCGCCAGCCGGCTGACGATGCCTGGATCGAGAGGCAGATCGCCGCGCGCGTGGCCGCGCGCAAGGAGCAAGAATTTTGCCGAAGCCGATCGTATCCGCAAAGAACTTGCCGACGCCGGAATTATCCTCGAAGACGGCCCGGCGGTACAACCTGGCGGCGAACCGGCTAGCAGATTCGACTGCGAGCAACCGCTGCCTTGCTGCTCGTCGATTGATCTGCGCCAACCAACTCCTGACCGAGCGCCGATAGCCTTCGGGCATCGGCAGCTCGGCCAGAGCTTCGGGCGAGAACAGGCCGACTTCCTTATGCTCGGCGCTGATCTCGATCTCGTCATGGCCGTCGAGCCGGCAGCCATAGGTGACGATCACCACTTCCTGGCCGGGCAGCACTTCGAAGTTCCAGCAATCGATGATGCCGGCCACCTGGACATCGAGTCCGAGTTCCTCCTGGATCTCGCGCGCCACGCAGACGGCCGGGTCCTCGCCCGCTTCCAGCCGGCCGCCGGGCAGTTCCCATTCGTCGCGCTCGTTCTTCAGCAGCACCACGGCGCCGTCGATCAGCAGCACGCCCTTCACGGAGACGGGAAAGCGCGGCGGCGCGGCCATGGCGGTCAGGCCGGTGCGGCGCGGCGCAGGAACAGCGTCTGTACCGCCAGCCACAACATCACCAGGGCGGAGAAGCGCCCGACATAAAGCGCAAATTTCGCGGACTGCCGCAGATGGTCGCTGATCCAGCCGACCACCAGCGCCACCACCAGGTTAACCGTGGTGCCGCCGATATTGAACAACAGGCCGAGGAACAGCATCTGCCCGATCACATGGCCCTGCGCCGGGTCCACGAACTGCGGCAGGAACGCCAGGATGAACAGCGCCACCTTGGGGTTCAGCAGGTTGGTCCAGGCGCCCTGGAGGAACACCCGCGCCAGGCTGGCCCTGGGCCGCTCCTGCATCGCCAGCGGCTGCCTGGCGCCGCGCCAGGCCTTCCAGGCGAGATAGAGCAGATAGGCGGCGCCGCCATACTGGATGGCCAGGAACAGCGTCGGCGAGGAAGCCAGCAGCGCCGACACCCCCACCGCGGCCAGAAGGCTATGCCCCAGCGACCCGGCCGAAACGCCGAAGGCCGAGACCACGCCGGCGCCGCGGCCCTGGCCGGCGCTGCGGGCTAGCACATAGGTCATGTCGGCGCCGGGGGTGAGGTTCAGGCTCAGGCCCGCCACCAGGAACGGCAGCAGGCGGCTCCAATCGGGGATGAAATCCAGCATGGCCGGGACCTTAGGGGATTCGCCCAGGGCTGCCCAGGCCGCCCGGCTGGCTGCCGGGCGGCTGAATTGACGCCACGGCCGGGGCAGGGCAGAAAGGCCAGCCCCGGCTCATAAATGCAGGCCTTAACCGATCGCCGCCATGGACGACAAACGCCTCTACCTGTTCGACAGCACCTTGCGCGACGGCGCCCAGACCCAGGGCGTCGATTTCAGCGTGCTGGACAAGCAGGCCATCGCCGTAGCGCTGGACGGGCTGGGTATCGACTATGTGGAGGGCGGCTGGCCGGGGGCGAACCCGACCGACGACGCGTTCTTCGCCGCCCCGCCTTCGCTGAAGAAGGCCGTCTTCACCGCCTTCGGCATGACCCGCCGCCCGGGCCGCAGCGCCGCCAACGATCCCGGCCTCGCCGCGCTGCTGGGCGCCAAGGCGGACGCCGTCTGCATGGTGGGCAAGAGCTGGGATTTCCATGTCGACGTCGCGCTGGGCATCAGCCGCAGCCGAGAACGTGGACATGATCGCCGAGAGCGTCGCGCTGGCGAAGACCAGGAAGCGCGAGGTCATGTTCGACGCCGAGCATTTCTTCGACGGCTACAAGGCCAACCGCGACTACGCCATGCAATGCGCCAAGGCGGCCTATGACAGCGGCGCGCGCTGGGTCGTGCTCTGCGACACCAATGGCGGCACGCTGCCCCATGAGATCGAGCGCATCGTCGGCGAGGTCTGCGCCGCGATCCCCGGCAGCCATCTGGGCATCCATTGCCACAACGATACCGAGAACGCCGTGGCCAACAGCCTGATGGCGGCCCGTGCCGGCGCGCGGCAGATCCAGGGCACGCTGAACGGGCTGGGCGAGCGCTGCGGCAATGCCAATCTGGTGTCGCTGATTCCCTCGCTCATGCTGAAGACGGATTTCAAGGTCGGCATCGGCGAGGCGGCGCTGAAGCAGCTCACCCATGTGTCGCGGCTTCTGGATGAACGGCTGAACCGCGCGCCGCTGCGCAATGCGGCCTATGTCGGCGAATCCGCATTCGCGCACAAAGGCGGCCTGCATGTATCGGCGGTCGAAAAGGACCCGCGAACCTACGAGCACATCGAGCCGGCGCTGGTCGGCAATCGCCGGCATATCGTCGTCTCCGACCAGTCCGGCCGCGCCAATATCCTGGCGCGCTTCCGCGATATCGGACTCGAAGTTGCAGTGGACGATCCGAAGGTCTCGACGCTGGTGGAGACGGTGAAGTCCCGGGAATATGACGGCTACGCCTATGACGGTGCCGAGGCAAGTTTCGAACTCCTTGCGCGCCGCGCTCTCGGAACCGTGCCCGACTATTTCCGCGTCATGCGCTTTCGCGTCATGGATGACCGGCGCTGGAATGCCCGCGGCGAGCTGGTCACGGAATCCGAGGCGACGATCACCATGGAAGTCGCCGGCGCGCGGCTGATGACTGTGGCCACCGGCAACGGCCCGGTGAATGCGCTCGACGGCGCGCTGCGCAAGGGCCTGCTGCCACTCTACGGCGATCTGCAGGACATGCGGCTTGTGGATTACAAGGTGCGCATCCTCACGCCGAATGCCGGCACCGGCGCGGTCACCCGCGTGATGATCGAAAGCGCCGACGAAACCGGCGAGCGCTGGAGCACCGTGGGCGTGTCGCCAAACATCATCGACGCCTCCTTCAACGCGCTGAATGACGCCATCACCTGGAAGCTGTTCCGCGCCGGCGCCGCGGCGGCGAAAGCGCCGGCCGCCGGCTGAGCCATGTCCGGCACCGACCGCAGCAAGAAATCCGATCGCGTCTATCCCGGCCATATGAAGGACGGCCGCGCCAAGCCCGGCGCCGGGCCGGCGATCATCCTGGTGGAGCCGCAGCTGGGCGAGAACATCGGCACGGCGGCGCGGGCCATGCTGAATTGCGGCCTGGTGGATCTGCGGCTGGTGCGGCCGCGGGACGGCTGGCCGAACCGCAAGGCGGTGGCCGCCGCGTCGGGCGCGGATGCTGTCATCGAGAATGTGCGGCTGTTCGACAGCACGGCCGAGGCGGTTGCCGATCTCAGCCGCGTCTACGCCACCACGGCGCGCCATCGCGGGCAGATCAAGCCGGTGGTGACGCCGCGCCAGGCGGCGACGGAGATGCGCGCGGCTCTGGGGCGCGGCGAGAAGACCGGCGTGCTGTTCGGACCGGAGCGCACCGGCTTGCATAACGACGACATCCCGCTGGCCGACACGGTGCTGCAGGTGCCGCTCAACCCGGCCTTCTCGTCGCTCAATCTGGCGCAGGCGGTGCTGCTGATCGGCTATGAATGGTTCCAGGCCGGCAGCGGCGTGCCGGCGCGGCAGCTCGTCACCAACCAGACCGGCCCGGCCTCGAAGGAGGAGCTGCTCAACTTCTTCGCCCATCTGGAGCAGGAGCTGGTCGACTGCGGCTTCCTGCGCAATGCGGAAAAGCGGCCGAGCATGGTGCGCAATATCAGGAACATCTTCCAGCGCGCCGACCTTACGGAGCAGGAGATCCGCACACTGCACGGCATCGTCAAGGAACTGGCCCACCAGCGGGTGCGCCGGCCGAAGCGGCGCCCCGCGGAGTGAGAGTGCCGGCGGCTGGATTATAGTTTTTGAGTTTTTATCACCAACAATTGTCATCCCCGCGAAAGCGGGGACCCAGGAGAAGAAGGGCGCGCTGCAACCCCTGGGCCCTCGCTTTCGCGAGGATGACAAAATTTGAAGCTTCGGCTTGCGTGACTTCCGCTCTAGGTCTTCGCTGCGAACGCCGCCGCCGCCGCTTCGGCGATTTCTTCCGGCGTCATCTTGCGCACCTGCTTGGCGATGCTCCATTGATGGCCGAAGGGATCCCGCAGCCTGCCGTAGCGGTCGCCCCAGAACATGTCCTGCAGCGGCATCAGCACGGTCATGCCGGCGGCGACCGCGCGGCTGAACAGCTCTTCGATATCCTCGGAATAGAGATGGATCGAGCCCGTGGTGGCGCCCAGCACATTGGGCGCCCGGGCGCCGGTGTTCATCTCCGGAAACTCGTCGGACATCATGATGACGGAGTCGCCGATCTGCATCTCCGCATGCATCAGCCGCGCGCCGTCGGGCGTCGCCATGCGCATGCGCTCGATGGCGCCGAGCGCGGCCTTGTAGAAATCGAGCGCCTGCGCCGCGCCGCGCAGCACGATATGCGGCGTCGCGCTGCGATAGCCGTGAGGCGGCGCCGGTTTCCGCGCGGCGGGCTTGCGGGCAGCGGCTTTCTTCTTCGCCGCCGGCTTGCGGGCAGCGGCCTTTTTCTTCGCGGGCTTGCGCGCGGACGCGCGCTTGGCTGATTTGATTGAACGCTTTGCTTTGCGGGCCATGTCGTTCCTCCCCTGAAGATGCATCCCCCGATTGCAGGGATAGCATGACAGTATGACGCATCGGCGGTTCCCGGCGTAGCCATTCGCGCTGGAAAAACCGCTGACAATGGGCCGGCCCGGCGATTTGACAGGGCGCGGGGCGGCGGCTAGAAACCCCGGCCTTATTCCCGAAAAAGCGGGTGGCGGTATATGGCCGCGGCCCCGTCCGAGCCTCTCCGGAGGTTGCTGGAACTATCGGGACAACATATTGATAAAGAAAGGAGATTCCATGTCGAAACGGCAGGAATCGAAATACAAGATCGACCGCCGCCTCGGGGTTAACCTCTGGGGCCGCCCGAAAAGCCCGATCAATAAGCGCGAATACGGCCCCGGCCAGCATGGCCAGCGCCGCAAGAAGCCGTCGGAATACGGCCTGCAGCTCACCGCCAAGCAGCGGCTGAAGGGCTATTACGGCAATATCGGCGAGCGCCAGTTCCGCCGCATCTATGACGAAGCCATGCGCCGCCGCGGCGACTCCGGCGAGAACCTCGTCGCGCTGCTGGAGCGCCGCCTGGACACCGTGGTCTACCGCGCCAAGTTCGCGCCGACCGTGTTCGCCGCGCGCCAGCTGGTCAATCATGGCCACGTCAAAGTGAACGGCCGCCGGGTCAACATCGGCTCCTTCAGCGTGAAGGACAACGACGCGATCGAGGTGAAGGAGAAGTCGCGGGAGATGGCGCTGATCCTGGAAGCGATCCAGTCGCCCGAGCGCGACGTGCCCGACTACATCAATGTCGACCACAAGCTGCTGAAGGCGACCTTCCTGCGCTCGCCCAAGCTGGCCGACGTGCCCTACCCGGTGCAGATGGAGCCGAACCGCGTCATCGAATATTACTCGCACTGAGCGGCGGGTAAGCGAGTTACAGACGGGCCGGTAGAGATGCCGGCCCGTTTTGCTTTGGCGGTTACGTGGCCGTGCCTTCTTTACAGCGCGCGTTTCCCGGAACATCTCTAAGGCCGGCTCGATGGTTTGGAGTTGACGATGTTTCCCGCTGTTTTCGTTTCCCACGGCGCACCGACGCTGGTGTTCGAGGATATCCCGGCAAGGCAGTACATGGCCGGGCTCGGCGATATGCTCGGGCGGCCGGAGGCGATCCTCTGCGTGTCGGCCCATTGGGAGACGGCGCAGCCGGCGGTCAGCGGCGTGGCGCAGCCCAAGACCATCCATGATTTCTACGGCTTTCCCGAGGCGCTCTACCGTCTGCGCTATCCCGCGCCCGGCGCGCCTGAGCTGGCGGCGCGGGTGGAGAAGGAGCTGCAGGCGGCCGGCTTCCAGGCGGCGATCGATCCCGGCCGCGGGCTGGATCATGGCGCCTGGAATCCGCTGACGCTGATCTATCCCGACGCCGATATCCCGGTGACGCAGCTTTCGATCCAGGCGCATCTGGATCCCGCCCATCACCGGCAACTGGGCGAGGCGCTGCGCAACCTGCGGCGGGAGGGGCGCATCCTGATCCTGGCCAGCGGCGGCGCCGTGCATAACCTGCGGCAATTCGCCGTCGACAGCGAGAATGCCGCGCCCTGGGCGCTGGCCTTCGACGAATGGCTCAACGACCGCATCCTGGCCGGCGACGAAGAGGCGCTGGTCGGCTATCGCGCGACCCGGCCCGAGGCCAAGCTGGCCCATCCCCGCGACGAGCATTTCCTGCCGCTGTTCGTGGCCATGGGTGCGGGCGACGGCCGCCCCGGCCGGGCGCTTCACCGCAGCTTCGCCCATGGCAGCCTGAGCATGGCCTCCTACGCCTGGGGCTGAGGCGCAGTCTGCTTGCACACGAACGTTACCGCAAGATCCCGCACGGCAGTAGAACTCGCGGCTTTTCTGGCATAACGTTTGCGGGCGATGTGGGATGTGAAACTTCGAACTCGTCTGCAATTTGGGCAAATGCTTGGCCGCCTCGTCCGCTGTGCTTTCGTCGCGGGCGCCGGCGCGCTTCTTTCTGCAGCAACGCCCGCTCTGACCCAGGAAGACGCGTCTGCCCAGGAGGCCGCGGCGACGCTGCCGGGCGGTCGCCTCGGATTCGAGGAGCTGCGCCGGGTGGTGGCGCCGGTGGCGTTCTATGCCGACGACCTCCTGGCCATCGTGCTTCCGGCCTCGACCAACCCGCTGCAGATCGTTGAGGCGCAGCGCTTCCTGCAGGCGCGCAAGAAGGATCAGAAGCTTGAGCCCAATGCCGAGTGGGATCCCTCGATCCTGGCGCTGATCAACTATCCGGAAATCATCGAGAAGATGAACGCCGATCTCAAATGGACCCAGGCCCTGGGCAACGCCGTCATCGACCAGCTTGATGATGTCATGGACATGATCCAGCAACTCCGCGCCGAGGCGGCCAGCAGCGGCTACCTGCAAGCCAATGAATTTCAGGTGGTGTATTGGTTGAACGACTACTGGTACATCGATTCGTCCGATCCCGATTACATCTACATCCCGATTTATCCGCCCGACCATCCGATCTTCAATCCGCCGGGCGCCCCTCGTCCCGAGCATCCCATCGTCCTGCCGCCGGATGCCTCCGCCCCGCGGCCCGAACATCCCATTGTCCTGCCGCCTGGCGCCTCGCTTCCACGGCCCGCGCATCCGATCGCCTACCCGCCGCCGCCCTATGCCACTCACCAGCCTTACTGGTCGCCGGGTGCGACGTTCGTTGCCGGCGCGATGCTCGGCGCCGCCTTCGGCTATGGGTTCGACTGGAACAACAGCGAAATCGACATCAATGTCGGCGCCGAATGCTGCCGCGGCGGCAATGTCGATATCGGCAGCGGCGACAGAGTCGATCACCGCACCGGCGAGCGGTTCAACGCGGACAAGCAGTGGGCGAACGGCAAGGACAAGCTGAAATGGAACCCGAACAAGGCTCGCCAGAAGCAGGCGGCGGGCGCCAAGAAACCGGCCCGCAACCAGGCCGGCACCCTGCCGGCGAAGAAGCAGGGAACCGGCAAAGCGCCGAAGCTCACGAACCCGGCCTTGCGCAACCCGGCGAAACTCAGCGGCGACACGAACCTTAGGGGCGAGAAGAAGTCGTCGCTCGGCGACTACAAATCCGGCCGCGATGCCTATAAGACGCGCGACCAGGGCAGCCGGAGCCTGCAGGGCAGCGACTTGAATCGCGACAGATCGAGCGATCGGGCGCGGTCGAGATCCAATTCGGGCGCCTTCGGCGGCTATGACCGCGGCTCGAACGTCAGGATGCAGAGCAGCCGCGGCTCCCGGAGCATGGGCGGGATGCGCGGCGGTGGCCGCGGCGGCGGACGCCGGTGATCGGCGGCAGGATGCATTCTCGGATGTTCGAATCATAGGAACAAATTCCACATCAAGACCTGAGAAAAGGGGCGGCCGCGGCCGCCCCTTCTTGTAGCAGGCCGCCTACGCCGCCTTGGTGTAGATGCCCTTGCTGTGCAGGAGGTCGCGCAGCTCGCCGGAGCTGGCCATCTCGCGGACGATGTCGCAGCCGCCGACGAATTCGCCCTTCACATAGAGCTGCGGAATGGTCGGCCACTGGGAGAAATCCTTGATCCCCTGGCGGATGGCGGGATCGGTCAGCACGTCCACGCCTTTGAACTTCACGCCGAGCTCGGTCAATACCTGCACGACGGCGGCGGAAAAGCCGCATTGCGGGAAGACGGGCGTGCCCTTCATGAACAGAAGGATGTCGTTCTCGCCGATGTCCTTCTTGATGCGGTCGATAACCGGGTTGGTCATAGTTGCGTCCTTTGGGTCCTGAAAAGTTGTCGTGACTATACGCTATTTCGGGGCGGCGGTCTGCAGTGCCAGGGCATGGAGCTGGTCGCCCATCTTGCCGCGGAGCGCCTGGTAAACCATCTGGTGCTGCTGGATGCGGGTCTTGCCGGTGAAGGCCGCGGCCTCGACATAGGCGGCGTAATGGTCGCCGTCGCCGCGCAGATCCTCGATCCGCACGATGGCGCCGGGCAGCGCATCCTTGATCAGCTGTTCGATTTCGCCTGCGTCCATTGCCATCGTCGTTTCCTCGCACGTACCAGCTTTCTACGAAAGCTGGTACTTACTCTAAACATTTAGTACCCGATTTCACGCTCCGAAACTTAAGTTTCTCCGCGATCGGGTACTAGGCCGCTTTTCCGTTCATATAGCCCGGCAGCCAGGATTCATGGGCTTTTTTCAGCCGCTCCAGGGATATGGTCCCGCGGCCGGTCACTGTCAACGAAGCGCCGCCGGTCTTGCCCACCGCCTTGGCCGGCACGCCCGCGGCCTTGGCCGCGTTAAGCATAGCAGCCATGCCGCCGGAGGGGACGGCCAGCAAATAACGCGCCTGGTCCTCGCCGAACAGCCAGCCGGTTTCCGCTTGGTCACTACCATCGAGCGTCGCGCCGATGCCGCCGGCCATGGCCATCTCCGCCAGGGCCACCAGCAGGCCGCCGTCGCTGAGGTCGTGGCAGGCGCTGACCCGGCCGGCCAGGATCTCGGCGCGCACGAAGTCGCCATTGCGCCGCTCCACCGCCACATCCACCGGCGGCGGCGGGCCGTCCTCGCGGCCATGGATCTCGCGCAGATAGAGCGACGAGCCCAGATGGCCCTTGGTCTCGCCGATCAGGATCAAAGTCTCGCCCTCGGCTTTGAACGCCAGGGACATCGCCTTTGCGTAGTCGTCCAGAATGCCGACGCCGCCGATCACCGGTGTGGGCAGGATGCCCTTGCCGTTGGTCTCGTTGTAGAGCGAGACGTTGCCGGAGACGACGGGATAGTCCAGCGCGCGGCAGGCCTCGGCCATGCCTTCGATGCAGCCGGCGAACTGGCCCATGATCTCCGGCCGCTGCGGGTTGCCGAAATTCATGTTGTCGGTGACGGCGAGCGGCCGCGCGCCGACGGCGGTGAGATTGCGCCAGCTCTCGGCCACGGCTTGCGCGCCGCCGCGCTTCGGGTCGGCCTGGCAATAGCGGGGCGTGCAGTCGCTGGTCATGGCCAGGGCCTTGCGCGAGTCCGGCAGGCGCACGACGGCGGCGTCGCCGCCCGGCCGCTGCACGGTGTGGCCCATGACGAGATGATCGTACTGCTCCCACACCCAGCGCTTGCTGGCGAGGTCGGGGCAGCCGATGAGTTTCTCCAGCACCGCGCCGATGTCCTTGGGCGCCGGCAGGCTCGCGGCATCGATCTCCGGCCGCGGCGGCGTCGCCACCCAGGGCCGCTCGTACATCGGCGCCTTGTCGACGAGCTGCTGCACGGGCATGTCGGCGACGACATCGCCTTTCATCTTCAGCACGAGGCGGCCGCTGTCGGTGAGGCGGCCGATCTCCGCGAAATCCAGCTCCCACTTGTCGAAGATCCTGCGCGCCAGGTCCCGCGCCTCCGGCTTCAGCACCATCAGCATGCGCTCCTGGCTTTCGGAGAGCATGATCTCGTAGGGCGTCATGCGCGGCTCGCGGGTGGGCACGCGGTCGAGATCCAGCTCGATGCCGAGCCCGCCCTTGCTGCTCATCTCCACCGAGGAGGAGGTGAGGCCGGCGGCGCCCATGTCCTGGATCGAGACGATGGCGTCGGTGGCCATCAGCTCCAGGCAGGCTTCCAGCAGCAGCTTCTCGGTGAAGGGATCGCCCACCTGCACGGTCGGGCGCTTCTCGTCGCTGTCCTCGTTGAATTCCGCCGAGGCCATGGTGGCGCCGTGGATGCCGTCGCGGCCGGTCTTGGCGCCGACATAGATCACCGGGTTCCCCACGCCGGCGGCGGCGGAATAGAAGATGCGGTCGGCGCGCGCCAGCCCCACGGTCATGGCGTTGACCAGGATATTGCCGTTGTAGGAGGGGTGGAAATTCACCTCGCCGCCGACGGTGGGCACGCCCATGCAATTGCCGTAGCCGCCGATGCCCTTGACCACGCCGGCCACCAGGTGCCGCGTCTTCGGATCGTCGGGACTGCCGAAGCGCAAGGCGTTCAGGTTGGCGATCGGCCGGGCGCCCATGGTGAAGACGTCGCGCATGATGCCGCCGACGCCGGTGGCCGCCCCCTGATAGGGCTCGATGAAGGAGGGGTGGTTGTGGCTCTCCATCTTGAACACGGCGGCGAGCCCGTCGCCGATGTCGATCACGCCGGCATTCTCGCCCGGGCCCTGGATCACCTGGGGGCCTGATGTCGGCAGCTTCTTCAGCCAGACCTTGGAGGATTTGTAGGAGCAATGCTCGCTCCACATCACCGAGAAGATGCCGAGCTCGGTCAGGTTCGGCTCCCGGCCCATGATGGAGAGGATGAGCTTGTACTCGTCCGCGGTCAGCCCGTGCTCGGCGATGATGTTCGGGGTGATGGCGGGGCTGGCGTCACGGCGGGGGCGGGGGACGTGGCGGAGGAGGTCGGGGACAAGCGCGAATCCTTGAGCGGGAGTATGCCGGGGCGGGCTTTCATGCCGCGCCCGCGAAGGAGCGTCAACCGGCGGACAAAGGGTAGGCACGCGGAGCCGCGAAGACGCGAAGAACTGTAGGGGCGGGTTTCAAACCCGCCCTCTCTCTGCGCGACATTTTCCGGCATTTTCCCACGGCATAAGTGCCGGGCACGAAATCGCTTTTCCCCGAAATGCGCGATTCCAGGGGACCCTGATTTTCGGGAACGATGCCATGCAAGGGAATCCCGGCGGCGCCAAGGGAGTTGCACCACAAAGTCACGAAGGTCACGGCGGCCGAGGTGAGCGCCAAGCTGGCGGATCCAGCGCTGCTTGCTTGCCCGGACGTGGCCAAAGGCCACGCCAAATCGGCGTCCGCCAGCGCTGCCCGCAACAACCGCACCGCGGCTTCGTGTCCTTCGTGCCTTTGTGGTGAACCCCTTCTTCCCAGCCGCCTGCTGAAATCCCGATTGATGGCATACGGTCAGACCGTGTATGTTCCCTATTTGTTCTAGTATCGAAAAAACGCCCCCGGAAGTCAAGAAAGGGGCTCTGTCACGGGCATTTCCCAAGTGGGAGGGAAACGGATGAAACGGGCCAGGCGCTGGCGGGGATCGACGCTGGTGGGCGACGCGGTGCGCGACCGGCTGCCGCTATGGGTCACCTGCAAGGGCTGCGAACACCGCGCGCGCCTCGACCCCGCGAAGGTGGCGGACAAGCTCGGCTACGACATGCCGCTGCCGGACCTCCGCCGGAAGTTCAAATGCACGCGGTGCGGGGCAAGGGGAGCGGCGGAGGTGAGCGTGGGGCACTATCCGCAGGGGGCGGAGAGGTAGGAGATGGTTGCGTTGATACTTGGGTGGCCTAAAATCCAACAATCACATTCCAGGGGCCGATCTTGAGCACGAAAGATTTCCCGACATCGCGTCTCGACAAGGCGGCATTCTCTGTCTCAACTCTCTCGGAAGAGCCGGACGGCAAGGCCTATTGGCTTGCGCGAACGCCGGAGGAGCGGTTGCGTCATGTCGAAATCCTACGCCGGGTGAATTATGGACATCACGCGGGCGCCCGACTTCAAAGAATTCTTGAGATTGTTCTGACTCCGCAGCACTGAATCCCGCTGACGCCGACTCGCCGCCAATCACTGGTTGTCATCCTGGGGCCGGCGCGTCAGCGACGGCGCCCGGGACCCATGCACACGGAATTCGTCAAGTTATCTCTCCGCAGATCGGTGTTCATGGGTCCCGGATAACCTCGCTGACGCTCGGTTTCCGGGATGACAATGAAGAGTGAAGGCGCGCATCCTTTCCCAACGCCCCCTCAAATAGGAGGTGTAGCGGCTCGGGCGTGCAACTAGCATTCGGCGGAGGGGGACTCCCATGGATTGGAAAGCCTACGCATCGACGATCAACACGGTGGTCGCGACGGTCGCCATCGTGGCCGGCGGCATCTGGGGCGTCTGGCAATACCGGGAAGAGGGCGAGAAGCAGCGGGCCGCGCAGCGGTTCGAGGCGGCCAAGCCGTTCCTGCAGCGCCAGCAGGATCTCTGCTTCGAGGCCAGCGATTCCGCCTCGGCGCTGGCGGTCGCCACCGATCCCGACCATGTGGCCAAGGCGCTGGAGCGGTTCTGGCAGCTCTATTACGGCTCGCTCAGGATCGTCGAGGACACCGGGCCGAACAGCGTGGCCGAGAGCATGGTGAAGTTCGGCGACCTGCTGCAGACCCTGCCCCACGACTTCGCCGGCCTCGCCGCGATGGAGTCCAACGCGCGCCGACTGGCGCTGCCGTCACTGCACCTCGCGGACTCCTGCGCCCGGCTGATCGAGAAGGGGCAGCATGCGGGCGAGGAGGATGAGGGCGAAGAGGGGGAGGAGCATGGGGCGAATGATGATGATTAGGAAGGAGTGAAGGCGGGAGAGTATTATGCGCACTGCGCTCTTGATCACCGGGATTTCGGTGATCAGCCTCCTCTTCGGCGGTATTGACGCCGAAGGCGACGGGACGACTGTAGCGACCACGGCTCAGCGCGAAGGCCTTTGCCGCAATGCACCCTTTGACATCAATTACGTGAAAGGCACCGGCTTTCATATCGCCATCGGATACAGATGCTTCGATACCACCGCATCCGAAGCCTTCGCGGAGGACCCCGACCAAATAGTCCTCGCGCTCACCGGGAAGGGTCACAAGATATATGTGGGCGTGCGGGTCAAAGGGACCGGCAAGCCGGAGGATGTCGCGCGACGCGAGCTTCTCGGCTTCTACCATCTGAAAGAGGACCGCGTGACAATCGAGCGCATCTATTATGGGCAATATGACGGGTTCGTGCTCATCACGCCGCCAGCCGATGCTGCGGCGGTCGACGAAATCATGTCCGGATTTATCGTCACCAGCGGCGAATTGAGCTGGCACTAGGCCGCTGCGCATAGCGAGTCCAAGCCGAAGAGCCGCATGCGGTTTCCGGCGCAACGGGTGACGAGCCCCAGCAGCGCGCGGGTGCCGCGGGCTACCCCCGCTGCTTCTGGTTGATCCGGCAGCCTTCGGGGAACTTCACCCAGGGATGCTGGGTCTCGCTCCAGACGGCGTAGGTGGGCGGCTCGAAGTTGGGGTCGGCGAAGTTGCCGGCGGCGATGCCGATCATGTCGGGCAAGGCCTCGGCGTACCAGTAGAGCGTGCTGCCGCAGGTGGGGCAGAAATAGCTGTCGACCCAGCGGCCGGCGTCGGAGCTGCGGCGCCAGACGGTGCTCTTGCCCTCGATGGCGGCGACCGCCGAGTTCGGCCAGTAGGAGGAGATGCCGAAGACGCTGCCGGTGCTCTTCTGGCATTCGCGGCAGCTGCAGGCGCCGACCGAGCCGGGCTTGCCGTTCATGGTCACGCGGAGCTGGCCGCAGGAGCAGGCGGCGGTGCGGGTCATGGGGCGGTGTCCTCCCTGTAGGTTTTTATGGGGTCAGAGTACGGGATGGCGGGGGCGGAGGGAAAGCAAGCAAGAAAGATTCACCACAGAGGCACAGAGGAGCAGGGTAAAGGTCTGCACGCGAAGGCGCGAAGACGCGAAGGAGAGCGAGAAACGCAGCCATTTCCGCGCAACACTTTCGAACGACGAACCTTGCTGCTGGTGCAAGATTCCTGCGCGCCAAAGGCGCGCAATCACCCATTGTCGCTGCAGCATTGCCTTTTGAAGCATCGCTCTGGAGCCAAATGCCAAGCGACTCCGCGGCTTCGCGCCTTCGCGTGCTGACCCTTCTTGCTTTCTCCTCTGTGTCTCTGTGCCTCTGTGGTGAACCTTACTTGCTTGCTTTCTTACGCTCCTACTTCGCATCGGCCCGGGAATAATTCGCTGCCGCCGCTGTTCTATATGCACGGTGCGGGGCGCCCCCGGGAGGCCGCGTCCTCGCAGCGACATGACACACACAGCAATATTTGGAGGACGAGATGCGACAGGCATATACATTCGGCATGGCGGCGGCAGTTGCGCTGACGGCCCTGGCTTTCGGCGCACCGGCTCAGGCGGAGGACTACGGCCCGCTGCAGGTGATTGACGCAGGATCTTTCGGCAAGGTGCTGGCGGATGCCAAGGGCATGCCGCTTTATACTTTCGATAAGGACGCTCCCGGAAAATCCAACTGCAACGGCGAGTGCGCGACCAACTGGCCGCCGGTCATGGCCACCGCCGCCGACAAACCGGTGGGCGATCTCAAGATCATCACCCGCGACGACGGCAGCCTGCAATGGGCCGACGGCGACAAGCCGCTCTACACCTTCGTCAACGACAAGGCCCCCGGCGACGTGACCGGCGACGGCAAGGGCGGCGTCTGGCACGTGATCAAGGAGTAGCTATTCTGATTCCCCCCTCTCCCCTCGGCGCGACGATCGCTACGCGATCGCGCTGAGGGAGAGGGGGCAGTTCTTTCGACGCCTGCCGGCGCCAAAACCCCTCACCCCTACTCCTCTCCCCCAAGGGGAGAGGGGTGTTTCATTTGAGCGCACTCCCTGCATTTGACTCCATGCGCAGTATCGGCGACTCGTTGGGACGGATTTCCAACGGGGGGCGCGGGTGCATGGGTGAGTTCCGGCTTTATATCGGCAACAAGTGCTTCTCCTCCTGGTCGCTGCGGCCCTGGGTGGCGATGGAGCAGTGCGGCATTCCGTTCGAGGAGACCACCATCCGCCTCCGCACGCCGGAGACGGCGTCGAACCTGGCGAAGGTCTCGCCCACCGGCACCGTGCCGGTGCTGGTGCATGGCAAGATGCTGGTCTGGGAGACGCTGGCGATCCTGGAATATCTTGCTGACCTGTTCCCCGAAAAGCGGCTCTGGCCCGAGGAGCGCGAGGCGCGGGCGCTGGCGCGCTGCGTGGCGACGGAGATGCATAGCGGCTTCCTCGAGCTGCGCTATGGCTGGCCGATGAATTTGCGGCGGCCGAAGGGGCGCAAGGAGCTGGAGGGCGCCGGTGCCGCCCATGAACAGCGCATCAAGGCGATCTGGCGCCAATGCCGCGCCATCAACGGCCAGAGGCGGGCCGTTCCTGTTCGGGCATTTCACCGCCGCCGACGCCATGTATGCGCCGGTGGTCACCAGATTCGATACCTATGGCGGGAAGCTGGACCCGGATATCAAATCCTATGTGGACGCAATCCTGGCGACTCCCGCGATGAAGAAATGGTATGCTGAAGCGGCAAAGGAGCCCTGGCCGGAACCGGGGCCCGACGAATAAGCGATAGAGACGGGAGGGGCGCAATGGCTCACGGCAAGAGTTTCGCGGCGGCGATGTTGTTCCTGGCGGGATGCACTTCGACGCCGGAGGAGGCCGCCACTCTCGTCGGCCCGGTCTGGATCGCCGAGCAGGTGGCCGGCGCGGCCCTGCCGGTCGACCCGCAGGTGACGCTGCAATTCGCCGCCGATGGCAGCGCCGCCGGCAAGGGCGGCTGCAACCAGTATAACGGGCCCTATCAGACGACCGGCAACAGCATCAGCTTCGGCGCCATGGCCTCCACCAAGATGGCCTGCGACGGCGCGATCATGGAGCGGGAGCAGGCCTATCTCGATCTGCTCGGCCGCGTCAGCAGCTACGAAGTGCGCAACGACGCGGAGCTGGTGCTCTACGCCGACGACGGCAAGCGCATCCGCCTGCGCCGCGGTGGTGAATCCGCGATGTAGCAGGTCAGGCGGCCTGGCCGCCGCGCCAGCTGTAGGATTTCACCGCCTTCACGAAGGAGGCGACCACGGGTGAAAAGGGCCTGCCGGCGACGGTGACCAGCGACACCTGGCGGGTAATCTCGGGATCGACGATCGGCCGCGTCACCAGCCCGGGCACCAGCGGCGAATAAGCCGGCATGAAGCAGATGCCGAGGCCCGCCAGCGCCATCACCTGAATCCAATCCTCGCGCTCGCTCTGATAGGCATAGGTCAGCTCGGAGCCGGAGCCGATCCGCGCCGCCTTGAGCTGCTCGAAGAATTCGCAATTCACCCGGATCAGGTATTTCTCGCCGTCGACATCGGCGAAAGCGACGTTGTCGTTGGCTTCGAAGCGATGGCCGGGCGCGAAGCCGACCACGAATCTCTCGGGATAGAGCAGGGAAGCGCGGAGCCGCTCATCGAAGCCGCCGGGCTGCGCCATGATGGCGACGTCGAGCTCGCCCCGCAGCAGCAGCTCGGAAAGCTGGCTCGGCGTCCGTTCGATCAGCGACAGGCGGATGCCGGGATGGCGCGTCTGGAAGGCGGTGAGAAAGCCGGCGAAGCGCATCGGGCCGATGGTGCACATCACGCCGAGCTTCAACGGCGCGTCCTTGAGCGTGAGGAGGCTTTTGGCCGTCGACTTCGCCGCCTCCACATTGTCCCACATGCGCGTCAGCATGGGCAGCAGCAGATGGCCGAGATCGGTCAGGTGGGTGTTGTTGCGTTCACGGTGCAGCAGCGGACCGCCGACCTCGTCCTCGAGCGCGCGCACGGCGCGGGTCAGCGAGGGTTGCGAGACATGGCATTTCTCGGCGGCGCGGGTGAAATTCTTCGTCTCCGCCAGCGCCATGAAGTAGCGGACCTGGTGCATTTCCATCGGCAGGATCCTCTTTCGCCGCCGGAATATGGCACGGCGCGGCCGGACCGGCCATCCGCCGCCGCTTCAACTCTGCGCGAGAGGAGTATAATCCGGCGGTTACGCCAGCGCCTGCACCAGGCCGTCGAACAGGGGCTTGCCGTCGGTGGAGCCCAGCAGGGGGTCGATGGCGTTTTCGGGGTGGGGCATCAGGCCGAGCACGTTCTTGGTGTCGTTGAACACGCCGGCGATATTGCGGGCGGAGCCGTTGGGATTGGCATCCGCGGCCGGGTCGCCGTTCTCGTTGCAATAGCGGAAGGCGACCTGGCCGCGCTCTTCCAGCCGGTCCAGGGTCGCGTCGTCGGCGAAGTAGTTGCCGTCATGATGGGCGACGGGAACCGAGAGCGTCTGCCCGGTGGAATAGCCCGCGGTGAACAGGCTCTGGCTGGTCTCCACGCGGAGCGTCACGTTCTTGCAGACGAATTTGAGGCCGGCGTTGGACAGCAGCACGCCGGGCAGGAGCTGGGTCTCGCAGAGGATCTGGAAGCCGTTGCAGACGCCGAGCACGGCAACGCCCTTCTTCGCCCGCGCGGCCACTTCGCGCATGACCGGCGAGTTGGCGGCGATGGCGCCGCAGCGCAGATAGTCGCCGTAGGAGAAGCCGCCGGGCACCACGATCAGATCGACATCGGGCATCTCGGTGTCGCGGTGCCAGACCATCACGGGGTCGCGGCCCATGGACTGGGCAAGCGCATCCTTGATGTCATGTTCGCGGTTGGAGCCGGGGAAGACGATGACGGCGGTTTTCATGGTGCGGCGTCCTCAAGAATAACCACAGAGGGCACAGAGATCACAGAGAAGGAAGGAAGTCGGTTTTGCCGCAGATGAACGCAGATAAACACGGATCGGTTTTCCCCGTTAGAGAGGCCGTGCATCGCTGGCGCGAATGATTGATTGCGCGCCAGAGGCGCGCGGGAATCTTACAGTGACGGCAGGGTGCTCAGCGGGCAAATCGAACGCGATGCATCTGTGTTTATCTGCGTTCATCTGCGGCTATGCTTTCTTCTCTGTGATCTCTGTGATCTCTGTGGTGAATCTTTCCTTCAAGCGATCTCGATCGCGTAGTTCTCGATCACGGTGTTGGCCAGCAGCTTCTTGCACATGGCTTCCACCTGGTCGCGGGCCTTGGTCTTGTCGGTCTCCGTGAGATCGAGCTCGATGAATTTTCCCTGGCGCACATCGTCGACGCCGCCGAAGCCCAGCGACGAAAGGGCGTGGGCGATGGCGCGGCCCTGCGGGTCCAATACGCCGTTCTTCAGGGTCACATGCACGCGGGCCTTCATTCGCAACTCATCCCTTATTGCCCCAACTCCTACTGCATAGTCTCCGGACCCTTGAGGTCGCGCAGGCCGGCTTCCGGCAGGATCCCGAGGCGGCGCGCCACTTCCTGATAGGCCTCGGCCACCTGGCCCAGGTCCTGGCGGAAGCGGTCCTTGTCCAGCTTCTCGTTGGTCTTGATGTCCCAGAGGCGGCAGCTATCCGGGCTGATCTCGTCGGCCAGGACGATGCGCATCTCCTCGTTCTCGAAATGGCGGCCGTATTCGAGCTTGAAGTCGACCAGCTTCAAGCCGACGCCCAGGAACAGGCCGGAGAGGAAGTCGTTGATGCGCAGCGACAGCGCGACGATGTCGTCGATCTCCTGCGGCGTCGCCCAGCCGAAGGCGGTGATATGCTCTTCCGACACCATGGGATCGCCCAGCTCGTCGGACTTGTAATAGAACTCGATGATCGAGCGGGGCAGCTGCGTGCCCTCGACGATGCCGAAGCGCTTCGACAGCGAGCCCGCGGCGATATTGCGGACCACCACCTCCAGCGGCACGATCTCCACCTCGCGCACCAACTGCTCGCGCATATTGAGACGGCGGAGGAAATGGGTCGGCACGCCCTGCTCGCCCAGCCGCACCATCAGATATTCGGAGATGCGGTTGTTGATGACGCCCTTGCCGGTGATCACGCCCTTCTTCTGGTTGTTGAAGGCGGTGGCGTCGTCCTTGAAGTACTGCACCAGGGTGCCGGGCTCCGGTCCCTCGAACAGGACTTTTGCCTTTCCTTCGTAGATGCGGCGGCGGCGGGTCATTGGTTGGATTCCTCCCGTTGCGATCCCGGCGTGAGGGGTTGGGGGATGGACGGGCACCGGTGCCGCTCCAGGTGTGAACGTTTAGAGAACTGTCGTCCACCAGCCTTGGATAGGCAGGATATAGCAGCGGAATCGCGCTGAAACAACGAATCCCGGGCTCTTTTGCGGCATTGCGAAAGCCGCTTCAAATCGCAGTTCGTTCAAGGAGATGATCGAAAGAAAACCGGCGGCGAGTTGCCTCGCCGCCGGCCGTGGAGGTCAAAGTTCGGATTGTGCCGGACGATCAGCCGAGATCGAACAGCAGGAACTCGGCCTTGCCGCGGGCGGCGATGTCGAGCCGCTCCACGTCCTCGATTGCCAGGCCGTCCCCCGAAGTCAGCGTCTTGCCGTTGACCTCGATGCCGCCGTCGACGACCTGGACCCAGGCACCGCGTCCGGCCGCCAGCTTGTGGCTGACCGAGGCACCGTCATCCAGCAGGCTGGCATAGACGCGCACATCCTGGTTGATGCCGAGAGCCCCGTCCGGACCGCCGGGCGCCACGATCAGGCGGAGCGTGTTGCGCTTCGCCTCATCGGGGAAGTGCGCCTGGCGGTAGGCAGCAGGAAGGCCGTCGCGTTCCGGCAGAATCCAGATCTGCAGGAAGCGCACATCTTCCTCGCCCGAGGCGTTGAACTCGCTGTGGCGGACGCCGGTGCCGGCCGACATGGCCTGCACGTCGCCCCGCTTCAGCACGCCATCGCCGCCGGTGGTGTCGCGATGGGCCAGCGCCCCGCGCACGACATAGCTGATGATCTCCATGTCGCGGTGGCCGTGGGTGTCAAAGCCGCCATCGGGACTCACCGTGTCGTCGTTGATCACCCGCAGCCGGCGGAAGCCCATATGCCGGGGATCGTAGTAGTTCGCGAACGAGAAGGTGTGATGGCTGTCGAGCCATCCGAAATTCGCGTGGCCGCGCTCAGCGGCGGGACGAACGGCAAGAGTCATGATGAGTCTCCTCTACGCATACTCTGGAGAATGGCGCGCCGGCTCATGGGAGCCAAGTTCGCGCGCCTAGATTTCGCGGCCGATCGCGGCGTCGACGGAATAGCGGCCGCCGCCGCGAATGACGAAGCCCAGCGCCACGAGTCCCCACAACAGCGGATACTCGAAGCCGCCATCGTTCCAGAAGAATCCAGCCGATGAATGCTGGACGACGGCGACCGCCAGGAAGCCGGCGATGAAGCCTGCGGCGATGCGCGTGCCCAGACCGAGGGCGAGCAGCAGGCCGCCGACGAACTCCACGAGGCCGACCACCAGCGCCATCGACGCCGGATAGCCGATACTCTCGAAGAATTGCCCGGTGGCCTCCAGGCCATAGCCGCCGAACCAGCCGAACAGCTTCTGGCTGCCATGGGGCACCAGCAGCAGGCCGGCGGTGACGCGGATGGCGGGCTCGACGAACGGCGCCAGCGACTTCTGGATGGCGCCGAAGGCGGGAACCAGGGGCCTGGCCCCGGAAATCGATAGATCGGTCATGGATTGCTCCCAAACGGCGGCGAGGGCCTGTCCCACGCCTTCAGGCGTAGGATTTGGCACTTGCCGAGATCGGAAACAATCTACATTTTCGGAACAATACTGTCGCAATTCACGCAACAATAGCATAGCGTATCCCTATGGATCGGTTGGCGAATATGGAAGCTTTTGCGCGGGTGGCGGACAGCGGGTCGTTTTCCGAAGCGGCCCGGCGCCTGGGGACATCGAAGTCGCTGGTCAGCCGGCAGGTGGCCGCGCTGGAGGCGGAACTCGGCGTGCGGCTGCTCCATCGCACGACGCGATCCCTCACGCTGACCGAGGAGGGTCGCGGCTATCACGCCGAGGTCGTGCGCATCCTGGCGGAGATCCAGGACGCGAACCTGTCGGTCAGCCGCATGCAGGCCGCGCCCCGCGGCCGCCTCAAGGTCAACGCGCCGATGAGCTTCAGCTTCCTGCATCTGGCGCCGGCGATCCCGGATTTCCTGCGGCGCTATCCGGAAGTCGATCTGGATATGACGCTGAACGACCGCTACGTCGATCTGCTGGAAGAGGGATTCGATCTCGCGGTGCGCATCGGCCGGCTGGCGAACTCGTCACTGGTCGCGCGCAAGCTGGCGCCGATACGGCCGATGATCTGCGCCAGTCCGGCCTATCTGAAGCAGCACGGCCTTCCCGAAACGCCTGGTGATCTCCGCCGGCATCTGTGCCTGTGCAACAGCACCAACGCCCTGATCGATGAATGGCGCCTGGTCGATGGCGATGGCCGGCCGCTGATGGTCCAGATCAAAGGCCGCCTGCGTGCCAACAACGGCGACACCCTGCGCATTGCGGCGCTGCAGGGTGTCGGCTTGGTCTATCTGCCCAGCTTCTTCGTCGGCGGCGATCTGCAGGCGGGAACGCTGGTGTCAGTGCTGTCCGACTACATGCCCCAGGACACCGCCATCTATGCCGTCTATCCCCACAGCCGCCATCTGTTGCCCAAAGTGCGGGCCTTCGTGGATTTCCTGGCGGAGCGCTTCGGCCCGCGGCCGTACTGGGATCTGGTGGAGTAGCCGGCTCGCCTCACATTCGTTCGCCGGGCAATCGACTGGCTTGCTTCACCCAAGCAGCGAACTGAGCTTCGTCGAGCTGGTCGTCCTCGTGGATGTCGAGGTAGCGCACTTCTTTTTGCTTGGACTCGCCCGGAGGGACAGGACGCAGCAACGCGCCGCGGAAGAAAGCCACCTTGACATACTTCGTGAAGCAATAGACGCCGAGGAACCAGCCCTGGCCTTCGACACCATACAGCGGCGAGTTCCATTTGACTGCCTTCTGCACGACGGGGACGGTGCGTGCGATGAGCGCGTCGAGGCGGCGCCCGACGTCGCGCTTCCAGCCCGGCATGGCCGTGATGTAGGCCTGCACCGGGGCGTCGCCGTAGCCCTTCGCGATCTGAGGGTTGCCGCCCGAGAGAAGGACCGGCTTTGCGGCCTTGTGGGACTGCGACTGCGGTGCCGCCTTGCGCGGTTTGGCTCCTTTCGCAGCGACCCGCTTGGCGGCGACACTCTTTGCGACCTTGGACGTCTTGCTGGCCATGGTGTTCACTCCAACTGACAGACTCACTCATATAAAATCGATGATACTTGATTCTAGGCCGCGCGCTTCGAGCCGCGGCCCTATGGGATTTGGCGGAGTGAGCGTCGTGACTACGCCGCCGCGATCCGAACATCCGGCCGCAGATTCTTGAACGGGATCTTGTCGAGGCGGCAGATATTGGCGCCCGGCGATTCCACCAGCAGGACCTCGCTGGCGATCGGCTGGAAGGCGGCGCGGAAATGGTTGGTGCTCTTCACCGCGAGGATCGCCTGGCGCTCCGGCTCGACGCCGAAGCCGCGGAACAGTTCCAGATCCAGGCATTGGAAGCGGTGGCTGCAGATGACCACGGTAACGTCGGCGCCGCTGTCGATCACCCGCAGCCGCGCCGAGGGTCCTAAATGCATGGTCACGCCGCCGGCCATGGCGCCGCTGCCGACCACGGTGCCGTCGGAGAGGCCTTCGACGCGGAAACGCCCCTGGAAGGGGGCCGCGTCATAGCCGTAGCGGCCGCCCAGCGCCAGATCCAACTCGGCGCCGACACCGGCCTTGTGTGCGGCTTCCGCTGCCGCCGGGTCCCAGAGCAGGGCGAGAGCGGCGTTCTGAGCTTTTTCGCGCACCAGGGCCGACAGAATGCCGACGGTGTCGGAGGTGCCGCCGCCGCCGGGATTGTCCTGCACATCGGCCAGGATTGCCGGGCGTCCCGGCTTGCCGACGCGAATCGCGCGGCGGACGGCGTCCAGGGGCGTCAGCATCTCCGCAAAGAACTCCGGCTCTTTGGCGGAAACCGCCGCCAGCAGCCGGTCCGCGGCTGCTTCCACGGCTTTCGCATCGGTACCGGCGGCGACGATGGCAGGACCGCAGTCATGGATGTCAGCCGGCGGAAATCCCACGGCGAAATCCACATTGGCAACACCTGATGATTCCAGCGCGGGAATGAAGTCGTAGAGACCCTTGCACGGCTCCGCCAAGGTGTTCTGAGCGCAGACCGGAATCAGGAACGGCAGCTTGCGGAAGGCGCGATGCAGCGGCCTACCCGCTTTCACCCGCGCCATGAGCAGGTCATAGGCGCGCTTGCCGGTCTCGGCCATATCGATGTGCGGATAAGTGCGATAGATCGTCATGCCGTCGCAAAGCTCGCTCATCGCCTTGGTGACGTTGGCATGCATGTCCAGGCTGATGACCACGGGCATGTCCTCGCCGATGCGCGACCGCAGCCGGCGCAGCAACTCTCCTTCGCCATCCTGGTACGAATCCGTGACCATCGCGCCATGGAGATCCAGATAGACGCCGTCGATGGCACCGGCCGCGGCGATGTCGCCGCAGACGATCTCGCTCAGGCGGTCGAAAGCATCGTCGCTCACATGGGCGCAAGGTTCGGCCGCGGCCCAGGCGATCGGCACCAGATCGGCGCCGCCGGCCGCGGAAATGAATCCGCCGATGGGAATATTCAGCGCCGGAAAAACCGTCAGGACGTCGGCGCCCTTGGTCAGTTCCGGCCAGCCATCGGCGATCTCGAAATCATGGAAGCTGGCGCCGAAGGGCGCGAAGGTGTTGGTCTCGTGCTGCAGGCCGGCGATTGCGATGCGGGGTCGTTTGCTCATGATCTCCGTCGTCTCATGTGAGGATCGGTTCAAAAGGTACATCTCCAGGCAGACCCGCGGCAAAGCGCCAGCGGGCGCGGCTCTTCGGCGTCGGTTGGGGCAGGGCGATCAGCGAGCTGGACACCGTCTGAAAGCCGCTATCGGTCATGATCGCCATGGCATCGGTCGCGTTGCCATCGGCATCGTGGGCGCGGCTGGAGAGCAGCGCTTCCCATTCGCGCCAATCGTCCTTCGCCGGATCGGGCGGTGCGGCGGCTTCGAATAGCGGCAGATAGTGGCGCATGCGCAGGCTGCCGGTGGTGTCGTTGCGGTCATAGGCGGTGACCATGGAGACGCCGGGCGCCAGCGCTTCCGCCTCCACCCAGCCCTGCTTGTGGCCCAGGCTGCGCAGCCAGAAGGCGCCGTCGGAATCGGCGATGACCATGTTGAAGGGGCGGTAAGCGCCGGAGTCCAGGTCCTGCAGCGCCTTCACCGCCTCGCTGGCGTCGGCATGGTCCAGGGCCTCCAGCACCAGTTCGCCGCGGCTGCGCCGGTCCGGGGCCGGGCCCAGGCTGTTCATGCGGTTCATGATGGCGGCGATCACGCCCTGGTCGTTGACCCCCAGCCAGCTGCCGCCGGCCAGCTTGTCCAGGCCGGCAACCACCTGGGGCCGGTCGGGCCAGTGCCGGGCCGGGGGCAATGAAGGCCGTTGCGCCATCTCGTCGCGGTTGGCGCCGACGATGACGGGCCAGTCATGGCCGGGGCGGAGGAGGATGACGACGCTGCACATGGTGGGCCGGCGGACTTCAATCAACTCCGGCCGGTCCGTCAACCGCTCCCGGAGTGGCCGTAAAACGCCTTGCGGTACCGCCGCCGAGTAGCCAGATTCCGCCCATCGGCATTCAATCGAGGGAGAACCCAGGTCCATGGCGAGTTTCGACGACCGCAAGAAGGGATTCGAGGAGAAATTCAAGCACGACACGGAGCTCGCGTTCAAAGTCAATGCCCGCCGCAACAAGCTGCTGGGGCTCTGGGCGGCCAAGGAATTGGGCGTTCCCGCCGCCGAGACGGAAGCCTATGCCAAGAGCGTGGTGATGGCCGATTTCGAGAAGCCGGGGGACGACGATGTCGTGGAGAAGATCGTCGCCGACGCCAAGGCCAAGGGCGTCGATATCTCCGAGCACCGGATACGCAAGCAGATGGGCGATCTTCTGGAGGCGGCGCGCCAGCAGATCATGAGCGAGACGAAATAGTGGGAGTGCGGCGTTGATGGAGCCGGGTAGCACGACCGCCGACCTGCTCACTCGCCTCGCCGATAATGCGCAGCGGCCGGCCAGCATGGCGGTGGGGCTGCCGCCGCAGATCTACACCGATCCGGAGATCCTGCGGCTGGAGGAAGAGCGCATCTTCGCCCGTGAGTGGCTCTGCGCCGGTCTTGCGGCGGAAATCCCCAAGCCCGGCGATTACCTGACCTTCGCCATCGGCACGCAGCCGATCATCGTGGTGCGCGGCGCCGACGGTACGATCCGCGGCCTGTCCAATGTCTGCCGCCACCGCATGTCGCGGCTGGTGGAGGGCCGCGGCAGCGCCCGCGTCTTCGCCTGCCCCTATCATGCCTGGACCTATGATCTGCAGGGCCGTCTGATGGGCGCACCCCACATGACCCGCAGCGAGGGCTTCGACAAGAAGAAGATCTGCCTGCCGGAAATCCGCACCGAGGTCTGGGAAGGCTGGATCTACGTCACTCTGGATCCCGAGATCGACAGCGTCGCGGCGAAATTACGATCGCTGCAAACCGTGGTCGCGCCCTATCGCATGGCGGGCTATGTGCCGTTCGTGACCCAGGATCACCTCTGGGAGACCAACTGGAAGCTGCTGACCGAGAATTTCATGGAGGGCTATCACCTGCCGGTGGCCCATAGGCGCACCGTCGGCGCCTGGTTTCCCGCCGAGGAGACCGGCTTTCCGGAGCAAGTGTTCGACAGCTTCACCTATCAGACCTTCATCAAGAACCAGGACGCGAAATACGGCCTGGCGCATAAGGACAATACGGTCCTCGAAGGCAAGTGGCGCTACACCTCGGTCATGCCGACGATCTATCCCACCCATATGATCGTCATCGCGCCCGATCATCTCTGGTATCTGTCGCTGCGGCCGAAGGGCGGCGGTCAGGTGCATGTGCGCTTCGGCGCGGCGCTGGCGCCGGAGGTGCTGGCCAGCCTGCCGGACAAGGACAGCTTCATCGCCGAGACAGTGGATTTCTTCGACCGGGTGAATGCCGAGGACCGTTTCGTGGTCGAGGCGATCTATCAGGGCGCCAAGGCGCCGCTGGCGCAGTCCGGCCAGATGAGCTGGCTCGAGCGCGAGCTGCATGACTTCCAGGGCTATCTGGCGCGGAAGCTTTGCGGCGCGCGCAACAGCGCGGCACTGGCGGCGGCGCAGTAGAACTGCCGCCTTAGTCGAACGACGTTCCCCGGCGCTGACCGCCCACCATATCGTCGCGGTCCGGCAACGTGCCGATCATATCGATCATCGTCAGGATCATGCCGACGCTGCCATCGGCCGCGCGCAGCGGCAACGCCAGCCGCACATAGGTCTGCGGCCCGCCGCCATTGGTGATGGAGATGCAGTAGACACTGGGCATTGCCGTCTCGACGATTTCCCGCAGATGCTTTCGCATGAGATCGCGGAAATCCGCGTGTTTGATGTCGTCGATGCTGCGGCCCGTCAGATCGACTTCCATGATGCGCGTCAGCTTGGAGCCGGCCAGCCGATAACGGAATTGCAGGGGATCCCGCTCCACATCGAGCAGGCTGACATTGCCGAGGCCCCAGGGGAATTCGACGGGATC
Organism: uncultured Alphaproteobacteria bacterium; assembly: GCA_963816235.1. Lineage (GTDB taxonomy): Bacteria > Pseudomonadota > Alphaproteobacteria > Dongiales > Dongiaceae > DATKFM01. Next base: position 40,581 of record CAWFKD010000001.1, on the reverse strand, counting down.
GATATCGGCGCGCGCGGGCATGGCATGGCCGCCGCATTTCGACTGCCAATAGGCAAGCATGCGCTGCAGCAGGTCGCTCGGAATTGCGCCGAGCTCCAGACGAGTGGCGATGACGGACTTCATGTTGTGTTGACGTTGCACTACGGCAATTTTTGTTACCGGTTTTCTATCAGGCGAGGCTTAATTATTGGTGGGGTTCTAGAGTTAATCGGAGCCCCCGGACAGTCCGAGCGAGATGGTTTCCGCCGGGCGGAAATTTCGCCCAACTTGTCGCTTTCGCCGTGGGAATGTTAACCAAGGCTGAGTCGGTTCCCGTCCACGCAACCGGGGCGGCGCAACCGGATATCACGGATGAGACCGGTTTTGCTGGCTACAGCGACATTATTCGCAGCAGTTTTACCGGGAATTTTCGAATTGAACCACAACCCGGCGCCGGGAAAAGAGAATCGCGTTTACTACAAATGCGCCGGCAACCCGGGATTGCTCGCCGCGGATCGGGCAATTCGCCGGAAATCGCCCGATAACGCGTCACTCTGCCGCACACGGCGCCGCCTGATGGCGCAAATCTCTATTCCGCCGGCGCGCGACGGGCCGCGGGGACGGGCTGACGCCCCTGCCAGAGGGCGAGATAGCCGAGCCCGACGGCGATCAGGATCGGTATCGCCCCCAGGAAGATAAAGATGAGATCGCCGGGGAGACGCATCCATTCGAACAGGCGCGGCAGCGTTCCGCCGGTATAGGCCAGGCTGCGGGCGTGCCAGTAGCCGTTCTCAAGGACATCGACCAACTGCAGCACGCCCGAGGGGAACAGACTGAGGAGGACCATCAGCGCAAGACCGATGTTCAGGCCCCAGAAGCCGCAGCGGACGAACTTTTCGACTCGCGCCCAAGTCGCCTGTGACGCCATTTCCCGCAGCAGGAAGACCATCAGCGCCACGCCCAGCATGCCGAACACGCCGACCATCGCCGCATGGCCGTGGTTGGGCGTCAAGTTGGTGCCCATTTCGAAATAGCTGACGATCGGCGTGTTGATGAGGAAGCCGAAAACGCCGGCGCCGGTAAAGTTCCAGAAGCCGACTGCCATCAGGAAGTAGAACGCCCATTTATGCCGGAACGGTTCGCCGGCCGTGCCGCGCGTCACCTTGACGAAATCCCAGGCGTCGAGCGTCAGCAGCGTGAGCGGCACCACCTCGAGCGCCGAGAAAGCCGACGCCAGCGCCATGTTGAAATCCGTCTGGCCGGTGAAGTACCAGTGATGGCCGGTGCCGATCAGGCCGCCGCCGAACACCAGGATGACGTCGAGATAGACGGCGCGGAGCGCGGTGAGCCGCTCCACCAGGCCGAGCTGATAGAAGATGACGGCGACGATGACGGTGACGAAGAGCTCGAAGAATCCTTCGACCCACAGATGGATGATCCAGAATCGCCAGGTGTCGGCGATCGTGTAGTGGGTCGATCCATCGAAGAACAGCGCCGGAAGATAGAAAACGGGAATAGCGGCGGCGGCAATCAGGAAGAAGGTGACGAGGCCGCGCCGTTCGGGGTCGCGCCGCGCCGGCGCCAGGTTGCGCCACAGCAGCCAGAACCAGAAGATCAGGCCGATGGCCAGCAGGATCTGCCAGGCGCGGCCGAGCTCGAGGAATTCCCAGCCCTGATTGCCGAACCAGAACCAGAGCGGGCCGAGCCATTGCAGGAGGCCGGCCCATTCGCCCAGCAGGCTGCCGACGGCAACGATGACCACTGCCACGAACAGCAGGTTGATGCCGGTGCGCTGTCCGGCAGGCTCGCTTCTGCCCAGCATGCCCGCCACGTAAAGCGCGCCGCCGACATAGGACGTCGCGATCCAGAATATCGCCAGTTGCAGATGCCAGGTCCGGAGCAGGTTGCTGGGCAGGAATGCCGAAAGGTCGACGCCGTAGAAATCGCCCGGCTCGGCGCGGTAATGCGCCACGGCGCCGCCGATCAGCGTCTGACCGACGAAGAGCAACGCGGCAATCGCCATGAATTTGAGCGTTGCGAGCTGGGCGGCCGTCACCGGAAGGGTCGGGATCTGCGGCAGAGGCGCAGCCGCCCGATGCCAGCCCAGATAGTCGAATTTGCCGAATGCCAGCAGCACAATCGCCGTGCCGGCGAGCAGGAAGACCAGGCTGATGGCGCTGTAGATGAGGGCACCGGAAGTCGGCGTGTTGCCGGCCAGCGGGTCATAGGGAAAATTGTTGGTGTAGGAATGGGTGGTGCCCGGGCGCTCGGCAACGGCGGCCCAGGCGGTCCAGGCGAAGAACGACGTGAGCTGCCGCAATTCCTGCGGATCGGAAACCGCCTTCGCAAAGAGTCCGCCATTGCCGGCGGGATCGGTGAAATAGTCGGCCCAGTAGGAGATCTGCCGGTTGAAGGAAGCGGCGCCGGCCGCCGTGAGCGTCAGCATGCCGGTGGCGGGGTCGTAGCTGTTCTGCCGCAGCGTCGCCGCGACGATGCCGTCGACCGCGGCCTGATCCTCCGGCGCGAGCTCGGCATAGGGCCGGGCAAAACGTTCCCGCGCCCCCTGATCTGCCGCGTCGAGCGCCCAATTGTGCAGGTACTGCGCTGAGAAGTCCGGCCCGAGATAGCCGCCATGGCCCCAGATGGTGCCATTGTTCATGAGGCCGTGCTTCAGGAAGACCTCTTGGCCCGCGGCGACATCGGCGCTGGTGAACAGGATCGCGCCCGTGGCATCGACCACGGTTGCGGGGATCGGCGGCGCGTTCTCATAGGCCTTGATGGTGACCAGGATGAGGACGCCAAATCCGACCGCCATCGTGACGATGGCTGCCGCTTTCCACCAGGATGAGAGGGTATCGCTGCCGGCTCTTGCTACATTCGCCATGGGACTACTCCAATGACTACCGCCGGCGCGCGAATTGCCGGCCGACCTGCCGGGATGAGGACATGCCGGCGTCATGACCGGCTTTGACTTAGGTCAACAAGGCCTCAGTTTGGAGACGGCCGAAGCTGCGCCGAAAGGCTATCTTTTCGCCTTTTTCTTCTTCGCCGCCCCGAACACGCGGGCGAAGATCGTCTCCACATGCTTGCTATGGTAGGCGAGGTCGAACAGCGCGGCGAGGGTTTTCTTCGGCAGGCGCTTGGCGACGGCGGGATCGGCTTCCAGCAGCTTGCGGAAATCGCCGCCCCGTTCCCAGGCCTGCATGGCGTTGCGCTGCACGGTGCTATAGGCCTCCTCGCGGCTGAGCCCGGCCTGGGTCAGCGCCAGCAGCACCCGCTGGGAATGCACCAGGCCGCCGAGCGCGTCGAGATTGCGCTGCATGGCCTGGGGATAGACCACGAGCCTCTCGATCAGGCCGGTGAGACGCCCGAGCGCGAAATCCAGCGCGATGGTGGCGTCGGGCGCGATCACCCGCTCGACGGCGGAGTGGGAGATGTCGCGCTCATGCCAGAGGGCGATGTTCTCCAGCGCCGGCGTCACGGTGGAGCGGATCAGCCGAGACAGGCCGGTGAGATTCTCCGACAGCACGGGATTGCGCTTGTGCGGCATGGCCGAGGAGCCCTTCTGCCCGGGCGAGAAATATTCCTCGGCCTCGCGCACCTCGCTACGCTGCAGATGGCGGATCTCGATGGCCAGGTTTTCGATCGAGCCGGCGATGACGCCGAGCGTGGCGAAGAACTGGGCATGGCGGTCGCGGGGGATGATCTGGGTGGAGACCGGCTCCGGCTTCAAGCCGAGCTTGGCCGCGACATATTCCTCCACCCGCGGATCGATATTGGCGAAGGTGCCTACCGCGCCTGAGATCGCACAGGTGGCCACTCCCTCGCGCGCCCGCGCCAGCCGCTCGCGCCCGCGCGCGAAAGCGGCATAGTGGCCGGCGAGCTTCAGGCCGAAGGTGGTCGGCTCCGCATGGATGCCGTGGCTGCGGCCGATGCAGGGCGTCATCTTGTGTTCGAGGGCGCGCCGCTTCAGCGCCGCCAGCAAGCCGTCCAGGTCCTTCAGCAGCAGGTCGGCCGCCTGGGTGAGCTGCACTGCGAGGCAGGTGTCCAGCACGTCCGACGAGGTCATGCCCTGATGCAGGAAGCGCGCGGCCTCGCCCACATGCTCGGCGACATTGGTCAGGAAGGCGATGACGTCATGCTTGGTCTCGCGCTCGATCTCGTCGATGCGGGCCACGTCCCAGCGGGCGCGCTTGCGGATTCTCGCCGCCGCCGCCTTCGGCACCACGCCCAGCTCGGCCAAGGCGTCGGTAGCATGGGCTTCGATCTCGAACCAGATGCGGTAGCGGTTCTCCGGCTCCCAGATCTTGGTCATTTCCGGGCGGCTGTAGCGGGGGATCATGGGGCCTGCTTTCGCTGTTTTTCCAGGCCAACGGACCCGACTCGCCGCCGGGAGTCAACCGCTCGGTGCGAACGCCGGCGCCCTGCGATTTCTAAGGTAGCGCCGGTTCGATATCGGTCTTGGAAAAATCGGCGCCTTTGAATAGCAGTGGTTCGCCCATTGCTTTGGCGAGGGCATAGGCGAAGCAATCGCCGAAATTCAAGCCGGCGGGATGACGTCCCTTGCCGAAGTCGAAATAGGCCTGCCGCGCCAGGTGGGCCTGCTCTTCGGTCACCGATTCAACAATGATTCCGGAACGGCGAAGGAAGCTGTCGAATTGGCGGCTACCGGTCGCATCTGTCTGCAAATCGACAACGATTGCGGCCTCGGCGAGAGTCGCCGCCGAGATATAGCAGTAATCGGCGGATGCGATGGCCTGTGCAAATTGCGCGGCATCCGGTTCGTTGAACAAGATGGCGAGGATGGCCGAACTGTCGACGATCATCGCGGCAGGCCGCGCTCGTCATAGAGCAGGGCGCCGTGACTCTTGACGCGGCCTTTCACCGTCGCGGCGCAGCGTTTGCCGATGGCAACGAGGTCGGCAGCAGTTGCGACGGCTTTCCGTTGCCGGCGAAGGCGCTCGAGACGTTCGCGCAACGCTTCGACCACCGCACGGGTCAGTGTCTCGCCGGTTTCCGACGCCAGCCGCTTGGCCAGTTCGTGAGCTTCTTCGTCCTTGATATTCAGGGACATGACATCTCCGGAGCAGACTTCTACCATATTTAGCACCTTTCTACCATCTTATGCTTCTTCTGTCAATGCCGTCCTGACGTGTGCGCCTTGCCAGCGCTGCCGCGGTCGGCTCATATCCCGATAACGGGAGGCCAGTCATGAACATTGAACGCAAGGCCGCGGCGCCGAAAACGGCGCTTGTCGGCGGCATTTCCAGCGCCGCGCGGATGCTGCCCGACGACAACGGCGTGCCGTTCAAGGTGACCCGGGCGCAAGGGCCCTATCTCTGGGACCAGGCCGGCCGGCGCTATGTGGATTACGCCCTGGGATTCGGCGGCACCATCCTGGGCCACGCCCATCCCGATGTTGTCGCGGCGTCGCAGGCGGCGGTGGCCAATGGTTCGCTGCCGGCCTTCGCCTTTGAGGGCGAGGAACTGGCGGCCCGTGCGCTGACCAAGCTGACGGGCGCGCTGACTCAGGTGAGCTTCGTCAATAGTGGCAGCGAGGCGGTGCATCTCGCCTGCAAGATCGCCCGTGCCGCCACCGGCCGCTCGCGCATCGCCAAGCTCGCGGGATCTTACGACGGCTGGTACGAAGATGTGGCCTTCGGCATGGTGGGCGCGCCGGAGTCGCTGATGGCCGGCGAGCGGCCGGACAATGGCCGCACGGTGTTGTTGCGCTACAACGACATCGATGACGTGGAGCGGCTGTTTCAGGGAACGCGACGACATCGCCGGTGTCGTCTTCGAGCCGATCATGTGCAATGCCGGCTGCATCACGCCGGCGCCCGGTTATTTGCAGGCGCTCGAACAGACGGCGCGGCGCCATGGCGCGCTTGTGATTGCCGACGAGGTGCTGGCGGGGTTCCGCCTGAGCCCAGCACTGAGCAGCCATCATTTCGGCATCGATCCCGATCTGGCGACCCTGGGCAAGACCATCGGTAGCGGCATTCCCGCCGCCGCAGTCGTCGGCAAGCCGGAGATCATGGCGCTGCTGACGAACGGCAAGGTCACACGCGCCGGCACCTATAGCGGCAATCCGCTGATGGCGGCGGCGGTGGCCGAAAGCGCGCGGCTGATCGGTGAGATCGACTACAACGCGCTGGTGGCGCGCGGCGATGCCCTGCGGCGCGACATCGAGGCGGCGTTTGCCGCAGAGGGCGTGACGCTCAGCACCTCGGGCTATGGCAGCGTGTTCGGCTACTGGTTCGCGGACCACGCGCCGCGCGACTATGCCGAAGGCGTCAAGTTGGTGCGGCCGAACATCTGGTCGGAAGTGCATATGGCGCTCCGCCGCCACGGTGTGATGACCAAGCCCGGCGCCTGGGGCCGCTCGCTGCTGTCGACCGCCCATGACGAGGAAGCGCTGGCCATCACCCGCGCCGCGTTCCACGAGGCGGCGCAGCAGGTGCGGGCGCTGGCGGCTTAGCGATCAATAACAAGAAATCAAAAGGGAGACTAAAGTATGTCAGCGCTCAATGAGCTTACGCGGCTGAGCCGCCATGTCTTCATCGGCGGCGAGTTCCGCAAGAGCGGCGCCGCGTCGCTGCTGGATGTGGGCGATCCCGCGACCGAGGACAAGATCGGCGAGATCGCCGACACGCCGGAGGCGGAAGTAGCGGCGGCGATCGCGGCCTCCAACAAGGCGCAGAAGGCCTGGAATGCGAAGAACAGCCTGACCCGCGCCGAGCTGTTGCACGAAGCCGCGCACAAGATGCGGGCGCTGAAGCCGGTGCTCGGCGAAATGATGACCCGGGAGATGGGCAAACCCTACAAGGAATTGACCGACGAGGTGGAGTGGGCGGCGACAGCAGTGGACTACTACGCCGAGGTGGCGCGGCATGAGGCGGGCCGGATGCTCGGGCCGGCGACCGACGGCCAGATGCATTTCACCGTCAAGGAGCCGCTGGGCGTGGTGGTGATCATCCTGCCCTTCAACTATCCGCTTTGCCTGTTGTGCTGGGAAGCGGCGGCGGCGATTGCCTGCGGCAACACTGTGATCGTCAAGCCGTCGGAAATCACCTCGCTGACCACGCTGAAATTCATGGAGGCCTTCGCGCATCTGCCCGCGGGCGTCATCCAATGCGTGACCGGCGGCGGCCGCGTCGGGCAGCAGCTCGTGAACAGCCCGGACACCCACATGGTCGCTTTCACCGGCAGCATCGCCACCGGGCAGGCAGTGGCGCAGGCCTGCGCCGGGTCGTTCAAGCGCGTGTTGATCGAGGCCTCGGGCAACGATCCCTTCATCGTCATGCCGTCGGCGCCGCTGGATATCGCGGCGCGCGGTGCGGCATTTGGAGCTTATCTGAATTGCGGCCAGGTCTGCGCCGCGGCCGAACGCTTCTACGTCCATGAGAAGATCCATGACGAGTTCGTCGATCGCGTTGTCGCGGAGACGAAGAAGGTCCGCATCGGCAACGGCCTCGACAAAGTCGATATGGGGCCGATGGGCGCGAAGCGGGAGCGCGACCGCTATGAGGGTCTGCTCGCCCGCGCCGTGAGCCAGGGCGCTAAGGTGGTCATCGGCGGCGGGCGTCCTTCTGGTTTCAACAAGGGATACTTCGTCGATGCCACTGTCCTCGTGGGCGTGCAGCCGGAGGCGGAGATCCTGAACATCGAGAGCTTCGGCCCGGTGCTGCCGGTCTGCAAGGTGAAGAGCTTCGACGAGGCGCTGGCCCATGCCAACCGCTCGAAGTACGGCCTGGGCTCGACGATCTACACCTCGGACCTGAACGAGAGCATGCGCGCGGTGAACGAGCTGGAAGCGGGCATGGTCTGGGTCAATGCGCCGCTGCTGGACAACGACGCCGGCCCCTTCGGCGGCCGCAAGATGTCGGGGATGGGACGCCAGCTCGGCGCCGAAGGCCTCGACAGCTTCCGCCACACCAAGCTGGCGATGATCGACCCCGCCGCCAGCGCCCACGATTTCTGGTGGTTCCCGTACAAGGACAAGGAGAGCTTCCCGGGGTCGCGGAAGTAGTCAGAGCTAAGATGCCCGTCAAGTATCCGCACCTGTTCTCGCCGATCGCCGTCGGCAACGTCACGGTCAAGAACCGCATCCTCTCGACCGGGCATGACACCAGCCTGCCGCGGGATCATCACGTCAATGCGCCGCTGATCGCCTATCACGAGGCGCGGGCCAAGGGCGGCTGCGGGCTGATCGTGGCGCAGGTGGCGAGCGTGCATGAAACCGGGCTCTACAGCTCCCATGTGCTGAAGGCGACGACCGACGAATGCATTCCCGGCTACCGCAAGCTGGCGGAGATGTGCCATAGCCACGACTGCCGCGTCTTCGGCCAGCTCTTCCACCCGGGCCGCGAGATCATGGAGGGGCAGGACGGCTCCATCGTCGTCGCCTATGCGCCCTCGGCGGTGCCGAACGAGCGCTTCCATGTCATGCCGCGGCCGCTGCCCAAGAAGCTGATCGACGAGATCGTCGCCGGCTATGGCGCGGCGGCGCGGCGGATGCGCAGCGCCGGCATGGATGGCTGTCGAGATCGTCGCCAGCCACGGCTATCTGCCGTCGCAATTCCTCAATCCCCGCCTCAACCGGCGCGAGGACGAATATGGCGGATCCTTCGAGAACCGGCTGCGCTTTCTGCGCGAGGTGATCGGCGTCGATCCGACGCGAGGTCGGCAGGGACTTCGTCTGCGGCCTGCGCATCTCCGGCGAGGACATGGATCATGACGGCCAGAAATCCAACGAGGCGCTGGAAGCCATCGTTGCACTCGAGGCCGAAGGGCAGCTCGACTACTACAACGTGATCGCGGGATCGTCGGCCTCCATCGCCGGCGCCGTGCATATCGTGCCGCCGATGATCGTCAACACCGGCTATGTCGCGCCCTTTGCCGCCACGGTGAAGGCGAAGGTGAAGCGGCCGGTGTTCGTCGCCGGCCGCATCAACCAGCCGCAGATCGCCGAGCAGATACTGGCCTCGGGCCAGGCCGACATGTGCGGCATGACCCGGGCGCAGATCTGCGATCCGGAGATGGCGAACAAGGCGCGGGAGGACCGCCCCGACGACATCCGCGCCTGCATCGGCTGCAACCAGGCCTGCATCGGCCATTTCCATTTGGGCTATTCGATCTCCTGCATCCAGCATCCGGAGACCGGTCGCGAACTGACCTATGGCGCGGTGAAGCCGGCGGCGCGGAAGAAGAAGATCCTGATCGCCGGCGGCGGTCCCGCCGGCATGAAAGCGGCGGCGGTGGCGGCGGAGCGCGGCCATGATGTCACGCTCTATGAAGCCAGCGAGCGGCTCGGCGGCCAGGCGCTGCTGGCGCAACTGCTGCCGGGCCGCGCCGAGTTCGGCGGCATCGTCACCAATCTCACCCGCGAAGTGGAACTGGCGGGCGCGAAGGTGGTGAAGCGCACGAAGGTCGACCGCGCGCTGGTGGAGCGGGAGAAGCCGGACGCCGTCATCATCGCCACCGGCGCCAAGCCCCACATGCCCGACATGGAAACCGGCGACGACACCCACATCGTCAATGCCTGGCAGGTGCTGCGCGACGAGGCCAACATCGGCGCCTCCGTCGTCGTCGCCGATTGGCGCGCCGACTGGATCGGCATGGGCCTGGCGGAGAAGCTGGCGCGCGCCGGCTGCCGCGTGCGGCTTTGCGTCGACGCACTGCATGCGGGCCAACGTTTGCCCTGGTATGTGCGCGATAGCTGGAACGGCATCCTGCACAAGCTCGGCGTCGAGATTATCCCCTACGCGCGGCTATTCGGCGCCGACGGAAATACAGTGTATTTCCAGCATGCTTCCAGCGGGGAACCTATCGTGCTCGAAGACGTTAATACCCTCGTCACGTCCTATGGGCAGGATCGCGTCGCCGAATTGGAAACGGAATTGGATGGTCTTCAAATCGACATCCATCTTATCGGCGATTGCGCCACGCCGCGCACGGCGGAAGAAGCCGTGCTGGAAGGCCTGAAGGTCGCGACGGCGCTGTAGCCTCGGCCCCAATTTCGCCTTGTTGCGGCCACAGAAAGCGGCCAGCGCCCGGCTATCCTCTTTTCCGAACAAAGAAGGAGATTGCGATGCGAGCGCGAATTTATCTTGCCGGTGCCGGACTGCTGGCCGTGGTGTCGAGCGCGGCGCTGGCGGCAGATCAGGAAAAATCTTTCAACGGGATCAACTATGCCTGCGCGGGCGTCGGCGATGAAAGCCAGAACGATCCGCGCTGGATGAACTATCCGGCGAAGCTGGTGTTCGCCGGCGGCAATGGCGACTACCTCTCCGACATCGCCGTCAGCATCGAGAACGCCAAGGGCGAGCCGGTATTCGAGACGGTGTGCGACGGGCCGTTCCTGCTGGTGAACCTGCCGCCAGACAAGTACCGGATCGCAGCGGTCGCCGAGAGCGCCTACCGCAATGAATTCACCCTGAATGTGGGCGACGGACATCAGACCGAGCATATCGTCCGCTTTCCGGAAGTGATGCGCTAGAGTACCCCCAGCTACCGCAAAGATCTGAGGAAACGGCCGGCTCTCCCGCTGTGCGGCGAGGGTCGGCCGCAACTACTAGGGGAAGAATGTTTCTTCAAGCGGTGAGGGGATTGATAGCCGATTTAAGAAGTTCGAGGGATCGCCGCCTCCGCCTCGCGAATCAATCTCGCTTTGTCACTCGAACCCGCCTCATCTCCCTTTGTGATTGCTGCCAGTAGGTCCAATACCCTTGTTCTCTGGTCGCCCGTGAGCTTCATCTCAAGTGATCGTAGCAGTTGAGATGCGTCGAGCAGTTCCGTTTTCGATCGGCAACACTCCCTGAAGTAACCCCGATCAAATAAGGGCAGATAGCCCAGGGCAACCTCTTCGAGGGCATAGACCTCGGCATTGGAGTAAAGGCCACCGGCGCGCAAGACATGCGCCAGGAATGCTGCTGTAAGGTCGGCAATGGCAATTTCCCACGCCTGCTGGTCTGGAATGGATACGCCATGTGCGACATAGGACTGGTGTCGCAGCGCTGTTAGTTGTTCTTCCACGGATTCCATTTCGTCCAAATACCCGCAACCGCCTTCAAGAAACGAGAAGCGCTCCCGAGTTTTCTCCGGGTCAAGTAAGCTGTCAGCGTTTAGTCCGACGGCTTCGATTCGCGCACGCGTTGAGGGGTGCGTGTCCGTAGGGTGAATGATGCTTTCGTCAAGGGAGCCCCCAAGGTTGTTTGCGAAGTTCGCCGATCTGGCCTCGTAATAGGCTTGCTCAGCAAGGTCTATCGAGATGTTTTTTGCCACTCTTCGTTGTTGGAGACGCGTCACCGCACGCTGTCCTTCATCCGCCCAAAGATGCGAGAGTGCGGTAATCTTGATCAGGGCGTATGATAGATCTTCAGCAGATGTAGCTTGGGCACCCATGCGGTCAGCCTCAAACTCGCGGTCGCGGTTCGCCTTTGTCGCATTTTTCGAGAAGGCCCTAAGCATTGATTTAAGAATCACTTGTGCCGGCCTTCCGGCAAGGTTTGGTCCGACGTTACTGCCGCTTTCCACGAGCGCTACGGCTTCTATTAGGCCCCTATAGACTGGAGCGAATTGAAGGCTGTATGCGGTATCACTTCCAGAGAAGTGACCTAACTCGTGCGCAATCACCGCACCAAGCTCTCCTTTCGAAAGCACTCTTAGCATCGGCAGTGACAAGCACAGTGTCTCGCCACTGAGCTGTTGGTCACTGTCAATGACACCCACCTTCGCGCTGGTGGCGAAGAATTCGTCTTGCAGCCCCAGAATGACGTTATCAGGGCGACGCGCGGAAATCCGGTCAGCGACGGAGGCAATGAATCCATGAAGCAATGGAAAGCCGGCTGTCGTCGCAATCGTGGCGAATACAGTAGTGGTCGTCGGCCGAAACATGCGGAACGCAGCGGTGCTTACGGCAATTGCGCCGATGAAGCACGCTGCACCAACACCGCAGACTAGAAAGAAGTGAACGCGGCCCGCCCAATACGCTTCTAAATTATAGACGCCGGCAACAAGTATCCCGGCATTGATGAGAAACAGCACCGACACGAGCAGTATTGCAACAAACGTCAATGGAGGAAAAATTCTCGCTAACTGAGACCGATTGGATCCCACGATCGCCGCCGCGGCCCAAAACAGCGCGGGGATGATCAAGCCAAGAAGAAGCGATGCGATGCTACCAATTCCGAGCCAGTCTATTGACCAGATTTGCTCACAAGCATTGACAAGTTCTGGTGTGAAGATGGGATGCGATTTCGGCAGAAATTCGCATACAAATGTCAGTTGCAGTGGCGCAGTAAAATTGGGGCGGCCAAGAGCATGCCAAAGGATCGACCAATAGTCGATGAAGCCTAACAGCGGTATGGCGGAAATGACAAGAATTGCACGCAACGCCGCCATGGTGGCTTCCTAGCGTCGACTGTTGCACCTCTAGTTAGTCTACCACCGAATTGGGCCGGTCGCAATTTTCTCTGAACTCGATACATTCCAAAGTCTTAGAATTTCAAAGAATCCCTGGGAGGACTGTTTCCAATTATTTTGAATACTGCGACGGCACTTACATCCCATGCTTCGCCCGCCAGTCGACGGGATAGAGTCCATAGAACACCGTCGCCTTGTCGCCCTCGTATTTCAGCGGCGTGCCCTCGGGCAGCCAGATGACGTCGCCGGGCTTGGCTTCCAGTTTCGTGCGGTAGCCTTTCCCCAGGCGCAGGCGGAACTTGCCTTCGAGCACGACGATGACTTCGTCATAAAGCACCGTCCATTCGATCGAGCAGCCGTCGAACTTGGCGATGCCGGCGCCCATGGTCTTGCTGATATCGGGCGTGATCAGGCGGGCGATGGAGGCTTTGCCCGGCGGGCCGCCATATTTGTCGAACTTGATCTTGCCGCGCTTGAAATGGATGTGCTTGGCCATGGGAACCCCTCTGTTGCAGATGAGGGGAAGCCTATCGGCTAGACCTGCTCCTCGCCAGGGACCGCCGCTCCGCCGGACGCGCGCAGGCGGCGGAGCTGGGATTGCAGCACGCCGGCGATGACCAGGGCGCCGCCGACGATCTGGAACAGGCGCGGCGGCGTGCCCAGCAGTGCCGTGATGGCGATAGCGACGACCGGCATCATGTTCAGGTAGATCAGCGCCACCACGATGCCGGAGCGGTTGACGCCGTGGTTCCAGGCGATCAAGCCGATGGCCACCAGCACCACCACGATCCAGGCCAGGATCGCCGCGTCCTGCCAGGATGAGGGCAGGGCCGGCGGCAGATGGGCGGCGCCCAGCAGACCGGCCACGACATAGACCGCGATCGTGACCACGGAGCCGGTCGATGTCGTCATGGCGGCGATGCGGAGCTGCGACCAGCCCTGCAGCCAGCGCTGCGCCGCGAGCGAATACCAGGACCAGCAGACCGAGCCGAGAACCATCAGGAACTCACCGCCGCGGATGTCGAATCCGCCGGCCGCCGCCGCCGGGTTATAGGTGGCGAGACTGCAGCCGAGAATGGCGAGGACGATCGCCGGGATCATCGCCGGGTCCAGGGGGATGCGGAAGAACAGCCAGGCCACCAGCGCGCCGACGGCGGGTCCGGTGGAGACGATGATCGCCGCGGTCACCGGATTGGCGTGGGCGACGCCGAGGGTGAAGAGCGGCGCGAAGCTGCCGATGCCAATCGCGCCGAGGAGCCAGAGCCGCCAGGCCGGCACGCGCACCGGCGTCCGCCGGTGGCTGTCGAACAGCAGCAGGAACAGCAGCAAAATCGGCGCCGCGAAGGCATAGCGCGCCGAAGCCAGGAAGAACGGATCCCAATTGTGCAACAGCAGGTTCAGGCCTGGGATCATCGTGCCCCAGGTGATGGCGACGAACAGCAGGCTGAGATTGCCGCGGCCCGCGGGCCGGCCCTGGGTCATGGCGAACGGCCGCCGCCGCCCGCGCGCGCCATCCGCCGGTACCAGGCGAACTGATTTCGCTGCGACAGGAAGACGCCGAACAGCACCAACGCGCCGCCGGCGATCTGCAGCGGCCGCGGCGGCGTTCCCAGGACGGCAATGATGAGGACGGCGAAGATCGGCACGAAGTTCAGATAGATCGAACTGATGACGATGCCGAGCTTCTGCACCGCCGTAGTTCCAGAAGATCAGGCCGGCGATGACGGCCATCGCCACCATCCAGATGACCAGGCCGATATCCAGGGCGCCCCGCTGCGGCGGCGGCGGCCAGGGAATCTCACCCAGCAGCGCCGCACCGGCATAGACCACGACCGAGACCACGGTGGCAGGCACCATGGTGATGACGCTGATCTTGAGCTGGGACCAATGTCCCAGCCAGCGCTGCGCCGCCAGGGAGTACCAGGCCCAGCACGCCGCGGCGAGAATCACCAGGAACTCGCCGCCGCGGATATCGAAGCCGCTGCCGGCCATATCCGGCCTGAAGGTGGCAAGGATGCCGCCGGCGAGCGCAAGGACGATGGCCGGCCATAGGGAACGCGCGATCGGCATGCGGAAGCAGATCCAGCCGACGAGACCGCCGATCACCGTCCCCATCGAGCCGATGATCGCCGCGGTGTTGGGGTCGGCGTGGGCGATGCCGATGGTATAGAGCGGCACGAACAGGCCCAGTGCCGTGCCGAGTATCCACACCCGGCCGCTGGACAAGCCGCTGAGATCGTAGTGACGGGGCTCCAGCAGCCACAGCAACAGCAGCAGCACCGGCACTGCCAGCACATAGCGCACCGCCGCCAGGAAATAGGGATCCCAGTGGGCGAGCAGGACGGTCAGGACGGGAATCTGCGAGCCCCAGGCAAAGGCCACGACAAGCAGGCCCAGATTGGCGAGCCACATGGCGCGAGACTAGCCGGTCGCCGGGCGCTTGACGATGGCGCGGAAAGAATGCCGGGTATGCGTGCAAGGCGGTGCCAATAAAGGCAGCCCCGGGGAGAAGCGATGAACCATCAATCCATCCAGTTCGAGAAGCGCGGCGGCATCGGCATCATGACCTTGAACCGTCCCGAACGGCTCAATGCCATCAACCGGCAGATGATCGACGAGACGAAGGAGCTGATGTCGGCGCTGGAAAAGGACGACAGCATCCGGGTGCTGGTGCTGCAAGGTGCCGGGCGCGGCTTCTGCTCCGGCTTCGACCTGAAGGACGGCGCGGCCGCGGAGCGCACGGGCATCGCCGAGTGGCGGCCGGTGATCGAGCGGGATTTCGACTTCATCATGCAGTTCTGGCATTTCCCGAAGCCGACCATCGCCGCCGTCCATGGTGCGGCCATCGCCGCCGGCTGCGAGCTGGCCATGGCCTGCGACATCACCATCGCCGATGCCACCGCGCGCTTCGGCGAACCGGAGCTGCGGTTCGGCAGCGGCATCGTCGCGCTGTTGATGCCCTGGATGGCCGGACCGAAGAAGGCGAAGGAATGGCTGCTGTCGGGTTTCGATCGCATCGGCGCCGAGGAGGCGCTGAGCTGGGGCCTGATCAACCGCGCCGTGCCGGCGGGAGAGCATGTCGACGCCGCGCTCCAGCTGGCGCGGGACATCGCCGTCAACGACCGCCAGAAGGTGGCGATGGTGAAGCAGGCGATCAACCGCAGCCTGGACATCATGGGCTTCCGCGAGGCACTGGCCATGGGCATGGAGCTGGAGGTCCAGATCGAAGCCATGGACACGCCGGAGGGGCGGGAGTTCGACGAGATCGTCCGGCGGGATGGGCTCAAGGCGGCGCTGGCCTGGCGGGATGCAAGATTCGACCGAACATGACGGGATTTCATGTCATACGGTACACCGAAAGCCAACAGATAGTGTCCCTGTAATCCGCTGATTCTATAGTTCTTTATTCCCATTCCGATACGTCGTTTCCGAGCCGGCTGTACGCCTGTCGTGGCAGGTTCTGGGGGCGAATTACACATGTTTGGCAAAAGTCTCGGCAATCCGGAGGACATCCGTCCGGGGGTTTCGGCAGGGCGCCAGGGCGCCGCAACCCATCCAGTGCGGAGTTTGGGCAACCAGAAGCGTTTTCTGGGGAAACCCGCTTTTCCCGATTGGGCGAGATCGACAGGTGCCGATAAATCTGATGGCAAGGGCATTGCAGAGGTTCAGCGTCCGCACGGCGATCCCCGCGGGATCAGGCGCGCCTCTGCTGGTGATCGGGTTGGCTCTCGCGGTGGTCTTGGTCCAAGGCCGCAAACTCGAAGCAAACTTCGTCCTTCGCCTGTCGCTCGATTCGCCTGACGATATGCCGCGGGAGAAGGCCGCATGACGGCGCTTAATATTCTTGTCGTCGACGACGATCCCGATCTTGCCGAGAGCATTGCCGAGGCCTTGAGCATGGCGGGTCATGCCGTGCGCATCGCCGGCAATGGTGCGGAGGCGGTGCAGCATTATGCTGAAACAAAATACGATCTCAGCTTTGTCGACTTCCGCATGCCTGTGATGAACGGCGTCGATTGTTTCTTCGCGGTTCGCGAACGCTATCCGGACGCGAAAATCGTCCTGATGACGGGCTTAACGGAGGCCGCTGTCGAGCAGGCCGTTGCAGCCGGCGCCCTGGCCCTGCTGCACAAACCCTTCCGCATGGAAGACGTGATCAAGATCGCCTGCCATAACAGCTAGATCTCGCCCGGGGGCCGGAAGGGCCGCCCATAAGGGCCGGCAACGAGGCGTTGCAAGGTCACCAATATCGAAATTCGTAACTGCTGAATAAAACCGCAGCAGATTACTACCACTGCAGCGGACCATTCTGGTAATTGGTCCGGTGGGTGCGGCGTTGTGCTCCTGCGGTCTACCCGAATGACTATGTGCCTGTCGTCTGAAATGCGGTCATACTGGAATACACTTAACTGTGAGTTACTTTGAGCCCTTTCTAGAGGCGGTCTAGTTTGACATATTCACCATGACCTCCAATTCTCAAAACAAGCCGATGAATGTAGATCTGCGGCAGTTGCGCAGCTTCGTGACGATTGTCCGCTGCGGAAACTTCACGCGCGCGGCGCAACAGCTCGGCGTATCGCAGCCGGCCTTGAGCCTGTCGTTGCGGCAGCTTGAGTCGGCGCTGGGCCTGCGCCTGCTGGACCGCACCACCCGCAGCATCGGGCTGACCGCCGACGGGTTGCGCCTGCTGCCGACCGCGGAACGGCTGCTGATGGATTTCGAGGCGGCGATTCGCGACGTGAAGGAAGCCGCGGCCGAGCGGCGCTCCATGCTGACGGTGGCCTGCCTGCCGTCGCTGGCGGTGCGGGTCCTGCCGGAGGCGATCACCCGGTTCCAGAAGGAGCATCCGGACATCTCCATCCAGATTCGCGACGGCACGGCGGCGGCGGTGTTGCGGGCCGTGCGCCAGGCCGACGCCGATATCGGCATGAGCAGCTACTGGCAGGCACAGCCCGACCTGGAATTCCGGCCGATCGCCGAGGACCGCTTCGTCCTCGTCTGCCCGGCCAATCATCGCCTGGCGCAGCGCAGCCAGGTGACCTGGAGCGTCCTGAAGAACGAGTCCTTCCTCATGCTGACTCCCGATACCAGCATGCGGCGGCTGCTGGACGACACTTTCGGGGATTTCTCCACCATCGTGCAGCCGGCTTTCGAAGTCGGCTCCTGGGCCACGCTCTGCGGCCTGCTCGAGGCGGGCCTGGGCATCACGGCGCTTCCCGACCTCGCGGTGCCGATGGTGGATTCCCGCAGCCTGGTGCAGGTGCCGCTGGTGGATCCGGTCATCAAACGCGACATCGGCATCGTCACCCGCATCGGCTCGGAGATGACGGCGGCGGCGCGGGCCTTCCTCAATGTGCTCGACAGCGTGCTCTCGCAATCCGCCCACCGGCTGCCGCGGCGCCAGAAACAGCGCGCCTAGATCCTGTCGAACGGCCCAGAAACCCGGGAATACGCGGCAATTCTCAGCGTTTGTTAACCATTCGCCGGTATTCTGTATGATGGAATCTACTGCGGGTCATGGCCGGACGATGGGCGATCGCCTTCCTATGGAAATTGTCGAAAGCCTCGGCGGCAGCGCCGTGGCGCCCGCCCTGCTCGAGGCGGAATTGCCTCGCCCCAACTGGCGTTCGCGCAAGCTGCCGCGCATCGACAGGCTGAAAGCCTATTGGGAAGATCGCCGGGGCAACCGGCTCGTGCCGCTGCGGCGCGACATCGATCCCACCGATCTCAAGGACCTGCTGCCTTACATCATCATCGCAGAATTGCAGCGCAATCCCTTCCGCGTGCGCTACCGCCTCGGCGGCGCCGCGGTGAACGAGGCTCTCGGCTATAACATTGCCGGCCGATATCTGGACGAGATGGACGTCGCCGGCGGCCAGGATACCTGGTCCGGCGTCTACAAGCGCGCCATGGAATCCGCCCGGCCGGTTTTCGGCTGCACCGTCGCGACGCTCTCGAACGTCACCATGTTCACCTGCGAATTTGCCGTCTTCCCGATTTCCCAGAGCGGGGAAGTCGTCGACCAGTGTCTGGAGATCGAGAACTGGGAAGCGGAAAAGGGCACCGCCCACTACAACGACACCCGCCTGGAATGGGTCGTCACCATCCTTCCGTGACGGTGCGTTTCTATCCGTAGATCGCTAGCTGGCGCGCACCAGCGGAATGACATTCGCCGCCGGGCTTTCGACCACGGCGATGACCCTGGAGGCCGGGAACCGGGCAACGATGCGCGTGCCCAATCCCAGTTTGCTTTCAATGACCAGGCTGCCGTCATGGAGTTCGATCAGTTTCTTGGCCAGCGGCAAGCCCAGGCCGGTGCCGCCATAGCGCCGCGCGTGGCCGTGGTCGGCCTGCTGGAAGATCTGCATCACCCGCGGGATGTCGGCATCGGCAATGCCGATGCCATTGTCGCGCACGATCACGGCGAGCGAGCCATCCTCATCGATGAAAGCGTCCAGTTCGACGCGGCCGCCGTCGTTGCTGAATTTCACGGCGTTCGACACGAAGTTCAGCATGATCTGGGTCAGGCGGCGCTCGTCGCCGCGCAGCATCGGCAGGGTGCGGGAGATGCGGTTGCCGACGATGATGCCGCGAGCGCGGGCTTGCGGCGCCACCATGCGGCAGGCGGCATCGGCGATCTCCGCGACCGAAACGCTTTCCACGACGAGATCGAGCTTGCCGGCTTCCGCCTTGGTCAGGTCAAGGATGTCGTTGACCATCTCCAGCAGATGCCGGCCGCTGCTGTGGATGTCGCCGACATATTCATCATAGCGCTTGTGCCCCAGCGGCCCGAAGCTGCCGCGCTGCATCATCTCGGCGAAGCCGAGGATGGCGTTGAGCGGCGTACGCAATTCGTGGCTCATGACCGCCAGGAATTCGGATTTCGCTCGGTTGGCGGACTCGGCATGATCGCGGGCCAGCATCAGGTCGATTTCGGATTTCGCCAGGCGATCGAACACGCCGTTGATGATGCGGGTCGGCAACATCCAGAAAACCAGCAGCAGCACCGCGGCCAGCGCGACGCCGACGGCGGCGGCGATGGCGGTGCGAGACAGCAGCGGCAGCAGGCTGCGCTGCACTTCCAGCAGCGCGACATCGCCGTCGTCGAAAGTGAGCAGCGCGCCGCGGGTCAGGATGGGGTCCTGCTGGGCGAAGCCGATGACGGCGATAATCTGGCCATGTTCATCGATGATGCGATAGGCCACGTCCTTGTGAGCATCGGCCGAAAGCGGCAGCAGCGCGGCCAAGGTTTCGGGATCGTTCCGCCAGGTTTCTAAGGCGCCGTCGCCGGCCTGGGAAAGGCCGACGGCCTGCAGCTTCGCCTCCGTGAGAAGATGCCGCGCTTCATAGCTGTAGCCGACGATGAAATAGCTGGCGGGGATCAGCAGCGTGACGATGGCGGCCACCGCCCAGGCGAGACGATGCATCAGCCGGACGAGCCGAGCCGCTTCGCGCTGCCGCGGCATCGGGAAGAACCGCCGGCGAACCGCCGGTTTCCGTTCCTCCATTCGATTGTTCGACTGTGCTCACGACACTCGCTATGGCTGGCACGCCTGATGCGGCTATCGCAGGTATTCAGTCGCTGAACCGCCCTCGGAGATCCGACTCCTTCGCAGATCGCCGGATTCACATCGGATGCCATGTTAGCTGTGGCAGTCTTAAGCGAACCTTGCGATGGGACGAATAGGCTCAATTTCTCAGCAAATTCGCGCCCATATGGTTAGCACTTGTTAAGCATGATCGGTGTTTACGATAAAGTTTAAATGAAAAGTAATATCGGGGGGTGATAGTGCCTGGTAGAATTCTGCCGAACCAACAGCCACGATGTTGAGAACAAGAATGGACGATCGAGGCACCAGGATAATTCTCAGCGCAGCTATCGCTGCGGCCCTTGTCGCGTTGCCGGTCCATCTTGATCCCGGCAGCGGCAAGCTGGACGCCGCGTCCGCATTCGCCAAGAACGGCAACGGCGGTGGGAATGGTGGTGGAAATGGCGGCGGCAATGGCGGTGGCAATGCCGGCGGCAACGGGAATGGCAACGGCAACGGTAACGGCAATGGATCCGGCGGCGCCAACGGCGCCGGTGGTTCTAGCGGCGCCGGCGGCTCGAGCGGTGCGGGCGGTTCTTCCGGCGGCACGGGGAGCTCCGATGGAGCGGCCGGTGCGTCCAGCTCCACCGACACCAGCACGGGTACGGCGGCTCCGGCCGCTTCCACCGCGACGGCGCCGGCCAGCAAGCAGGCGAGCCGGATTTCCGCCTATAAGGACGCCGTGAAGGCGGCCAAGTCCGCCGACAAAGCGGTGGCGAAGGCAGAGGCGCGGGTCGCCGGCGCCGAGTCGCGGCTCGATGCGGCCAAGGGCAAATCGGGCAGCGCGCAGGCGTCTGCTGCGGAAGTTGCCGCCGCGGAAATGGAACTGGCCGCGGCAAATCGCGAGCTGAATGACGCCACGAACAATGCCGCCAATGCTCATCAAAGCGTCGAAGTTGCCGCCGATGCAGCGGCCAACAAGGGCGTGACCGACAAGGTCAGCGGCGCGGTCGACAATTTCCTCGGGCTCGACAGCTCGCTCTGATTTCCGGCGGCCCACGCTGCCGCGCACCCGGCGTCAGATCAGTCCCCAGTCTCTTAGAACGCGAATTCATTTTCGGGATATCGCTTCAGGCTTCGCCAGGTCTTCCACCTGTCGATGAACAGGCGATTTGCTCCGCGCAGGCGTCCCGGACGCATTTGCGCAGCCAGCGATGTGCCGGATCGGCGTCCAGCCGCGGGTGCCAGAGCAATGAAACAGTGATTTGTGGGATAGGGACCGGCAGGGGAAAGCTGTACATTCCCGTGCGCAAGGCCCCGGTGTGCCGTTCGGGAACGGTGGCGATCAGGTCGGAAGCCCGCGCCAGGGCCAGCGCGGCCGCAAAGCCACCGACCATCGTGACAATCTCCCGTTTGAATCCAAGCGGCTCCAAGGCGCCGTCCAAGGCGTCGTCGATGGGCCCTCTATCGAGCCCCGCCCGCGAAACGCAGATATGTCGGCCGTCCGCGTAGCGGGAAGGCGTGATCTTGCCCTTGCTCAGTTTGTGCCTCTGGCGCACGGCGCCGATGAATCGGTCCCGAAACAGACTTTGCGCACGGATCTCCGGGCCGGTTTTCTTCCCCACGACGCCCGTTTCCAGATCGACTGTGCCGTCGCGCAGTGGCGCACTGTCCCGGTCAGGTTTCTGCAGGAAGCGAAGGCGTACGCCGGGCGCCTCTTTGCCAACACGGGCGATCAGGTTCGGTCCGAAGGTCTCCACAAAGCCTTCGCTGGTCCGCAGCGTGAACGTTCGGACGAGCCGCATGAGGTCGAGCGCCTCCTGAGGGCGCAACACCGCCTCCGCGTCCCGCACGAGCGGACCGACCCGTTCGCGGAGTTCCAGCGCCCGGGGCGTGGGAACGAGACCGCGCCCGGCCCTGACCAGCAGCGGATCGCCGGTCGTCTCCCGCAGCCGCGCCAGCGTCCGGCTCATCGCCGACGGGCTAAGCCGCAACCGTTGGGCTGCGCGCGCCACGCTGCCTTCCGCGAGCAGCACATCAAGGGCGACAAGCAAGTTCAGATCGGGTGCCGGCATGCACTGACCCTAGCACATGACATGGCGTCAAACGCACGAATAAAGTGCAGATGATGCGTCTTCCGCCATGTCAGGCCAAGGGCTAGATTTCTGGAGCATTGTTTCTGAAGCCGTCAGAAATCGGAGTTCACGTTGAAGCCAATCATTGCGGGACGAGTTGAGGCGGGAGCTGGAAGCACGGTACGGACGGCTTCGGTCCGGTGGGCGCTCGCCAGTCTTTCGCTGTCCATGTTGCTGTCTTCGCTCGGCACCAGCATCGCCAATGTCGGCTTGCCAACCTTGGCCGAGGCATTCGACGCCTCCTTCCGGGAGGTCCAGTGGATCGTCCTCGCTTATCTCCTCGCCATCACCACCCTGATCGTCAGCGCCGGACGGCTCGGTGACATCATCGGCCGCCGGCGGCTGCTGACCGCCGGAATCTTCCTGTTCACGGTGGCCTCGGTGCTGTGCGGCATCGCGCCCACACTCTGGCTGCTGATAGCCGCCCGGGCGGCGCAGGGCCTGGGAGCGGCCATCATGATGGCCCTCACCATGGCCTTTGTCGGCGAGACGGTGCCGAAGGCAAGGACCGGCAGCGCCATGGGGCTGCTGGGAACGACGTCCGCGATCGGCACCGCGCTCGGTCCCTCGCTCGGCGGCGTTCTGATCGCCGGATTCGGCTGGCGGGCGATCTTTCTCATCATGGTGCCGCTGGGCATCCTGAACTTCCTTCTCGCCCGCCGCTACCTGCCCGCTCATGGACAGAGGGCGAAGATGGATCGGAACGGCTTCGACAGTTTGGGCACGCTGCTCCTTGGCCTGACTCTCGCGGCCTATGCTCTCGCCGTGACGGTGGGACGCGGTCATTTCGATCGCCTCAACATGGTCCTGCTGGTGGCCGCTGTCATCGGCGGCGGCCTCTTTGTGCTTGCGGAGGCGCGCGTGGCATCGCCCTTGATCCGGTTGGCGGCGTTCCGCAATGGGGTGTTGAGCGCCAGCCTGGCCATGAACGCGCTCGTCTCGGCTGTCATGATGGCGACGCTGGTGGTCGGGCCGTTCTATCTCTCCCGTGCGCTCGGGCTCGACGCGGCTCTCGTCGGGATCGTGATGTCGATCGGCCCGATCATCTCCACACTGAGCGGCTTCCCGGCCGGCCGTGTTGTCGACCGTTTGGGCGCGCCATTCATGGTCATCGTGGGACTCATTGGCATGGCGGCAGGTGCATTTGCTCTGTCCCTGCTTCCAGCGATGTTCGGCATTGCGGGCTACATTGCCGCCATCGCCGTCCTGACTCCTGGATATCAGTTGTTTCAGGCAGCCAACAACACGGCCGTCATGATGGATGTCCAGGCGGACCAGCGCGGCGTCATCTCCGGAATGCTCAACCTGTCGCGCAATCTCGGGCTCATCACCGGTGCATCCGTCATGGGCGCGTTGTTCGCGCTCGCATCGGGGACGGCCGACATCACGAAGGCGCCTCCCGAGGCCGTCGCCGCCGGCATGGGGGTCACCTTCGCAGTCGCGGCGGCCCTGATTGTCGCCGCGATCGCCATCGCGGTCGGAGGCCGAACTCTTGGAGCACGCCCTATGCGCTCTGAAGACCTGTCGTGACGCGAGTTTCTCGCCAGAATCCTAAATCAAACCCCGGCTCTTCAGGCTGACATGGCCCTTGCGACCGATGACGATGGATGATTCCGCCAGGACAATCGTCGCGAACAGACAACAGAACGTCCGCGTTTGCTCCTCCCAAATGGGAGATGCGCGAGTCTGCCACGGGGGAATAGGCTGCTCCGTACGCTTGCAATCACCGCAGTAACGCGAGCGTTCGGGCCGATGGGTGTATCACAAGGCGTCTCGTGCAGCTTGTCGAGGGCCAATGGAACCGAGATTTTTGTCGATTGCGATCGCGAGTTGGCTCGTCGCGCTCGGCGCAATTGTATTCATGCGTCTCCTCAATGGTTCGATTCGCATGGAGGGGCTACTCCGCGCCCGGTCCGGGGGCGCCATTTCCCCCGAAAGAGTGCAACTGCTCATCGCATCGCTGATGGGCGCAGCCGCTTATGCTGCTGACGCTCTATCAAAGCCACCGGCCGTGGACGGAACGTTGCGCGACGTGCCGGACATGCTTCTCACCTTGATGGCGGGCAGCCAGTTTCTCTATCTCGGCGGCAAAATGATGCGGCTGATCAATCCGGGAGATGACAAATGATCGAACTCGGCGCGGTATCGGTTCTCTATTGGGCCCTAACGGCCGTCATCGTCCTGTTTGCGGCTCTGGTCCTTTGGAAGATCTTCAACAACAGGATCGACCTCAGCAATCTGCTCAGTGAGTCGGTTGACGGGAAAGCCAGCCTATCGCGTTTTCAATTTCTTATATTCACGTTTGTCATAGCCGGCCTCTACCTGACGCTTTGTTTGGAAACTGGCAGCCTGCTCGACGTGCCAAACGGCGTCTTGATGCTGCTCGGAATCAGCGGTGGCGGCTACGTCGTCTCCAAGGGGATGACCACAAGCGCGGCAACAAACG
The DNA here is from genome assembly GCA_963816235.1 of uncultured Alphaproteobacteria bacterium. GTDB lineage: Bacteria > Pseudomonadota > Alphaproteobacteria > Dongiales > Dongiaceae > DATKFM01. The sequence continues at coordinate 16,066 of CAWFKD010000001.1, read as the reverse complement.
CAAAAGAGAAATCCAGCGACCGCTGAGCGCGACGTTAAACTCCTGGACTGCGCTGAATTCGAACGAGGAGTTACATCGATGCCTGCAAGTTGGCGGCTTTGTGCCTGCTATGCGCTTCTCATGCTGCCGGCGGCGCTTGCAGCAAAGGCTCAGGATTTCGGCGATTGCGAGGCAATGGTCGAGATCACCGGTGCGCCGGAATATCTTGGCGAGGATCCGCCAGAGCACAAAGTGCTATGCCGGATGGGTTATCTCCTCTCCAATAATCTTGAGTCAAAAGTGCCTGACTGGGTCGTGGAGGTCCTCACCAGCGATCACCTCAACGGCCCTGCCGTTCGACGCGACAATTTCCATGCGGATGACGACTTGACCTTAGGCTCGCGAGCCGAGCTGGGAGACTACAGCGGGAATGGCTTTGACCGGGGTCACATGGCGCCGGCGGAAGACATGACGTGGGACCAAGCAGCAATGGATCAAAGCTTCTTGCTCTCGAACATGGCGCCCCAGGACCCGCCATTCAACAGGGGCATTTGGGCGCGACTGGAAGGCATGGCGCGGGAATGGGCCGATCAACATGGCCGCGTCGTCGTGATTACCGGGCCGGTTTACGACCGGGACGATGACACCATCGGCGGCAATCATGTCGAAGTGCCGATGGCATTCTACAAGATCGTTTACAATCCCAGCCTGCGCCGGGCGATCGGCTTTCAAATTCCAAACAAAAAGCAAACGGGGCATCACGCGGACGATTTCATCGTCAAGATAAGAGACATTGAAGATGAAACAGGCATCGACTTTCTAACCGGCCTGTCAACCAGGGAGCAGAATCGGCTGGAATCAGTCGTCCCAACCATGTGGCGGCATATCCGCCGTTGACGGCGTGCGATTCCTATCGAACGCCCAAAAGACCGGCGTCCGGCTCGCTTTGAACATCTGCGACTTAAATCAACCCCCGGCTCTTCAAGCTCACATGCCCCTTGCGGCCGATCACGATGTGGTCGTGGAGGGCGATGCCGAGTTTGCTGGCCGCTTCCGCCACCTCGCGGGTCATGGCGATGTCGTCGGCCGATGGCGTCGGATCGCCCGATGGGTGGTTGTGCACCATGATGATCGCGGTGGCGCCCAGCTCCAGCGCCCGCTTCACCACCTCGCGGGGATAGACCGGCGTGTGGTTGACGGTGCCGTGCTGCTGCACCTCGTCGGCGATCAGCGCGTTCTTGTTGTCGAGGAACAGCAGGCGGAACTGCTCGGTCTTTTCCTCCGCCATGGCCATGCGGCAATAATCGAGGAGCTTCTTCCAGGAGCCGATGACGTCCCGCTCCACCACCTCCTGCTGCGACATGCGCAAGGCCGCCGCCTGCACGGTCTTGATCATGACCGCCGCCGCGGCGCCGACGCCCTTGATCTCCTGCAGCCGCTCCGGCGAGGCGGCCATCACGGCGGCGAAGCTGCCGAAGCGCTTGAGCAGCGCCTTGGCCAGCGGCTTGGTATCGATGCGGGGCAGGGCCTGGCAGAGCAGCAGTTCCAAGAGCTCATAGTCGGCCAGCGCGGCGTTGCCGCCGGCCATGAACCGCTCGCGCAGCCGCTGGCGGTGGCCGAGATAACCGGGCGTTTCGCTGCTGACCTTATCGGGTTCGTCGGTGGCCTTATCGGAAGCGTCCTTGCCGGGGCGATCCGCGGCCATGGCGGCCGGGGCCCCTAGGCCGAATAGGGCGGTCGATGCAACCCGGTCGGCGACAGCGTAAAGATCTCCACGCTGTCCTTGGTCACGCCAACCGTATGCTCGAACTGGGCCGACAGCGAGCGGTCGCGGGTCACCGCGGTCCAGCCGTCCTCCAGCACCTTTACCTCGCGGCGGCCGGCATTGATCATCGGCTCCACGGTGAAGAACATGCCTTCCTTCAGCGTCGGTCCCATGCCCTTGCGGCCGAAATGCAGGACGCTCGGCGAATCATGGAACACCCGGCCGATGCCGTGGCCGCAGAAATCCCGCACCACCGAGAAGCGCGCGCCCTCGGCGAAGGTCTGGATCGCCTGGCCGATATCGCCCAGATGGGCGCCGGGCTTCACCGATTCGATGCCGCGCATCATCGCGTCATAGGTGATGTCCACCAGCCGCTGCGCCTTGATGCCCACCTTGCCGACATAAAACATGCGGCTGGTGTCGCCATGCCAGCCATCGACGATGGTGGTGACGTCGATATTGATGATGTCGCCGTCCAGCAGCTTGCGGTCGCCGGGAATGCCGTGGCAGACCACATGGTTGATGGAGGTGCAGATCGAGCGCGGGAAGCCGCGATAGCCCAGCGGCGCCGGAATCGCCTCGTGGGACACGATGAAATCGTGGCACAGCTTGTCCAGCTCGCCTGTCGTGATGCCGGGCTCCACATGGGGCGTGACATAGTCGAGCGTCTCCGCCGCCAGGCGGCCGGCCTTGCGCATCGCGTCGAATGCCGCCGCGTCGTGGATCTTGATGCGGCTGGCGTCGTAACTCCAATCGTCCATGGGCTCGGTATCGTGCATTGTGTTGCCCCGCGGGTGAGAGAGGCCGCTTCAGGGCTTCTGTTGCTCAATAAATGACGTCATGGATACATTTTCAAGTATCAACTGTTGTCGGCGGCCCGGTCGTGGCAACTTTTTATCAGACAAAAACCCTGTGGGCTCAGGCTGTTAAGAAATATTATGGGAACGGCGTCCGGCGCTCCATCGGCCAGCCACGAAAGCGTGATCACCATCGACCGGCTGGGCGGCCAGGGCGATGGAATCGCCGTGGTCGAGGGCCGGACGGTCTATGTGGCCTATGGCGTGCCAGGCGACCGGCTGCGGGTCCGGCTGGGGAAACCCCGGGGCCAGGGGCTGACGGCGGCGATCCTGGCGGTGGAGCAGGCGGGGCCGGCCCGGCGGGAGCCGCCCTGCGTCCATTTCGGCCGCTGCGGCGGCTGCGCGCTCCAGCATGTGGATGACGGGCTCTATGCCGAGTGGAAGCGCGGGCGGGTGGTGGAGGCCCTGCGGCAGCAGGGCCTGGCCGAGGCGCCCGTGGCGCCGCTGGTCCGGACCCCGGCCGGCAGCCGGCGGCGCATTACCCTGGCGGCGCGGGCGGGGAAGGCCGGCGCCGTCCTGGGTTTCCATGCCCATGAAAGCCACGACATCGTGGATATCCGGGAATGCCACGTGATGCTTCCGGTCCTGGCGGCCCTGATCGCGCCGCTGCGGGAGATGCTGGGGCGCGAGCTGCGGGCGGGCGCCAAGGCCGAGGTTACGGCCACCGCGACCGGCACGGGCATCGACCTGCTGATCCGCGCCGATCATCAGCCCGGCCGTGACAGCCGCGTGGCGCTGGCGGATCTTCGCCGGAGCGCAGAAGCTGGCGCGCCTTTCCTGGCAGGCCGGCAAGGAAGAACCGGAACCGATCGCCCAGCTCCGCGCGCCTCAGGTGATCTTTGGCGGCGTCGCCGTCGACCCGCCGCCGGGCGCCTTCCTGCAGGCGAGTGCCGAGGCGGAGAAAGCGATGACTGACCTAGTTGTCGGCGCGGTGGGCGGCGCAAAGCGTGTCGCCGATCTCTATGCCGGCTGCGGCACCTTCACATTTCCGCTGGCGAAGACGGCCAAGGTCCACGCGGTGGAGGGCGACAAGGACTCGCTGGTGGCGCTATCAGCCGCGGCGCGGCGCGGCAGCCTCGGCCGCATCACCAGCGAGCGCCGAGACCTCTCCCGCAATCCGCTGCAGCCGGATGAATTGAAACCGTTCGATGCGCTGGTCTTCGATCCGCCGCGCGCCGGCGCCAAGGCCCAGGCGGAGATGTTGGCGAAAAGCCGTGTTCCCACGGTTGTCGCTGTGTCCTGCGACCCCGGCAGCTTCGCCCGCGACGCCCGCATCCTCGTCGATGGCGGCTACCGGCTGGAATCAGTCACGCCCATCGACCAGTTCGTCTGGTCGGCCCATCTGGAGATGGTGGCGGTGTTCCAGCGTTAGGTGAAGTGCAACAAGCAAACAATTAGTGTTTCCCCCGCGAAAGCGGGGGCCCAGGAGAAGCAGGGTGCTCTCGCGACAATTGCTATGCAATTGCGCGGACAACCCCTGGGTCCCCGCTTTAGCGGGGAAAACAAGATTGGGGCAGGGCGGGTTTGAAACCCGCCCCTACAGTTGTCGCGTTACCCGCACTGCCCGCGATGCCGCAGCAGGTGGTCGGCGAGGACGAGGGCCATCATCGCTTCGCCCACGGGCACGGCGCGGATGCCGACGCAGGGGTCGTGGCGGCCTTTGGTGGAAATCTCGGTGTCGTGGCCGGCGACATCCACGGTCTTGCGATGCTGCAGGATCGAGCTCGTCGGCTTCACGGCGAAGCGCACGACGATGTCCTGGCCGGTGGAGATGCCGCCGAGGATGCCGCCGGCCTTGTTGGACAGGAAGGCGACCTTGCCGTCCTGCATGCGCATCTCGTCGGCGTTCTCCTCGCCCGACAACTCCGCCGCGCCGAAGCCGGCGCCGATCTCCACGCCCTTGACCGCGTTGATGCCCATCATCGCCGATGCCAGGTCGGCATCCAGCTTGCCGTAGATCGGTGCGCCCAGGCCCGCCGGCACGCCGCTGGCCACCACTTCGATGACGGCGCCGGCGGATGAGCCGGCCTTGCGCGTCTCATCGAGATATTGCTCCCACACCGGCACGATGCCGGCATCCGGGCTGAAGAACGCATTCTGCTCCACCTGGCCCCAATCCCAGCGGCCGCGGTCGATGCCATGCTTGCCGATGCGGATCAGCGCGCCGCGGATCGTCACCGGCGAGCCCAGCACATGGTCCAAGACCTTGCGCGCGATGGCGCCGGCGGCGACGCGGCTCGCCGTCTCCCGCGCCGAAGAACGCCCGCCGCCGCGATAGTCGCGGATGCCGTACTTGGCCCAGTAGGTGTAGTCGGCATGGCCGGGGCGAAACTTGTCCTTGATGTCGCTGTAGTCCTTCGAGCGCTGGTCCTCGTTCTCGATCATCAGGCTTATCGGCGTGCCCGTGGTCAGGCCTTCGAACACGCCGGAGAGAATCCTCACGGTGTCGGACTCGCGCCGCTGCGTGGTGAAGCGCGATTGGCCGGGCTTGCGCTTCTCCATCCAGGGCTGGATGTCGGCCTCGCTCAGCGCCATGCGCGGCGGCGCGCCGTCGACGACGCAGCCGATGGCGGGCCCGTGGCTCTCGCCCCAGGTGGTGAAACGGAAGAGGGTGCCGAAGCTGTTGGCGGACATCTCAGTCGGACTCTTGCGTCAGCCGGAATCCTGCGTGCGGAAATTCGCCAGCATCTCCGCCGCTTCCGCCGCCGCATCGGTGCGCAGCATGCCGACGACGTGATAGCCGCTGTCGACGTGATGCACTTCGCCGGTCACGCCGGACGAGAGATCGCTCAGCAGATAGAGGGCGGAGCCGCCCACCTGCTCGGTGGTGACGTTGCGCTTCATCGGCGAGTTCAGCTCGTTCCAGCGGAGGATGTAGCGGAAATCGCCGATGCCCGAGGCCGCCAGCGTCTTGATCGGCCCGGCGGAGATGGCGTTCACCCGCACATTCTGCCCGCCGAGATCGGCGGCGAGATAGCGCACGCTGGCTTCCAGCGCCGCCTTGGCCACGCCCATGACATTGTAATGCGGCATCACCCGCTCGGCGCCGAAATAGGTGAGGGTCGAGCATACTGCCGCCATCGGGCATCAGCTTCGCCGCGCGCTGGCAGACGGCGGTGAAGGAATAGCAGGACACGTCGAGAAGTCAGCGCGAAATTGCCGCGGGAGGTGTTGAGATATTTCCCCTTCAGCTCCTCCTTGTCGGAGAAGGCGATGGCATGCACCAGGAAATCCATCTTGCCCCAGCGCTTGCCGATCTCCGCGAACACGGAGTCGATGCTGGCATCGTCGGTCACGTCACAGGGCACGACGAAATCGCAGTTCAGCGACTTGGCCAGCGGGATCACCCGCTTGCCCAGCGCCTCGCCCTGATAGGTGAAGGCGAGTTCGGCGCCCTGGGCGGCCACGGCTTGCGCAATGCCCCAGGCGATCGAGCGGTCGTTGGCGACGCCCATGACCAGGCCGCGCTTGCCTGTCATCAGCTGCTTGCCGTCCGTCATCGGAACCCCTTGAAAAACAACAAATCCCCAGGATTTGCGGGCATCCTACACGAAACAGGTGGGGGGTCAAATCATGGCGCCCGCCGCGGGCCGCGCTACCCGCGACCGCTCGCGGGTTTAACAATGCCTTCAATTTGTGGCAGTACTCAGAACCGGTGACGAGGGGACGATGAACGACCAGCCGGAGCGGCGGGACCAGGCAAAGCCCGAGGACAGCGTTCCTCAGGCCGGGGAGTCCGATGCCGGCTTCGTGGCGCTGCTGCGGGACCTCGGCCTTGGGCTGATGCATCTGCTGGAGCATGCGGCTAAGCGCTCTGGTGGCCGACCGCTGCATGCAAGTGGCAGCGTCGCTCAGCTTCACCACCATCCTGTCGCTGGTGCCGTTCCTGGCGATCTCGCTGTCATTCATTTCGGCCTTCTCGCAGTTCGGCGATCTCAAGGCCGAGGCGGAAGCCTTCATCACCCAGAACCTGCTGCCCCAGGCCGGCGAAGAGGCGGTGCAACAGTTCCGCAGCTTCGTCGCCCAGACGCAGAAGCTGACAGGGCTCGGCGTCGTCGCGGTGGCGATGACCGCGCTGATGATGCTGTCTACCATCAACAACGCCTTCGACGTCATCTGGCGGGTGCAAAGGCCGCGGCCGCTGATGATCCGCTTCCTCGCCTATTGGGCGATCATCACGCTGGGGCCGCTGCTGATCGGCGCGGCGCTGTCGGCTTCCGGCATCCTGATGTCGGCGGGCGCCCGGGTCGGCGGCAGCGCGTTCGCGGTCTCCGTCGCCTGGGTGATGCCGGGCATGCCCTTCGCCCTGGAAGCCGTCGCCTTCACGCTGCTCTATCTGATCGCGCCCAATCGCCGGGTGAAATTCTCCGACGCGCTGATCGGCGGCGTGGTGGCGGCGGCGATTTTCGAGATCGTGAAATATGCCTTCGCGGCCTATCTCTTCTACTTCCCCACCTACGAAGCCATCTACGGCGCCGTCGCCGCCATTCCGATTTTCCTGCTCTGGATCTATTGCTGCTGGGCCACGGTGCTGCTGGGCGCGGAGATCACGGCGAGTCTGCCGGAGGCGCGGGAGAAGCCCAGGCCGAAATAGCGTCGCAAGGAAAAGGCGGCATTCCACATTCTAAGAAGAATGGAATGCCGCCTGTTCGGTCCCGGCAAAACTCTCGTAGGTGGCCGGTTCCTGAGTCGTGGTTAGAACTGGACGATGTAATCAGCCCTTGGCTCACGGACCGTCGACGTAACCGGCACAGTAGTGATCGCCCGGATATATCCAGCCGTTGCCGCTGCAGTTGTTATCGAAGAGGGTGCCTGCCGCGGTGCATCCCCCGAGCAGCAGGATAGTTCCGAAAACAAAGGCCACGCGTGTCAGATTGAGCATGATGGTTCCTTACTGTTGAATTTGTACTAGAGATTGCGGCGCCACAGATCGGATCAATTGACCTGTTCAAGCGCCTGGCGGAAGGTGTCGATGAAGTCTTCCACGGATTGGTCCGGCTGCACGTAACTGCTGGACACCGTGTTCGAACTGCGCAGATGATCCCGAAGCGCGATGCTCGGTCGGCCCGTGACGACCAAACCGGCATCGCCCTGGTACGCCTTGATGGCAGCGGTTGTCTTGGCATCGGTGATGCCGTCGACCGTGCCCACCGCATAGCCGCGGCGATTGAGCCGGCGTTCGATGTCGCGGATGTCCGCCTGCGTGACATTGCGGACATTTGAGTCCTCAAGGCTGGCGAGCAGATCCGCGCTGGCATTACCGTTCACAGCCAGGCCGGAATCGCCTTGATAGTCGCTGATTGCCGCGACGGTTTGCGGGTCCATCGTGCCGTCGATCGGGCCGGTCTTGTAGCCGCGTTGCGTCAGCTCCATCTCGACGCTCCAGATCAGTTTCGATGCCGTCTGCGTGTCGTTGCGCTGGTTCGAGCGCTCGATGTGATCGAGCAGCGCGAAGTTCAACTGGCCGTCCCGGGGCAAGCCCGCCTGGTTCTTGTAGACCTGGATGGCGCGGCGTGTCTGGTCGTCGATATTGCCATCGATAGTTCCGACGGCATAGCCATGGCGGTCCAGCTGGTTCTCGACCTCCCAAACCAGCAGGGAGTTGGTATTGCCTCGGTTGCGGACCGTAGAGGTTTTCAGGCTTTCGAGGAATGTCGCGTTCGCCTCTCCCGTCACGGGCAGGCTGGCATCGCTCTGATAGGCGCGAATCGCCGACCGCAATTGGTCATCAGCCACACCGTCGAACTCGCCGATATAATAGCCGCGACGCTGCAATTCGCCTTCGACCTGCATCAACTGCGACGTGGAATTGCCGACGCTGTTGCCTTGGGTATTGTCTGCAGGCGCGTCGTCGGTGTCCATTTCCAGTTTCGCAAGCAGGCCGTATCTTGCATCGCCGGTGACCGGCAAGCTGGCATCGGTCTGGTAGCTGCGAATCGCGCCGCGAACCTTGGGACCGACCACGCCATCCGCCGGCCCGGTGTCATAGCCGCGTTCGGTAAGCGCCGCTTGCAGGCGGACGACTTCGGCCCGGGTCAGGGTGCGGCTGTCGCCGGTGTTGCTGCCAATGCGCAACTGATCCAGCAGCGCGGCGGTGACCATCCCGTTCACCGGCAAACCGGCATTGCTCTGGAAGGTCCGAATCGCCGCCGTTGTCGAGGCATCAAGCATGCCGTTGATCGACGACACGTTATAGCCGCGATCGCGCAGCCGCGTCTGGACTTCGACGATCGACGCCGAAATCGGCGCCGGTTGCCGGCGTGAATCCCGCCAGCAGGGTCTCCTGAAGGTGATCGTTGAGGCTGCGACTCGGTTCGCCGCTGACCGGCAAGCCCTTGTCGATCTGATACGCGCGAATGGCGCTGCGGGTCTTGCTGCCCATCAGCCCGTCCACGGGTCCGGCCGAATAGCCGAGATCGTTGAGTCCGCGCTGCACGGCGGCGACGGAATATGCGATCGTCATGACGGAATAGGTTTGTGCTGGTGCCGGCATGGGAAGCGCAAGCGTCAGCATGAGCGCGCTGGCGCCTGCCAACAGATATCTTTTCGACATTTTGTAGCTCCTTCTATGCAAGTCAACGCGGGGCTGACTCGCCAGGGCCTGGCGTGCTCGCTTGGGGAATGTCCTGGTGATCCGGACATAGCGAGGCTAAATACGCCATCCTTTTTCGGGACTGAAACTTTCAGTACCGCCGCATTCTTAGTTGAGCGGCGAGCGATGCGCAGTTCACTATTGCACAGGACATGCGGAATTCTTTGGCTTCGATTGGCGCTCAGTCGACTACAGCCAGATTCTTCGCCGACCATTTGCGTGCCGCAATTGCCGTCGAAAACGGCCCGAAATCGGCTTTCGATATGCCGCCGATGGCCTGGCAGCAGTCGGGATCGCAGTGGGGCTTGACGTAGTAGCCGGGATGCACGCTTGACAGGCGTCCGCCATCGCGCCGATCGATCTCCACGAACAGAATTGCGGGATCGAGGTAGTAGTTGTGCATGGCGCTCTTGGTCCAGGTCTTCATATCCCCGACATGGAATAGAGTGGCGGCATCGAAATCAGCCATTGAGCAGCTTACATCGGCAATTCGTGGCGCGCGGTGCGAATGCTGAGCGCTTCGGAACACTTTGTGAGATCAGTCAACTCGCCGAGTTGGCAATTCAGTTCGATCATGTCCCAATAGCGTACCTCAGCAGCCTCCCGCGCCGCCGCCCATCGCTGCTGATCTGCGTACCATACATAGCGGCCGTAACCGGCGATCAGCAATGGGATAGCCAGTATCGCAATAATGAGGACGAATATCTTGGTTATCATCTCGCACGCAAAAGAGTATTGATTGAATTGGCTCTGGATTCCGTGGATCAGTATCCGAAATCGCAGAAACCCGAATAGCAGCCCGACCACGACCACGACGCCAATAGTCCAGAATATGTTGTTCATTCTTGTTCTCCGGTTGAAACGGCGCATCAAGACCGTGCGCATCAGTGTCTTCCTACCGCTTGCGCGCCGAGTTCGCTGTTCAAATGGGGACAGGTCCCCAGGGCGCAATCCGCAACTACACGCGGCCCATGAAAAACAGCACGGCGACGATCACGAGGATGATCCCGACGCCGCTGCTTGGGTAGTAGCCCCAGTTCCTGCTGTGAGGCCAAGTGGGGAACGCACCGATCAGGACGAGAATCAGGATGATCATAAGGATAGTTAGGATACTCATTGTTACCTCCAATATTCGATTTTCATCGTCTACAGCGACCATTATCCTGCCTTGTTCCGCATCGCGCGAAGGCGGCCGTTAGCGCTGTGGGAGTGCGGTTCAAGGCTTGAGGGTCTCGCGCACCGTATCCTTCACGCCGCCAACGGCATTCTGGAATTTGCCCACGGCCTGATCGGCCTTTCCCTCTGCTTCGGTTTTCTGGTCGCCCGCCGCCTTGCCGATGGCTTCCTTGATGCGGCCGATGACCTGCTTGAGCGAACCTCGGATCCGATCCTTGTCCATGATGGCGTCTCCATTTGTGAATTGGCGAATGCAGCCGGTACCGGGATGCCGGTCAAAGACGGCCGGCAATTCCGTCGATCCCAACTAAAACTTTTCGCGCAGGGTTGCATTCTTAGCGTATGGGGATGCAGCGCGAAGTTCACAATTGCACACAGGCGTCATCTGTGTAAATCGACGCTGCTGGCGGCTTTCAGAGTGAAATGCGGAGGAAGTGCGACGCGCCCGGACCGCGCCGGCAAATCGGCGCTAGTCGTGAACGATCACGTTCAAGAGCGACGTATGGACCTTCAGGGTGCCGTTGTACTCGATGAAGCCGAGCTTCCGGAATTTGTTCATGAAGAAGTTGATCCGGGAGCGGGTCGTGCCCACCTTCGCCGCCAGGATCTCCTGGTTGATCGGCGAAAGGACGGTCTCCAGCTTCCCGTCCTTGCCGAAATTGGCGAGCAGCAGGAGAACGCGCGCCAGGCGTTTCTCGCTTGAATTGAACAGCTGATCGACCAGGTCTGATTCGATCTGGGCATTGCGGGACAGCAGGAACGCCATGAAAAGCTGTGAGAAGGTCGGATCGTCCCGAAGTGCTCTTATCATCGCGTCCTTTGCGATCCTGACGATGGTGCAATCCGCCATCGCGCTCGCGGTCGCCAGGTGCAAAAGCTGGCCGGCCATGCATCCTTCGCCGAAGAACTCGCCCGGCTCCTGGATCGCGATGACGCCTTCCTTGCCCTGTTCCGATACGACGGTGATTTGGACCTTGCCCTGCTGAATGTAGAAGACCGCGTCGGCGGCGTCCCCCTGGCGGAAAATGGGCTGGTCCCGCTGGTATTTCACGACGGTCTTGCCGGCGCCGACCGATGCCAGGAATGGCTGGGGATCGAATTGCTGAATCGCCTTGATCTTCTTGGTCGCCATCGGCCCTCCACAACAACGGCCAAGCCGGCCGCCTATGTACAATGGGCACGACAGTGCATGTCGTCAATGTGAATGGAGGAGATGGAGCGGCAATTGGAGAGTGGGGAAAGAGCCCCGGCAGCCGAGTTTGGGGCACGAACTGCCGGGTTTTGGAAGAGTTAGACGGCCACAACGAGATGGGGGGCACCGCGTCGTGGCCTTGGACGCATTTTGCATGCGTCGAGGCCTTTGTAGGCTTCAAGCAACTCCCGCGATGTTCAAAATTGGACTCCCCGGCAAATAATCCCCATCGGCAGGGCGCGCCGCCGGCATAGGCGCGCGCCGGTAACCATCTGTTCAATTATGAACCGCGCGGGGCTCACCACTCGGCTAAGAGTACAGCGCGACTGAACGATTCTGGCCGGGCCGCATGCCCGCCGATAGCGATAATGGAAAGTGAGATAGTGGAATGGCTAGACGACTGTCATGGATGCATCGCCGGAGTTTCATACGGCCCTGCTCGACTGCATGCCCCATCTGCGCGCCTTCGCGCGCTCGCTGACGCGCAACCGCGACCGGGCCGACGATCTCGTGCATGACGCCACGGTCCGCGCGCTGGCGGCGGCCCACCAGTTCAGCCTCGGGAAGCAACTTCAGAGCCTGGATGTTCACCATCCTGCGCAATTGCCACTATAGCGAGATCCGCAAGCATGATTGGCGGAATGTGCCGCTCGACGAGGCGCCGGCTGAAGGACAGGCCACTCCCGCGACCCAGCATGCGGCGCTTGAGTTCTGCGACTTCCGGCGCGCCTTCTCGCAACTCTGCGACAGCCACCGGGAAATCCTGACGCTCATCGGCGCCAGCGGCCTCAGCTATGAGGAGGCGGCCAATGTTTGCGACTGCGCGGTCGGCACGGTCAAGAGCCGGGTTTCGCGTGCGCGCGAAGAACTGACCCGGCTGCTGTCGGACAACACGCTCGTCAGGCGCGCCGAATTCGCGCCTATCGCGCGGTCGGACCTATTCCGCTCCGCTCTGGTTCCGCAATCCGAGTGGCAAAGATCGGACGGACGCGAGTGGCGGTTTGGCTGACATTCACTGGATCCGGCAATGCGCCGGCGGGACGCATTCATGGAACGGCAAGGATTTGGCGGGGCCCCCGCGGACGCCGAAGTCACGGCGAGCTGATCGAAGACACTGAATACGAAATGAAGTAAGACTATCCGTCCGCGAGGCTCGCCCGCGGCCGCGGAGACCGCCCAACGGAGAAGATCATGAGCACGCACATCGCAAGACCTCCTGCGAATGGGACTTGGATTTGCCGCCGCGCAGTCACTTCACGTCGCCGCCGAACTCGGCATTGCCGATCTGCTGCATGACGGGCCGAAGAGCGCGGAAGATCTGGCGCGAGCTACGAAAACCGATGCCGCGGCCCTGTATCGTGTGCTCCGCTTTCTCGCCAGTGAAGGCGTCTTTCGCGAAGAGCCCGAGGGCCGCTTCGCGCAAACCGAGCTCAGCAGCGGTCTCAGGGCCGATGCGCCCGACAGCCCGCGGGATTTCATTCGCATGATCAATCGGGAAGCCTATGCCGCCTGGGGGCAGCTTCTCTATTCCGTCCAGACCGGCGGCACAGCCTTCGACCATGTGTTCGGCGCGCCGCGATTCCAGTGGCTGGCCAATCACCCGGAGCAGGCGGCTCTCTTCCAGCGTGCGATGATCGCGTTAAGCGGTCCGAGCCAATCTGGAGGCAGCCGAGGCCTACGACTTCGCCGGCCTGCAAGCGCGTCGTCGATGTCGGTGGCGGCCATGGCCAGCTGCTCTCGGCGATCGTCACGCGAAACCCGCATCTGTCGGGCGTGCTCTATGACCTGCCCCGGGATCGAGGCGGCGCGCGCGGGCGTCGGCGGGCCCTTGCCGCGCTGCGACCTGGTGGCCGGCGATTTCTTTGAGAAGCGTGCCTGAAGGCTGCGACGTCTACATCATGAAGAAAGTCATTCACGATTGGGACGATGGCCGCGCGGCAAAGATTCTGAAGAACTGCCGCCGCGCCATGGTGCCGGCGGGCAAAGTTCTCGTGGTCGAGACCATCGTCCCGGCCGGCAACGACCGCGATCCGATCAAGCTGATGGACGTGAATATGCTTGCGGTGACCGGCGGTCTTGAGCGCACGCGCGACCAATATGAGCGCCTGTTTGCCCGTGCCGGGCTGCGCCTTGCCCGCGTGATCGCGACGCGCGGCCATTGTCGATTTTGGAGGCTGTTGCCGGCTGACGGCGCGCGGTCGTGGGCCGTTAGCTTCAACGCGAGATCAGTCGCCTCGGGCAACAGGGGGCAGGTAGGTCTCCAGCTCGGCCGCCGGAAGCTTTACGACCTGTCCGATTTCCGCCGACCGGTAGAGCGCCATCAGGATCTCCACGACGGCCACGCCGTCTTCAAAGGTTTCAAGTGGCCGCTGTCCCGTCGCGGAAAGCATCCACCATGTGACGATTCTCGGCCGTCATGCCGTAGATGCCCGCTTCGTCCTCGAGCACCGGCATCAGGCCCTGTTCGGCGTTCTGCTTCTCGACAAGATCCTCGCCCTGGCCGCCGGTAATGGCCCGCGACATGAAGACCTTCAGCGCCGTGTTGAGGGAACTGAACTCCATGGAGTACTCCGGGCCGAGAAGCTCGAGCTGGATCCGCAATCCCGGCCCGACATAGGCCCAGGATGTCGTGGCTTCGATCATTGCCTCGCGCCCATCCGCCCGCGCAGGACGACGGTGCCCCGGGCGAAATCCTCGGCCGGCGCCCGCATGTAGTCCACCTGCGGCCCCATCATTGTCTTGAGCTTCGCCGCATACTCAGGCCGTGTCCATTTGAGGCTGCTGACCGTCGCATTGGCGCTGACCGGCGTCAGCGTGTTGCGCGGTGCGCCCGGCTCGGTCAGCAGGAAGCGGGCGACTTCGTAGCAATGGCACATCATGTCCAACAGCACGCCGCCGCCCTGCTGCGATCCGCGCCAGAACCAGGGTTCGTGCGGGCCGCTATGTTCCTCGGCCGCGCGGGCGAGGTACGGCCTGCCGCTGTTCGGCACTGCGCGGCGCCAGATGATCTCCTTGCCGCGCTGCACCGCCGTCGAGAAAACCTGGTTTTCCAGGTAGCCATGATTCAAGCCGGCGTCCTCGGCCAGGCGCAGCATCTGGCGCGCTTCCTGAACCGTTCTCGCCAAGGGTTTTTCGCAGGCGACTCCCGCAAGCCGGGCGCGGCCGCTTTTCACGAGGTCGTGAATCTCCTGCATGATCTGCAGCCGCGCGAAATTGGGGGCCAGGATCCAAACGGCATCGACAGATCCCGACGTCACCATGGCGGCGACGCTGCCGAACGCCGTGCAGGGGCCGAGGTCCATGTCGTTGGCCGTTCGGGCGAATTGCTCGCGGTGTGCCGCCGTCGGGCTGTAGACTCCGGACACGACGGCGTTGCGAACGCCGACCAGGGCCTGAAGGTGGAACTTCGCGATGAAACCGCTGCCGATCATGCCGATCCGCAGCGTTTCGATCCTTTCGCCTTCTGCCATTGTCGATCTCTCGGTGTGAGTATTCTTCTTGTTCAAGGCTTGAATACGAAAGATGGAAAGACCTTCCCGGTGTCCAGCCCCATGGGATGCCGTTCCCGGTGGTATCATGAGAATGGAGGCTGGGGAAAGGGCCATCGCCTTGGAGTAATGAGTTCCTGTGAGCGCGGTCGCGAAGACGAGGCTCCAAAACCGCGGAGCCGCAATCGCGCTGTGTCCTACCCAATCTCCGCAATCAACGTCAACTTCCCCCAGATGCGCCACCCGCCGGAAGCGCGGCGCATCCTTGGGCTCGTCGACATGCTCCAGCGACCAGGTGAGATCGTGGGGCACATAGACGCCCCAGCTTCCCGCCTCGATCGCCGGCACCACGTCCGATTTCAGCGAATTGCCCACCATCATGCTGCGCTCCGGCCCGTCGCCATGCCGGCTGAACACCCGCTGATATGTCGAGGCGTTCTTGTCGCTGACGATCTCCACGGCGTCGAACAGCTCGCCCAGACCGGATTGCGCCAGCTTCCGCTCCTGGTCGAACAGGTCGCCCTTGGTGATGAGGATGATCCGGTAGTTGCCCGCGAGCTGCGCCAGCGTCTCCCGCACATGGGGCAGCGTCTCCACGGGATGGCGCAGCAGCTCGCGGCCCGACGTCAGGATCTCCTGGATGACCGCGGCCGGCACGCGGCCCTCGGTGACCTCGATCGCCGTCTCGATCATCGACAGGGTGAAGCCCTTGATGCCGAAGCCGTAGAACTCCAGGTTCCGCTTCTCCGCCTCCAGCAGCCGCCGCGAGACATCGCCGGGCTCGGCATGCTCCGCCAGCAACTCCGTCAACCGCCGCTCGGTCAGCCGGTAGAACTGCTCGTTCTGCCAGAGCGTGTCGTCGGCATCGAAGCCGATGGCGGAGAGGGTGGGGGAGGCATGGATGGATCCAGATCAAGAATTTGGCGACAGCAGAAACATACAGCGGACTGCGCACGGCGAAAATGTCGTTTTCGCCCCGCGCATCGAAACACAGTCCTCAACACCCCTAATTTGTCA